>JBBSBQ010000029.1:0-53125 GCA_038251095.1 Hyphomicrobiales bacterium
TCCACTACAACACGAAGCGTCCACACTCAGTACTCGGGTACAGGCCACCTGCACCAGTCACAATCGCACCAAAACCAACCCCTCTCGACGGGAGGCTACCCATGCAATAATCTCTCACTGCGTCTGGTACAGAATATCGGGTAGGTCAGGGGCATCTTGTGAGAGGCAAACAGGGTGCCGGAGGTAATCGTGAAATCCTTCTGACATTCTTTGCAACGAAACCGGAGCGAACCGTTTGAGCGACGGGATTCATAGGCGTCCAGACCGCCGCAATGGGGGCATACTGACTGTCCGCCCGTCTTGGCCCAGCGCACCTTCCGGAAGGCTGTCTCGGCTTCCAAATCAGTCATGCGGAACACCTGAGCGAGGCTCAGGGTCTTTGCATCTTTGCTGAGGAGGAAGTGTTGCACAATATCAAATATGATATCTTTCTGTCGTATTTGATATGATATGAAATACTCCTTATCAATAGAATAATATCATATATGATATTATTTTATCGGAAAGTGAGGCAAAAATGGCAGAAAAACGGCCTAATTGGGAGGAACGGGCCAAAAGGTTCCTCAAAGCCGAACTAAAGCGGGCAGATGTAAGCTACCTGGAGTTGGCCAAACGGCTCAAAAAGCACGGGTTGACGGAAACCGAGGCCTCAGTGGCCAATAAGCTCAGCCGGGGGACGTTTGCTGCCACGTTCTTTCTGGCGGCCCTAGTCGCCCTAGGGGTGGAGAGTGTAAGCTTGGAGGATATTTAGGTGGGAACCGTTAGGGAATGCGGAAGCGCGTCAAAGCAGAATATTGGTTGTTATTTCTGCTTTTGCGTTTGGCAGCTGGCGCTACGTACCTACGATTTAAAGTTCCGGAATGCCAATATGACCAAAACAATCAGAGTGCCTACGATGCAGCCCTTAAGTGCGCTGAAGGTGGGCTTGCGGCGGTTTTGAGTTTGTTCGAGTACTGGGACAGCGAAAGAACCATCGCGCTTTTCACAGTTTTCCTCTTTGTCGCAACTTGTCTTTTGTGGACGTCGACTCATGATTTGGTTCGTGGAGCCGAAGAAACCGCCGAAAGGCAATTGCGAGCTTACACAAGTGCTTCTAGCAGAGACGGCATGCCAAGCCTCACTGTTGGCACAAATCAGGCCATGGGTGTAGTTCTGACTAACTTCGGTCAAACCCCTGCTCACGCAGTTAGATACTGGGGCGATCTTATCATTCGCGAGTATCCCCTTACATCGCCTCTCAGTTCCCTTCCGCTTCCAAAGGGTACCTTTCCAATAAATCCGGGCGTTAGGCGTCCTGTTGTTTGGGAGACGATCAATGCTCTGGCCGCTGAGGAAGAAACAGAAATCCGCGCGGGGACTCAAAGATTCTATCTTCATGGATTTGTTCAGTACTTTGATATTTTCAATACCCGCAGAACAACTACCTTCCGTTACATGTATGGCGGGGAACGGCTCATAAGAATGGGCACTGGCGAGATCTGCGAAGAAGGAAACATGCAGACATAGGAAAGCCACTCGCCGTTTCACAACCCACCTCCGGCCCTGAGATGGGTTCGCCCCGCTAAACCGCTTGTGGCGTTTGCGCCATAATACCGCGGGTGAGCCAGTTTTCATTGGGATTATAGGGGGTGAGCTGGGCCTGCAGGCAGGCCAGGGTTTCACCGGCGCGCAGGAATTCCCGCGCAACATTGCGCAGTTGATTGGGTTCTGGCACATTTTCGGCGTCATAGATCGTGAGCAGGCTGCCATGACAAAATTGCAGCGCGTAATTCAGGGCCTGGGGCTTTGTCTGCGGCGAGCCTTGCGGTACCACGATGACATCGATGTGGGGCGGCAGATCAAACTTCTCCAGCGCCCGCCGGAGGTTCGTGTCGAACTCCTCCACGATGATCTTGATTTCCAGTTTTTCAGGGGGGTAGTTCAGGCAGGACAATCCGCGCAGAAGCTGTCTGAGTACCGAAGTTTCCCGGAACATCGGCACAAGGACGGAATAGGTCGGCAGGTCTGCATCACCGGGATCTTCCAGCCTTTCAGTTTCCACAGCTGGGAGCGAAAACAGACAGCACAGGCGCAGGGCGATAACTGATAGAAAAAACAAGCCGAGGGCGGCGCTGGCCGCAGCCCAAAGGGCGCTGGCCGTCAAATAGGTGGAGCTCAACGCAAGGCAGAGGACCAAAATGAAAAAAGTGATCCCTTGCGCCGGGGTCACCCGCTTTCGGGCCGAAAATTGCGGATAGCTTGTGGCCAGACCGTGCGTTGCCTTGGCGGGTATTTTCCTGCCCCACACCCGGCGCACGCTGTGGTGGAAGTCCGACGAGGCTGTGCGGGCAACAACCGGCAGGCCAAACCGCCTCGCATGACGCACTCCCTTCGGGCCGCAGATGGCATAATGCACTTGATCCGGCTGCCAGGCGACGGGTATGACGCCATGGCGCAAAACCCGCCGAATGGCTTGGGGCGGCAGGCGCCGCAGGATATTCTCCAGATCGCCGCGTGATAAAAGAGGCAAGACATCTGGCGCGTCTGAAGCTAATTTGGAATCGCTTGTTGCACCGCCATCGGATGGCGATGTAGCAACGCTACGCCACTCTACTTGTTGACCCCGCACCGAACGCCCCTGGATGGAAAATGACTTCTCCAACATTTCTAGTAAAGCGAGCCAAGACCCGACACACAACTACGCGTTGCGTGTATTTTCTTTTTCTTACTCTTTCCTTGGTTGTATTCGCACCCGTTGCCGCCCAGGAGGCGGCCCCTCCGGGGTTTCCCCTGTTCCGGCATATCGATAATGTTGCAAAACTTCCCACAGGTTTTGCCCAGCGCAACATTCGCCTCCTCACCGATCGCGATTTTCCGCCCTTCAGCTATGAAACGCCTGAAGGCAAAACGGCGGGGGTCTCGGTGGATCTCGCCCTTGCGGCCTGTACTGAATTGAAGGTCACCTGCACTGTCATCGCCAAGCCTTTCAGCGAGCTTCTTCCGGCACTCCTCAACAATGAAGGCGATGTCATCGTCTCGGGCCTGCGGATCGACGAGGCGGTTTTGAAAAAAGCGGCGATGACGCGGGCCTACTTCTGGTCGCTCGGGCGCTTCGCGGTACGTGTGGGCAGCCAGTTGCGCGGCAGCGATATCCGCAGTTTGGCGGGGCGGCGCATCGGCTATGTCGCCAATTCGAGCCATGGGGCGTGGCTGGAAAAATATTATTCACGCTCAGCCCTCACGGCTTTCCCGAGCGAAGCCGAAATGAACGAAGCGCTGCGCACCGGAGCACTTGATGTTTCCTTCGGTGACGGCTTGCGGCTGATCTACTGGCTGGCCGGCAGTTCCTCGCGCGGCTGCTGCAAGCCGCTGGACGGCGCTTTCGTGGACCGGCAATTTTTCAGCAACAATCTTTCTTTCCTCACCCGGCGCGACGACCGGGACATGGTGATGGCCTTTGACTATGCGCTCGACCGGCTACAGGAAAAGAAAACCTCGGCGGAAATTTTCGCACGTTACTTGCCGAGCGGGCTGTGGTGAGCCATTTCTTCGGCTGAGATCCCGACGGCATCGCCGAGCTTCGCAAAATTTTTTCCGGCAAGCTTGCGCGACAGGCCGGAGAGGATTTCCTGCACCAACTCCGGGCCTTGAAAAACCAGCGCGGAATAAAGCTGCAGGAGCGAGGCCCCGGCGCAAATCTTGCTCCAGGCGTGTTCCGCATTTGCAATCCCGCCGACGCCAACCAGCGGGATTTTTCCTTTGGTGGAAAGATAGAAACGCGCAAGCTGCCAGGTTGAAAGATCAAAGAGCGGCGCGCCGGAAAGCCCGCCTGTTTCCCTCGCATGATGTGATTCCAGCTCCGGCCGCGAAACTGTTGTGTTAGAAATGATGACGCCATCAACAGCGGAATTCAGGCAGCATTCGGCGATTGCCTGCATCTCATCTGTTTCAAGATCAGGCGCAATCTTCAGCAGCATTGGCACTTGCCGCTTCTGGGCTTGCCGCGCGTCGTTCAGGCGCTTCAGCAGGGCCGGCAATTCCACGGCGGTCTGCAAATTGCGCAGGCCCGGCGTATTGGGCGATGAAATGTTGATAGTGAAATAGCTTGCCACATCGGAGAAGACGTTGATCCCTGAAACATAATCGGAAATGCGGTCGGTTGAATCCTTGTTGGCGCCGATATTGACGCCAAGGATTCCGGATTTATGTTTGCGGCGGCGCAATCTTTCCAGAACGGCGGCATGGCCCTCATTATTGAAGCCCAGGCGGTTGATCACGGCCCGGTCTTCGCTCAGGCGAAACAGGCGGGGACGGGGATTTCCTCCTTGCGGGCGCGGCGTGACGGTTCCCACTTCCACAAAGCCAAAACCCAGGGCCAGCATGGCATCCGGCACGTCGGCGTTTTTATCGAAGCCCGCGGCAAGGCCCAGCGGATTTTGGAAATTCAAGCCAAAGCACGAGGTTGCAAGATTCAACGGAGAGCTGATTTTTACGCCCCCACCAAAACCTGTCTTCAAGGCCTTGATGGTCAGGCCATGAGCTGTCTCCGCATCCATGCAATGGAGCAGCGGGCGCAGTGCCTTGAAGCCTAAATCAATCAGGCTCATGACGGGAGCCCTTCGGGAAACTGATGAGCCCCGTTCACCAACGGCAGCGGAACTACTTGGCTCACGGCGCTGAGCGGCAACTTACCGTAGATATGGGGAAACAGATCACCGCCACGCGAGACATCCCATTTCAGGCTTGGGCCCAGCACCTCCTGCGCCACGGAGACCAGAAGCAAATCGGATTTCCCGGAAAAATGTTTCTGCGCCGTGGCGCGAACCTGGTGGGCGGCCGAGAGATGGATGAAACCATCGCGCCGGTCCACGTCCGATCCTTCATAAGTGCAGCTCGCCTGTGCCGTCTCCCACTCTTGCCGCGACATGATTTTGTAGAGAACAGGCACCTTCGACCCCGCTGATTTGCGGCGCACCATAGCCATGCAATTGACTCTGGACAACCAAATGGGCTTGAGGTATTAGTTCCTAGATTAAAGGATTAAATATCAGGTACGGGATATGGCAAAAATGTTCAGCCACAAGCAGGTTTGGGCCGCGATTGACACAATCGCGGAGCGGTACGGCTTTTCAGCTTCAGGGCTTGCGAAGAAGTCGGGCCTGGACCCCACCTCGTTCAATCCATCCAAGCGCAACGGGCCTGACGGCAGGCCGCGCTGGCCTACCACCGAAAGCATCGCCAATTTGCTCGATGCGGCGGGAGCCTCGGTTGAGGAGTTCGCCGATCTTCTCTCAGGCCGCAAGGGCCAGCCGCCAAAGCTCAAGCAAATTCCCTTGCTCGGCTTGGCGCGGGCCGGCAAGGGCGGTTACTTTGACGATTCGGGCTTTCCTGTCGGCAATGGCTGGGATGAGATCGACGTTCCGGGCGTGACCGACAATACGGCCTATGCGCTCGAAATCACCGGCGACTCCATGCTGCCGGTCTACCGCGAGGGCGACACCATCATCGTTTCACCCGGCGCCACGGTGCGCAAGGGCGACCGGGTGGTGGTGAGAACCACCGATGGCCAGGTGATGGCAAAGATCATGCAGCGCCAGACCGCCAAAAACGTCGAGCTTGCCTCGTTCAACGCGGCGCATGACACCAAGACGCTGGACTTGAAGGACGTGGACTGGATGGCGCGGATTATCTGGGCGAGCCAGTAAGCTCACCCTTCAAGGCCTTGCCGATCAGCGCTCGCGTGTTCTCCACGCCATATAATGCCGCGAAGGAGCCGAAGCGGGGGCCGCGTTCTTCACCCAGCAAGACCTGATAGAGCATGTTGAACCAGGTTTGCGCCACGCCGACGGAGCCATCCTTCTGAACCGTGGTGTAGGGCTCGCGCCTCCCGATGTCGTAGACCTTTTGCTGAATGGCTTCAGGAGTGGAGCCTTCCGGCAATTGCGCCAGGGCGGCCGACAAATCTTCCAACGCCTTGCGCTCTTCATCCGTGGCCGCACGATATTTCTTGTTGGGTTTCACGAAATCGGTGAAGTAGCGGATGGCGTAGCCTACCATGCTGTCCAGCCGCGGATGGGTCTCATGGGAAACCTGCGGCGCGTAGCGCTTCAGGAAAGCCCAGAGCACGGACTTGTCTTCCGTGTTGGCCACGGCCACGAGATTGAGCAGCAGCGAAAACGAGACGGAACCTTCCTCGGGCGGCGGCGGATTTCCACCGTGGATATGCCAGAGCGGGTTCATCAGGCGATCCTTGAGCTCCTGCTTGCCATAGGCATTCTGGAACTGGGCATATTCATCGACGGCGCGGGGGATCACGTCGAAGTAAAGCTTCTTGGCTTCGCGCGGGCGGTTATACATATAGAGCGAGAGCGAATCCGTGTCGGCGTAGGTTAGCCATTCATCGATCGTGAGGCCGTTGCCCTTGGACTTGGAAATTTTCTGGCCCTTATCGTCGAGGAACAGTTCATAGACGTAATGCTCCGGCGGAAGGCCGCCGAGAATTTCACAAATCTTGTCGTAGACCACGGCGTTGGTCTGATGGTCCTTGCCGAACATTTCGAAATCAACGCCGAGGGCGGCCCAACGCATGCCGAAATCCGGCTTCCATTGCAGCTTCACATTCCCGCCAGTGACCGGCAGTGTCGTATCGCGGCCATCTTCATCGGCAAAAGTGATCGTGCCACTTTTGGCATCTACTTTCTTCATGGGCACGTAGAGCACCCGACCGGTGGTGGGCGAGATCGGCAGGAAAGGGCTATAGGTTGCCTGGCGCTCCTCACCAAGCGTCGGCAGCATCACGGCCATGATGGCGTCATAGCGCTCGGCGGCGCGGCGCAGCATGGCATCGAACTTGCCCGCCTTGTAATATTCCGTGGCGCTGACGAACTCATAGTCGAAGCCAAAGGTATCGAGGAAGCGGCGCAGCATGGTGTTGTTGTGATCGCCGAAGCTTTGATAATCGCCGCCAAAGGGATTGGGCACCGTGGTGAGCGGCTTGTGGAGGTGCGGCTCCAGAAAGCTCCGGTCCGGAACATTGTCTGGAATCTTGCGCATGCCGTCCATGTCGTCGGAAAAGCAGAGAAGCCGGGTTGGAATATCCGACATGGTTTCAAAGGCGCGGCGCACCATGGTGGTGCGGGCCACTTCGCCGAAGGTGCCGATGTGGGGCAGTCCTGAAGGACCATAGCCGGTTTCAAAGAGGATTTCCGTCTTTGGCGTCTTGCTCTTCTTAAGCCGTGCCAGAAGTTTCCTTGCTTCCACGAAAGGCCAGGCGCGGCTTTCAAGGGCGGCAGCGGAAAGGACGGGGTCAGTCATGGGATCACTCGAAGCCAGGGAAGCAAATGCCCGGCGTTGTTAGGCATCTCGCGAGGCTTCGTCAATCTTTGCGGGCGGGTTAACGCGTTTTCAGGCGCGCTGGATAAGGAGGACGCCTAAGGCCATGATCCCGATGCCTGAGGCGCGCATGAGGCTCAAAGGCCGGACGATCGCACCAAACAGGCCAAATTGATCGATGACCGAGGCTGCCAGCATTTGGCCCAGCAGAACGCAGAATACCGCATTACCCACGCCGAAACGCGGCGCGATCCAGGTGACAGACAGCACGTAGAACGCCACGAAAAAGCCTCCCAGCAACAGGTGTTTCGGCTGGGCAGGAACTTGGGCCAGCGCTGCGGCCCCCGAGGTCAAAAGCATCGCCACGGTTGCGGCGCACAATGCAACAATGAACAGGACTGTGGCCGCTGCGGCAGGCGAGCCGATTCTGTTGCCAAGCTGGGCATTGAGGGCGGCAAGAACCGGAATGCCAATGCCCGCGGCCAGCATGACAGTTGCGTAACGAAAGGTTTCAGGAGTCATGTCTTACCTCTTTTGCCAATGAACACATCTCATGCGAGCCTTGGTGTCAATCTCTGAGAATAGAACGGGTTTCGGATAGGGCGGCGCTCAGCCTTGGTGCGGCGAAGTCAATGAAGGTTCTGATCTTCGGCGCCACGATACGGCGCTGGGCGTAGATGAGGTTTACCGGGACCGGCGGTGGTCTGAACTTGTTGAGTACAGGAAGAAGGCGTCCGTCACGAAGGGCATCGGACACCATATAAGACAGGGCAATGGTAATTCCCTTACCCTGCTCTGCCGCACTAATGCAGGCATGCGCGTCATTGATCTCAAACCTTACGGGCAGAGTAATGCGAGCCGGCTTGCCAGCCTTGAAATATCTCAGCTCGTGGTTTGGCATCAAGGCCGTCAGACCGATGACCGTGTGGGTTTTCAGGTCTTCCGGCGTTTTGGGTGTCCCGTGTTTGGAGAGATAGGCGGGACTGGCGACAAGCATGCGGCGCACGTCGCCCACGTGCCTTGAAACCAGTGATGAATCCGGCAGATTGGCAATGCGGACGGCAAGGTCGAAGCCTTCATCGATGAGATCAACCACCCGGTCAAACAGCAGCATCGAAACAGTGATGCGCGGATTGGCGTCGATGAAGTCCGAGACAACGGGTTGCAGCATGGCGCGCCCGAAGGTGAGCGAAGTGGTGAGTGTCAGGTTACCGCTCACGACTTTCGACCGGCCAGCCATTTCCACTTCGGCAGTTTCGAGTTCAGCAAGTATCCGGCGGGCTTCATCAAGAAATTTCATGCCGGGCTCGGTAAGCCGCAGGCTTCTCGTCGTTCGGTCGAAAAGACGGACACCCAGGCGCTCTTCAAGGGAAGCGAGGGTACGCGTCACGGCAGGCGGTGAGCTATGAATGGCACCTGCGGCCTTGGCGAGGCCGCCGCAATCAGCCACAGTGATGAAGACACGGAGTTCGTGAAAGCGATCCATTGTTAATTCCATCTATCGGAATAATATGTTGTTTTCAACGGCTATTATTTCTTTATATGGAATTTACTATCTCACTGGCATCCGGAACATCCGGAAATGACAACAAACACGTATCGGAGATAAATCCATGTCACGAATTGCATTGCCTGCCTCCATCGAGGCCAGCCCAACAGCCTCGCAGCCATTCCTTGAAACCGTCAAAAAAATGCTGGGCAGCGTTCCCAATCTCTTCCGCATGATCGGCAACAGCCCGGCGGCGTTAGAGGGCTATCTCGCACTCAATGGTGCCTTGGCCAAGGACAAGCTCGACACTAAAACTCGCGAGCGAATCGCACTTGCTGTCGCGGAGATCAACAGGTGCAACTACTGCCTTGCTGCCCACACTTACCTTGGCAAGAACCTGGCCAAACTCGATGATGCCGAAATCTCAGCCAACCGCAATGGTGGCTCCATTGATGCAAAGGCCAACGCCGCCATTCACTTTGCCGCAACGATTGCGAGAACACGCGGCCAAATTGCCGACGATGATCTGCAGGCTGCGAAGTCAGCCGGCTACAGCGACGCTGAAATAGTTGAAATTATCACCCATGTGGCCCTCAACACGCTGACGAATTACGTCAACAACGTCACCGGAACGGATATTGATTTCCCCCTGGTTTCAGCAGCTAGAGAGGCGGCTTGAATCCCGATGATGTTTGCGGGGACGGCGCAATGCGCCGCTTCCATCCCCGTTCAGTTCAAAAATGGAATCAACAAATGACCGACAACCCACCGCTGCCCCCGTTCACACTTGAGGCTGCTATCGAGAAAGCCCGCATGGCGGAGGATGCATGGAACTCCCGCGATCCACTACGCATCGCGCTTGCTTACACCGTTGATAGTCAATGGCGGAACAGGACAGAATTTCCCAGGGGCCGCGATGAAATCATCTCATTCCTGGAACGCAAGTGGGAACGTGAACAGGACTACCGCCTCATCAAGGAAGTTTGGGGTTGTCGCAGCAACCGCATTGCGGTGCGCTTTGCCTATGAGTGGTATGACAAGGAGGGCCAATGGTTCCGCTCCTATGGCAACGAGAATTGGGAATTTGATGCACATGGCCTGATTCAGCGGCGATTTTCCAGCATCAACGACATGCTCATTCGTGAAGTTGAACGCAAATATCATTGGCCGCTTGGGACACGTCCGGCAGATCACCCCGGCCTCAGCGAACTCGCTCTTTGACTGCAACAGGATTAAATACGGGAAGGATCACCATGGGCCACAAATTTGCAGAGATCGCTTTCACGCCGCTGTCAAGAAAGCCCAGGAGCGCAACGGCAGCCGCCGCAGCTATGCCCGCCTGGAAGAAGGCGGGACCCATCACGACAGCCTGGGCTCCCGTGAAATGGCCTTCATCGCGGATCGTGACAGTTTTTACATGGCGACCGTCGGCGAGACGGGATGGCCCTATATCCAGCATCGCGGCGGGCCTTCAGGTTTTGTCCGCATAATTGATGAAAAGACCATCCGCTTTGCCGATTTCGCCGGAAACCGCCAGTATGTGAGTGTCGGCAATTTGCAAACCGATGACCGGGTCTCCCTGTTCTTCATGGACTATCCAAACCAGACCCGCTTGAAACTTCTGGGACGGGTGCGGCTGATAGAAGTCAATGAAGCAGTTTTGCTGGAGCGGCTTCGAGTCCCGGGCTACGGCGCGCGCACCGAACGCGGCATGGTCATCACCGTGGAGGGTTATGACTGGAATTGCCCGCAGCATATCACGCCACGCTTCACAGAGGCGCAGGTCCTGTCAATGGTTGCGCCCCTCCGCAATAGAATAGCCGAGTTGGAAGCGGCTCTTAAGGCAACTGCCTAGCTCACGTATTTTTTGAGAAATGCGACCGTCCTGCTCCACGCCAGCTCGGCCACATCCTTGTTGTAGCGGGCCGTGTTGGTGTCATTGTTGAAGGCATGGTTGGCGCCCTCATAAACATGGATCTCATAGACCTTGTTGTTGGCCTTGAGGGCTGCTTCAAAAGCGGGGATGCCGGCATTGATGCGCTCATCAAGGCCGCCATATTGCAGAAGCAGAGGGGCGGTTATTTTCAGCACGTCGGTAGCTTCGGGCTGGCGGCCGTAATAGGCAACCCCGGCGCTGAGGCCCTGATCGTTGACGGCCAAATCATTCACCGCGCCGCCGCCCCAGCAAAAGCCGATGGCACCCGACTTGCCATTGGACGCAGGATTGGCTTTCACCGCGGCAAGGGCTGCCGAAGACGTGGCATTGATGCCCTCCGGCGTCAACGTGCCGATCATGTCGCGGGCCTTGTCGGCGTCCTCGGGGGTGCCGCCCAGGCCATGCAGATAGTCAACGGCGAGGGCGGCAAAACCTTCCGCTGCCATGCGGCGGGCCACGTCCTTGATGTGCGGATTAAGGCCACGGTTTTCATGAATGATGACAACGCCGGGATATTTTCCTGCAGCGCTTGGCTTTACAAAGTAACCGCTGCCGCCGGTAAATTCCAGGGTCTGGCTCATAATGCGCTGGTCGCCTTCCGGCAAAATATCGGCGCGGGCATAATTGTTTTCCAGAAGCGGCAGCAGGGCGGTTGCAGCCGTTGTGCTGCCCGCAAGCAAAGTGAGCTTTTCCATGAAATCGCGGCGGTTCATGCCACCATGGGTGAAGCGATCAAAAAGGTTGATATATTTCTGGTCCATAACGGGGCTCCCTTTCTCTGCTTAACCTGCTTAAAGACTAGGGATGAATGATGATTCCTATAATCAAAATAACGTGACCGACGGCACTCACAGGGCTGTTCTTGCGGGGGTCGAACTTGCGACACCCACGGGGCGGCTGGCAGCTGCCGATGGCCTCGCCCTGCTGGGGCAAAGGCCTTATCTGATTTGCCACGCCACATTCCTGATTGACCGTCTGGCCTTTGCAGCAGGTACTTCCAAGCCCGCAGTGCGGGCGGCCAGGGAGCAAAAGCATTTGGACGTGGCGGAGCTTTTCGCCTTCGTCTGCCCGGCGCGCATGGCCACGCCGACGCCTGCCGGTTTTGCCCGCTCACTGGCGCTTGATCCCCTTGCCGACGAACTTGAAACCTTGCAGCTTGTGGCCGAGGAGCTTTTGTTGCGCTTCGGCAACCGCCATTATCCGGCACCGCGCGAAGCGGCAGAAATTGCCACGTATCTGGCGCGGAGCAACTGGCCGTGGGCGAAGCCGGTAATGGCGGCGTTGCTCAAGGCCAATCCCAAGCTTGATGTCGGCACCTTCGCCACGGGCCTCAATGTGTGGGACCGGATCGAGGAATGGGAAGATGACGGGGTGCGGCCGCCGGGGCGCCATGAGGGGGTGACACCGGAGGAAGCCACACGTTTTCTGGACGAGGTGCTGGGGAAGTTTTCCGAGCCGCGGCCGCAGCAGAAAAATTATGCGGGCACCGCCACCTTTGCGTTCGAGCCCCGGCAGAAGAAAAGCGAGAATAATATTCTGCTGGCGGAAGCGGGAACAGGACTTGGAAAAACTTTAGGCTATCTCGCGCCGGCGTGGCTCTGGGCCCGGAAGAACAACGCCCCGGTGTGGATTTCGACCTACACTAAAAACCTGCAGCGGCAGCTCGATCAGGAAACCGCACGGCTGGTGGGCGACCCGGAGGAGCGGCGCACACGCATTGTAATCCGCAAGGGGCGCGAAAATTATTTGTGCCTGCTCAACATGCAGGAAACGTTTGGACGGCTGGGCGCCAGCAATGCGCGCGGCGCGTTGCTCGGCGCCCTTATCGCGCGCTGGGCCCGCTTCACGCGTGACGGCGACATGGTAGGCGGCGATTTTCCGTCGTGGCTGCTTTCGCTTTTTTCGGACGTGGCACTGGACTCGGAAGCGCGGGTCCTGTCGCCCTCCTCGCTTGGCCTCACGGATAGGCGCGGCGAATGCATTTATTCGGCTTGCCCGCACTTCAAGAAATGTTTCATCGAACGCAGCGCGCGGGCCGCCCGCAAGGCCGACATCGTGATTGCCAATCACGCGCTGGTTTTAAATCAGGCTGCCATTGATTACGCGCTTGGCGTTGCTGAAACGGAGGAAGAGGAAGCAGCTCCTAGCGGTTTGCGGCGGATCGTGTTCGATGAGGGCCATCATCTTTTCGATGCGGCGGATTCGGCTTTTTCAGGCCATCTCACGGCGCTTGAAACGGCGGAACTCCGGCGCTGGCTGCGCGGGCCTGAATCGGAACGCCGACGGGGGCGCGGCTTGGTGGACCGTATTGGCGATCTTGTGGCCGACAATGAAACGGCGGAAAACCTGGTGCAGAAAGTCTTGCAGGCGGCTTACGCCTTGCCTGGGCCGGGTTGGACCAGGCGGGTGCAGGCGGGAACACCGGAAGGGGTTGCCGAGCATTTCCTCTCCGTGGTGCGGCAGCAGGTATTGGCGCGGGCCGAACAGAATGCCGGCAATTCGATTGAAACTGATTGCATACCACTGGTCGACGGATTGGCGGAGGTGGCTGAAGACCTGGCCACGGCGCTGCATGATCTCAAACGCCCGATGACTAAATTGGCCGAAGCGCTGGCCAAGAGGCTTGATGACGAGGCGCAGGAGCTTTCAACTTACGACCGGGGCCGCATCGAAGCGGTCTCGCGCTCGCTCAAGAAGCGCGGCGAACTGATGGTGGGCGGCTGGATCGACATGCTGACACGGTTGCTGGAAACCAAGAACCCGCTGTTCGTCGAATGGTTTGCCATTGACCAGATCTATGGCCGTGAGGCCGATGTCGGGCTGCATTCCCACTGGGTTGACCCAACGGAGCCCCTGGCACTCGCGGTGCTGAAGAATGCCGATGGTGTCATCATAACGTCCGCCACGCTCAAGGATCGCCCGCCCGATGTGCCTGATGACTGGGCCAATGCGGAAATGCGCACCGGGGCGGTGCATCTGCCCTATCCGGTCAAGCGCGTAAGTTATGATTCACCCTTTGATTACGCCTCCAAGTGCCGTCTGCTTGTGGTGAATGATGTGAACCGCGAGGACATGGACCAGTTGGCCGCCGCCTACCGCGAATTGTTTTTCGCCAGCCGCGGCGGCGCGCTGGGCTTGTTCACGGCGATTTCGCGGTTGCGCGCCGTTCACAAGCGTCTGAGCATTGCGCTGGCTCAAAAGGGCCTGGCGCTTTACGCACAGCATGTTGACCCGATGGATACGGGAACGTTGGTCGATATGTTCCGCGCCGAGCGGGATGCCTGTTTGCTGGGAACCGACGCGGTGCGCGACGGCGTCGATGTGCCCGGCGACTCGCTGCGGCTTATTGTGCTGGACCGGGTGCCGTGGGGCACGCCCACCATCCTGGAGCGGGCGCGGCGGGAAACCTTCGGCGGCAACGCCTATACGGACATGGTGGTGCGACTGCGCCTGCGGCAGGCCTTTGGCCGCCTGATCCGCAGCGATAACGACCGGGGCTGCTTTATCATCCTCGATCCCAGGCTCGCCACGCGCTTTACCACGGCGTTTCCGCCGGGGGTGGCGGTGGAGCGGGTGGGGCTGGTTGAGGCGATTGAGCGGGTGAAAGAGTTTACCGCAGTTTCACTCGACAAAAGCCCGGGCACGCGCTAGCCAGCGTCCAACATTTGGAGAACGACATGCCCGGCACGATCAGTACGGAACAGGCGCTTATCTACGTCATGGTCACCATGTCGGGCGTTGAAGGAAAGATCAACGCGACGGAATTGAAGGAGATCGGCCGGGTGGTAAAAAGCCTGCCGATCTTCAAGAATTTCGACACGGCGCGACTCACGACCGTGGCTCAAGAATGTGGCGAGATGCTGCAGGAGCCGGAAGGCCTGATGGCTGTGCTGGGACTGGCGCGCGACCAGCTTTCGCCGAAGCTGCGCGAAACGGCCTATGCCCTTGCGGTGGAAGTTGCTGCAGCGGATTTGGCAGTGGGCAAGGAGGAATTGCGCTTCCTGGCCATCCTGCGTGACACCCTGGGCCTCGACAAGCTGGTGACGGCAGCCCTTGAGCGCTCGGTGATCGCGCGTTACCAGACGCTCTGAGATGCGGAAATTCTATCCGGAACTGCAGCCCTATGGACGCGGACGGCTTCGCGTTTCGGCGCTCCATGAAATCTATTACGAGGAGTGCGGCAATCCGAAGGGCAAGCCGGTGGTGGTCCTGCACGGCGGGCCGGGCGGTGGCATTTCCCCCTTCCTGCGCCGCCTGCATGATCCCAAGCTTTACCGCATCATCCTTTTTGACCAGCGGGGCTGCGGGCAATCCACGCCACACGCGGAACTGCGCGAGAACACTACCTGGCATCTGGTGGCCGACATCGAAGCACTGCGCGTCCATCTCGGCATTGAGACTTGGCAGGTGCTGGGCGGATCGTGGGGCTCGACGCTGGCGCTGGCGTATGCGCAAAGGCATGTGGAGCGGGTGACCGAGCTTATCTTGCGCGGCATTTTCACGGTGCGGCAGAGCGAGATCACATGGTTCTATCAGCAAGGCGCCAGCGCCCTGTTTCCCGATGTCTGGGAAACCTATCTGGCACCCATCCCCGCCGCTGAGCATGGCGATCTGGTTGCCGCCTATTACAGGCGGTTGACTGGCGACAACGCCCAAGAGCAGATGGCCTGCGCCAAGGCCTGGAGCCAGTGGGAAGCCAGCACGCTTTCGCTGCGCCCCAATCCTCAGCTTGTCAGCGAATTTGGCGGGGATGCCTTTGCCCTGGCCTTCGCCCGCATCGAATGCCACTACTTCGTCAACAAGGGCTTCTTTGACCGCGACGGCCAGTTGCTGGCTAACGCCCCTAAACTGCGCACCATTCCCGGCGTGATAATTCAGGGCCGATACGATGTGGTAACGCCCATGGAAACTGCCTGGGCCCTGCACTGGGCTTGGCCGGAAGCCGCCTTCGAAATCATCCCGGATGCAGGCCATACGGCCACGGAACCCGGAATCACAGACGCACTGATTCGGGCCACGGACCGATTCGCCATGCAGGCAGCACATAGCTGAATCTCTGCAATTCACCTTGAATCTCTATATTTCGTTCATATTTCAATGGCATAGCACGTTGAATCAGTAATTTATTCGTTAAGGAGGTCATCATGACCGGTGTATTCAAGGAACTCGTATTCGGCTTGGGCCGGGGATTCGGGATTTATTTTTCCCAGCGCAACGAATTTATCGACCCGGTCATGACACTGGGCCAGCCGTTGAAGAAGCGCCGCTAAGCGATTGTTCCGAATTACTATTGTTTCAATATGAAGGCTTCCGGCGGTGATCTTACCTTGATCCCGCCGCAATCTTGCCCGCCCATTGCCTAGTTCTGCTCGTGATCAAGCCACGATCGAAAGCCACTCTCACACTTAATCCAGCGGGGATTAGCCAGCCTAAAAAGCTGGTTCTTGAGAGGGAAAAGTTTCGGGAACCTAATAAGCTACCCCTGTTTGTGAGCGAGTTGACCTGTGCGGCTCCTGTCGCCGTCCCGAGTTGTGCGGGTCAAGGGCCCGTCCACGCTTAGTTGAGTGTGGACGGGCCACGCTTCTTTTGGCGAATCGCGCTAGTAGCATTTCATGCAACTTGACCAAATCATTCTTCAAATCGGCTCCCAGGCCTTCACCCTGCTTGATGTTTTGCTGGCGGGCGCTGCCCTGGCCCTGGTTCTTATCCTTGCCACCCTGATCGTCACTTGGTGGGCACAGCGCAACCGGAAAAGCGAAACCCTTGAGGCCATGCGGCGCGCCTCGGAGCTGGAATACCGGTTGGCCGAGATGGCGGGGTCGCTGCGCAATTTTGCCGACCAGTCGCAGGGTGCACAGGCCCATTTAACCCGCACCCTCGATGAGCGCTTGGACCATGTGGGGCAGCGCATTGGCCTTGGCCTCACAGATCAGGCGGAACGCACCACGCAGTCGCTGACCCATCTCTATGAGCGTCTGGCGGTCATCGATGCCGCCCAGAAGAATCTCACCTCGCTTTCAACCGAAATGATCTCGCTCAAGGACATTCTCTCCAACAAGCAGGCGCGCGGCGCCTATGGCCAGGGGCGCATGGAAGCCATCGTGCGTGACGGGCTTCATGCCCGGGCCTATGCCTTCCAGCCTACGCTCACCAATGGCATGCGGCCGGATTGCCTGATCAGCCTGCCGGATTCGGAGCTCAAACTGGTGATCGATGCCAAGTTTCCGCTGGAGGCCTTCAACGCGCTGCGCGAGGCCAAGGGCGAGGGTGACCTGCGCGCCGCCGAGGTGCGGCTGCGGAGCGACGTCAGCAAGCATGTGAAGGACATTGCCGAAAAATACCTGATCACTGGCGAGACCCATGAGACTGCCATCATGTTCGTGCCGTCCGAATCCATTTATGCGGACCTTCACGAGAAATTCGAGGACGTCATCCAGAAAGCCCACCGGGTGCGGGTGATCATCGCCTCGCCCAATGTGCTGATGCTGCTCATCCAGACCATGCAGGCGATTTTTAAAGACTCAGCCATGCGCGAGCAAGCCCATGTCATCAAGATCGAGGTGATGCGCCTGCTGGAAGACGTGGGGCGGCTCAAGGAGCGTGTCGGCGATCTGCAAAAGCATTTCGGCAATGCCAATTCGGACCTGGAAAAACTCTCCCTCTCGGCGGAAAAAATCGTCAGGCGCGGACTCCGCATCGAAAGCCTCGATGTGGAAGAACCGGCTAAGCTTGCCGAGGCCAAGCCGAAACTTGTCAGCAGCAACGACTAACTCCAGTTTCCGTCTTTCCTTGAGAGAGGACGACCGGCAACGCAGCTGCCGTACGGTCTCCTGTTGCATGACGCCAATCCGTGTGTTACACACTGAACCATATGGTTCAGTATACTCAAACCCGCTTCGATGCCTCGTTCGCCGCGCTCTCGGACGCCACCCGACGCGGTGTTCTGGAGCAGCTCGGACGTGCAGACGCTTCGATCACGGACCTTGCCGAGAAGTTCCACATGACCCTCACGGGCATGAAGAAGCACGTCGGCGTTTTGGAGCGGGCGGGGCTCGTCAGCACTGAGAAGATCGGGCGCGTGCGGACCTGCAAGCTCGGCCTACGCGGACTGGAGGAAGAAGCAGCATTGATCGAGAGGTACCGCCAGCTCTGGGCCACACGCTTCGACGAGTTGGACAAGCTTGTCGAGGAATTGAAACAGAAGGAGAAAGGCGATGGACGACAGAAGAGAAAATGAGCCCAATCCCATGAATAACCGCACGACGATCGAACGGAAGTCGGAGCGTGAGCTGGTCGTTACGAGAACCTTCGACGCCCCGGCGCGCATTGTGTTTGAGGCGTGGACCAAGGCTGAGCTGTTTATGCGATGGTGGGCGCCGAAATCGGCGGGCGTACCCCTGCTTTCCTGCGAGATGGATGTTCGTGCCGGAGGCAGATACCGTCTCGAATTCGGACACGATGCCTCGAACTCTATGGCGTTCTTCGGCGGGTATATCGAAGCGACACCGCACTCGCGCCTCGTCTGGACCAATGAGGAAGGTGATGACGCTCCGGTGACCACGCTGACCTGCGAGGAAAAAGGCGGCAAGACTCTGCTGGTCCTGCACGAACTCTATCCCTCGAAGGAAGCTCTCGACGAAGCCATCGCCGGGATGGAGGGCGGGATGCCCGAGCAGTTCGAGCAACTCGACGAACTTCTCCTCACCCTGGGCGCGAGCGGGGAACGGTCATGAATGAGTCGATCTCGCGGTTGGCCGCCTGACTCATCACTACGCGGAAGAGAACCCGACGAAGTCGCCGCCGCCCTCTTTGACGGGTCGACTTCACGATTCTCAGTCCTTACTTGTTGGCGGCAAGGGCCATCTGGATATCGTGGTCGCGTTTTTTCTCGGTCCGGTACATGAGATAGCCGGCAAGGCCAACACCGATACTGACCACAAGCACAATCAGGGTCGCCAATGCATTGATGTCCGGAGTGACGCCGAGTTTCACCTTGCCCCAGATCAGGATTGGCAGCGTCGTGGCCCCCGGCCCGGTAGTGAAGTTGGTAATGACCACGTCATCGAGCGAAATGGTAAAGGCCAGCAGCCAGCC
Source organism: Hyphomicrobiales bacterium (assembly GCA_038251095.1). Taxonomy (GTDB): domain Bacteria; phylum Pseudomonadota; class Alphaproteobacteria; order Rhizobiales; family Aestuariivirgaceae; genus Aestuariivirga. Next base: position 18,831 of record JBBSBQ010000029.1, read on the forward strand.
GGAAATCATGGCGGGCGCGATGATCGGCAAAGTCACGTCAAACAGTACCTGCCAGGGCTTTGAGCCCAGGTCCATGGCGGCTTCCTCCAGCGACACATCTATCGACTGCAAGCGCGATTGAATGATCACGGCCACGTAAGAAAGTGAAAAAGTGGTATGGGCAATAGTGACTGTGGTGAAGCCGCGCTTGGCCGGCCAGCCGAAGTAGCGCTCCATGAAAACAAACAGCAGCAGCATGGAAACACCAGTGATGACTTCCGGCATGATGAGCGGCGCCGATACGAGCCCGGAAAATAAAGTGCGGCCGCGGAACTTCGAAAACCGCGCAAGAGCCATGCCCGCCATGGTGCCGAGGATTGTTGCGAAGGTGGCACTGATCACCGCGATTTCAAGCGACAGGGTTGCCGCATTGATGATCTGGGCATTCTTGAACAGCTTGAAATACCATTCAACCGAGAAGCCGCCCCAGACCGTGGCAAGCCTCGACTTGTTGAAGGAGAAGACGATCATCGAGATGATCGGAATGTAGAAAAACGCAAAGCCGAAACACAAGACTGATATGAGGAAGGTGGAGCGCTGGCGCATTACTTCACTCCCTCCGAGGCTTTCTCCTGCATCCTGTTGTAGAGCATGATGGGCACGACGAGGAGCATGAGCAGGGCCACTGCAATGGTGGAGGCCATGGGCCAATGGCGGTTGAGAGAGAATTCGTCATTGATCACCCGGCCAATCATCGGGTCGGCGGCATTGCCCACTAGGCTCGGAATGACCAGCTCGCCGGTTGCCGGAATGAAAACCAGAAGGCAGCCGGCGACAATGCCCGGCATGGAGAGGGGCAGCGTCACATCGCGGAACACCTGCATGGGCCTGGAGCCCAAATCCATCGCCGCCTCGTTCAAGGTGTAATCAAGTTTTTCCAGATTGGCGAAGAGCGGCAGGATCATGAAGGGAAGGTATGAATAGACCACCACAAGAATGACTGCGAAGTTCGAATTCATCATCGGAACCGAATGGATTTCAGACGCCGCGGGGAGGAAGACATTGATGAAAGACGTGAGCCCGCGGTTGAACCAGCTATTGCTTCCCATCATGCCGATCCAGGCATAAACGCGGAGCAGGAACGAGGTCCAGAACGGCAAAATGATGAGGAGGAGGAGCATATTGCGCCAGACGCCCTTGGCGCGCGCTATTCCCAAGGCCATTGGATAGCCCAAAAGCAGGCAGAGCGCCGTTGCAAGCAGCGCGTTGCGAAGCGAGGTGAGATAGCCACGGAGATAGACATAATCGGAAAAGAGCCGGGCAAAATTGTCGAACGTGACAAAGGGCCAAGTCTGATCATACCTGAAGGGGGGCTGGGCGATCACAGAATATGCAAGGCTCATCGCGATAATGATGAAGAAGGGCACCACGAAAAACAAAAGAAGCCAGACATAGGGCACGGCGATGATGATGTCGCGCCAGGCATTGCGGTCAAGCCAGTTGCGAAAGCCGCTCTTGCCGCCGGGCAATTCAAGTTCCTGCGGCACAGGTCCGGATTTCTGCGGAACGACGCCAGCCATGGGCTAATCCTTCAACAGAATTGCGGCTGATGGCTCAAAGGAAAGCCAGACCTGGTCTTCCCACTGGGCAACACGCTCGGTTTCATGCCCGCGCTGGTCATTCACCCGGTTGACGCGGATTAGCGCCGATGAAGGAAGTTTCACGCGGTAGAGCGAATCCTTGCCGAAGTAGCCAAGATCAATGACCTTGCCTTCCACCGCATTGAGGCCCTTGGCCAGGGGTTTCTTGCTGATCGAAATTTTTTCCGGGCGGACGGCCACGGAAACATTCTGGCCCACATCAACCGAGGCATCCCGATTGACAGTAATCTCGCCGCCCCAATCGGCACAGGCGATGGTGGCCTTGTCCTTGGTCACGGATTTGACGGTGCCGGCGAACTGGTTAATCGAACCAATGAAGTCGGCGACGAATTTGGTCTTGGGAAATTCATAGACTTCGGTGGGTGTGCCGGTCTGGCGTATGACACCCTTGTCCATGACGGCAATGCGGGTGGAAAGCGTCATCGCTTCCTCCTGGTCGTGGGTAACGACGACAAAGGTGATGCCGGTCTTCTCCTGGATGTTCATGATTTCAAACTGGGTGTGCTCGCGCAATTTCTTATCGAGGGCGCCGAGCGGCTCATCCAGCAACAGAACCTTGGGCTGCTTGGACAGGGCCCGGGCAAGGGCCACGCGCTGGCGCTGGCCGCCGGACAATTGATGGGGCTTGCGCCCGGCAAACTGCGAGAGCTGGACGAGATCGAGCATCTGCTTCACCCGGTCCTTGCGCTGGACATCGGTGAGCTTTTCGTGCTTCAGGCCGTAGCCGACATTCTGCTCCACCGTCATGTGGGGAAACAGGGCGTAGGACTGGAACATCATGTTTACCGGCCGCTCATAAGGCGGAACGCTGGTCATGTCCTGGCCGTCAATCCAGACGCGGCCTTCAGTGGGCGACTCAAATCCGGCAAGAATGCGCAGCAGGGTAGTCTTGCCGCAGCCGGAGCCGCCGAGAAGGGCAAATAGTTCGCCCTTGTAAATATCGAGGCTCACGTTGTTGACGGCTATGAAGTCACTGAATTTCTTGGTGACGCTTTCTATCCGGATGAACGGCGCGGTCGTCGAGTTTTCCCAGGCTTTGCCGCTATTCTCTATGCCCATTATGCGTCCCCAAAAAATTCAGCCCGGCAGGGTTTGCCGGGCTAATCTGGTGTCAGGAAGGTGAGCCTGTCTTGATGGTGCTCCAGGCCCTGGTTCGGGCCCGCTCAAGATCCGAGCTCATCGATTTCTGGGTCCACAAGCGCTTCTTCAGTTCATCATCGGGATAAACCGCGGGGTCGGCAAGAATGGCCGGATCGACGAACTTGTTGGCCGCGAGATTCACGTTGGCATAGTTGGTGTAGTTCGTGCACTTTGCGATAACTTCAGGCTCCATCATGTAGTTGATGAACTTGTGGGCGTTATCGACATGCTTGGCGTCGGCTGGAACACACCAGATATCAAACCAAGCCGGGCAGCCCGTCTTGGGCACATGATAGGCAAGATTGAGATCGATGCCGGCCTCCTTGGCGCGGGCATTCGCCGTTGCATAGTCCCCGGACCAGTTGTTGATCACGCACAATTCCTTGTTGGGAATAGCGTTCAGATAGTTGGAAGCATCGAAGGCCCGGATATATTGGCGGACCGGCGCAAAGGCCTTGACCACGGCATCAAAATCCTTCGGATTTGTGGTGTTGGGATCAAGGCCCAGATAGGCCAGCATCATGGGGATCACATCGCCGGGGCTTTCCAGAACGGAAATACCGCAGTCGGCAAGCTTGGCGGCATTTTCCGGTTTGAAAAGGATGTCGAGACTGGTCAAATCCGCATCGGGGATGCGTTCCTTGACCATGTCAACATTGAACGTCAGGCCCACGGTGCCCCACATGTAGGGAACGCCGTAGACGTTGCCGGGGTCCCAGCCTTCAACGGTTTTCAGGCTCACCGGATCAAGATTGCCCCAGTTGGTCAATTTCGAACGGTCAAGCGGCTGATAGACTTTTGCTTCAGTGAAGCGTTCGAGGGTGGAACCGGCCTGGATCACCACATCGAAACCGGAACTGCCGGCCAGCATCTTAGCTTCCATGGCTTCGGTCGAGTCATAAAGGTCATAGGTGACCTGAATGCCGGTGGCCGTTTGGAAATCCTCAATGGTCGTCTCGCCGATATAATCGGTCCAGTTAAAGACGTTGAGGACAGCTTCTTCCTGGGCGTGGGCCCGGCTTATATAGGGCATGGCCAGAGCGGCACCCGCCATCAGGCCTAAAGATGATCTGCGCGTTAGTTTCATTTTCTACTCCCTTTTTGGCTCTTGTTGGCCTCAGTACTGAATATTTGTTCAAATCCTAGTTGTTTCCGGCGGTGGCCTCAAGCCCTCTTTTCAAAAGTGACCGGGCGATGATCAGCCGCTGGATTTCCGAGGTTCCTTCCCAAATGCGGTCGACACGGATTTCCCGCAAGAAACGCTCGGCAACGTTTTCACGCATATAGCCGCGGCCGCCGAAAATCTGCACGGCGCGGTCGGCCACCCGGAAGGCCGCTTCCGAGGCGAAGAGCTTGGCCATGGAACAGCGGGCATGCAGCGCCTTCAGGTCGCCGCCCCGGTCATGGGCGGCGCCGGCCTCGTAGGTCATCAGCCGGGCCGCCTGCAAATCAACCACGCTGTCGGCGAGCATGGCCTGGATGAGCTGGTAATTGGCTATGGCCTCGCCAGAGACAACGCGGGTCTTGGCAAAATCCGTTGCTTCCTCAATCAGCCGGGCCATGGCGCCACAGCAGCGCGCCGCGATCATCAGGCGTTCGCGGCGGAACCAGGCGTGGGTGAAATCCATGCCCGCCCCTTCCTCTCCAATCCGATCGGTCACCGGGATCTTCACATCGATGAACGAGACGATGGGATGGTGGTGATCATAGGTATGGGCATAAAGCGGAGTGCGCACAACGCGAACACCGGGCACATTGATGGGGCAGAAAAATAGGCAGTGCTCGCCACTTTGCAATTTGGCCTGCACCACCATGGTATTGGCCAGGTTGTAGCTGGTGACATGCCATTTCTCACCGGTAACAAGATAGTGATCGCCATGGCGGATGGCGGTGGTCTTGATGGCGCCGGGATCGGAGCCTGCATCTTCCTCGGTGATGGCATAGCACAAGTGAACTTCGCCGCGTGTCGTCGGCAAAATATAGCGCTTCACCTGGTCGGCGTTGCAGGCCTCAAACATCCAGCTCTGGACTTCGCCGTAGCACCAGCCCAGCGCATTTGTCACCCGGCCGAATTGCTCAACGATGGCCACCTGGGTGAGCAGGGGCAGCGCCAGTCCCCCCAACGACTTCGGCATATCCATGAGCGTGATGCCCGCATCGATGGCAAATTTTTCGTGGCGCTTGCGGATCTCGGCGGGAATCCGGCCCTCGTTCATTTCTGCCTGCAGTTCCAGCGGCTGCAGTTCGCTTTCGACAAAGGCCCGTACTTTCCGGCGCCATTGCAGCGTCTCGGCTGGCAATTCATAGCTCATGAAGGGAAATGCTTTGGAAAGAAGGAAACGAGCATGGCCTGCAGCGCCTGGCGCGCCTGACTGGCATTGATGGTGAGTTTCGCAGGTGAATTTCCGGCCGCCACGCCGAGCCACAAGCCATCCCCCAGGGATTCAAGCGCCCGCATCACCGTGCCTGGTACCAGCTTGTAGCCACCATCCTTGATGATCTTCTCGCACAGGCTGGCCACCGTCCTGGCGCGTTTCTCGTCGTAGTCCGAGCATATTTCCACATAGACGGGCCTGCCCTGGGTTTCGCCCCAGAAGGCAATCCAGGCGGCGAGCTTGTCGGGAGTAAAAATCTTGTCGTTGAAATCACCGAGGATAACCATTTGCAGCTTCTCGGCCACCGTGGTTCCCGGCGTGACAAGGGCTCCTTGCCAGTTGCGGTAATATTCCTCGGCCAAATGGGTGAGGCAGGCGGCAAGAAGTTTTTCCTTGCTCTCAAAATGAAAATTGATGATGCCCACGGATAGCCCCGCGGTTTTGGCAACGTCGGCCACGGTCAGGGCGGAATAGCCCTTCCGAGCCAGAACCGCGATGGTGGCATCGATCAATTGCTGCCGCCTGACTGGCCTTGAGGCCTTGCGGCTTGTTGGTGGTGATGTCGTTTCGATGGTTGCCGTCACACCCGCCTCATATTGAATTCGGTTTCAGCAAAGCTAGCGGGAATACGGCCTGCGTCAATCCCTCTCACGGCGATTGCGCCGCATTGACCCCCAATAAACCGGCCCATAACAGTTGCAAATAATGCAGGATCACGAATTTCGCCAAATCCTTAACGACGAAATCCATGGCCGGCCGGGGCTTACGGTCTCGGCCCCTGCCCGCATCACCCATCTGGCCTTCACCCTGAGCAAAGAGGACAGCGATCCGCTTTTGCAGGTGCTGAAACTCTGTGACGCGTTCGGGGTGAAGCCGCCTGCGGGCGGAGCCCGCCACCACAGCGCCGAGCTTGCCTCGACCCTGTTCAAGTATGAGCGCCACGGGGAATTTTACCGGATCAGCGTGACGGCGCAGAATACGCGGAAAAAGCAGGAGGCGATTGCACTCCTGCCTCTGGGCTGGATTGATGAGCTGCCGGGTAAACGACTGGTTGCCATTCACACGGAAATCATGTCCTCGGACATGAAACCGCCGACCCCGCAATTTCTCAAACAATACTTCGGCCATGAGGATCTGGCGGGATCGCGGGTAAGTCATGGACGTGCCACGGTGTGGACGGATTTCAAGATCGGCAAGGATGGCTATACGCGCATGCTGATTCTGGACCACGGCCTCACGCCCCTGTCACTGGGCCGCGTCTCGCGCCGCGTTCATGAAATTGAAACCTACCGGATGATGGCGCTGCTGGCTTTTCCCCTGGCGCTCGACCTGCAACGCCGCCTCGGGCCCCTTGAAAAATCTCTGGCAGAAACCATTGAAGGCATGCTTTCGACGCAAGGCATCGAGGAAGACGCCCGGCTGCTCACCAGCCTCAGCACCACCGCGCGCGATGTGGAGGAGATGTCCAACCGCAGCAGTTTCCGCTTTGCGGCAGCGCGCGCCTATAGCGCACTGGTCACCAAACGCATCGCCGAGCTTGGCGAGGAGCGGGCCATCAACTACCAGCGCATCGGGGTATTTCTCGACCGCCGCTTCAGCCCGGCAATGACCACCTGCTTTGCCGTGGCCGAGCGCATCGCCGATCTGGCGCGGCGCAGCGAACGGGCCAGCAACCTGCTCCGCACCCGCGTTGACATTGCGCTGGAAGGCCAGAACCAGCAGCTGCTGCGCTCCATGGAAGCGCGCGCCCGGCAGCAGTTGATGCTGCAGGAAACGGTTGAGGGCATTTCGGTCGTCGCCATCAGCTATTACCTGTTCAACATTGTCGCCATATTTGCAAATGGCGCGGCAAAGCATTTCTTCGGCGAAGCTGTCAATTTCCCCGACTGGATCCTCGTGCCCGTCATACTCCTGATTGTATGGTGGGGCATCCGGCGGCTCAAACGGCGCGTCCGGAAGTCCCATCCGGAAATTCAGACAACGGCCAAGACATCCCCGAAGGTTGTCACCGCCGCCTCGCCTTTGGGCGAGAGGAAATAGATGCCGCGCGCTTCCTTCACGAACCAACCATAGGCATCGCGCCGGAGGATTGACGCGGCGCGCTCGACTTTGGTTTGCGCGACAATGTCGCATATCCTTGAAGCGCCGGTGGTCTTGAGAAATTTCACGCAGCGCAAGGCGTCTTGCCGGTAGGCGGTGACCAGGGGGCGCTTGCTGCTGCCGCCGGAATTGTGATCGCCTACCCGGCGCTGAAACTCGCGCAGGAGCAGGGATTTGCGGCGCGGGACTTTGCGGGGCTGGTAAGGAGCGGGATCGAGATAGGCCTCGACCCATTGGCCATTCACCACCAGCAAGCCGAGGCCGAGGCGCTTGCACAGCCGCAAGATGTCACTCGGGAGAGAGCGTTTCGGTTCCGGAATGGCGAGATAGACCGTGTCGGTCACGCTCTGGCGGTCAATGCCCTGGAATAGAAGCTGGAGATTGAATGAGGTTTTCAATTCGACAATCATCGGCGGCTCATCGCCCCTGACGGCCAAAACATCGCAATCGCCGATTTCGGCTTTCACGACATAGCCCTGCGCTTCGAGAAAGCGTTTCACGGGCAGATAGAGTTCGGTTTCATGCAAAATTATAGGTCCCGGACATGAATCCGGAACCTACAATGATTCGTTTACAAAAGAATTATTTGCTGACGAAGACCTGGGCGGTGATGAGCGTTTTGATATTCTCGAAAGCCCCGGCCACGGCGGCGGCGCTCGTTGCCACGAAGAAATTCTTGTCCGGATCGGTTGCACAGTTCTTCAACCGATTCGTGGTGGCATTGTCGTCAAGATCATAGGCAATGGTGATCATGGTAATGCCTTTGGCCTTCGCGTTCGTGCAAAGAGCCTCAAGGTTTGATTCACCTTGGGCCACGGTCCGTGTGCCACCAGGGCCGAAGGCGGGTTCGGTCTGGGCACCGTCGGTGAGAACCACCATGAATTTTTGCGTTTCTTTGTCGTCATAGCTCACACCCTCGCTAAAGGGCGCGTTGTCGGAGAGCATGTGAAAGCCGAACTCCACGCCCAGGGCAATATGGGTCCAGGCATAAGGCGTCATCATGTCAAGGCGTGATTTCAGGTAAGTAAAATCATTGTTCAACGGTTTCATGACGAGATTGTTGCTGATGTAGCCGCTGCAGCCCGAGGACGCATGGACAGGAGCTTGGGCCTGGCCCCACTTTGTATTGTTGTCTGAAGTTGGCGTTGCATCCGTGAGGTTGTAGGGATACTTGCGGTCCTGGGTACAGCCAGTCCAGTTGCCGCTGCCGGTTTGTCCAAGAATGCTGGATTTTGGAAACGTGCCGTAGACGTGGTGCGAGAACGGCACGAGGGCGAATTTTACCTTGTCAGGATTCGCCGCTTCAAGATTGCTGATCAGGTCTTTGGCGGCATTCTTCATGGCCACATATTTCACGCCGCCGGCAATCATCTCATTCATGGAACCGGAATAATCCAGCACCAAGGCGATCTCGGCGTTCTTGTTTGCGGGAACCGCTATTTCCGTGCCGACCGAGAGCTTCATGGTTTTAATGCCGGCAAGCTGCATCAGAGATGTTCCCATGTCCATGTCGGCGTTGGCAACCACCGTCTCGTCTTCAATATCAAAGCTGCGGACGATCGCGGAGCCTGCGAGGTCCCCGCCCTCCAAGTTTCTGACGAAGGTCGCCTCTGCCAGGGCAAGACGCTGGGCGTCAGTCGCTTCCGGCGTTGAGGCAGCAGCGAGGGCGGCGGAATCGAGGGCCGCCTGCAATTCGGTTGTATTGGCGAGATAACGGATATAATCGACGGCAGATCCGGCGGCCACAAAAATGGGAATGGCCGAAACGGCATACATAACGGCAATGGAGCCCTTCTGGCAGCTGCAGAAGTTCTTTACAAGACGTTGCAATTTTGAACAGATTTGCATCTTTTCGCTCCTTTGTCTCAATCCGAAACGGAATTCCGGGGGGTATGGAGGCAAAGGAGCAAGCCACGGTCCATATAGGCCTCGCGTGGCGTTAAGTTTATGGCAAGGTTTACAGACTCTTAATTAAAACGGCCGCCGGGCCCGCATGGCAGCCGTCAGCGTGCCTTCATCGAGGTAATCCAGCTCGCCGCCCACGGGCACGCCATGTGCGAGGCGCGAGGTGCTGAGGCCCAATCCCTTCAGGCGCTCGGTGATGTAATGGGCGGTGGTCTGGCCCTCCACCGTGGCGTTGGTGGCCAGCACGACTTCATGCATGCCCGACGCTGCGGCGCGTTCAATCAGGTGGTTAATGGCCAGGTCTTCGGGGCGCACGCCTTCCATGGCAGAAAGGGTGCCGCCGAGGACATGGTAAAGGCCGGTCCAGGCGCCGGCGCGCTCGAGGGCCCAGAGGTCGCCCACCTCCTCCACCACGCAGAGAATGGTGCGGTCGCGGCGCGGGTCGCTGCAAATGGTGCAGGGATCAATCGTATCGACATTCCCGCAGGTGCTGCATACGGTCACCTTGTCCTGAGCGTCAGCCATGGCAAGCGAAAGGGGGGACAAAAGCTTCTCCCTGTTCTTGATCAAGTACAAAGCGGCGCGGCGGGCCGAGCGCGGGCCAAGCCCCGGCAGTTTTGCCAGCAGCTGGATAAGCCGCTCGATTTCAACACCCGCAGTCCGCTTCATCTCAGAAGGGCAGCTTCATGCCGGGCGGAAAGGCCAGGCCGCCGGTCACCGATTTCATTTCTTCGGCCATCAGCGCTTCGCTCTTGGCCTTGGCATCGGCGTGGGCTGCCACGATGAGGTCTTCGAGAATTTCCTTCTCGTCTTCCTTCATGAGAGAAGAGTCCACTTGAAGGGCCGACATGGCGCCCTTGCCGGTGAGCGTCACCTTTACCAGTCCGCCGCCGGACTGGCCGGTCACGGTTGCCGTTTCCAGCTTGGTCTGCATATCAGCCATTTTGGATTGCATGGCCTGGACCTGCTTCATCATGTCACCGAGATTCTTCATCACTCTCTTCCACTGGTTTCAGGGTTTCGGGATCGCGCACATCGGTTACCGTGCTGCCGGGAAAGCGTTTGAGGATGGCCTGCACGGCAGACTCCTCGCGGGCTTCGCGGAAAGCTGACTCCTTTGCGTCTTTTTTCTGGAGCGCGAGCGGCTTGTCGCCGCCCTCCTTGGCCACCAGCACCATCCAGCGACGGCCCGTCCAGGCTTCAAGTTTCCGCGACAGCTCTCCGGGAAGTCCGGGAGAAGCGCCCTGCTCCATGGCCAGTTCAATCTGGCCGGGGGCCACGCGAATGGGCCTGATAAAGCGTTCGAGGTCGCCCTTCAGTTTCACGTCGCGCTTCTCGACAACCAGGGCGATGATATCGGCGAAATTTGAGAAGGCCCGGGTTTCGGTCGGAGCCTGCGGGGCCGCTGGCTCCGGCTTCAGTGCCAGCGAGCCCACGGATTCGGCCATGGGCAGCTCGCGTTTTGCGGGCTGGGCCATGACGATGGGGGCTGATTTTTCAGCGGGCGGAGCCTGCTTCACAAGTTTTACCAAATCCTCGCCGGAAGGCAGGTCCGCCGCATGGGCGAGGCGAATGAGCACCATTTCGGCGGCAAGCAAGGGCTGCGCCGCATAACTCACCTCAGTGATGCCTTTCAGCAGCATCTGCCAGGCCCGCGTCAGATGCGCCATGCTAAGGCGCGCTGCATAGTCGCTGCCCCGTGATTTTTCCGCCTCGGTGCGCGAAGGATCGGTGAGGGCTGAATCCTTCACCACTTTCAGCCGCGTCACCCAATGGACAAAATCGGCGAGGTCATTAAGGATAGTCTCCGGATCGCCGCCGCCTTCATGCTGGGCTTCAATCTCGTAAACGGCCTTTGCCGTATCGCCGGTCATCACTGCGTCAAACAAATCGATAATGCGTGAGCGGTCGATGAGTCCCATCATGCCGGCGACGTCAGCGGCCTTCACCTGTCCTTCGCCATAGGCAATGGCCTGATCGAGCAGCGACAGGCCATCGCGCACGGAGCCCTCGGAAGCGCGGGCGATCATGCGCAGCGATTCCTCGTCGATGGTGACATTCTCAAGGGCGGCGATACGGGCGTAGTGCTGCATGAGCAGGGCCGCATCCAGCCGCTTCAAATCAAAGCGCTGGCAGCGCGAGAGAATGGTGACGGGAACTTTGCGGATTTCGGTGGTGGCAAAGATGAACTTGATGTGCGGCGGCGGCTCTTCAAGGGTTTTGAGCAGGGCATTGAAGGCGCTCTTGGAGAGCATGTGGACTTCGTCGATGATGTAGATCTTGTAGCGCAACGACACGGGCGCATAGCGCACGCTGTCGATAATTTCGCGCATGTTGTCGACGCCGGTGTTGGACGCCGCGTCCATTTCAATCACGTCCATGTGGCGCGATTCGAGAATGGCCTCGCACTGGGGGGTAAGTTCCGGCATTTCGATGGAAGGAGCGCCGGGGTAATTCAGGGCGCGGGCGATGAGGCGGGCGGTGGTGGTTTTGCCGATGCCGCGCACGCCTGTCAGCATATAGGCCTGGGCGATGCGGCCCGTGGCCACGGCGTTGGTAAGGGTGCGCACCATGGCTTCCTGGCCGATGAGGTCAGCGAAATTCTGCGGACGGTATTTGCGGGCGAGGACGCGGTAGCCTTGAGCGCTCATGGTGTCTGGTGTTTCCGTCATGATGGCTCAGAATACTAGAGGTGGGAGGCTGGACGGGCAACCCGTTCCGATCTCGTTGGGGCTGCTTCCTTCCGGACCTGACCCGGTTGGCGAGCGGTACGTCCGCCGCCAACCTCCCGGAGGATATATCGGTGTTTTGGGCTGAAAAGGCAAGGGCGGGATTGGCTCCTTTGCCGCTGCTGCCAGAGGCTGCCACGATTGACCTGAAAGGCCCTCTCGCTTATCTGAGGGCCATGAGCCTGCGCGACATCATCACCCTGCCCGACCCGCTTTTGCGGCAAACCTCCAAGCCCGTTGTGGGCGTGGACAAGGCTATCCGCAAGCTGTTCGATGACATGCTGGAAACCATGTATGACGCGCCGGGCATTGGGCTGGCTGCCATCCAGGTCGGCGTGCCGCAGCGGCTGGTGGTGATTGACCTGTCCAAGGATGGCGAGGCGCGCCAGCCCCTGTTTATGGCCAACCCGGAAATCATGTCGGCTAGCGAGGCGTTGAGCGATTACGAGGAAGGCTGCCTTTCCATTCCGGAGTTCTATGAAATGGTTTCCCGGCCATCTGAGGTGAAGGTGCGCTATCTCGACCGGCAGGGCGAGGCACAGGAAATTGTCGCAAACGGGGTGCTGGCCACCTGCGTGCAGCATGAAATCGATCACCTGAACGGGGTGCTGTTCATCGACTATATTTCCAAGCTGAAGCGCGACCGCGTGGTGAAAAAATTCGTGAAGGCGCAGAAGCTGGGAAAGCTTTGAGCCGATGAAGCTCGTGTTCCTGGGCACGCCTGATTTCGCGGTGGTCACGCTGAAAACTTTAATCGCGGCGGGGCATGAGATAGCCGCCGTCTATTCGCAGCCGCCACGGCCCGCTGGACGGGGACAGAGTGTGCGGCCTTCGCCGGTGCAAGATTATGCGGGAGCACAGGGCATCGAGGTTAGAACACCACTTTCGCTGAAATCTGCTGACGAGCAAAAAGCCTTCGCTGATCTGAAAGCTGACGCGGCGGTCGTGGTGGCCTTTGGTCTTATCCTGCCACAGGCGATTCTGGGTGCGCCACGCTTTGGCTGTTTCAATGTTCACGCCTCGCTGCTGCCGCGCTGGCGCGGCGCTGCGCCCATTCAACGCGCCGTCATGGCGGGTGATGCGGAATCGGGTATCACCATCATGCGCATGGAGTTGGGGCTGGATACCGGACCGATTATGAAGGTGGGCCGTGTCCCCATCACTCCCGAAACAACCGCGTCCTCCTTGCATGATGACTTGGCGGCGCTCGGCGCGAAACTGATGGGTGAGGTTTTGCTGCACCCTGAAGACGTGGGAACACAGCAACCTGCAGAAGGCGTCACCTACGCCAAGAAAATTGACAAGACCGAAACGAAAATTGGTTTTTCAAAACCGGCCGTGGAGGTGCGCAACCATATTCATGGGCTGTCGCCATTTCCCGGTGCCTGGTGCAGCCTCGCTGGCTCGCGCGTCAAAATTCTCAAGGCGCAAGCTATCGATCAAGTCGTGGATGATTCGCTAACATTTGCGTGCGGCAGCGGTGCGATAAAATTTCTTCTGCTGCAACGTGAGGGGAAGGGCGTTATGGATGCCGCTACATTCCTGCGCGGATTTCCCATCGCACCCGGCACGAAGCCCGCCTGATGCCGCGCTACAAGCTCACCATTGAATATGACGGCACGCGCTTCAAGGGCTGGCAGATTCAACTCACGGATAAAACGGTGCAAGGTGTTTTGACGGACGCCATTGCGCGCATCAATGGCGCGCCGGCCCAGTTGCAGGGGGCGGGCCGCACGGATTCAGGTGTCCATGCGCTTGGTCAGGTTGCCCACGTGGACCTGTTGCGCGAATGGGATACCTTTGTCCTGCGCAACGCGATCAATGCCGGCGTCAGGCCGCACAGGGTTTGCGTTCTTGAAGCTGATCTTGTGCCGGATGCTTTCGATGCCCGCTTTTCCGGCACCAAGCGGCATTATCTCTACCGCATTCTCAACCGCCGCGCGCCGCCAACTCTTGATCTTGGCCAGGTGTGGTTTGTGCCGGTGGAGCTTGATGCGGGCGCCATGCATGAGGCGGCGCAGGCGCTGGTCGGCCACCATGATTTTTCAACCTTCCGCGACAGCCAGTGCCAAGCGCAATCACCGATGCGCACACTGGACCGTCTCGATGTGGCCCGCTTCGGCGAGTTCATTGAAATTCGCACGGAGTCACGCTCGTTCTTGCACAGTCAGGTGCGATCCATGGTGGGCTCGCTGAAACTGGTGGGCGACGGCAAATGGAAGGTTGCTGATATGAAGGCAGCCCTTGAAGCGAAGGAACGCACCGCCTGCGGTGCGGTCGCTCCGCCGGAAGGGCTTTATCTCATCAGGGTTGATTATTGAAATAGGCGGCGATGACCCGGCCATAGATCACTTGGGTGGCGAGCAGCTCTTCAACCGATATGTGCTCGTCAACCTTGTGGGAGGTTGCATTGGTCGGGCCAAATTCCAGCACCGGGCAATAGTTCTTGATGAAGCGCGCGTCCGATGTGCCGCCGGAGGTTGAAAGCTTGGGCACCAGCCCGGTTTCCTGTTCCACCGCATCTTGCATGAGGCCGACAAAGGCGCCGGGCTCGGTGATGAAGGCTTCGGCGCCTTCATGGGAAGTGACGCTCCAGGTTCCGCCAAGTTCCTCCCTGACGCTTGCCACCTGGGCGTCGACCCATTGGCGCAGCGACTCGTAATCATGCTCGGTGCTGTAGCGGATATTGAATTTCGCCGTGGCGCGGGCGGGCACGACATTGCCCGCAGGGTTGCCCACGTCGACGGTGGTCACCGCCAGACTCGATGGATCGAAGTGGTCATTGCCGTCATCGATCTTTGCAAATGAAATCCGGTCCAGCAAGCGCGCCAGTTTTGGGATGGGGTTATCGGTATTCTGAGGATAGGCCACATGGCCCTGGATGCCTGCAACGCTAACAATGAAACTCAGGGAGCCCCGGCGGCCGATCTTGATGGTGTCGCCCAGCTTGGCCACACAGGTGGGCTCGCCCACCAGGCAATGGTCCGGAATGTGGCCGTTGGCCTTCATCCATGCCAATACCTTGATCGTGCCGTTGATGGCGGGGCCTTCCTCGTCGCCGGTAATCAGGAATGAAATGGAGCCCGCAGGCTTGCCGCTATGCTTCAGATAATCGATGGCGGCGGCGGCAAATGCCGCAACGGAGCCCTTCATGTCGGTGGCGCCACGGCCATAGAGCAGGCCATCCCTGATTTCGGCAGCAAAGGGCACGTGCTTCCAGTTGACCTCGTCGCCTACCGGCACCACATCTGTGTGGCCGGCGAAACACAAATGCGGCTGGGCCGTCCCGATGCGGGCGAAAAGATTTTCAACGTCGGGCGTGTCCTTGTCCTTGAAGATCAGGCGCTGGCAGACGAAGCCGTGGGCACTCAACAGGTTTTCAAGAAGGGTGAGGGCGCCTCCCTCATGGGGGGTGACGGAGCGGCAGCGGATGAGGTCTTGGAGAATTGCGACGGAATCGGTGGGAGCGTTTTTCATGAGGGCCAGCATAGCGGTAAAAATTACGTCCGGCCAGAACGGCCGGACGCGGTGTTAACGATGTTTGAAACTCAGGCCAGCGGATCGTCCCCGTACTGGTTTGGCCCTTCGGTTCCGCGCAGGAAACCGCATTCGACCAGGAACCATATGAAGCCAATAAGTGGAACCAGGAGGATCAGCGTCCACCAGCCTGATTTGCCGCGGTCATGCCAGCGCTTGGTATAGACAGCAAGCGCCGGATAGAGAAACAGCAGGGATATGATGATGATCGGCGTCATGCCCGACATTGCCGCAGCGGCGGCTGCGTCCGGATCCATGGCGGAATCCATTCCGCCCATCATGGAATAGCCAAACACCATGCCGGCGACGATCATGATGACCCACTGGGCAATGAAAAGCACCAGTACACTGAGCCAAAAAGGCTGGCGGCTGATGCGGCCTTCAAAACTCGTCAGGAGATATTTCCAGTCCATTTTTTCCTCCGGGCGCATCCCGCGCCTTTGAAGCCCCCGGGATTTTATCCCCGAGAATCACCCAAACCGGAAGAGGAAGTTTCAGTGGCCTGGAAACTCAGGCGAGCGGATCATTGCCGTACTGGTTCGGCCCTTCGGTTCCCGGCAGGAAGCCGCATTCAACCAGAAACCAGATAAAACCTAGGAGCGGAATGAAGAGGATCAGCATCCACCAGCCGGATTTACCCCGGTCATGCCAGCGCTTGGTATAGATGGCGACGGACGGATAGAGAAACAAAAGAGCTACCCCGAGCGGCAGCAGCATCCCGAAAATTTTCAGTAAAAGCATGTCTCTCGGCGACATGACCGGATCAGCGCCATGCATGAGCGAAAGGCCGACGGCGGCGAAAAGAAGTGCCCCCACAATCCATTGTGTGGCCATCAGGACCAGAAGGCTGAGCCAGAAAGTTTTGCGGTTGATGCGGCCTTCGAAGCTGGTGAAGAGGTATTTCCAATCCATTCTGTCCTCGCCATTGAAGCCTTCGGAGATCGCGATTTGGCCTAATCCCTCAACAAATCATTGATAGACGTCTTGGACCTTGTCTTTTCGTCGACGCGCTTGACGATCACGGCGCAGTAGAGCGAGGGGCTGGGCGCGCCATTGGCATAGGGTTTCTGCGGCAGGGAGCCGGAGACCACGACGGAATAGGGCGGCACGCGGCCCATGAAGACTTCGCCGGTGGCGCGGTCAATGATCTTGGTGGACTGGCCGATGAACACCCCCATGGAAATGACCGAGCCTTCACCGACGACGACGCCTTCGACCACTTCCGAGCGCGCCCCGATGAAGCAATTGTCTTCGATGATGGTGGGGCCGGCCTGCATGGGTTCGAGCACGCCGCCGATGCCGACGCCGCCGGAGAGATGCACGTTCTTGCCGATCTGGGCGCAGGAGCCGACGGTGACCCAGGTGTCAACCATGGTGCCCTTGTCGACATAGGCGCCCAAATTAACGAAGGACGGCATGAGAATGGCGCCGGGGGCGATATAGGCAGAGTGGCGGACGATGCAGTTCGGGACGGCACGGAAGCCGCCGGCGCGGAAATCCTTGGCAGTCCAGCCTTCGAATTTCGACGGCACCTTGTCCCACCACTTCGATTTGCCGGGGCCGCCGCCCGTCAGTTCCATGTCATTCAAACGGAAAGACAGGAGCACCGCCTTCTTGAGCCACTGGTTTGTCTGCCACGCGCCGTCAACTTTCTCGGCCACGCGGGCTTCGCCGGAATCGAGCATGTCGAGCGCGGTGGTCACGGCCTTGCGGCTCGGCCCCCTGGTTTTCAGGGTAATCTTGTCGCGCGCCTCCCAGGCCTGCTCAATGATGGCTTGAAGGTTTTTCATGGGATGCTCCCTGCTGGTGCTGCGGTAATTTTGCGGACACGGATTTCAAAAACTCGGCGAGATCGCTGGTCACATGGTGAACATGGTCCGCACGGCCAATGCCGTTCAGGATATTGGCGTCGGCATTGTCATCGGAGGTGACCAGAACCGTGGTCATGCCCATGTCGTGGGGGGCCTGCAAATTGCGCGCGATGTCCTCAAACATGGCGGAGGTCTCGGGCTTGATGTTGGTTTGCCGGATAAATTTTTCATAGGGCCCGCGCTCGGGCTTTGGAATGTAGTCGGAATGGACGATGTCAAAGATATCGTTGAAGTGGCGGGTGATGCCGAGGCGCTCCAGCACGCTTTCGGCATGGGACACGGTGCCATTGGTGAAAATCAGTTTGCGCCCGGGCAGCGCGTGGAGCGCTTCATCCAGCGGAATGTTCAAGGGAACCGGCGCGTAATCAATGTCATGGGCGTGGCGCAGGAAATAGGCGGGATCAACTTCATGTTCCACCATAAGGCCGCGTAGCGTCGTGCCGTATTTATGGAACAGGCCTTTCTGAACGGTACGCGCTTCCGTTGGCGCAATTTTCAGGATCTCGGAGACGAGCCCGGTCATTTTCTTGTCGATCTGGTCGAAGAGGCGGCAAGAGGCGGGATAGAGTGTGTTGTCGAGATCAAACACCCAGGTCTCGATATGGTCGAAACCCCTCATACACCGGTCCGTGATACGCGGGTGCCCACGCCGTGCGGTGTCAGCAATTCGAGAAGCACTGAATGAGGCACGCGGCCATCGAGAATGATCACACCCTCAACGCCTGATTCAACCACGGCCACGGCGCTTTCAATTTTCGGAATCATCCCGGCGGTAATCGTGCCATCGGCGATGAGGCCGGGAACATCGCCAATCTTCAATTCGCTGATGAGCTCCTTGTTCTTGTCCAGAACACCGGCCACGTCCGTCAGCATGAGCAGGCGCTTGGCCTGGGTGGCGGTGGCAATGGCGCCCGCCGCCGTATCGGCATTCACATTGTAGGTGTCGCCATCCCAGCCCACGCCGATGGGGGCGATCACCGGAATGGCATCGCTCTTCATGATGGTCTCGAGAATTTCCACGTTGATGCGGGACGGTTCGCCGACAAAGCCAAAATCGATGGTTTCAACTTTGCCGGTTATTGCATCGGTTTTCTGCTTCACATAGCGCTCGGCAATCATCAGGCTCCCGTCCTTGCCGGAAATGCCGACAGCGCGGCCGCCGGCCTGCTGGATGGAGGCAACAATGGATTTATTGATGGAGCCCGCCAGCACCATTTCCACAACGTCCATGGTTTCCTGGTCAGTGACGCGCAAGCCTTCGCGGAATTCCGCCTTCACCGCGAGCTTGTCCAGCATCTTGTTGATCTGGGGGCCGCCGCCATGGACCACGATGGGGTTCAATCCACAGACCTTCAGCATCACCATGTCGCGGGCGAACTGCTGGGAGAGCTTGCGGTCAACCATGGCATGGCCGCCATATTTTACCACGATGACCTGGTCGTCATAGCGCTGCAGAAAGGGCAAGGCTTCCGAGAGGATGCGGGCCGTTTCGGGAACAGGAATGTCGTTCATGGCAAGGAATCCAGCAGTTATTGGCATGGCCTTATAGGGCAATTGCCGGGCTTTCCAAGATTGAAGTTTTGTGGGGTTAAAGAAGGCCTGCGATTTCGGCGCGGAGCTCTTCCAGGCCGGTAAATTTCTCGCTCGAGGTGGCATGGATCAGGGGAAAAGCGGCAGAGCGCTTTTTCGCGGCGGCTTCCGTTTCCGCATAAACTTTCTCAACTTCTGCGGGCTTCAGCTTGTCGATCTTGGTGAGAACCAGCTGATAGGTCACGGCCGATTCATCGAGGAGGTCAAACATCTCCTCGTCGGCGGCCAGCACGCCATGGCGCGCGTCAATCAGCACGAAGGCCCGGGTTAATCCCGGCCTTCCTCTGAGATAGCCGCGCAGCATGGACTGCCATTTCTTCACTTCCTTTTTCGGCGCCTTGGCATAGCCGTAACCCGGCAGGTCGATCAGGGTGAGGGCATCGGCGATGTTGAAGAAATTGAGTTCGCGGGTGCGCCCTGGAGTGTTCGAGGCGCGGGCCAATTCCTTGACCCCGGTCAGGGCATTGATGAGCGACGACTTGCCTACGTTGGAGCGGCCGGCAAAGGCGATTTCAATACCCTTCTCCGGCGGCAGCTGGTGAAGGGCCGCAACACCCATTACGAACGTCGAGGGGGCCGAAAACAGCCGGCGGCCTGCCAGTAGCTGGTCGCTGGTGAAGCGCGCGGTCAAGTGGTGGCCGCAGGTTTCTTCTTAAGGAAGGGCAGGCTGTTGCGGATATTGCCGAGGAGATCGAGTTCAACCCCGTGGCGCTTCATGATGAACGACTGTTGGAGGATCGAAAGGAAGTTGCTCCAGGCCCAGTAGATCACCAGCCCTGCAGGAAAGCTTCCCAGCATGAAGGTGAACATGATGGGCATCCAGTTGAACAGGCTGGCCTGCACCGGATCGGGCGGCGTCGGGTTGAGGCGCATCTGCACCCACATGGTGATGCCCATAAGGAGCGGCCAGACGCCAAGGATCAGGAAATGCGGCGGCGACCAAGGGATGAGGCCGAACAGCGTGAACAGATTGGTGGGGTCGGCGGCGGATAGGTCATGGACCCAGCCAAAGAACGGTGCGTGGCGCAATTCGATGGAAGTGAGAATGACCTTGTAGAGCGAGAAGAAAACCGGAATCTGCACTACCACCGGCAGACAGCCGGAAATGGGCGAGACTTTTTCTTTCTTGTAGAGCTCCATCATGCCTTGCTGCTGCTTCATCTTGTCGTCGGGATAAAGCTCCTTGAGCTTGGCCATCTCGGGCTGGAGCTTTTTCATTTTGCTCATGGAGGCATAGGACTTGCTGGCCAGCGGGAACACTGCAAGCTTGACCAGCACGGTCGCAATGAGGATGGCGACGCCAAAATTGCCGACGATGCTATTGAGGAAATCGAGCAAATAGAACATCGGCTTGGTGATGAACTCAAACCAGCCCCAGTCGATCATGAGATCGAATTTGGCGATCTTGTATTTGGCGCCAATGGCCTGAATGGTTTTGACAACCTTGGCGCCGGCAAAAAGCTGGTCCTGGTAAAGGCCGTTGCCGCCGGGCTGAATGATGATGGCATCTTTGGCTAGATAATCCGTCTGGTAAACATCGCGGCCATTCAAGAGCTGATGCTGGAAAGTTGACGTGATGGCCCGTGCCTGATCGGGGATCATGGTTGCGGCCCAATACTTGTCGGTGAAGCCGAGCCAGCCACCCACACTATCAATCTTCATGGGCTCGGTGGCGCCAACAACATCCTTGTAATGCATTTCTTGCAATTTATCGCCGACGTAGCCCAGCATGCCTTCAAAGAACACCCAGAAGCCGGCGGTAACGGGCGTATCCTGGCGCTGGACGCGGCCATAGGGAATAAGTGCTACGGGGGCCGCCGTATTATTCTGAACGTCCTGGGTAATCGAGAAGACGTATTTGTCATCAATCGAAATCTGGCGGGTGAAAACCAGGCCCGCGCCATTGTCCCAGGTGAGCGTCACGGGCTTGCCTACGCCCAGCACCGCATCGGCAGGGGCCTGCCACGGGGTTTTGGAATCAGGCAGTTTGGCGGTGGTGCCTGTTGCACCCACAAAACCCTGCTCGGCAAAAAATGCATTGGGGGTTCCGGCGGGTGAGAGCAAAACAATGGTCGGGCTCTTGGGATCAATGGTCTCTCGGTAACCGGTGAGATGAAGGTCATCTAGCTGGGCGCCGGTCAGGTTGATGGAGCCTTGCAGTTCCGGCGTATCGATTTTGAGGCGCGGCGTGCTGGCCAAGGCCTGGTCGCGGGTCACGGGCGTTACGGCAGTAGCTGCACCGGGCACCTGTTCGGTCGTTGTCGGTGTGGCTGTCGTCGTTGTGGTCGGCTGGGTGATGGCCGCTTCCCGCTTTGCCTTCTCGGCAGTGGGGATCGCGTAAAAATACTGCCAACCGAAAATGATCGCCATGGAAAGCACAATGGCCAGGATGAAATTCTTGTTGTTGTGGTCGATCATCTTTTACCCTTGTCAGCCACTTCATTTGGCGTGGCGTGCAGCCGCTTCAAGGCCGACGTTAAATCTTTCTGCAAATCAGCGAAATTTCTTTTTGGCGTGGCCATACGCCCAATCAGCACATAATCAAAACCGTTTTGCGCGGTTTCAGGCAGGACTATCCGTGCAGCTTCACGCAGGCGGCGCTTGGCGCGGTTGCGGATGACCGCATTGCCGATCTTCTTGCTGCAGGTAAAGCCCAGGCGAGGCAGTGCCGAATCCCGGCGATTTAGGGCCTGAACCACCATTCCGGGCGTAGCCGCCGATGGTGCCCTCGCGGCGGCAACAAAGTCCTGCCGACGCTTGAGATGTTCCATCGTCGCAGGGTTAGGCCGAGAGCCGCTTGCGGCCCTTGGCGCGGCGGCGGGTAATCACATTGCGACCACCAACAGTCGCCATGCGGCTGCGAAAGCCGTGCCGGCGCTTGCGAACGAGTTTGGAGGGTTGGTAGGTGCGCTTCACGATAAGTCTCCGTATCTGCTGGCCACACCTCAAAACACCTGTATTTTCAAATACATATCACGCCATATTAGGAAGCGGGAGCGGTGCCTTCGAGGAGGGATTGTCTCACTGTCAGGAATTGGGCCGGGTTATAGGGGGAAAGCCCCAGGAAAGTCAACGCCAAGGGGGCTTCACAGACCCTACACGGTGCCTGACTTGTTCTCAACTCGCTGTGAGGAGGGCTTTTCATGGGCAGGCCAATGCGGCATGACATCCGGCATGGCCAGTCCTGCCCGTTTCACCACCGCCAAACGCTGGCTACCCGTGGCCGTGATCATCTGCCTCATGGCCGTGGCCTATGGTTTCGGCGCCCACGAGCAGATCAGCCTGCAAAGCATTGCCGCCAACCGCGAGGAGTTGCGCCGCGCCATCGCCGATAACTGGCCTCTGGCGCTGCTCATTTATATGCTGGTTTACGCCTGCGCCGTGGCTCTTTCCATTCCGGGGGCCACACTTCTCACCATTGTGGGCGGGCTTTTGTTCGGCTGGCTCGCCGGCGGCATTGCCGCCATCATGGCGGCAACAGCGGGAGCCACACTTATCTTTCTGGCAGCCAGGACCTCACTTGAAGAAGCATTGACGCGCAAAGCCGGCAGCCTTGTGAACAAGATACGGGATGGCTTTGCTCGGGACGCCTTCAACTATCTCCTCTTCCTCAGGCTCACGCCGGTGTTTCCCTTCTGGCTTGTCAACATTGCCGCGGCTCTTGCCCAGGTCCGGCTCAAGACATTTGTGAGCGCCACCATACTTGGAATCATCCCGGCGGGCTTTGCCTTCAGCTTTGTGGGTTCGGGCCTCGACAGCCTGATTGATTCCCAGATGGTTGCCTATGATGCCTGCCTGGCGCGAATTCCTGCCACGCCCTGCAGCTTCGATCTTTCAGTTTCAAGTATTATCACTCCGCAAATTCTCCTGGCCCTTGCAGCCCTTGGCGTTGCGGCGCTGATCCCGGTGCTGACAAAGCGCCTGCGGGCCAAGCCATGATCTATGACCTGGCGATTATCGGTGCGGGTTCCGGCGGACTTTCGGTGGCCGCCGCGGCGGCGCAATTTGGACAGAAGGTTATCCTGTTTGAAAAAGGCAAGATGGGCGGCGATTGCCTGAATTATGGCTGCGTTCCCTCCAAGGCGCTGATTGCCGCGGCAAAGCAGGCGCATGTCTTTCGCACCTCTGGCCCCTATGGAATTTCCGCCGCCGAACCGAAGGTGGATTTCAAAAGGGTTCGTGCCCATATCCGGAAAGTGATCGCCGCCATTGAACCCAACGACTCCGCCGCGCGCTTTGAAAAACTCGGCGTCAAGGTTGTGTTGAGCGCGGCAAAGTTTCGTGATGCGAAAACGATTGAAGCCGGGGACGGCATATTTTCCGCCAGGCGCTTTGTGATTGCCAGCGGTTCGCGCCCCGCCATTCCGGCTATTCCGGGTCTTGAAACGGTTCGCTATTTCACCAATGAGACAATTTTTGACATTCCCGAATTGCCCAAGCATCTCATCATCATCGGCGGCGGGGCCATCGGCATGGAACTGGCGCAGGCTCATCGCCGTTTGGGTTCCCAAGTAACGGTCATCGAAGACTTCGCACCCCTGGCCAAAGATGATCCCGAACTAACGGCAATTGTTCTTGAGAGCATGCGCCGCGACGGTGTCAAAATTCTCGCCCACACCACCATTAAAAAAATATCAAAAGCAAAACTAGGCGTCGTCATCGAAACGGCAGGGCATGGAAAAATTACCGGCAGTCATTTGCTGGTCGCCACAGGGCGCGCTGCCAATGTCGAAGGATTGAACCTGGAAGCGGCAGGCGTTGTCTATACAGCCAAGGGCGTGACCGTCGACAAGGGCCTGAGGTCATCGCAAAAACATATCTATGCGATTGGCGATGTGGCGGGCGGCTTGCAGTTTACCCATGTGGCCAATTATCATGCGGGGCTTGTCATCCGGAACGCCCTGTTCCGGTTGCCGGTCACGAACCGTACCGACATTATCCCGCATGTGACCTTCACCGATCCGGAGCTTGCCCAAG
Source organism: Hyphomicrobiales bacterium (assembly GCA_038251095.1). GTDB lineage: Bacteria > Pseudomonadota > Alphaproteobacteria > Rhizobiales > Aestuariivirgaceae > Aestuariivirga. The sequence continues at coordinate 42,695 of JBBSBQ010000029.1, forward strand.
TGGGCCTCACTGAAACCGAAGCCCGGAAGGAATTCGGCACGTCGTTCACCGTCGTCCGCTGGCCCTTTCATGACAATGACCGGGCCCAGACCGAGGGAAAAACCACGGGCCTGATCAAGGCCGTTATCGGCAAGCGCGGCAAGATTCTGGGGGTTGGCATCGTGGGCGCAAACGCCGGGGAGCTCATCCAGCCGTGGATTCTGGCCATGACGGAAGGTCTCAAAATCCGCGCAATTGCCGGTATGGTTGCGCCTTATCCGACGCTTGGCGAAATCAACCGCCGCGTGGCGGTAAATTATTTCGCAGGCTTCGCATCCAATCCTTGGGTGCGGCGCGTAATAAGACTATTGAGCTAGGGCTGAATGCAAGAGCAGGAACCAATTCGATCGAAACAGCGCGGGATCCTGCGTGGCCTTTCCGGAAAGGTCCTGCTGTTAACCATCATCTTCGTGATGCTCGGAGAAGTGCTCATCTTTCTGCCCTCCATCGCGAACTTCCGCATTCAGTGGCTCAAGGGGCGCATTGCCCAGGCGGAAATCGCGGCGCTCGCCGCTGAAGCCGCACCGGACCAGATCCTCTCCAGCGATCTCCGCAGCGAGATCCTGATGGGGGCGGGCGTCCTGGTCGTCTCCCTGGAAAAAGGCGAAAGCCGCAAACTGGCAGTGCGCAGTGACGGCGACTTCATGATCGACGCCAGTTTCGATCTCCGCAACACCATGTGGTACGACGCCATCACCGATGCCTTCGGTGCCATGCTGGCCGGTGAAAATCGCGTCATCGGAGTGATGGACAAGCCGCCCAACATGTCCGGCGACCTGATTGAAATAGCACTTTACGAGGAGCCGATGCGGGCTGCCATGTTCCGTTACGGCATCAACATCCTCCTGCTCTCCATCTTTCTCTCGCTGCTTGTTGCGGGCATGATTTTCGCGGCGCTGAACTGGGTGCTGGTGCAGCCCATGCGGCGGCTCACCCGCAACATGGTGGCGTTCGGGCAGAATCCGGAGGACTTTTCCCGCATCATAAGGCCAGGCGCGCGACAGGATGAAATCGGCATTGCCGAACGGGAACTGCACGACATGCAGACTGAACTCGCCACCATGTTGCAGCAAAAAAACCACCTCGCGGCCCTGGGTCTCGCGGTCAGCAAGGTCAGCCATGATCTGCGCAACATGCTCACCTCGGCCCAGCTTATTTCCGACCGTCTCTCCAATGTGGATGACCCGACAGTCCAGCGCTTTGCGCCGAAGCTCATCAGTTCGCTGGACCGCGCCATCGAATTCCTCAGCCAGACCCTGAAATTTGGCCGGGCCCATGAACTGCCGCCAAACCGTGAGAAACTGGAATTGCGCGAGCTGGCCGACGAGGTAATCGAAACGGCTGTCATCAAGGCCTCCAGCCGTATCAGGATTTTCAACAGTGTGAAGCCCGGCGTGGTGGTGGATGCGGACCGCGAACATTTGATCCGTGTGCTGACTAATCTGAAGCGCAATGCCATTCAAGCCCTGGAGTTCCTGCAAGCCGAGCACAGCGATGCGCCCGAAGGCGTCATTACACTGGAAGCCCGGCGCGAGGGCAGCGTCACGGTGATCGAGATCCGCGACAATGGCCCCGGCATTCCCGAGCAGGTCCGGGAGAACCTTTTCCAGGCCTTCCAAAGTGCTGCACGCCAGGGCGGCACGGGGCTGGGCTTGGCTATTGCCGCGGAACTGGTGCGGGCCCACGGTGGCGACATCACTCTGCAAAGCTCCAGCGAGGCCGGAACCTGCTTTGTCATCACCATTCCAGACCAGGTTACCCAACTCCGGCCGGGACGCACGGGGGAGCGCAAGCTTTCCCTCAAGGCCTAGCTCTCACGGGGTAAGGCTTGCGTTGACAGCGGGAGCGTATTAAGGAAGCGCCAATTCCCGCTACATTGCGCGCCCGTAGCTCAGCTGGATAGAGCACCAGACTACGAATCTGGGGGTCAGGAGTTCGAATCTCTTCGGGCGCGCCAATCATTTCAATCATTTAGCTATTCCTTTCTTCGAGCTTTGGGTGCCGGTTTGCAAACGGTTTGCAAATTTTGTTTCCGGAGCGTTCTGAAACTTAAGGATTGCCGAGCTCGCCAACTGCTTCGTGCGAGATAGATATTTTTCCAAGATGGCAGCAACTGTTTGAAGACTGTGGCCTGTAATTGTTGCAATTTCTGGCACCGCACATCCCGCCTCCGCAAGCATTGTGACGGTGGCCCCACGAACATCATGGAAGTGTAACCCGGCGATCTCGGCTTTGGTCGCGCACTCTTCCCATTGACGTTTAAAATAACGTGCCTTCCAAGGCCTTCCGGTCTTGGTCGTGAGTACTACGGCGCTTATCCGGGGCATGCCGTCCAGCATCTGCTTGAGGGCCGGAGTGCAAGGAATTTCAACTTGGCGAGCGAAGCCACTCTTACCTTGCCGGAGGGTTATCCGCGAGCCATCGTAGTTACCCCAACCTAAGCGGAGAATGTCGCCTTGGCGCTGCCCAGTATGCAGCGCGATAATCATGGCCCGTTGCATTTCGATGGCTGCGACACGCATAAAAGCATCAATGTTCTCTGGCAGCCAGATTTTGTCAGATCGATTTGAGTGATAGAGTCGGGTGAAGCCCTTCACATGGTTCGCTGTCAATTCCCCATTGTCAACGCACCAGGTAAGAAGAGCGGAAACAACCGAAAGTCGATTGTCAGCTTCGCGTGGCCCCGAGGTACTGGCCACCTTGACGCGCCATTTCAGAAACTCTTGCCTGACACGCGGATCCTCGATTGCAGCAATAGGCATGCTTCCGAAGCGATCTTCAATGTTCTTGAGCATTCGTTTGTAATCTTTGCGCGTACTTTCAGCATAATCAGACCATTCTTTCGAACACGACCACTGGTGGATCAAGCTATTTAGTGTGCCGCCATGATATTGAAACATCTCGCGTTCCGCCAAAGCATAGTCTGAGCAAAATGAGAGATCGCCAGGCTTTCCTTTGAGCGGCCGACCAGAAGCTCTGTGATAATAATAAAGCTTATCTGAACCGTCAGATAACCGCTTCCGAACGGTATTTATGCCACGAAGGTTAACTCGAACCATGCTTGCGACTCCAAGTGTCTAACGCTGACTCGCTTTCAATCGGCGTGCCGTCTTTAGTGTACATTGCAAGCTTGCCACCTTCGATTTCAACTTTTGATATCTGAAATCCGCCCGCGAGCGCGCCCGCGACTGCGCGTTTTACATCGGCTTGACGAAATTGAGCTGTGCGCTGAGTCATTTCTGCCGATTGTCCTTGTTTTTTGTCTTTTGAATCTCAGGTAGGCCAAGAACTATCGCTGTGGAAAATGTTGCGGATTCCCGAAGAAGCTTTGTTAGTCGAACGGGCTCTTTTTTGATCAGCGCCAAAACATCGCTATCAACTTTGTTTCCAGCAGCAAGCAATTCATCCGGGTCGAGTTCCAGCAATTGTGCAATCTGCTTGATTTTGTCCTCAGAGGGCGGGGGGACCTTCTCAGACTCAATCCGCGATAAATAGCCCGGCGACAATTCAAGCCTTCTCGCAAATTCCCGAAGCGAGTAGCCTTTCTCGTTACGCCGACTTTGGATGATTTGGTGAAACTTCATAGAATATGCCTCAATCTGGCTGCATGTTGCATGTTGTATAACTATACAACAGGAAACTGTCAAGGCCTGTATTGGGTCAAAGTGAAAAAACGATCTTGTAAGTTTACTAAATGACCCTATAATAAACTTACAGAAGACGAAAACAGGTAACAAAATGATGATCGAACGCCGCGTGATCTCGTACATCCGAGTGTCCACCCAAGCCCAGGGCAATAGCGGCCTTGGCATCGAAGCGCAGCGGGCAGCCATTGCCAAATTCTGCGAAGTAGAGGACTTTGAATTGGTGGCCGAGCATGTCGAGATTGAGACGGGCAAAGGGGCCGATGCATTGGAGCGTCGCCCCGTATTGGCTGCAGCCTTGGCCGAGGCTCGGAAGATCAAGGCGGCGGTCATTGTTGCTAAGCTTGATAGGTTGTCACGCGATGTTGCCTTTGTTGCAGGGCTGATGGTCCAGCGGGTGCCCTTCCTGGTCGCTGAGCTGGGAGCCGATGCTGATCCCTTCATGCTGCACTTGTTTGCGGCTTTGGCCGAAAAGGAACGTGCAATGATTTCAGCGCGAACAAAGGCGGCCCTTGCGGCGGCGAAGAAACGGGGGGTGGTTCTTGGTAATCCGAAACTCGCCGACGCTCGCGTCAAGGCCGAAGCTGGAAAGACGGTGGCTGCGGACACATTTGCAAAAAGCGTTGAACCCGTGATCAGGGCAATTCAGCATAGTGGCGTAACGACGTTGCGTGGGGTTGCGCGTGAACTGTTAGCGCGGAAGGTCAATACGCGGCGGGGCGGGATATGGACGCCGGTTCAGGTTGCCGACCTGTTGCGAAGACTCAGCAAAGCGGCTTGAGACGTTGATGACCGCTTAACAACCGTCCGCCTGGCACCAGCCGAAGTAACCGATGGCACAGAGGCCACTTGCGAGCCCCCAAAGGGAGTCGGAAAGGTCTCACACGCTTTACTGCGCAGCAGTTTTTGAGCCTTCATTTTATTGCTTTCGGACAAGGCAATTGCGCTGGCCTGCTGCAACCAAGGACCTGCAAATCTGGGTAGCCTGATCGTGCGACGAAATTGGTCCTATTGCCAGTCGATAACGAGTGAAGCCACCTACTGTAGCGGGGTTCACAATCGAAGGGAGGCTCCCAAGAATGCTTGCGTGTTTTACTTTTAGGAGCCCAAATTCTTTGTAAGCGTCGGCCTCTGACTTAAGCGAGTCTAGTTGGACGTAATATCCGTTACCAGCACTCGCCGCTTGGACAGGTGAATCCACAATACCTTTCGTAAAGCCGACCGCTACAGTGAAGCCTTCGTTGGGGGACAAAACCTTCGTAGTCTCTGCGGTGAAGATAGCTCCTTCGCTATGGCCTAAGCGGTAGTCTTTACCGTTTGATCCCTGATACCCCGTATAGCCCAAAAACTGAATGACGCTTGCTTCGGCAGGGAGATGAACAACGCTGCGGGCGTGGTCAATAGCGAAGGGCCAGCCATTGCCTGTCACGTTCCAGTAAATTTCATCATAGTGCTCGAAGAAGCCAACGACGCCAGTGGCTCGATAGCCAATTTGATAGGTGTAGGAGCCTGGTGGCAGTAAAATATCGCCCGAGCCGATCCGGACACGGATGCCTTTGCCCAGATTTTCGATCGCATAGCGCGCTGTTGCCACATCGCGTTTAACAGAGGTGATTTCAACTGGTCCCGGAAGGTCTCGGAATATGCCGTGCTTAATCTTCTTACCTTCTGCAATGACCTTGATGGTTTCGGTGACGTCTATGGAGCCATCCCTATTGATCGTCAACTCACCGAGAAAATCCGAAATTCTTTCGTCTGCTTTTGCGTTACACGCCGACCATAAGAGCACAAGCGCAATCAACAACCCTCGCATTTGACCCTCCAACCCCTTAATTTACCCTAATCCTCTAAAATCCTGAGTCAAATACGCATCCTGGGCAATGCTTTCACGCTTTCCAATTCGCCCCGCCCGCCCTGCACTCCGTCTGAAGCCTTGCTCCCATGCATTCGGCAAATACCGTTCGTCATTGACCCGTTTTAGTGAAGCTGTCAGCCTAAAATGTCACAGCAGCCCTACGCTTGCGCCAGCCGAAGAAGCCCATGGCACCGAGGCCAGCTGCAAAGAGTGGGAGGGCCGCTGGGAGGGGGACATCTGGTGCGGCCTCGAATTTCGTTAGAACGCTGAGAACCCTAGCAGCCTTGTAGGGTCTGAGTTCTTCGTCCGAAAGAAGCGAACCCAAAATGGCCCATGATGCCAAAGGATTCACTCTATATAAATGCCGTGCGGTGAAGTTCGTGTCACTGTATTCAGTGTACCAGTAGGTGCCGTCGGTGCCGAGGTTACGGTCAGCCAACATGGGCGAATACCAACCCAGTGTATCGTTCAAGCTAAAATAAAGTTCCGGACCAATCAAATCAAGACCAGTCAGAGGATCGGTCCCTGGTGTAAAAAAGGCGGCATTGGCCTGAGTCAAGACACCGCCGGTGACCGTAAATGCGGGATGGGTCGAGGGGTTAGTGATACCGTAAAATTCCCAATCGCTGCGTATCAAGTCACCAGTTGGAGTACCCGTGACAGCGACTGTCACGCCCGAACCGTCATTGGTCCCCTCGTGCAGTCCGGAAATCCACCCTTTAACCTCTCCACCAAAGTTGTCTGCGTCGCCTGCCGAGAAAAAACTCCAGTTGAACGTCAAGGCATTGGATGATGTTGCGCTAGCCATCAACAACACGGCCCCTGCAACAGCAGATGCCAACTTTACTACGCGCGACTTGGACATAATCTTGCTCCCCAAAAATCGCCCCCCAATAAAGTTGCAATATTAGATTTACGTTGGCAAGAGCCATGTGATGAGGCGGCTTCTGGCACTGCGCGGCCCCTAGCATACCCATTCGCTGAGGCGCTGCCATAGAGCTCGCATGTCCAGATTGTTTCTAACACAATATGGCACACAATGAAATTTCGCGTTCTGAGACATATTTTTTATATATCAATATGTTATTGTGAAAATATGGCTGTGAACGTGCGAATTTTGATTCGATTGTCGCGACGTATCACCGACCAGTTCTCGAAAGAACAATTAAATCCACCGCACGAGGTACTTCATCGCCGCCCGCCGTGCCATCTCCTGGCCAGAGTAATTCCCATGCTTGAGAGCATTCCGGTTGCCCTTGGGTGCTCCAGTGGCCTTGCCGCTGTGCATCCGGCACCTACCGTTCTTCATCGCCCCGTTCAGGCACGGCTTCCCCGACCGTCTCGAATGCGCCCCGCATCGGGGACATCGAGCGATAAAAAACCCGCTGCCTTTCAGCAGCGGGCTTCAATCTGTAACCAGTGTGTTAAGCGGCAGCGGATTTCCGCGTCTTCCGCCACCCCATGAAGTCCATCGCACCGATATTCACTTGGCATTCATTTCGCGCAGCGCCTACTCGTCACTGTGGAGCTTCGACGATGATCTTGATCGCGGCATAGTAAGCCGCGACATTGGCCATGTCTTCATCGCTGAGTGTCTTGACTATTGCGGACATTTTTACATTCTTGCGCTCTTCGGTCTTGTACGTCATCAGCGAATGGATGAGATAGTCCTCCTTCTGCCCAGCGAGATTGGGAATGTAAGGCAGCTTGCCGAGACCATCCGTGCCGTGGCACGCTAGGCATTTCACCATGATTGTTCGACCGGCGGCGCTGTCACCTGCCTGCGCGAATGGCGAGGTGGCCACAAGGGCAGCCATGCCAAAGATCAAACCACAAATGCTGTACTGGGTGTTTGCTCTGCGATAATCGATTTTGACTGCACGCGACTTGGACATGATCTGTCTCCGCCAGAATATCATCATTGGCAAGACTGCTACTTGTGGTTGGGTATGGCAAGGGGTTGTCCCCTAGGGAGCACTGATGTCCGCTCAGACCTGCGTCAGGTATGGCTGCTATATCCATCGCAAGAGATACTTCATCGCCGCCCGCCGTGCCATCTCCCATGCGGTGTAGTTCCCATGCTTCAGGGCATTTCGGTTGCCCTTGGGTGCCCCAGTAGCCTTGCCGCCATGCATCCGGCATCTACCGTTCCTCATCGCTCTGCTGCGGTGAAGTTCCTCACCTTAAGCCGTCACAGTGGGCCTTCGCATCTTCATCTAACCGGAGATGCCCTTAGCAACCCACCTCGATTGGACCGCAGCAAGATTTTATGCGGAGAACTATCGGTCTAGCTGTCAATTCGCCAGATTTACTTTGTTGCATTTGGTTCTATAGTCTCTGGTGTTTGCGACACCGGGAGGATTCGATGATGAAGTACATTGCTTTCATTTCCTTGTTTACAAAATTCCGCATTCTGGTCATCGGCTCAAGCTTCGCGGCAGTGACGGCACTCGCTTTGTTAGCTCAAACCGGGACCGTTCAAGCCGCTACTGGCTTAAGCCAGTGCACCGGCTCGTCGAAACAAGGCGTGATAGATTGCTGCAACAAGTATGTCGCCGAGCATCCCCAGCCGTGGATGCGCCAGAGCCATACAAGCTGTAGTCAGGCCGTTGGTTGTAGGACCTCCCGGGCTTCTTTGACTTCAGCTAAACTTGTCAAGCGATGCTATGTTCTGCGGCCTGGCAAGGAGATGAAAGGGCCGGAGCAAGAGAGCAAATCCAGAGGTCAGTCGTTATCAGACATAAGGCTTAAGACTGATATTCACCGCATCGGCACCACAGTGATGGGTCTTCCGCTTTACACATTCCAATACCGCAATCAGCCAGGGGTCTACGTCGGTGTGATGGCCCAAGATGTTCTGAAGGTCTGGCCGTCGGCAGTTTCCGTTGGCGCGAGTGGCTATTACATGGTTGACTATGACGAGCTTGGGATTGAAATGGAGCGTATCCAATAGTTTTAACCAGCCGGCTCTTTTTCAATCAAACGACAGACCAATACTAAGCCGGATAAGATCAGCAGTAGCTTGGAGTCCCAAGCCTCAGACCCATCGCAAGAGATATTTCATCGCCGCCCGACGCGAAATCTCCCGGGCTGAATAGTTCCCATGCTTGTGAGCATTCCTGTTGCCCTTGGGTGCCCCAGTAGCCTTGCCGCCGTGCAACCGGCATCTACCGTTCTTCATCGCCCCGTTCAGGCACGGCTTCCCCGACCGTCTCGAATGGGCCCCGCATCTCGGGCTCTGGTGCATCGGCAGGCGTGTCTTCATGGGCTTGTTCCTCTGATTTTGCTGTGACCCCACCCCCGGTACTGACATTGCCGACGATGGCCTGGCCGCCTGCGTTCACGGTGACATGCTCAACCCTAACTGTCTGCTGTCCCTTGCCCCGGTGCTTGTCGAGGGTTTCCAGATGTAGGGCATAGGTCCGGGAGAGTTTGGTAGCGAAGCTGAGGTTCGTCTGCCGGTTTATAAGAGGCTGGTCGGGAAGCATGGCACGGCGGAAGCACTCCATCGCCGCAGCATTGCAGGCGATCATCTGGCCGATAAGCATCCCCTCAAGCTCATTCTCGGGCTTCAGGCTCATCAGCGTGGCAGCGGCAGCCTGGAGCATCTGCGTCCTGTCCTCAGGTTTGTCGGTAGCCCTGATCCGCAGCGTGTTGGAAACACTGTTCATGAGGATATGATTGAACTCATCGGAGTTTGACCCGCCCAATTCCTTCAGCTTTGGCTTCAGACTCTGAGGGTCTTGAAGAACGAGCGTGCCAGGATCTGGCGCTTGAATAGCTTTGGCTTTGCGTGACTTGCTCATTTCAGTCTCCGCCCACTGTCCATTTTGCCCATAGTCGCGTTTTCGTCATCACCAGCGGCGATTTTGCCTTCGAGAGTCCTGAGGTAGCGCCCGCAGGCAAATTCGACTCCATGAATCATTTCTGAGTCACGGCGAGGCCTTCTGAATGCAGCCGCTGCGGGAACTGGCCGTCCGAGGGGTGATTTCAAACGGGAATGGCTGCCGTTCTTACCGATAGGGGGTCTACCCCCGATAAGGTCGATAAGAAAGTAAGATTGGCTAGGATTCATGGCGCTCAACTTCTCCCATGTCGTTTCTTATCTTCTTATCGTTCTTATCGGGGGTTGGGGGGTCCACCTCGATAAGATAAGTCCGGTCGGGGTGGACGTAGCTCCCCCGCTTGGCTTTGCTCACCTCGCCTGCCTTTGCCATCTTGAACAGGAGCTGGTCGCAGTTGTTACGGGGCATTTCTGTAGCAAGGGAGATGTCCTTCACAGACATTGGCTCTGTCGCATCTTCGAGAGCCGATAGGATGGCTCCTCGCTCATCAGTCCGGCGCACCTCGGACGCTTCGCCCTGCACGACCCAGCGACAGGAGTCGCGGTTGAAAGTGACGGCCTTCTCGTACTCCTCAATATCGCGGCCACGGCAGTAGAGTGTGCAACCGTTGCTGTCCCGGTCGAGAATGATGGTGGTGTCAGCCGCACCCGTGAGGCCCATGGTGCCGCTCACCCTCTCGAAGGGGTCAACATCGCTCATCCCCTTCCGGACGTGGTGGATGATGATAACCGTGATGCCAAACTCGCTCGCAAGCTCCTGCAACCCCTTCACCGCCCGGTAGTCGGACTCATAGAGGTTTTCCATATTGCCGCGCCCGGAGCGGAATTGCGCCAGAACGTCCACGATGATCAACCGGGGATTTGGCTTCGACCTTGCCCAGCGGCGAAGATCATCAAGTCCGCCATCATCGCAGCGCTTCCATTCAGTATTGAAGTCGAGGGCTTTGGGCCATTTGTCCTCGCTGAGCGGTGGGGAGACCTTCTCAATACGGGATTTGAGGCGGCGCTTGTTGTCTTCAAGGGCGAGGTAAAGCACCTCCCCTTGCACA
>JBBSBQ010000030.1:0-52283 GCA_038251095.1 Hyphomicrobiales bacterium
TGGAGGCCTCGCCCAGAATCGAACTGGGGTGCAAGGATTTGCAGTCCTCTGCGTAACCACTCCGCCACGAGGCCTTCGGGCGGCTGTATAGGGGAGGAAAATCGCGGAAACAACCCAAACATAAAACATAATAAATTGCCGGTAACAGTTTGCTTGGCAAAATCGGCGTTCGCGGCTAGTTTGGCTGGCAGCTCATTCAGCAAGTGATTTGGACACCTTAGATGACGAATTTCGCAGCGGCGCGGCACAATATGGTGGAATCACAGGTGCGACCGAACGGCATCACCGATCACCGTATCATCGATGCCATGGCGCAGGTGAAGCGCGAGGATTTCGTGCCCGCCGAGCGCAAGACAATTGCCTATCTCGATGAGGATGTGCAGCTCAAAGAGGGGCGCTTCCTGATCGAGCCCATGGCTTTTGCACGGATGATTCACCTGGCCCTGATCAAGCCCACGGACAAGGTTCTGGTGGTGGGAGTCGGCACGGGCTACGGCGCCAGTGTCATTGCGATGCTGGCGAAATCAGTCGTGGCCCTCGAATCCGATCCTGAGCTGCTTGCCCTGGCAAGGGGCTTCCTCGCTGGAGCCGGGAACGTTGAGGTGGTGGAAGGCAGCCTCGCCGCGGGCTGTGCGGCGGGAGCACCCTATGATGTTATCATTGTCGAAGGCAGGATTGCCGCGGTGCCGGAAAGCCTCTTTGCCCAGTTGGCCAATGAAGGTCGGATTGTGGCAGCGGTCGGTAACACGGATGTTTCCAAGATGCAGATTGCCACTCTGGCGGACGGGCACCGTTCGTCGCGTTCTGCTTTCGATGTTTCAGTTGCGCTGCTTCCGGGGTTTGTGGCTGAAAAAGCAGCATTTGTTTTTTGATTGAAAAGGTTGCAAAAATACACTTCGATTCTGTCGGCGAGTCACTTACAAGGAAGTTCAGGCAAGAAGCCACAAATACTGTGGTCTGGGGACGCTGAGGCTCAACAAGCGTGGTATTGAATGCAAGGTGGTTTGAAGCATTGGACGAGAATTTTGCTGGCCTCCGCCGCTTTTGCGCTGGGAGCGGGGCAAGTCTCTGCTGAAACCCTGATTGAGGCCATGGTCTCGGCCTATTCCAGCAATCCGACTTTGCAGGCCGAGCGCGCCCGGCAACGCGGAACCGATGAACTTGTACCGCAAGCCCTCTCGGGTTGGCGGCCCACGGTCAATACCGAGGGAACAATCGCCCACGTCTGGTCTAGTGCAAGCGGCGCTGGATCATCGGAAAATGATCCGAAGTCCGTGGCCATTGGCCTGTCGCAACCGATTTTCCGCGGCTTGAAAACAATCAACGGGACCAAGGCGGCTGAGGCCAATGTCGAGGCCGGCAAGCAAAGCCTTCTGGCCATCGAGCAGGACATTCTTTTCCAGGCCATCCAGGCCTACATGAATGTCATCCGCGACCGGCAGATTGTCGGTTTGCGTCAGCAGAACGTTAACGTTCTGGGAAAGCAGCTTACGGCTGCCGATGAGCGTTTCAAGGTTGGTGAAATCACCCGTACCGACGTTGCGCAATCGCGGGCGCGGGTCAGCGGGGCACGATCGGGCGTGGCTTCGGCCAACGCCACGCTGGCGGCAAGTGTCGCCAACTACATCAATGTAGTGGGCCACAAGCCCGGCAGCCTGAAATATCCGCGGCTTGCCAAGCTGCCAAGAAATCTTGATGCGGCGCAGGCCGCCGCTTCGGAAATCAATCCCAACATTCTGGCTGCCGCCTATGTGGAAGAAGCCTCAAACTACAACATCGAAGTGGTGAAAGGCGATCTGCTGCCGTTCGCCAGCCTCGATGCCTCCGCATCCTTCAACGACAATCCTTCAAATGGCACAAGCCGGTCAGAGAGCGCCCGGATCGAAGGCGTGCTGACGATTCCGATCTATGAGGCGGGCCGCGTCTACTCATCGGTGCGCGAAGCCAAGCATGTGGCCAGCCAGCGCCGCCTGCAAGTTATCCAGGCGGGCCGTTCGGTGCGCGAGAGCGTATCCATCTCATGGAACAATCTCGCCGCGGCGCGCCAAATCATCCGCTCGGCCAAGGAGCAGGTCTCGGCGGCGCAGCTTGCGCTTGACGGGGTGCGCCAGGAGTATTTCGTCGGCTCACGGACGACCCTTGATGTTCTCGATGCGGAAACTGAAGTTGTCAACGCGCGCATTTCCCTGGTGTCGGCCGAGCGTGACCAGATTGTCGCCGCCTACCAGATCCTGGGCTCCATCGGCCGCCTGACGGCGCGTGACCTTTCGCTTCCGGTCGAATATTACGATGCCGACGAAAATTATCTGAACGTGCGTGGCAAGTGGTTCGGCACGGGGGCCGATATCATCGAGTAACAACTTTGGCCGGGGCCGTGGCCAATGGGTTTTGTTTGTGTGTGTTGCGAAGAGGGAAAATGAGCGGTGACTTCTGAACCAGACATGGAGAATTTACTGGCTTCCATTCGCAAGGCCATTGACTCCGATATTGGCAAGAACACGAAATCCCCATCCCCCGCAGCGCATGACACCTCATTCAGCGGCGCCATGCATGAATCCCGGGTGCGGTATGACGATGAGCCGCTTACGCGCCGCGACGCCGCTGAAGAAATCTTGGACCTGCGCAACAAAATCCAGAAAAACCGCCACAGCGCAGGCTTCACTGAACCCCTGCCGCGGCTGCCAAGCCTGCCCAGCAGCATGCCACCGCCGCCAGCGCCAAGGTCCGCGTCGTCGACGTCGGGGTTTGCCGGCATTCTGGGGGGCGATAGCAAGCAGCTAACTCCCTGGGCGCCGCGGGCGAAGCATGAGGCGGAGGCACCGAGCTTGCGTCCCGCCATTCAGGACGATCTTCCGCCTGCGACCGAGGAGTACCATCACAGCGGCTACAGCGAGTCGGAGGTCTATCCGGCGGAGGTGGGCTGGGCGGAGGACGAACCGGCCTTTGCGCCTGCGCAGCCGCTGATGTCGCCCGAAACGATTAACGCCGCAAACTCCTCTTTCAACCAACTGGCCGATACCTTGATGGCGCGAGCCCTGGGCGAACGCTCCATTGAGGACATGACCCAGGACCTACTCAAGGGCATGCTGCGGAGCTGGCTGGACGCGCATTTGCCAAGCCTGGTTGAAAAGCTGGTGCGCGAGGAAATCGAGCGGGTTGCACGGCGCGGCCGTTAACCACTGAATGGAACCAACGGCTTCGCAAGACGTTTGGCTGTGATGGTGATTTGCTACAAATTGTTGCATTTGCAGGCCTGACATGGCGGAAGATGTTAAGCGCATTACGCCCCGCCACAGGGTTCTGAAGGCTACCAAAATCATAACTACGGATAACACATCCGTGGTTGACTGCACGGTGCGGAACCTGTCGGACACAGGAGCGCAAGTGGCCATAGACAAAAGCGTCAGATGCCAGACGAATTCCAGTTTTTTATGGCGAATGGAGATGCGGTTCGCGATGCGGTTCTGGTCTGGCACCGCGGCGACCGGGTCGGGGTGAAATTCACAGGCGAAAGCCGACCTGCTCCTCCTGCCATGAGAATGTACAAGAGATAGCTGAAATCCGTGATTTAACGGCAGTTGCATGGCGCGGCGGTGTGGTGTTTATAGCGCCCGAACAACAACCCAAAGATTCCCCTCATGCTTGAGAAGATTTTTACCCCATCGGAAATGGAAACCCGCCTCTACGAGGAATGGGAAACCCGCGGCTTTTTCAAGCCGGGGCGGAAGCCCAAGGCCAATCCCTTCACCATTGTCATTCCGCCGCCCAATGTGACCGGCTCTCTGCATATGGGGCATGCGCTCAACAACACGATCCAGGACATTCTCTGCCGCTTTGAGCGGATGCGGGGGCGCGACGTGCTGTGGCAACCGGGCACCGACCATGCGGGCATCGCCACGCAGATGGTGGTGGAACGCCTGTTGATGAAGGAAAACAAGACGGACCGCCGCGCCATGGGGCGCGAGGCTTTCCTCAAGCGCGTGTGGCAATGGAAGGAAGAATCGGGCGGGATCATCACGCAGCAGCTCCGCCGGCTTGGGGCGTCGTGCGACTGGTCACGTGAACGCTTCACCATGGATGAGGGCCTGTCCAATGCGGTGCGCAAGGTGTTCGTTCAGCTCTACAAAGAAAAGTTGATCTACAAGGACAAGCGCCTGGTGAACTGGGATCCGGTTTTTGAAACTGCGATTTCTGATCTCGAAGTGGAAACGCGCGAAACCAAAGGCGCCATGTGGTCCTTTGCCTATCCGCTGGAGGATGGGCCGGTTGACGGCATTTCCGAGATTGTCATTTCCACCACACGGCCAGAAACCATGCTGGGTGATGGCGCCGTGGCGGTGCATCCGTCGGATGTGCGCTACAGGAACCTGATCGGCAAGCTGGTGCGCCTGCCCATCGCAGAACGCCATATTCCGATCATCGCCGATGAATATCCCGATCCGGAATTCGGCACGGGCGCGGTCAAAATCACCGGGGCGCATGACTTCAACGACTTCGAAGTGGCGCGGCGTCATGACATTCAGCTCATTGTGCTGATGGACAAGAAGGCGCGGATGATTTCCACGCCTGAGAACAATGTGCCCGAGCGCTATCACGGCAAGGACCGCTTCAAGGCGCGCGAGATGGTGCTGGCGGAAATCGAGGAGCTTGGCTTCTACCGCGGCAAAGAAGACAAGATCATCGCGCAGCCCTTTGGCGACCGCTCCAATGTCGTCATCGAGCCGATGCTCACCGAGCAATGGTACGTGAATGCGGCCGAACTGGCGAAGCCCGCCATCGCTGCCGTTGAAAAGGGCGATACGGTTTTCGTGCCGAAGAACTGGGACAAAACCTATTTCGAATGGATGCGCAATATCCAGCCCTGGTGCATTTCGCGCCAGCTTTGGTGGGGGCACCAGATTCCGGGCTGGTATGGACCCGACGGCGCAATCTTTGTCGAGGAGACGCAGCTTGCGGCGGAACTCGCGGCCAAAAAGCATTACGGCAAGGAAACGGTCATCACGCGCGATGAAGATGTGCTCGACACCTGGTTTTCCTCCGCGCTGTGGCCCTTCTCCACGCTGGGCTGGCCGGAAGAAACCTCGATCCTCAAGCGCCATTACAAGACCGATGTGCTGGTCACCGGCTTTGACATCATCTTCTTCTGGGTGGCCCGCATGATGATGATGGGGCTGCATTTCCGGCAGGAGGTGCCGTTCCATACGGTCTACATCCACGCGCTGGTGCGCGACGAGCACGGCCAGAAAATGTCGAAGTCCAAGGGCAATGTCATTGACCCCCTGGATCTGATCGATGAGTTCGGCGCCGATGCGCTGCGCTTCACCCTTGCCGCCATGGCGGCCCAGGGCCGCGACATCAAGCTCGCCAAATCACGGGTTGAAGGCTACCGCAATTTCGGCACCAAGCTGTGGAATGCGGCGCGCTTTGCCGAAATGAACGGAGTGACGCGCGATCCCAACTACGATCCGGTAGCGGCGCGCGTGACGGTGAACCGCTGGATTGCCGGCGAGGCCTCGCGCACCCGCAACGCAGTGACCAAGGCCATCGAAGAGCATCGCTACAATGAAGCCGCGGGCGCGCTTTATCAATTCGTGTGGAATGTCTATTGCGACTGGTATGTGGAGCTGATCAAGCCGATATTGGGTGGCACCGATGAAGCGGCCAAAAAAGAAACGCAGGCGTCCGCCGCCTGGGTTCTCGATCAAATTTTGATGCTGCTGCATCCCTTCATGCCGTTCGTCACCGAAGAGCTCTGGCAGCAGACGGCCACGCGCGAGCACTGGCTGATGGAAGCGGACTGGCCCACGTACAAGGGTCTGGGCGATGACAAGGCGGATGCGGAAATCGGATGGGTTATCAACATCATCTCGGAAATCCGTTCGGTCCGGTCGGAAATGAATATTTCCGGCGGCCTGAAAATTCCGTGTGTGCTGGTGGGCGCCAACCAGGATTCGCGCCGGATATCTTCAGCCTGGGAGAACGAAATCATCCGGCTGGCACGGCTTTCTTCCATCTCGTTTGAAGACCGGGTGCCAAAAGCCTCAGCGCAGATCGTCTTGGGCGAGGCGACGGTGGCCCTGCCGCTTGAAGGTGTCATCGACTTCGCCACGGAAACGGCGCGGCTGAAGAAGGAGCTTGAGAAGATCGAGAAGGAGTCAACCGCAATCGCCGGCCGACTGGGCAATCCCGGCTTCGTCGCCAAGGCGCCGGAAGACGTGCTGGCCGAAACCCGCGAGCGCAAGGTGGAACTTGACGTGCAGCGGACCAAGACGGTCGAGGCACTGAAGCGGCTGGGGTAGGGCCCTCAAACATACCCACTTCTCATCATGACCACGCTTGACGCGGTCATCTCCTTGGGTGTCAATTTGCACTCATGATCTCCGTCCTTTCCGACCATATCGAAACACCGCTTGGGACCATGCTGCTTTTGGCGCGGGACGGGGCGATGATCGGGTTGGAGTTTGACGACCAGCCGGAGCGGGTGGCGCGGGATTTGCGGCTGCGGTTTGGCAGCGCCGAGCGGTTTCCGGCAGATAATCCCAATGGCTTTTCAGACCGCATCCGTGCCTATTTCGCTGGTGATCTCAAAGCCATCGAGGGCATTCCCACCGATGGCGGCGGCACCGAATTCCAGCGCAAGGTGTGGGACGAGCTCAAGCGCATCCCCTGCGGGGTGACGATTTCCTATGGTGAACTGGCGACACGGCTGGGTGACAAGAATGCCATGCGGGCGGTGGGCACGGCCAATGGCCGCAATCCCATTTCCATCGTGGTCCCCTGCCACCGGGTCATCGGGGCTGACGGCTCGCTCACGGGCTATGGCGGCGGGCTGCAACGCAAGGAGTGGCTGCTGAAATACGAAGGCGCGCTGCTGATTTAAAATGAGAGTCGGTTTTCGGGTGGCTCTGGCCCGGCACCCGGTGGCATAGTTGTCCCATGATCACATTTATCGCCATGCCAACTGAAGAAGCCCGCGCCTATCAGGCAGGGGCCACTGATGCCTATGGATTGACGCCGGAGCGCCGCGTGTCCGATGGCGACGGGGTTCCCTGCCGCCACTGCCTGCAGGATGTGGCGGCGGGTGAGGATTATCTCATTCTGGCCTACCGGCCGTTCCCCGCCCTGCAACCCTATGCGGAGACGGGACCGATTTTTCTTCACGCCAGGGCATGCGCGCGGGCGGGTGAGGCGCATGAAACGCCGCCGATGCTGGCCAAGCGCGCAGCGCATTTGATCAAGGGTTATTCCGGGGATGACCGGATTGTCTATGGAACGGGAAAGATAGTGCCTTCGGCAGAGCTCACCGCTGAAGCCGCAAATATCCTCAAGCGCGATGATGTGGCCTATGTCCATGTCCGGTCATCGGTGAACAATTGCTACACCTGCAGGATTGAACGGGCCTAGACCTTTACCGCCCTCCGGCTCTGTGTTCATGGCCCGCGTCACACAGGGCGCTGTCGCGAGGAGTAGCTGCTCCGCCATGAAGGGGCATTGCTGGTGTGAACGTCCCCACACCGGCAATCCCGGGTCAGAGCATTTTCTGGGCCGCTCCGGTAGCCCCGTTAACAATGTCAAACAGCAGGTTCATCCTGCGATGAACATCTGAGTATATAATCCTATGTAGGAACAAAGTCAAGAAATATTTTTAACGGTTTTCCGATTGCGCAGCACATGTTCGTGGCCCGCGTCATACAAGGCGCTGTCGCGGAATTCCTGGGCGCCCAGCACATGGCCCACGAGAATGAGCGCGGTGCGGGTGAGCTTCGCGGCTTTCACCAGTTTGGCGATAGTGGAGAGCGTGCCCCGGATGATTTTCTGGTCAGGCCAACTCACACGATAGACCACGATGACGGGGCAATCGGCGCCGTAGTGCGACGTGAGGGCGCGTTCGACATAGCCGAGATTGCGGATCGACAGATGGATGGCGAGGGTCGCCTTGCTGCGCCCCAGTTCCTCCAGCTCCTCGCCCGGCGGCATGGCAGAGGCCTGCATGGTGGTGCGGGTGAGGATAACAGTCTGGGCGATTTCGGGCAGGGTGAATTCGGTCTTCAGAACGGCGGCGGCGGCGGCGAAGGCGGGCACGCCGGGGGTGACGTCATAGTCTATGCCGAGCTTGTCCAAGCGCCGCATCTGTTCGGCAGTCGCCCCATAGATCGAGGGGTCGCCGGAATGGACGCGGGCCACGTCGTGCCCCCTGGCGTGGGCGGCCTCGATTTCGGCGATGATCTCATCGAGATGCAAAGGCGCGGTATCCACAACGCGCGCGCCCTCGGGCGCTGCCTTCACGATTTCTTCCGGCACCAGTGAACCGGCATAAAGGCAGACGGGGCAGGACTGGATGAATTTCAGGCCGCGCAGCGTGATGAGGTCGGCAGCGCCGGGGCCGGCGCCGATGAAATGGACGGTCATAAGGTCTCCCGCTTTTTTGCGTAGCCGCGGGGCGTGTAGGCGTAGGTCTTGCCGTCGCCGCGGGCAAAGGATTTGGATTGGGATGAACCCACCATCACCAGGGTGAGCATATCGACCTCATCGGGATTGAAGTCGGCGAATTTCACGATCCGCACATTTTCCTCGGCGCGGCCCAGGTTGCTGGCGATGATCACAGGCGTATCGGGCGGGCGATGGTTTTTCAGGATGGCGAAGGCGCGCTCGAGCTGGTCGCGGCGTTTCAGTGAGCGCGGATTGTAGAAGGAAATGACAAAATCGCCTTCGGCGGCGGCCTTCACGCGCTTCTCGATTGCGTCCCACGAGGTGAGCAGATCGGACAGCGAAATGCAGCAGAAGTCATGGCCGATCATGGCGCCGGCCTTGGCGGCAGCGGCCTGGAAGGCGGAAATGCCGGGGATCACGTCGACGCTGATGCGGTTGGGTTCGAGATCGATGATCTCATAAACGAGAGCCGCCATGGCATAGATGCCCGCATCGCCGGAGCAGACAAGGGCCACCTGCTTGCCCTGCTTGGCAAGCTCGATGGCATGGCGGACGCGATCTTCCTCGCCACCAAGTGGAAAACGGTGTTCGATCTGGTCTTGCTTCAGGTCAGCAACAAGATCGAGATAGAGGCCGTAGCCGACCCAATCAGTTGCCAGCCGAAGTTCGCCTGTCGCACGCGGACTTCTCGTTTGTTTACTTCCGGGGCCTATTCCGACGATTGAAAGATTTCCCCTCATGCGCCCCCGTAATTCCACTATTGGTGAAGGAGCGCGGGCAATTGCAACCGTTGCACGTTTACTTTTGGTCTTGGGCACGATCAATTCAGAGTCAGGTCCGGCGGCGGCAAGCGCTGCTGCCTCTGCCACGCTGGGTGTTCCAACTTCCGCAAACACATAGTCCGATGGATTTTTGAGGCGATGGCTCTCGGCTTTCAGCTCATCAGCCGAGAAATAGCGAATGCGTGTATATTCCAATCCATAAATCGCAGGCTCGTCCTCCTTGAGGTCAATTGAAGCGTAGCAACTTACTGAAATTTCTGATAGCCCATGGGATGCTAGAGTGTCCTCAATTAGTTTTGATACCTCTTCGTAAGTTGTCCCTCGTTCGCAGCCAACTCCAATTGCAAGCGTGCAAGGATGGTAGACTAATTCCGTTGCTGAACCCGGAATGGCCAGATCTGTAATTGTCATTCTCAGTTCTGCGTCATCGGACTGCCGAAGCGACTGGAGCCACGGTGCATTTCCCTGAATGAGTACGGAGGCCCCGGCAAGAAGCCGGGATGTGAAGTACTTTATGTCTGCATAATTAGCGAGAGCATATTCCACAGGTGGTTTGTCGAGGGAAATGCCGAAACGCAGATCACCAGCCGTTGTGATGGCGGCGTGGCCCTTGGTGATACCAGCAATTTTCTTGGCAAGCTCGTTCGCTCCGTGATGTCCGCCAAGCAGGGGGACGATGGAGTAGCCATCTTCGGCAACAGCGATCACTGGCGGTTCATTACGCTTGTCATTCAGATGAGGCGCTATGGCGCGGATGAGGATGCCGCTGGCGCAGAGGCCGATGATGGTTTGGCCCTGCTGGAAGAGTTGAGCCAGATGGGCCGTCGCCTTGGCGTAGGAGACATCGCCGCCATTCACGCAATCAGGCGTATGGATTTCGCCCTTCAGTCCGGCCTTGAGTTTTTGGGCGAGCGGCAACGCCGAGATGCCAAGAATGAAAATGGCGGGCTTCACCATGACTCGCTGCCCGTGTAGACCAGAATGGTGGTGAAATAGGGTAGGCTGTCGCCCTCCACGTCTTCCACCTTGCGGATGCGTTCGGTGGCCCGCGTGGCGTTTTCGATGACCGTGGCTTTCGAAATCAGGTCGAGCGCCGAGAGTATGTTTTTGATCTTGCCGAAGTGGCGGCCCACTTTGATGATGGCTACGGACTGGGCGGAGAGCAATTCCTCGCGCAGGCGGTCCGCCTCCAGCGTGGCGGGCAGGACTTTCAGCACATCATTGCGGGCCGAGAGCGGGCGGCCGATGCGGGCTGCCGCCGCGGTGATGGAGGAGACGCCGGGCACCACGATGGTTTCGAAACGGTCGGCAAGCCTTGCAAAGATATACATGAAGCTGCCATAGAAGAAGGGATCGCCCTCGCAGAGCATGGCCACATCGCGGCCCGCCTTGAGATGTTCGGTGATGGAAGCAGCACCCTTGTCATAGGCCTGCTGCGCCGGTTCGCGCTCGGTGCGCATGGGCATGTCGATTTTGAGTTCGATCACGTCATCGGGCAGAAAAGGCTTGGCGATGTCGCGCGCCGTGCTTTCGGTTGAGTTGGCGGTGAGATAGGCGACAACGGGGGCCATGGAAATGATGCGCCAGGCTTTCACGGTCATCAATTCGGGATCGCCGGGGCCAACGCCCACGCCATAGA
This sequence comes from Hyphomicrobiales bacterium, assembly GCA_038251095.1. Taxonomy (GTDB): domain Bacteria; phylum Pseudomonadota; class Alphaproteobacteria; order Rhizobiales; family Aestuariivirgaceae; genus Aestuariivirga. Next base: position 10,852 of record JBBSBQ010000030.1, read on the forward strand.
GAATGCCGGTTTTCATGGCTTGATGGCTCTCCATTGGGTGACCGCCATGCGTGGCTTCAGTGCACGGTAGGGACCGATTGGGGTGAGGTGCGAAATCTCTAGGCGCACCAAATCGCCGCCGTGTTTTTCCTGCAGGGCATAGAGATGCATTTCGCCCTCGATGGTGACGACATTGACCACCATGCGGCCTTGGGATTTTAGATGTTCCCATGCGGTTTCAAAAACCCCGGGACTGCCGACGCCACCACCGATGAACACCGCATCGGGGCGGGGCTTGCCGTGCAAAGTGTCAGGCACATTGCCTGCAATAATTTTCAGGCGCGGCGTGCCCAGTTGATCGGCATTGGCCGAGATCATTTTCAACCGGGCTTCATGGTGTTCAAAGGCCAGGGCTTCGCAGCTCCGGGTGGAGCGCATCCATTCGATGGCGACCGAGCCGCAGCCGGCACCCACATCCCAGAGTAGTTGATCTGGCGCGGGTGCCAGGGCGGCAAGAGTTGCGGCGCGGACTTCGCGCTTGGTGAGTTGGCCGTCATGGATAAAGGCCTCATCGGGAAGGCCGGCGAGGCGCGACCAGATTTTTGCATTTGCACCGGCCACACATTCCACGGCCAGCGTATTGAGATCGGAGAACTGCTGTTGCGGTAGAGTGTCGGCCAGGAAACCGGCTTGTGCTTCGCGTGCACCGCCCATGTTTTCCAAAACGGTGATCCGGCTTTTCTCAAAACCGCGCACCACCAGCCGCCGCGCCACTTCTGGAATGGTGCTGGCGTCGGCGGTCAGCACAATCAGCCTTGCGGAGGGTTGGATGAAGGCTTCGATATTTGCCGCGTCACGGCCATGCAGCGTGAGCGTGTCACAATCAGGAATCGACCAGCCCGCGCGCGCGGCGGCATGGGAGAAGGCCGAGAGATGGGGGATGATCGTCATTTCGGAGAACGGAATGAACTCGAGCAGCTTTCGCGCCACGCCATAATTCATGGGGTCGCCGGTGGCGAGGATGACCGTGTTGCGGCCGCGCAGGGGTTTCATTTGTTCCACGACGGCGGAGAAAGGCTGCGGCCATTCCAGGCGCTCGGCTTTCAGCGCCGGAAGAAATCCGAGGAGACGTTCGGAGCCGACAATCACATCGGTGTTTTGCAGGGCGAGCTTGGCGCGGGCAGATAGGCCTTCATGGCCATCTTCGCCCATGCCGATGATGGTGAGCCATTTGGTCATAACAGGCCTTTGGACAGGCCGTTGACGCAAGCCGCCGCTATGGCCGTCCCACCCCTGCGTCCGAGGATTGCGGCGTAGGGGAGCCGCCGCGGATTTTTTACAAGCTCGTCTTTTGACTCCGCCGCGCCGACAAAGCCCACGGGAAAGGCGGCGATGGCAGCAGGCCTCGGCCCGCCCGCATCGATCATTTCGAGAAGGGCAAATAATGCTGTTGGTGCATTGCCGATCACGACGAGGGCACCGTCCAGATGGGGCGACCACAATTGGATGGAAGCGGCGGAACGGGTGGTTTGCGTGGCGATGCCGATTTCGCGGGCGCGGGAATCGTTCAGGGTGCAGATGACCTGAAGTGTCTTGTCGATAATCCCGTGGCGGAGCATCTCAGCGTCGGTCAGGATGGGCTTTGCCAGCGCCTTTGTTGCCGCCGCCACAAAACCCTCTGAAATGCGCAGGTCTCCCACGATGTCGGTCATGCCGCAGGCATGGATCATGCGGATGGCGATGGCTTCCGCGCTCACCGGCAGGCAGGAAAGATCCATCTCGCCACGAATCATGGCGAAGGATTTCTCATAGATGGCCGATGGGTCGCGGAGGTAGTCCATCATGTCTTCTTCATGCTGAGGGGGCCGAGCGGGTGCTTGGCATGGGGGTAGGGCGCGTGGGTGTGGCCATTGTCATGTGAATGCCCATGGCCGTGTTTGTGGTCGTGATCATGCGCGTGGTTTAAAATTTCGAACGGGCCCCTGGCGTTGATGCCTTCCACATGGTGGTGGTGGCTTTCCTGTACGGCGCCCACATCGGCCTCGAAGCCCAGAACGGCTGTGCGGTATTTGCACATCTGGCAATTCATAGCGATGTCGCCTGTAAGTATCTGCTGTACGCGCTCGACGAAGGTATCGATCACGGCGGGATGGTCGTTGAGATAAGGCGCCTTGATGAATTCGATACCGGGGTGGCGCTTGGCCACATCGTCCGTGGCGGCATAGATGCGCTGGACGAGAATGCCGGTGAAAAGGAAATAAGGAAATACGATGATGCGCTTGTAACCCAGCCGCGCCGCGTGCTCCAGGCCCGGGTCAACCAAGGGGAAGGTGACGCCGGAGTAGGCGGTTTCGGCCCAGCCGAAGCCGAAGCCTTCCCAGAGAATGCGGGTGACCTTCGAGACATTGGAATTGGCATCAGGATCGGAAGCGCCGCGGCCCACGACGACGAGCAGGGTTTCATGCAACGGCACCTTCGACGGATTGGCGTCGAGGCCCTCCTGTATGCGATCGCCGGCGGCGCGCATCATCTTGGGGTCAATGCCCAGTTCCTTGCCGTAATCTATTTTCAGGCCGTTACTGGCGGCATAGGTATTGAGTACGGAAGGAATGTCGTTCTTGGCGTGACCCGCCGCGAAGAGCATGCCGGGCACGGCGAGCACCCGCTCCACGCCCTTGGCCTTCAACACATCAAGGCCATTGCGGATGATGGGCGTGGCAAATTCGAGGTAGCCGTATTCCACCGGGTATTGCGGCAGGCGCTTCTTGAGGTGTTCGGAGAGTACGGCGAATTCGGCGACCGCATCGGTATCACGGCTGCCATGGCCGCACAGCATTACGCCCAGTTTTGTCATTTTGCCTGCCTTCCATAAATCAGCGTTGCCGGTGATGGCCACGGAAGGCAGCTCCGGCTTTGGCCCCTTGAGAGGTAAGCCGCACCGGAATAGCTTTCAGTCCCTCGGGGGGAACGCTGCTGATAGGCCCTTCATAGACTTAAGCTGGATTCTGGACAAGGATGGAAACGGCGGCTTATGGTGCACTCACGGCATGGCAGGTATTGGAGATTCCGCAATGGAAACGGTAAAATTCACCGAGATGAAAGACGGCGACCGGGAGGACTACGCTTTCCTCAATACCCATGAACTGGAATATGCGGCTGGTACCGCGGACCGGTTGCTGGGTGCCATGGTCGATCTCAACAAATCCATTTCCGGCTACAAGATCACGCGGCTTGGCCATTCGCTGCAGGCCGCCACGCGGGCCTGGGAAGGCGGGGCGGATACTGATTGGGTGGTGTGCGCGCTCCTCCATGACATCGGCGATATCTATGCGCCCTACAACCATGATGAATATGCGGCCACGATCCTGCGGCCCTTCGTGCGCGAGCAATGCGCATGGGTGGTGCAGACCCATGGAGATTTCCAGATGGTCTATTACGCGCAGCATGTGGGTGGCAATCCTAACAAGCGCGATGCCTTCAGAGGCAATCCCTATTTCGATGATTGCGTCGAATTCTGCGAGAAGTGGGACCAGAACAGTTTCGACCCCGATTATGAAACCAAGCCGCTGGAATTCTTCGCTGACATGGTGCGGGTAGTGTTCGCGCGGAAGGCTTATGCTTCTGATGTGATCAAAAAGGGCGTCCGGGTGAAGCTTTCAGATTCAGCAACTGCGGCGCGGCGCAAGGCCGCGTAATTGCCATGCGCATAATCCTGTTCCTTCTCCTATTGTGTTCGCCGGCATTCGCGGCGGATTGGACCACCTATTCAAATCCGCGCTTTGGTGCCAGCCTGGATATTCCTCCCGGGTTTGTGAACGATGTTCCAGCGTCGGAAAATGGTGACGGATTGGTTTTTCATTCAGCCGATCGACAGGCAGAACTGCTGGTTTGGGGCGGCAACCTGACGGATGGCGACTTCAAGCTCGATTCCGAAATCCGGCTCAACCGGGAACTGGATGACGATTGGCAGGTTTCCTATCAGAAAGTATCAGGTGATGAATCGTCAGTGTATTCCGGAAGCCAGAGCGGCCGCATCATGTACGCCCGCTCACTTTCATCTTGCCACGGTACGCAGGCCGTACATTTCCGCATTGAATATCCGGAAGCGCAGAAGAAAGATTATGAACCCATTGTTGAACGTCTTAGCAAAACCCTGAAGGCCGGGCTCGCTTCCGATTGCCCCTAAAACTCAATCCCGGCTTGAGCTTTCACGCCGGAGCGGAAGGGGTGTTTGATCAGTTCCATCTCGGTCACGAGGTCGGCGATTTCGATGAGTTCTTCCTTGGCGTTGCGGCCGGTGACGACGATGTGTTTGTCGGTGGGCCGGCTTTTCAGGACGTCGAGCACTTCCGCCAGGGGCAGGTAATCATAGCGCAGCACGATGTTGAGTTCGTCGAGCATCACCATTTTATAGCCGGGATCGGCGATCATGCGCTTGGCTTCTTCCCAGCCGGCGCGGGCATGGGCGATGTCGCGGTTGATGTCCTGGGTTTCCCAGGTGAAGCCTTCGCCCATGGCCTTGATGGTAACGAGTTCCGGGAATTTCTCCAGCACGGTGCGTTCGCCGGTACCCCAGGAGCCTTTGACGAATTGGATGACGCCCGTCCGCATGCCGTGGCCGATGTGGCGGAACACCATGCCGAAGGCGGCGGTGGATTTGCCTTTGCCCTTGCCGGTGTGGACGATGAGCAGGCCGCGCTCAATGGTCTTGCCCGACATGATCTTGTCGCGGGCGGCTTTCTTCTTGGCCATTTTGTCGTGGTGCCGTTCGGCGTCAATATCTTCGGTCATTGCTGAAGGTCCCTGAGCAGATCATAAGCTGAATTGAGGCGGGGTGTCCAAAGGCCGCGGGAGGCTGCCTCTTCGAAGCGCTGGGCAATTTCCTTCAGCGCTGCGGGATTGTTGATTTCGATGAACTCGCGTGTGTCTTCGTCGGCCAGGAAGGCATCATAGGCCAGATCGAAGTGATGGGTTTTGACTGCGCCTGTGGTGGCGGCAAAGGCGAACATGTAATCCACCGTGGCGGCGATTTCGAAGGCGCCCTTGTAGCCGTGGCGCTTGACGCCGGTAATCCATTTGGGATTCACCACACGTGAGCGCATGACGCGGCCCACCTCTTCCTCCAGCGTGCGGATCACGGGGCGTTCGGGGCGCGAATGGTCGTTATGGTAGACGCGGGGCTGGCTGCCGGAGGCAGCTTCGACCGCTGCCGACATGCCGCCTTCGAACTGATAGTAGTCATCACTGTCCAGCACGTCGTGTTCACGGTTGTCCTGGTTGTGGATAACGGCTTCGATGTTCTTGAGGCGCTGGGTGAACTGGGCTTCGTCCTGGACGCCGGTTTCGCGCGCGCCATAGGCGAAAGCGCCCCAGGTGACGTAGGCGGCGGCGAGGTCACCGCGTTCAGTCCAGATTTTTTCATCGATCAGTGCTTGCAGGCCAGCGCCATAGGCTCCGGGTTTGGAACCGAATATGCGGTAGCCCGCCATTTGTCCGGCGTCGGCTTCGCTGACGCCGGACTTTTGCAGGCTCAAGGCTTCGGCCGCCATGCGGGCGGCGAGTGGGTTGTAGAACTCATCTTCCTCAAGGGCTCCGATGGCGCGGATGGCTTTGTCCAGCAGCTCGATCTGGGCGGGGAAGGCATCGCGGAAGAAGCCTGAGATGCGGAGCGTCACATCCACACGGGGGCGGCCCAATTTGGCGAGCGGAATGATCTCGAAGCCGGTGACGCGCCAGCTTGATGGCTCCCAGACGGGCTTTGCGCCCATGAGCGCCAGGGCCTGGGCGATATCATCGCCGCCGGTGCGCATGTTGGAGGTTCCCCAAGCGGAAAGACCCAAGGCTTTCGGGTATTGGCCGAAATCCTGGAAATGGCGGACGAGCATGTCCTCGGCTGATTTCTGGCCAAGGGTCCAGGCAGTGGGGGTGGGCAAGGTGCGGTTGTCGAGGGAATAGAAGTTGCGGCCGGTTGGCAGCACATCAAGCCGCCCGCGCGTCGGGGCGCCGGAAGGGCCCGGGGCCACGCGCCTCCCGTCCAGTCCAGTCAGCAGCGCTTCGATTTCGCCGGGCCCGCAGGCACGCAGGGCGGGGCGAATGACAGAGTCGATCTTCTCAATCACGGATTTTACATTTTCTTTGTCGGCACTTCGGATGCTGGGACCAAGCTCGTTGTATTGAACGATCGGACCGGGTTTCCGCCTGGCGGGCAGGAGCAGGGCCTGGGCGCAGGCTTCCAAGCGTTCCACCGTATCGCCATTGGTGCGCCAGGGTGAATTCACAAGCTTTAAAAGAGCGACAGGTTTCTCGCCGGTCCAGCGGTCTGACATGACGCAGGCCAGCGGATTGAACCCGTCAAAGCCAAAATCCCTGGCGAGCGCGCGGATAAGCGATTGATCGCCGCCTTCGCCAAGGCCGCGCTGCACGCGGGTGAGGGCCACAAGCAGGTCAGCTTCCTGCGCTCCGCTTGGCGAAGTGCCGAGAATATGCAGGCCGTCGCGGATCTGGGCTTCCTTGAGATCGCAGAGATAAGCATCAAGCTTGGTCAAGTCACTGTCTTCATCGCCGGTGAAGCCTGCGTCGAGGTCCAGTCGATTGCTGCGGGTGAGATCGAGAATGTCCTTCTTGAGGGCAGCAAGCCTGCGGCGGTCAAGGCCGGAAGCGAGATAGTATTCATCGACCAGCGCTTCCAGATCTTTCAGGGGCCCATAGGTTTCGGCCCGGGTGAGCGGCGGAGTGAGATGGTCAATGATCACTGCCGAGGTGCGGCGCTTGGCTTGCGTGCCTTCGCCGGGATCATTCACAATGAAGGGATAGAGCTGGGGCAAAGGCCCGTGGGCAATTTCCGGATAGCATTCGGCGCTGAGGCCATTGGCCTTGCCCGGCAGCCATTCAAGATTGCCGTGCTTGCCGTTGTGAACCAGCGCATGGGCCTTGAAGCTGTGGCGCAGCCAGAAGTAGAAGGCGAGGTAGCCATGGGGCGGCACCAGTGCCGCATCATGGTAGGTGGCCTTGGGGTCAATGTTGTAACCGCGCGCCGGCTGGATGCCGATAGCCATATTGCCGGTGGTGAGCACCGCAAGATGAAACGCGCCGTTGCGGAAGAAGGTATCGGTTTCCGGAATGTCCCAGCGCGAAGTGATCTGTTCACGGACGGAATAGGGCAGTTCGACGAAGTGCTTCTGGTATTCCGCCAAACTCAACTTCACGTCGTAGGGCGCATCAGGAGGCGACTGCGGAGAGCGCATGAAAGCAAGAAGATGGATTAATTCATTACCGCTAGCTGGAATCTCGCCCACGTCGTAGCCCGCGTCCTGCATGGCCTTCAGCATTGCGATGGTGCTGGCCGGCGTATCATAGCCCACGCCGTTGGCGATGCGGCCGTCGCGGTTGGGATAGTTGGCCAGGATGATCGCCACCTTGCGGTTGATCGATTCCCGGTGACGGAGCGCTATCCAGTTCGCTGCGAGTTCAGCCACGTACTCCACCCGATCAGCTAAGGGCTTGTAGGTCACGACGCGGCTCTGGGTGGCCTCGTGGTAAAAACTGTCGCTCTTGAAGGAAATGGCGCGGGAGTGGATGCGGCCATCGAGTTCCGGCAGCACCACATTCATGGCAAGGTCGCGGGCGCCCAGGCCTTGGGTGCTTTCGCGCCAGCTTTCTTCCGAAACCGTGCTGAGGACAACCTGCAGCACCGGGCAATCATATTCGGCCAGAGGATCGCCACTGCCGCCGGATGTGGCTGCGAACGATGTTGCGTTCAACAGTAGGCTCGGTGAATGCCCGGCAAGAGACTCGTGAATGAAATCGGTGCTGGCCTTGTCCTTCAGGCTGGAGACAAAAATGCTGACACAGCCAATGCCACGTTTGGCCAGGGCTTCGATCAAAGCATCAACAGGGGCGGTCTGCGCGCCCTCGATCACGGAACGGTAAAAGATCAGGCCCGTCATCTGCTTGCCGGTGGTGCTGCGGTAAATACTATTACTGGGTGGCGCTTCTGCGGGTTCGGGGATTTCGGTTTCTTCCAGCAGGTGCTGGCAATAGCCGAGAAATTTCGAGGCGTTGAACTGGCCGCCGGCCACCAGATACTGGCGCAGGCGCTCGCAATCCTGAAGTGGCAGGTTCGAGCGTGACGTTAGATCGGGATCGGGCTGGGAATCGCCGGGCAGGACAACAAGCTGGATGTCATTGTCCTTGGCCAATGCCTCGATCTGTTCAAGGCCGTAGGGCCAGTAGCTGGCACCGCCGAGGAGACGCAGCACAATCAGCCGCGCCAGGCTCAGGGTCTTTTCGAGATAGAGATCGACGGAAAGATTGTGCTGCAAGTGCAGGAAGTTCGCGAGGCGCAGGGTGGGAAACTTTTCGGTGTCATAGGCCCGGGCCAAGGCGGCAATCTCGCTGTCGGCCGCACTCAGCACCACGATATCGGCGGGTGACTGCTTGAGGTCGACCGCTTCTGCCGCCCCGTCAATCACGCCACTTGTCGTGGCGAGGAGGTGCATCAGCCTTGCAGGGCCGCAGTGATTGCCTGCTGGTCCATGCCTTTTACGCCGATCACCACAAGTCTAGTGGCGCGGTCTTCACCGCTTTTCCAGGGCCTGTCAAAATAACTGTTCATGCGGGGTCCTACGGCCTGAATCAGCAACCGTGACGATGACCCTACAACATTGGCAAAACCCTTCAATCGCAAAATGGTGCTGTCGGCGATCATCGCGGTGATGCGCTTTTGCAGCCCGCCGCGATCTTTCACATCGGGAAGGGCGACGGTGAAGCTGATGAAGTCATCATGGTCGTGCTGCTCCTCGCCTTCCATCTCGTGGTGCGACAACCGGTTGCCAATGTCGCCCTCAACGGCGGAGCCAAGGCCAAGCAGGGCCTTGATGTCGAGCTTGCCATGCTCGCTCAGCAGAATGCGGGTGCCTTTGCGGATTTGCCCTTCTATGTCGGCGGTGACATCGAGGGTTTCCTCATCGTCGAGCAAGTCGGTTTTGTTGAGGATGACCATGTCGGCGCAGTTGAGCTGGTCCTCGAACAATTCCTCGATGGGATTTTCATGTTCCAAGTTGGGGTCGGCCTGGCGCATGGCCTGAATGGTGGCCTCGTCATCGGCATAGCGGCCTTCGGCCAAGGCCTTGGCATCAACAACCGTCACTACGCCATCAACGGTGACGCGGGCTGAAATCTCCGGCCAGTTGAAGGCGCGGATAAGCGGCTGGGGCAGGGCTAGGCCTGAAGTTTCAATCACGATGTGATCGATGGGCGTTGTGCGGTCCAGGAGCTTTTTCATGGTCGGCACGAAATCATCGGCCACGGTGCAACAGATGCAGCCATTGGCAAGTTCGATGACATCTTCCTCCTTACACAGAGCATCGCCGCAGCCTTTCAACACTTCGCCGTCCACGCCCACATCACCAAACTCGTTGATGATGAGGGCGATTCTGCGGCCATTTGCGTTTTCCAGCATGTGGCGGATGAGGGTGGTCTTACCGGCGCCGAGGAAGCCGGTAATGATTGTTGTGGGAATTTTGCCGGGGATCATGACGCATAAACATCCTTGCCAAACTTCTGCAAGGCAAGCCCGAGGAACAGGCCGATCAGGCTCCACAGCACGGCGGAGGCGGCAATGGTGTTGGCGGCAAAGCTTGCGGCAAGGCCGGCGGGCACCGCTGTTTCATGGGTTACTGGCTGGGGGGCGCCAATGATGTGGGGCAGGGCGATAAGAACCACCGCGGCTGCCAGCCAAATGAGTTCGCGCCTGATGGCAATCAGGAATATCGCTGCTCCCGTGGCGGCGATGGTGGCCACCCACCAGATCTGGCGTGACACCAGATCGGCTGTCGGCATGCCGGGCAGCTCCGGGGCAAGCCCCGCACCAGGCGCCACTGTTGCCGCGAGAAAACCGCAGATGCCCCAGATCAAGCCATTCTTTGGAGTAATGCGTAATCCGGTCAGCAGAGAAACGCCGGCAAGAAGCAGAGCAAAGCCTGCCCCGGTGATCATTGAGGAAATGGTCGTCGAAAGGGTGCGCTGCAAGCCATTGGCAGGAGCCCATTCCTCTTCTTCATGCTCATGGGCTGGTGCTGCCGTTTCGGCAGGCGCCGCCGGGTCGGCAGCCGTCGTCGGGTCGGCAGCTGTCGCCCCATGGTCATAGGAGGGCGTTGTTTCGTAAACTTCCGCAGCGAGAATCAAAGGCGTGGTCCGCACATGCTGAACACCGCCATAGATTAAGCCAGCCGCCATTCCCGCGATAAGTGCCGCGAGCACGAGTCTTCCAATCATGATTTTGGTCCCTGATTTTTAGTGGCAGGGAAAGCCGATGGAATGGCGCGTGTCGTGGGCCGCGTTGTGGGCCGCGCTGAGGTGCGACATGCCGACGAGGAAGACAAGTGAAGCGCCGACAAACAGGCAGACGGCACCTGCTATCAGGCGATGCGAAGCGCTAAGAGATTGGGTAGATGATTTTACAATGGTCATGGACACCCTCCGTGCGACCGATTTCATTTGGGGCTTTCACCCCGGTTCTTGCGCGGCAGGTTTCCTGACTTCGCGGGTCGCTGGTTCCATGCGGGCCTTCCCGGTTTCCCAGTGGCATAGTTCGCATAAAACCTCGCCGCTTACAGTTGCGGGGGCAGTCACGGTTTTGGCCCCATTTGGGTCGTCCGCACCGTGTTCCCTGTTAGGCTCTTCACCGTATGGTGTCTGAGCACCGAGCCCTGTTGTTGTGCCAGTTCAAGTCGTGCCCCGTCAACTTGATTCTAAATCCAGAGGCTGAGCATGGCGCCAGCAGCGCCGGAAACCGGATCGGTATCGGGCTTTGCGACCTTGGCAATGCGCGTCCTGATGGCGGCCTTGTTAGGCTCGCCGGAACGCATGAGGTCATATATCGAACCGGGCGGACACGCACCGATGACGAGAAGGTCGGGGCTCGACGAGATCCGCTTGTGGCCGGTGCCTGCTGGCGGAGCAGTGCATCTCCGGCTCGGGCAGTGAGTGTCTTGCCGGACTTGCCGCCGAACTGCACGGTGACATGGCCCCTGGCAATGCCAAGGACTTCGTGGGTTTTCTAGTGGTAGTGGGTGAAGGGATAAATGCCGTTGCGCCAGGCAGCGGGCCAGCCATTTCGTTCGAAAAGTTCTCCGAACGCATATTCGGACGTGACGAGGGTTTCTGGCGCAATGGCCTGCCCTTAGACCACCATCGGCCAGCGCGGATGGTTAGGAACATCGCCGTCGTCAGCAAATGATAAGGCTTCTGTGGGCATTTTCATAGTTCTCCGCTATTTTAACATATAAGAGTAAGCGGCGGTAGGAAACATCTATTAACTTATTGAATTTGCTTTATTAAATTAAATATTGTGATGCGCCCTTGGCAAATTTGTATAGTTGGGATATATTGAACAGACATTCAATACAGATGGATTCGAACATGAATATGGCCGCTAACGTCCGGGTGAAACTTGACGACGACAAACGGGGCGGTTTGCCGAACTGGACGTACACCAACCCTGCATTCCTCGAGATCGAGAAGGACGAGCTGTTCCGCAAGTCGTGGCAGATTGCCTGCCATGTGAGCGATGTTCCAAATATCGGCGATTATTACAGCTTCGATCTGGTGGGCGAGCGGGCGCTGATCGTGCGCGGAAAAGACAATCAAGTGCGGGCCTTCCACAATGTCTGCCGGCATCGTGGCAGCCGGGTTGTGGCAGCTGAACGCGGCACCTGCAAGTCGGCCATTGTCTGCCCCTTCCACGGCTGGTCCTACAATCTGGACGGAACTTTGCGCGCCGTCCCCCAGGCCAAGTCATTGCCCAAACTGGATCCGGTTGAGCACGGCCTGCCGCCGGTTGATTTTGAAATCTGGCACGGCTTTGTGTTTGTAAGGTTTGTGCGCGGCGACCAGCCTTCGGTGGCGCATATGATGGCGCCGCATGAGGATATCATCGGCCATTACCGGATGGCGGAGACGAAGCCCTACGGCAAGATGATCTCGCAGAAGATGCCGGTGAACTGGAAATCGGTGCGCGATGTGGACAACGAAGGCTACCATGTGCCCGTGGCCCACCCGGCGCTGCAGGACCTTTATGGCAATGGCTATGTCGATGAGAGCATGGGCTTTGGCATCACTCGCTCCACTGGCGTGTTCAACGACAGCCGCGACCGGTATTGGAGCGTGCGGAACTACAAGAAAATCCTGCCTCCCATGGCGCATCTGCCGGAAGCCAACCAGAAGGCCTGGTATTATTACGGGATGTTCCCCAACATGGTGTTCATGCTCTATCCGGATATGGTGGGTTTCTATCAGGAATATCCGGTGGCCGTCGACAAGACGATCCAGCGCTTTTCCTATTATGCGCTGGATGATGACCGCCGTGAGACGAAGCTCTCGCGCTATCTCGCTGAGCGCATCGATAAGCTGACCGGCATGGAAGACACCCAGTTGATTGCCTGGTGCTTCGAAGCCCTTCAGTCTTCGGGCTACAAGGGGCTCATTCTCTCGGACCTGGAAAGCGGCGTGCGTGCCTATCACGATATGCTGCGCCAGGTTGTTCCGGTGGTTGGGCTTGAGAAACCACCGGCTCCGGACACCATGGCGGAGACCAACAAGCTGTTGCGAGACGCCATCCCTCCCTTACCCTGGGGCCGTTGATTACATAAAGTTTTAAACGACTTTGCGCGGACAGTCATGTCAACAGGGTTGATACGACTCCGGCGTTGGTTTACCTAGGTCTCAGCCCACCTTCGACGATGAAGACGAATCAGGCGGCAATTTCCAAGGTTGGCCAAGGAGTTCTTATGCCCGCGCAAAAGCAAAGCAGAGGTGAGATCGCAGCGGTCTTGCTGGCAAGCCGCGCAGCCTTTGCATCAACGGCGCTGTTCAGCTGCCTGGTGAACATTCTCATGCTCACCGGTCCGCTGTTCATGCTGCAGGTCTATGACCGGGTGCTGACCTCGGGCAGCGTGCCAACCCTCGTGGCGCTCACCGGCATCGTCATCGCGCTTTATGCCTATTACGGATTCCTCGAATATCTTCGGGCCCGCATTCTGGTGCGCATCGGCAGGCGGGTTGAGGAGAGGCTGCGTGACCGGGTTTTTGATTCCATGGCGGAACATGCACTGCGCCGCACGCAAGGGATAGGCGGCCAGCCGATCAATGACCTTGCAACGATCCGCCAGTTCCTTTCGGGGCAGGGGCCTTTCGCCTTTCTCGACATGCCATGGGTGCCCATCTATCTGCTGGTGATCTTCCTCATGCACTGGCTGCTGGGTGTTGCCGCGGTCATGGCGGCCATTGTCATTTTTATTCTGGCGGTCTGGTCGGAAAAGGCAACGCGCGGGCCCCTGGCGGAAGCCAATGCGGCCATGGTCAAATCGTCGATCATGACCGATGAGAGCCGGCGCAATTCGGAGGCGCTGCATTCGCTTGGCATGCGCGGTGCCATTCGCAAAAAGTGGTCGGACATGCAGCAGCTGGCGCTGGACCACCAGACCGTTGCCAATGATGTGGGCGGCAGCCTCAGCGCCGCATCGCGGGTTTTACGCCTCATGGTGCAGTCGGGCATTTTGGCACTCGGCGCCTATCTGGCGCTTCAGCATGAAATTTCGGCGGGCTCGATGATCGCCGCTTCGATCATCATGGGCCGGGCGCTCGCTCCCGTTGAACAGGCGGTTGCAAGCTGGCAGCAGTTCCTCGGGTTCCGCAAGGCGATCGAACGGCTGGGAATCATTCTGGCGTCGGTTCCGGCCGTCGCCAACCGCATGAAGCTTCCGGCCCCCAGCGGGAAACTGGAAGTGGAAAATCTGATCGTGCAAATGCCGGGTACGGAAAAGCCGGTGCTGCACGGCATCACCTTTACGGTTGAGCCGGGCAAGGGCATTGGCGTGATCGGCCCAACCGGTGCCGGAAAATCCACCCTGGCGCGGGCGCTTGTGGGTGTCATGCCGATCACGCGGGGCACGGTGCGGCTTGATGGCGCTACCCATGACCAGCGCGATATTGACGAGGCGGGCAAGCTCATCGGCTATCTGCCGCAGGACATTCAACTGTTCGATGGGACGGCGGCGCAGAACATCGCGCGCTTTGACGTAAATGCCGACCCGGCCAAGATCGTGCAGGCCGCCCAGCATGCCAATGTCCATGATCTCATCATGCGCCTGCCCAAGGGTTATGATACGCCGCTTGGCGAAAATGGCGCGAGGCTTTCAGCAGGCCAGCGCCAGCGGGTTGCTCTTGCGCGCTGCCTCTTTGGCGATCCGGTATTGTTTGTCTTGGATGAGCCCAATTCCAATCTTGACGCGGAAGGCGAAGCCGCCCTTGACCGCGCCATCCGCGTGTCTATGGAACGCGGCGCCTCGGTGGTGGTGATCGCGCACCGGCCAAGTGCGCTGGCCTCCATCCAGCAAATTCTCGTGTTAAGTGAAGGCCGGACCGTGGCGCTGGGGCCGCGTGATGATATCCTGAAGCGCGTGTTGAACCGGCCCGCGGCAGGCGAGGCGAGGGCAGCGCCGCCGCCTGCCAAACCAACCCTCATACAGGCGAACTAGGCGATGCAACCGATCAACACAAATTCCTCGTTGCGCCGCTTCCAGGTCGTCGGCTTCCTGTCTGTCCTGCTTATGGTTGGCGTCGTGGGGGGCTGGGCGAACTTCACGGAACTGAATGGCGCGGTTATCGCGCCCGCGACCATCATGGTTGAATCCTATTCGAAGAAGGTCCAACACAAGGAAGGCGGTATCGTCGGCGAGATCCGGGTGAAGGACGGCGACCGGGTTGAGATTGGCCAGACCCTGATTGTCCTCGACAACACGGAAACCAGATCCGAGCTTGCCATCATCGACGGCCTTTTGGATGAGGCACTGGCCAAGCGGGCCCGGCTTGAAGCGCAGCGCGACCGGGCTTCGACCATCATCTTCCCACTAGAGGTTTTGGCTCGGACAAATGAACCGGGCGTTGCGGCCATTATGGCCGGGCAAACCAAGCTGTTCGATGCGCGGCTGCAGGCCGTTGTCGGCAAGAAGGATCAACTCACCCAGCAGATTGGCCAGTTGACGGAGCAGATCGGCGGTCTGGAATCACAACGCGTTTCCAAGGAAAAACAGTTGACCTTGATCAGCGCCGAACTTACCGACCTGAAGGATTTGCAGAGCAAGGGGCTTGTGCCGGTCAGCCGGGTCATGGCGATGGACCGCGAAACGGCGCGGCTTGATGGCGAGCGGGGCGAGCTGGTGGCCAGCAAGGCCTCGGCGGAGGCGCGCATTGCCGAAGTGAGGGTGCAGATCCTGCAGATTGACGAAGAAGACCTGTCGCAAACCCTGACCGACCTCAGGGATATAGAAGGCAAAGTCGCCGAGCTGAAAGAACGCAAGCTTGCGGTAGCGTCGCGGCTTGAACGCATGGCCATCAAATCACCGATCACCGGCGACGTTTACCAGCTTGCGGTTCACACAGTTGGCGGCGTCATTGGGCCGGGCGAACCCCTGATGCTCATTGTTCCGGAAGCCGACGAATTGATCCTGCAGGCCCAGGTCATGCCACAGGACATTGACAAGGTGCAGACCGGGCAAATTGCCCATATCCGCTTTCCCGCTTTCAATTCCAGGCTGACGCCAGAGGTGGCCGCCAGGGTGACGCAGATTTCCGCCGATACCAGCCAAACCGAGCCGGGCTCGCCGGCATTTTATTCGGTGCGCCTGATGATTTCGGCTGCGGAACTTGCCAAGCTCGGTTCCAACAAGCTGAAGCCGGGCATGCCGGCGGAAGCTTTTATCCAGACCGAAGCACAGACGCCCATGACCTATTTCCTGAAACCGCTCACCGACCAGTTTGCCCACGCGTTACGCGAAAGTTAAGCCCGCGTTTCCTTTTGAAACGGGCCCCTGCAACGGAGTTTTAACCCTAACGGCCTATTACTTGAGGGATGAGCGTCCGTCGTGTAATCCTTGCGTCTGTTAGTTCCGCGTTTCTCGCTGCATGTGTGGCTGCATCCGGTCCGGCATTCGCCACATCCGAAAGACCCAACGAAATCATCGCTGAACAGGCCTACCAGGCACTGCTTGCGGGAGACCGGAAAACAGCGATAAGCGCGTATTCGCAGGCGATTGAATCCCAGGATTTGCCGACGGAAGTGCTGGCGAATGCTTTGCTCAACCGTGGCCTGGCCTATCAGCAATTGGCCGAGTACCTGAAAGCGATAAATGATTATTCGGCAGCGCTCCAGCTTGACGCAATGAGCGCCGAAATGCGCGCTACCGCCCTTTATAACCGGGGCCTGAGCCAGCAGAAATTGCCGAACCTGTCAGCGGCGGTTGAAGATTACACCAGCGCGCTCTTCCTCGATCCAACCTTTGCGCATGCCTATTATGGCCGGGGCAACGCGCTGCGCGAAAGCGGGCAGTTCCTTTTTGCCCTGTCGGATTATGAAAAAGCTGCGCGTTATCATCATCCCAATGCCGCCCAGGTCTATTATGCGGAAGCGCTTACCTATGAGAGCCTGAAGCGCCCGAACGAGGCGCGGAAATCACTGGAGCGGGCCGTCGCGGCCAATCCCAAATTCAAGCCGGCGGCTGACAAGCTGGCCACGCTGCAAGGCAGCGTCATGGCCAAGCCCATGGTTGTGGCCAGTGTTGGCGGGGGCCAGCTTACGGTGCGAAAGCCCGACCTGCCAAAGGCGGTTGAGCCAAGTGCCGCACTGCTCAATGAGGGCGAAAGCGATCCGATCGTGACTTCGGCAGTCAACATGCCGACTTCCGTGTCCAAAAAAATTGTTGACCGTGTTCCGGTCGAAGCAGAAAAAATCGTGGCGGTGGAAGTGGTTGAGGAAGATGATGCGACTGCTGCGCCTGAAGCCGCTGAACCCAGCATTGCCGAGGTTGTCGAACCCGTCGCCGACAAAGTTGCTGAGGTAGAACCCGCTTCTGCTCCCGCCATGGAGGGCTGGAGCGTACAGGTGGCGTCCGCCACCAGCGAGGACGGCGCCTGGTCGACCTGGAAGAAGATGAAAGCCAAGCACCAGTTGCTGAGCGCTGAAAAACCGGTTGTGGTGAAGGCCGATCTCGGCACCAAGGGCATCGTCTATCGGGTGCGCCTGCCGGGCTTTGCGGACCAGAATGCCGCGCAGAAAAGCTGCACCAAGCTCAAATCAAGCGGCGTTTCCTGTTATGTGAGCAAGCTCAACTCCTGATCCCATAATTGAAGTTCCCTAACCGAAGGCACGCAGTATTTCTTTAAAATGGAGGGGTGAATCGCACCCCGACTTAAGGCGATTACTTTAGGGGGTTTGGGCTCCGTGAAGCGCCTTTTGCATGACCAGCGACTATGCCCAACTCATGAAGCCCTGGTATGAGCAGCTGGAGGCACAAACGTGTCCAGCGCAAGCAGCGCCCGGCAGGCTTTCAGAGGCGGAAGAAAGTGAAGTTGCCGATGCCCATCAGCGCGCCACCAACAGTTTGCACATGGAATTGGTCGGCCGGATACTGGCGCAGTCGCCTGAATTCTTCGAGGAACTTATCATCGATGCCATGCTGGCCATGGGTTATGGCGCACGGCGGCGCGATCTGGCGCGCCGGCTGGGGCGGAAGGGCGACGGCGGGGTAGAAGGCGTTGTAGAGCAGGACGAATTGGTCTCGATGTCATTTATCTGCAGGCCAAGCGCTACAAGCTGGGTTCGCCGGTGCCGGTTGCCGACGTCAGGGATTTTGCCGGAACCCTTGAGGCGCACCATGCGGACAAGGGCGTGTTCGTGGCCACCAGCCAGTTCAACAAGGCAGGGCGCGATTTTGTTGTACTGCTTTCGCGGCGCATCGTGTTGATTGATGGCCAGAAGCTGACCGGTCTGATGATCCGCCACAACATCGGCGTCAAGGTGCAGGAGACCTATCAGTTCAAGCGGCTTGACGCGGATTATTTCTCGCCGGCATCCTTCAAGTCGCGCACGGCAGATATAATCTCCGCTTCAAGCCAGCCGCGCAAGAAACTTTCCGACACGTGATCGGCGTCAATTGCTTCGCCTTGCCCTGCTGTATCAAGTGCAGCGGCCTCTTCGCGCCCCAGCAACCGGAAGCGCGCTGCAGCACCCTGGCGCCAGACCAGCAGCTCCTGTGGCGCGTCCAGACTCTGCGGAGGAGGGGGCAATTCGCCGGCGGTCAAGGCGGCCCAGATGCTTGCGGCATTGGTGCGCAGTTGCAGCCTTTGCACCGAGGGATCAAGCGGCTGCGGAGTGATGCTGGCCTCGGGGGCATTGAGCGCGGCATAAAAAGCCCATTCAAGTCGTGCCAGATCGGAAAGCTCCGGGCTTCGGGAGAAGGGTTTTGTGAGATCAAGAAAATCCGGCAGATGGCGTGACATCAGCCGGACTTTGGGAGCCACGGTTGCGGCAAGGCAATGGCGCGCCAACGTGTTAAAAGCCGTCTCGCCCATGTAGAGCCTGAGCCTTGGATAATCACGGGTCAGAAAATCCGCGAGGCGGGCAGGGGTGAGCATTTCATCAACGGCCATCATCTTAAACAGATGATGAACCTTCGCATCACTTGCCAATCACGACCCCGTTCGTTCCCTCACGTTAGCGTGATCAAGTACTGCTCATTTCAGCAGAAAAGTCACCTTCATGTTGACGCGCCATTCGATAACCTTGCCGTTTTTGACAACGCATTTGATGTCGTGCACCCAGGCGCCCTCAATCTGGTCGAGCGTCGAGTCGGCGCGCTTGATCCCGCTTTCGATTGCGTCCTCAATGCTCTTGGGGGAAGAGGCGGTGAGTTCGATAACTTTCGCAACTGTGGTCATGGCCTGTCCTATCTTGATGCTGGAAAACATTGGCTTTGAGGTTTTCCTCAGGCCTATGTTAGCATAGATGCTTCATCCTGGGTCCAGAGGAATTCCATTAATTTATGGCGCTGCATCTCATCAAATTGTGTGTCGGTGTTTCGGAAGTGTCCGAGCTCAGGCAATGGGTGCGGGATGGGCGCAAGGGCCTGGACACCCTCGACCACACAACGCGGATGTTTCCCACGCGCGGCGACGAGATATTGAATGGCGGTTCGCTCTATTGGGTGATCCGCGGAATGATCCTCTGCCGCCAGCCGATTGCGGGTCTTGTGCCGGTGAAGGGCAGGGATGGCATTTCACGCTGTCGCATTGATTTCAAGGCAAAGATCGTTCCGGTCTGGCCCACGCCGCGCCGTGCCTTCCAGGGCTGGCGCTATCTCAGCGCCGAAGATGCGCCGGCCGATTTGAAAAAAGGCGCAAGCGCCAGCGAGATGGATGAATCCATGCGCAGGGAATTGTCGGCGCTGGGCTTGTTGTAAATTTACACGTCAATATTATCAATGAGCCTTGTCTTGCCGAGCCAGGCGGCGGCCAATAGGCGCAAGGGTTCGTCGCTGTGGGAGTGCGGCACGGCGAGGGTTTCGGCGTTCCTCGCGGTTACGTAGTCAACCTTGAAGCCGAGTGTGGTGAGCGAGCGCGAGGCGGCGCGCATGGCCTTTTGCGGGTCGGTGCCGTTGCGGATTTTTTCGGCGGCCTGCGTCAGGGATTTATGGATGGCGGTGGCCTGGCCACGTTCGGTCTTGGTGAGATACTGGTTGCGCGAAGATAGCGCCAGGCCATCGGGGGCGCGCAGGGTCGGCACGCCGATGACCTTGATCGGCATGTCGAGATCACGCGCCATCTGGGTCACCACCAGCAATTGCTGGTAATCCTTCTGGCCAAACATGGCGAAGTCGGCGCCGCTCTGGATGAAGAGCTTGGCCACGATGGTGGCCACGCCATCGAAAAAGTGGGGGCGGAACTTGTCTTCCAGATTGGCCTTGGCCGGGCCGTTCAGAACCACGGTGGTGGCAAAATCCGCGCCATAGACTTCCTCCGGCGGCGGCGCGAAAATCAGATGGGCCCCGGCTTCTGCCAGCTTGGCCACATCCCCCGTCTCATCGCGTGGATAGCGGCTCAAATCCTCATTCGCGCCAAATTGCTTGGCATTCACGAAAATCGTTGCCAGCACCTTGTCGGCGTGTTCCAGGCCTTCGGCCACGAGGGCCAGGTGGCCTTCATGGAGGGCTCCCATAGTGGGCACAATCGAAAAGGTCAGGTCATCACCCCGCCACCTGGACGTTTCGCGGCGCAGCCCTTCAATGGTACGGACGATCTTTGGCTTCACGAGTTTTGAACCTAGGGTTTGGGAATCGGCAGCAACTGGCGCACAAACGTGGGGCTTTATATCCACATATTTTGCCGTTAATGGCGAGAAAAATGTTTGGGACTGTGGCATTGTCTGGTCCTTCCGGAGACCTTTATGACCGCCCGATCAAGCCGCCCCGCCATTTCCGCCCGCCTCTTTGCCGATGAGACCAAGCTCGTAAAGGAGCTGGCGGCGGAAGCACTGCTGAGCCCTGATGACAAGAAGCGCGTGGCTGACTTAGCCAAATTACTGGTGGCGGCGGTCCGGGCCAACCGCCAGGCGCAGGGTGGCATTGACGCATTCATGCAGGAGTATTCGCTTTCCTCCGAAGAGGGTGTGGTTTTGATGTGCATGGCGGAAGCGCTCCTTCGCATTCCGGACGCGGAGACTGCCGACAAGCTGATTGCCGACAAAATCGGCGGCAAGGATTGGGAAGGCCATCTCGGCCAATCGGAATCGCTGTTCGTGAATGCCTCGGCCTGGGGCCTGATGCTCACCGGCCGGATCGTCGAGCTCGGCAAGGGCACCAAGTTTGATACGGCGGGCTATCTCAAGCGCCTGATTACGCGCTCCGGTGAGCCGGTCATTCGCAGCGCCATGAAGCAGGCCATGCGGATCATGGGAAAGCAATTTGTTTTGGGCCGCACCATTCAGGAAGCCCTTGGCATTGCCAAGCCGCTGGAAGCGGAGGGCTATCGCTTCTCCTATGACATGCTGGGGGAAGCGGCGCTCACGGCGGATGATGCGAAGAAATATTTTGCTTCCTATAAATTGGCGCTGGAGAAACTTGGCGCCAAGGCAACCGGCGCTGATGTTTTTGCGCGGCCGTCGATTTCGGTCAAGCTTTCGGCGCTGCATCCGCGTTACGAGGTGAAGCAGCAGGCGCGGGTGCGCGCAGAGCTTCTGCCGCAGATCATTGAACTCGCGGTCCTCGCCAAGTCCCTGAAAGTGGGTCTTACCATCGATGCGGAGGAAGTGAACCGGCTCGACCTATCGCTGGACCTGTTTGAAGGCCTCGCGGTGGAACCCAGCCTGAAGGGTTGGAACGGGTTGGGCCTTGCGGTGCAGGCCTATGGCAAACGGGCCAAACCGGTTCTGGAATGGCTGGCTGCACTTGCTGAAAAAACCCAGCGTGTTCTGCCCGTGCGCCTGGTGAAGGGGGCTTATTGGGATACGGAAATCAAACGTGCCCAGGAAGCGGGGCTTGAAGCCTATCCGCTGTTCACCCGCAAGGTTTCCACCGATGTCAGTTATCTGGCCTGTGCGAAGTTCATGCTGGCCAAGCGGAATTTGTTTTACCCGCAGTTTGCCACCCACAACGCCCATACGATTGCGGCGATCAGGATCATGGCGGGCGAGCAGGGGGACTATGAGTTCCAGCGGCTGCACGGCATGGGGCAGGCGCTGTATGAGCAGGTGGTGGGGCCCACGAAGATGAACTTGCCCTGCCGGATCTATGCGCCAGTTGGCAGCCACGAGGATTTGCTGGCCTATCTGGTGCGGCGGCTTCTGGAAAACGGGGCGAACACCTCGTTCGTCAACTGGCTTGCAGATGATGATGCGCCCATTGCCGATATCATTGCCGATCCGGTGGTGGAGGTTGGCGCACTCGCGCAAATCCCCCATCCCCGCATTCCGCCCCCCCGCAACATTTTCGAAGGCCGCGTGAGTTCGGCGGGTGTGCCCCTGTGGGCTGACTCGACAAGGGAAAAAATTGTCGACGGCATCAAGCGCGAGTTGGCAAAGCCGGCTGAGGCCTCAACCCTCGTTGATGGCAAGGCGGTGCGGGGTGGGCCGTTGCGCAACATCAACGCGCCGCATGATAACCGGGTGAATATTGGCGTGGTCCATGAAGCGGTTGAAAAGGCGGTGGCCCAGGCCATGGCCTCGGCCTCCAGGCAGCAGCATGACTGGGACTTGCTCGGAGGTGGGGCGCGCGCGGACATTCTGGAAAAGGCCGCTTCGCTCTATGAAGAAAAATCGGGGCGGCTCATGGCGCTGCTGGTGCAGGAGGCGGGGAAGACCCTCGACAATGCGCTTTCAGACTTGCGTGAGGCGGTGGATTTCCTGCGCTATTATGCGGCGCAGGCCCGGGCGGAATTTTCGGGTGTGCTGCGCCTTCCGGGACCAACGGGCGAAAGCAACGAACTCACCCTCCATGGCCGCGGCGTGTTTGCCTGCATCGCGCCGTGGAATTTTCCTTTGGCAATTTTCACCGGGCAGGTCGCGGCTGCTTTGGCCGCTGGCAACGCCGTCATTGCAAAGCCTGCCGAGCAGACGCCGCTGGTGGCTCATGAGGCGGTCATGCTTCTGCATCTTGCCGGTGTGCCGCCATCAATTCTGCATTTCCTGCCGGGTGACGGGGCGCGGATCGGAAAGTTCCTTCTAGCCCATCCTGCCCTGTCCGGCGTGGCCTTTACTGGCTCCAATGAAACGGCATCGCTCATCAACCGGGCGCTTGCGGCTCGCGATGGCGCCATTGTGTCTCTGATTGCCGAGACAGGCGGCATGAACGCCATGATTGTTGACAGTTCGGCCTTGCCCGAACAGGCGGTGCGTGATGTTCTCGCTTCCGCCTTCGACAGCGCCGGGCAGCGCTGTTCGGCGGCCCGCCTGCTATTTGTGCAAGATGATGTGGCGCCTCGCGTTATCCGCATGCTGCGGGGAGCGATGGCTGAGCTTCGTATCGGTGATCCGCTGGATTACGCCACCGACATTGGACCAGTTATCGATACGGACGCGCGCGAGAAGCTTGACGCGCACAAGGCTGAGATGGCGAAGCAGGCCAAAACCATTCTTGACCTGCCGCTTCCCGCATATTGCGCATTTGGCACATTTGTGACGCCTGCTGCCTATGAGCTGGGCTCCATTTCCACACTGAAACGTGAAGTTTTTGGCCCCGTTCTGCATGTGGTGCAGTTTGCGGGAAACCGCATCGCCGAGGTTTGCAACGCGCTGAATGCCACAGGATTTGGGCTCACCCTTGGGCTCCATACGCGCATTGAAAGCACGGTTAACGAAGTGAGAAGCCTGGTCCGGACGGGAAACATGTATGTGAACCGCAACCAGATTGGCGCGGTTGTCGGGGCACAACCCTTTGGTGGTGAAGGGCTTTCCGGCACGGGGCCGAAGGCCGGGGGAAGCCATTATATGCACCGTTTCGCCACCGAGCGGGTGTGCTCGACCGACACGACAGCATCGGGCGGAAACGCGGCGTTAATGTCCATGGAAACCGTTGCAAAGAATTAATTAAAATGGGAGCAATGTTTCCCCGGTGTTTACCCTGTTGGGTAACGCTCCCTTTAGGGCTGGAACTTATTCTCTTAGGCGGAGTTTGGTGCGGTGATGAACAACGACTTTGATCTGGCAAATGAGTCGAGAAGTGCTTTCGCCACTTTTGAGGAGGCGACACACTATCTTGAGGATGTGTGCGCACGCCTTAAGGTCAATCACCTGTCCTATTGGCTGGTTCATTCTATTGACGGAACGCCTGATCAGGTCACGTGGATTTCAACCTATGACCCGGCCTACATGAGTTTTTACATGACGAGCTTTACTCCAGTGGGTGATCCCGGTTTTGAGATTGCCATGGTCGAGAATCTGGTTCTGGACTGGACCGAACATGATTCAACAAAAGACGAGTTGCTGCCCACGGCGCTGAAATATGGTATCACCAAATACGGTGTTTCCTTCCCCATAAAGGATGGCGAATTCGGCGACGTCCTGTTTTCGGTGAACGTCAAATGCACCGATGAGGATTGGGAATTGATCCGCGAGGATATCGTCGCGAAGTTCCGCCCCTTTGCCGTCTATTTCCATGCCCGCGCCAAGCCGCTTATACAGTCGCGCAAATTCGCCGAAATCAATTTCGCAGCCTAATCGTTTTCACCTTTAAAGCTGAAGCCGCGCTCCACCGCGTGTCTGCCGAATTTTCCGCGCAGCCTGTCGATGGCGCGTTCGGCCTTGGTGAGGGTTTCAACCCTGGCGTCGAGGCTTATTGTTTCGGCCACGGCGGTGCTTAAATTTGATATGCCAACTCCGATCAGGCGGAATTCGGTGCCGGTTGCCTCGCGCTTCAGCAAGGGGAGGGCTACGGAAAAAATACGGTGGGCCAGTTGCGTGGGCTCATCCAGGGTGGTGTTACGGCTGCGGACCTTGAAATCGGGAGTCTTGAGTTTTAGCGCTACAGTCTGGCCTGCAAGTCCATCTTTTTTGGCGCGCCCGGACACCTTCTCCGCGAGCTGCCAGAGAATGCGCTCAAGTTGTTCAAAGCTGCTGATATCGTGATTGAAGGTTGTTTCGGCCGAAATGCTCTTGCTTTCATCGTGGGGAGAGACGTGGCGGGCGTCCTCGCCGCGAGACAGGTGATAGAGCCTTGCTCCCATCACGCCATAGCGCCGCAGAAGTTCGATGCGCTCCATGTTCTGCAATTGGCCTATCATACTTATGCCGTCCTTGAGCAGTTGCGCCTGGAAGGCGCGACCGACGCCCCAGATCAGGCTTACGGATTTTTTCGCCAGAAAGCTTTTCGCTTCGGCCTTGCCGATAACTGAGAACCCCCGCGGTTTTTCCAAATCGGAAGCGACCTTGGCCAGGTATTTGTTATAGGAAAGACCGGCGGAAGCTGTGATGCCGATCCTGGTTTCAATTGTTTTAAGCAGGGTTGCCAGGGAAAGTGCGGGGCTTTTGCCGTGCAATCTTGTGGTGCCGGTCAAATCAAGGAAGGCCTCGTCGATGGAAATGGGTTCCACCTGCGGGGTCAGCTCCAGCATAAGTTCCCGCACTTCCTTGCCCACGGCGGCATATTTGCCGATATCGGGGCGGATGACCGTGGCATCAGGGCAGAGCGCCAGTGCCTTGAACATGGGCATGGCGGATTTTACGCCCTTGATGCGTGCCACATAGCAGGCAGTGGACACCACGCCCCGTGTGCCGCCGCCAACAATCACAGGCTTGTCCAGGAGGTCCGGATTGTCGCGCTTTTCCACGGCCGCATAGAAAGCGTCGCAATCGATATGAGCGATTGTGAGTTCATGAATTTCCGCGTGGCGCTTCAGCCGCGGGCCCCGGCACTGGGGACAGCGCGTATCCTGCGGCGCCACTCCTGCAAAGCAGTCACGGCAGAATCCGGGGGCTTCCTGGGGCGTGCTCATGGCAGCAGATTAGCGCTTAATTTAGTGCGGCGCTAACGCGCCCTAATCAGTTCTATCACGTGGGGGTGAACTTCCTCCCAGGTGTGGGTGCGCAGCGAGACGAAATCGAGTGGCGGCACGAGGCGGGCGTAGCGCTCGTCGTGGAGGAAATGAATGAGGTGGACGTCCGGGGCATGCTCGAAGGCCGAGGTGATGAAGCCCGGGCTGTCATCGATGAAAACCACCGGAGCTTCTATCTGCGCTGCGATTTTCCGGATTGCCGGGCCTTTGGGGCCGGAATTGGTCACCACCGGGAAATTCAAACCATGTCCTGCCAGGTTGGCGCGGCGGTCGTCGCCGGCTTCATGGGGCAGGTTGGTGAGCATGATGACATCGGCGGATTTTTCAATATTGAGAAGGGCTTCCACCGCGCCATCGATGGTCTGCATGGCCAGGGTGCGTTCGGCAAAGAACTGCACTACGGTTTTTTCGCTGTCTTCGGGGCTGAGTGTCATCAGGTTCTCGCTCCGGCGGATGTTGCTGCTGAACAGCATCCGCGAGGTATCGAGTTCGAGATCCTGGCCTGCCAAATAGTCCTCGAAATCTCGGGTAAAATGCACCACCACCTCATCCACGTCGCAAATGACAAGGGGGCGGTTGGACCGCAATTGCAAGCGGCCTATCTGGTTTATCGTGGTTTCACTAATCATTAAGGGCTCCGGGCAGGCCGTGGCGGGCCCGCACGATGGTTTCTGGCGCGAGTTCTTCTGAGGCCGCAAAGGCCAGAAGTAAAGCTTCATTCTGCATGACGTAATCCAAAACCCCGGCCAGGAAGGCACTGTCGGTGGCACCGGCCCTGAGATCGCCGGCTCCCAATCCGGTCGCGCCAAAGAAAGGCTCCAGGCGCTCCTCGTCGGCCGCCAAATAGCCCAATGCTTTCAAAGCTATGGTTTGGGCTCCCTCGGTATCGCCGGTAAACTTCAGTGCCATCTTTGCTCGCAATTAACCAATATGACTAACCGTGTGGCCAAAACCCCGACAATTAAGCCATTGGTGACGGAATCGCCCCAGAATGACCATCTATAGGGTAGTGGTAGCGGCGGGGCACTTGTCAAACAAGCGGGGCCCCTTCAAATGTGAGGTCGGCGTCGATTATGGAATTTCCCGCAACACAGATGGCGGACGTGATGAAAACACCAGGGGCCGTGCCTGCAAAGCCCAAAACCGTTCTCGTTGTCGAAGACAACGAATTGAACATGAAGCTGTTCAACGACCTGCTCGAGGCCCATGGCTACAAGGTGGTCCAGACCCGAGACGGCCTGTCGGCGCTCGATCTTGCGCGCAAGCACATGCCGGACCTTATTCTCATGGATATCCAGTTGCCGGAAGTTTCCGGCATCGAAGTCACCAAGTGGCTGAAAGAAGATGATGTGCTGCGCGCCATTCCGGTGATCGCGGTCACCGCCTTCGCCATGAAGGGCGACGAGCAGAAGATCCGCGAGGGCGGCTGCGAGGCCTATGTATCCAAGCCCATCTCGGTCATCAGCTTTCTCAAAACCATCGACAGTTTCCTCGGCACGCCAAAATGACAGCCCGCATTCTTGTCGTTGACGACATCCTCGCCAATGTGCGGCTGCTGGAGGCCAAGCTTTCAGCCGAGTATTTCGAAGTCGTAACCGCCATGAATGGCGTGGATGCGCTGGAAGCCGTGCAGCGCGCAAAGCCGGATATCGTGCTTCTCGACGTGATGATGCCCGGCATCGACGGCATCGAAGTGTGCCGGCGCATCAAGACCGATCCCGCCACGGAGCATATTCCGGTCATCATGGTGACCGCACTTGATCAGTTGGAAGACAGGGTGCGCGGCCTGGAAGCCGGCGCCGACGATTTTCTCACCAAGCCAGTGAACGATGTGGCCCTGTTTTGCCGCATCAAGAGCCTGGTGCGACTCAAAATGCTTTCGGACGAACTGCGGGCCCGGGCCGAATCGAGCCAGACCATGGGCCTGGTTGTCAAAAAAGCCATTCCTGTCGATCCGCGCCCGGGAAATATCCTGGTGGTCGACAGCCGCGTTGCCTTCATTGACCGGGTCCGCGTGGCGCTCACCGGAAAGCACACGGTCTCCGCGGTGATTGATCCCCTGGAAGTCATTCCCTCGATTACCGAAAGTGCCACGCCCTATGAGCTGGTCATCGTCAATCTCGATGCCGAGCAGTTCGACGGCTTGCGCCTGTGCTCGCAACTGAAATCGTTGGAGCAGACCAGGCAGATTCCCATCCTCATCGTGGTGGCGCCCGACGACGAGCAGCGCCTCATGCGGGCCCTCGACATGGGTGTGAACGACTATCTCATCCGCCCCATCGACCGGCAGGAGCTGATGGCCCGGGTGAACACGCAGATCAGGCGCGCCCGCTATGCCGAGCAGCTCCGCGTCAGCGTGCAGACCTCCATTGAAATGGCGGTGACCGACGCGCTCACCGGGCTTTATAACCGGCGCTACATGGAAACCCATCTCGGCCATCTGGTTGAGCATTCCATCAACCGCGGCAAGCCGCTTTCAGCCCTTGCCATCGACGTGGATTTCTTCAAGCCGGTGAATGACACACACGGCCATGACGTGGGCGACAAGGTTTTGCAGGAATTGGCCGGGCGCATCCGTGACAATATCCGCAACGTGGACATGGCCTGCCGCGTGGGCGGCGAGGAGTTCACCATCATCCTGCCGGCCACCGAACTGCATCTGGCGCAAAAGATTGCCGAGCGCATCCGAAAGTCAATCGCCAGCAAGCCGTTCAGCGCCGGGCCGAATGGCGGCACCCTGAACATTACGGTTTCGGTGGGCCTGTCAACCCTGACGGGCGCCGATGACAAGGTAGAGGAATTCCTCAAACGCGCAGACCAGGCCCTCTACATCGCCAAGCGCGAGGGCCGTAACCGGGTTACCCACATCGCGGCCTAGGTCTTTATTGTCCTATTCCCCCGCTGTAAAATAATCTGAGCGAGAACGAGCAACACCAATGATGTGAGCAGCACGATCGTGCCCACGGCATTGATCTCAGGGGTAATGCCGCGGCGGATTGAGGAAAAGACGTAAATCGGCAGGGTAACGTTCGGTCCCGCCACGAAGAATGTGATGATGAAATCCTCAAACGAGAAGGTGAAGGCCAGCAGGAATCCCGCCAGGATGGAGGGCGTGAGCAGGGGCAGCACGACTTGGCGGAAGGTTCCCATGGGTGTGGAGTAAAGATCTTCGGAGGCCTCCACCAGGCTGCGGTCCATGCCGGTCAGCCTTGCCCGCACCAGCAGGCAGACAACTGCAATGTTGAACAGCACATGGGCCGCTATCACGGTCCACACGCCCATTTCGATTTTGATATTCCACGCCGCCAGCAGATAGGGGTTGACGAAGTTGAACAGGGTCACAAACGCAATAAGCGTCGAGATGCCGATGACGATACCCGGCACCATGATGGCCACATAGAGCAGGCCGTCAAAAAGATGCCGGAGCCAGCCGGTCACCCGTTCGAGTCCCAGCGCCGTCAGGGTGCCGATAATGGCCGAGAGGAAAGCGGTAGTCCCGGCGATGGTCAGGCTGGTGACCAGCGCTTCTGTGATCAACGGATTAGAAAAAGCCTTGCCATACCACTCCAGCGAAAAACCCTGCCAGTCCATGGCATAGCGCCCGGCGTTGAAGGAAAAGCCGACGATCAGGGCGATGGGGCCGTAAAGAAAAAAATAAATCAGAATGGCGTAAATCCGCATGGCTACACCATGGCCACGCGGCGCTGGCCGCTCTTGCCGAGCACAAAGCGCATGTAGAAGAAGATGGTGACGAACATGATGACGACGAGCGCTATGGAAACAGCCGCACCGAACGGCCAGTTGCGCGATTGCAGGAACAGGTCAACCAGGGCGTTGCCGATGAAGTAGACTTTGCCGCCGCCGAGGAACTGCGGCAGGATATAATCGCCCATGAGCAGGATGAACACCAGCATGGAACCGGTGGCGACGCCGGGCAGCGACAGGGGCAGGGTGACCTGCAGAAAACTTTTCCAAGGCGTGGCGCCGAGGTCGGCGGAGGCCTCGAGAAGGCGCTTGTCGAGTTTTTCAAGACTCACATAAATCGGTGGCACCATGAGCGGCAGAAAGCCATAGACGGCGCCGATGAGAACTGCCCATGGCGTGTTGATGATCCGCACGTCATCAAGGCCGATCCAGGCGAGCCAGGAGGGGATGCCTTTTGCGCCTAGAATCAAAATCCAGGCGTAGTAACGCAGCAACTGGCTGGTCCAGAAGGGGGCCATGACCAGCACAAGCATGGTGACGCGCCAGCGTGGCGATACTTTCACGGCGAGAAAATAGGCCATGGGATAGGCAAACAGCGCGGTCAGCAGCGTGCCAAATGGGGCCAGCGTCAGGGTGTTGAAGAAGGCTTTGCCGCGGGCTGGAAGGTTCAGGTAATTGTCAAAGGTGAAGGCGGGGGCATAGCCGCCGGCTGCGGCGCGCTCGCCGAAGGAATAGACCAGCACGACGATCAAGGGCAGAATCAACAGGAAAAAGAAGAACACCCCCGCAGGCGCAAGCAGCAAGGCCGTCACGCCGCGGGAGTGTTGTTTGTCGCTCAAAATCTATCAGGCCGACTTGAAGCGAGCCATGATTTCCGCGCGCAAGGGGTTGGTCAGCGTTGCCGCTGCGCCAAACTCTAGCGGCGAAAGCGCTTCAGCTGCCGGATAGAGAATAGGATTGTCCAGCATCTCTTTTGGCACGAGCTTGTTGGTGCGCGCATCGGTGGAGGGGTAGCCGTGGGCTTGCACTTCCTTGGCATTGATTTCCGGGGTCAGCAGGAAATCGATGAGCGCGTAGGCCGCCTCGCGGTTGGGTGCGCCCTTCGGAACGGCATAGAAGTCGCTCCAGATTTCGCCGCCCTCCTTGCCGAGCACATACTGGATTTCCGCGATGTCTCGGTGCATCTGAGTGGCATCGCCGGTCCAGCATACGGTCATCCAGGCATCGCCATTGCGCATGGAAGGTTGATAGTCGGAGTTGATGCCGAACAGATGGGGCTTGGCCGCCAGCATGAGCTTCTCGGCTTCGGCCAATTCCTTCTCGTCGACCGAGTTGAAGGAATAGCCGAAGGCCTTGAGGGCATTGCCGATGGTTGTGAGCTGGTAGTCATGGACCATGACTTTTCCGGTCAGCGGACCCTGGGTGAGATCCCAGAATTCCTTCCAGCTCGTGGGGTTCTGCGTCACGTTCTTGGTGTTGATGGCATAGCCCGTGGTGCCCCAATCCTTCGGCACGGCATAGACAACACCATCGATGGTGCCTTGCTCGGTGAAGCGGCTTTCTTGGCTTGCCACGTCGTAGTTCGGCAGCAGCTTGAGATCGAGCGGTTCGATAAGGTCAAGGTCCTTGTAGGTCGAGATGGTGTAGTTGGTGGGCACGAACACATCCCAGCCGGTGGATCCAGCCTGCAGCTTGGCCAGCATTTCTTCGTTGGAGCCGAAGATCGAGACGTTGATCTTGACGCCCGTATCCTTGGTAAACTTGTCGAGGTTTTCCTGGGAGAAATAATTCGGCCAGGTAGTGAAGTTCACCGTGCCAGAAAGTGCGGCATAGGCCTTGCGCGGCTTGAGGCCGGGCATGGCGCCGCCCAGTACGGCGGTCGCCAGGCCAAGACCGGTGACGCCGAGGAAATGGCGGCGCGTGACGGAGCCCTTCTGGTAGCGGCGCAGTTCATCAACGAACTGCTGTGGCGTGATAATTTTTTTGTCTTTGGTCATGACTTCTCTCCCTGTTTAATCCTTTTAGTTACTCACGTTGCAGCCAATACGAGGGCTGCTTCTGGCCGCCAGCCAGTTGCCGCCGTATCGCCGATTTCGAAGGTGCCGCTGCTGCGCTCGGACTTGCGCGGCGTGAGCACCATGAATTCTCCCAGCTTGTCGTTGGCAACCCGGTATTCCGTGTTCTCGCCGAGAAAAATGCGGTTGAGGACCTTGACCGCGTAATGCGTGCTGAGGCCTTCCGGCAAGACGCCTTCGTTGGCGGCAATCTCCACCAGCTCGGGCCGCACGCTGATGACGGTGTCCGTGGTGGGGCCGGCAAAGAAGTTCGACTTGCCGACGAAATCGGCAACGTAGCGGTTGACCGGCTTGTCGTAGAGTTCGCGAGGCGAGCCCGATTGGATGATGCGGCCTTCGCGCATGACGCAGACGCGGTCCGACATGGACAGGGCCTCTTCCTGGTCGTGGGTGACAAGGAGAAAGGTGATGCCCACATCACGTTGCAGGTTTTGCAATTCAATCTGCATTTCGCGGCGCAGTTTGCGGTCGAGGGCGGCAAGCGGTTCGTCAAGCAACAGCACCGCCGGACGGTTGATCAGGGCACGGGCAAGGGCCACGCGCTGCTGCTGGCCGCCGGACAATTCATAGCTGCGGCGGTTTTCATAGTCTTCCAGCCGCACCATGGCGAGCGCTTGGGTCACTTCCCTGGCGAGTTCCGCGCGGGACGGCTTGGGGCTGCGCTGGCGCAGGCCGTAGGATACATTGTCGCTGACCGAAAGATGCGGAAACAGGGCGTAGTGCTGGAACACCATGTTAACCGGGCGCTTGTAGGCGGGAACCCCTGTCATGTTTTCGCCGCGGATAAAAACCTCGCCTTCGCTGGGCTGTTCAAAGCCTGCCATCATACGCAGGCTCGTTGTTTTGCCACAGCCCGAAGGGCCGAGAATGGAAAGAAACTCACCGGACCTGACTGCAAGGTTGTTCTCGACAACCGCTGCCACCTCACCAAAGCGCTTGGTGACATTCCTGAATTCGATGACCGGGTGTTCCAAGGATTTGTCCGACACTGGTGTAAGCCACTAGCAATGCAGTGAAAAATTTGTTCCTCGCAATATTGCTGCGAAGCCGAGGATTGGCAAGGCCCAACTTTTGAGATGCGTGGTGCCAGACTTCGCTCAAACGGCGAGATACAAATTCTCGGAAACATAACGCTTGAGCGCGGCAGGGTCCAATTGCCGTCCACAAAGCCCGACATGGCCATCAGGCCGCAAGAGATAGAACGAGGGCCGGGGACATTGAGGCGTGCCAGTTCGGTTGCGTTGCCGGGCACCGAGGGTATCCCGTAGACGTTCAGCAGGCCGCCCAGGTCAGGGGTTTTTTCAAGGAGCTGGCCAATGACGATAAGGTTGAATTTTGTATCGTCGAGTTTCTGGTACAAGTCTTCCACCGGACCACCGGCATTCAGCTGCAGCCGCAGCCACGGAAAGCGGTCGCCCGCCTGGGGTGCGGCGGCCGGCAGGAGCTGAAGGGATTTGGAGAGCGGGCTCTTCCGGTAATTGATCCTGATTTGCAAAACGGTGCGGAAGGCCACGTCCTGAATGGCCTTGCGGCTCATGGCAAATGCGGCAATCCGCGCCAGAATCTTGGTGCGGAACACGCCGGCAGACCAATTATCGGCGACGACCAGCTTGAAGGCCCGGTCGGTGGTATTGAGGAGGCGCCGCGCCACGGGAATGCGCTCGTCTTCATACGTTCCAAGCAGAGCTTCGCTGGCCTGCCCCTTAACGACAAGTGCCAGTTTCCAGCCGAGGTTGTAGGCATCCTGCAGGCCGGTGTTCATGCCTTGCGCGCCGACCGGGCTGTGAATATGCACGGCGTCGCCAAGCAGGAAGCAACGGCGGTCGCGGAACCGCGCGGCACTCCGGTGGTGGATACGGTAGGCGGAGAACCAGGTGCAGGCCTTGAATTCGAGTTCGGCCCCCGCTTCCTGGCGCAGGGATGGGATGACCGCTTCGAATGTGACGTCATCCTTGCCGCCCAGCTCCTCCGGGAGAATTCCCACGATGCGCCAGTGGTTCTGCCCGCGCATCGGAAACAGCAGATGGAAACCCTCGCGCCAGAGATAGATGTTGACCTCTTCCGGCACCATGCGGCCGGTCATTTCCACATCGGCCACAAAGAACATGTGTTCGTAAGGGGCGCCCGGGAAGGTAATGCCGCTCAATTTCCGCAAGGCGCTGCGCGCCCCATCGCATCCGGCTACCCAAGGCACGCGAAGGGACTGGCTTGTGCCGTCGGCCAGCTTGAGTGTTGCGGTCACGCCGCCAGCGTTCTGGTCAAGGCCAACAAGCTCGGTATTCCACCGGACGTTAATGCCCAGCCTGTTGAGCTTCTCCCCCATGATCTTTTCATTGTCATCCTGGCCAAGGATGAGAATGTAGGGATAGGGCGTTGCGTCCTGGCCTCTTTCGGACAAAGGCACGTGGCCCATCCTCTGCCCCTGGGCCCAAAGGGTCGCCCCGGTGCCGCGTTTGCCCAACTCAAGCGCCTGGTCAACGATTCCAAGCTTGGCATAAATTTCCAGGGTGCGGGCCTGTACGCCCAGGGCCCGGGTTTGCAGCGAAGGGCCGGCGTGCCGGTCAATGATCTGCACACGGACACCGCGCCTGGCAAGCTGGTTGGCGAGCATCAAACCTGTCGGCCGGCGCCAACGACCAATACGTCTGCTTCCAAATCAGTCATTTCAGTTCGGCCATTTTTAGGGGATGAAGATCGAACGTCATCCTACCAGGTCGTGGCTGGAAGTTGAAGGTTGAGGCACGAATTGCGCCGCTTAATCGGGCGAATCATTGTAACTTTTAGGCAACAGACCGCTACAATCCTGTGATCCAAGGCAAGAGTGGGCCGTACAAGGTCCAAGAGGCGGGAGTTTAGCCTTTGGCTCGACCTGATCCTGCCCCACCCTTCGTCCGGGATAAAGACGCCAGGAGAGACCGCCATGAGAACCGCATTGACCCGCACCGCATTCGTATTTTCTGCATTCATGTTATTTGCCATCGGCGCCCAGGCCGCCCCGCTTGCGGCGCAGAATGGCATGACGCTTTATACCTTCGACAAGGACAAGGGCGACCAATCGGTTTGCTACGACGACTGCGCCGTAAATTGGCCGCCCTATGTCGGCACCGCCGCCGACAAGATGCCTGATGACTGGAAGCTTGTTGAGCGTACCGACGGCACCATGCAATGGACCTATGACGGCAAGCCCGTCTATTTCTTCAAGGGCGATGCGGCCAAGGGCGATGTCACCGGCGACGGCAAGGGCGGCGTCTGGCACATCATTAGCGAGTAGAATGATTCCAATCTTGACGGAGGTCAGCATCGTTTGATGCTGGCCTTTTTTGTTCATCCTCGTTTCCTTCTCAATGGTTCTGGTGTAATTGCGGCTTACATGCAGGACAGCAGTGAAATTTCCAACCAGCCCGAGCGGCAGCGCTGGGGTACGCGCGGCACGGCGGGCGCCTTGTTTGCGGGCAGGCTCACTTTTGAGAATGTCTCCTGCACCATCGGCACCACCGAAATCCTGAAGAATCTCAGCTTTGAATTGCAGGCCGGCGAAATCGCCTGCCTGCTGGGCGAGTCGGGTTGCGGCAAGACCACGCTGCTGCGCATCGCGGCGGGCATTCAAAGGCCCACGACTGGCCGGGTGCTGCTGGATGGTGAGGAAGTGGATGGGCCGACGCGGTTCGTGCCGCCGGAGCGGCGCAACGTGGGCCTGGTGTTCCAGGACTTTGCGCTGTTTCCCCATCTGAACGTCATTGAAAACGTCGCTTTCGGGCTTAGCGCCCTAAGCCGCAAGGTGGCAGCAAAGGTGGCCGAGCATGCGCTGGAGCGCGTCGGCCTTGCCAGTTTCCGTGACAGCTATCCCAGTTCCTTGTCGGGAGGCGAACAGCAGCGCGTCGCCCTGGCGCGTGCCATTGTGCCGCGGCCGCAGGTGATGCTGATGGATGAACCCTTTTCCGGGCTGGACCAGCGCCTGCGCGAAACGGTGCGCGGGGAAACCCTGGCGCTACTTCAGGAAACCCGGGCCACCTGCGTGCTGGTCACCCATGATCCGGTGGAAGCCATGGATTTT
This sequence comes from Hyphomicrobiales bacterium, assembly GCA_038251095.1. Taxonomy (GTDB): domain Bacteria; phylum Pseudomonadota; class Alphaproteobacteria; order Rhizobiales; family Aestuariivirgaceae; genus Aestuariivirga. Next base: position 46,042 of record JBBSBQ010000030.1, read on the forward strand.
GCCGACCGCATCCTGCTCATGCGAGCGGGCCGCCTGATCCAGACCGGCACCTCGACAGAACTCTTCAACAAACCGGCCGATTTGCAAGTGGCGCGATTCTTTTCCGATGTGAACGAACTGGGCGCCGTGGTTAAAAACGGCAGTGTGGAAACGCCGCTGGGCACCTTCAGGGCCACCGGATTTAATCCTGGAGCGGAGGTTCGGGTGATTGTCCGGCCCCAGGATGTGACGCTCGCCGATGCGGAGGCGGGCACCGAGGGCTTTGTGCTGGAAGCACGGTTTCTGGGCGATAAAACCCGCCTCCAGGTGCAATTTAACGGGGTTGAAGAGCCGGTGGCCGTGTTGCTTTCAGGGCTTTCGCCGCAACGGGGCGAAACGGCCCGGTTCCACGTTGATCACGATCACGTTTTAATCTTTACAAAGTCCGCCCCAGACAGCATTTGACAGGGGGTAGCGCATTTGTTGCGGGAGCGAAGGCTTTCTGCGATAGTGCATTACAAATTGAACATCATGGTTTCAGGAGTTTTGTGATGGGTTTCGGTTCATGGTGGCACTGGGTGCTTTTGCTGGTTGTCGTACTGGTGGTTTTCGGCGGCAAGGGCAAGGTGTCGGATTTGATGGGCGATGTGGCCAAGGGCATCAAGAGCTTTAAGAAGGGCCTTGCCGATGATCCGTCGGAGGCGAACGCTGAAGAGGTGATGTCGATTGAGAAGACGGCGGAAGAACCCGTCAAGTCGCCTGCAAAGAAGGTCAAGTCCTAGGACTTCCAAGAGGTTCCATGTTTGACTTTGGTGTCGGCTATTCCGAATTGTTTGTTCTTGCCCTGGTCGCGGTCATCGTCATTGGGCCCAAGGACTTGCCCAAGGTGCTGCGGGCCTTTGGCAAGATGATGACCAAGGCTCGCGGCATGGCGCGGGAATTCCAGGGGCATGTGGATTCGGCCATGAAGGATGCGGGCCTTGAAGACGTAAAGAAGGATCTTCAGGGCCTCAAGAACCTCAATCCCTTGACGCAGATCAAGAACGAGATCGCTTCGCCGTCAACCCCGGCCAGCAAGAGCAATGACTTCGACAAGTATTTTGGCGCTCCGGATGAAACCCCAAAGCCATGACGAAGGAAGACATTGACGCCTCGGAAGCCCCGCTGCTCGACCACCTGCTTGAGCTCCGCACTCGCCTGATCTATTGCGTGGCGGGTTTCATCGCCACTTTCATCATCAGTTTCTTCTTTTCGTCGGATATTCTTGGCCTTCTGATCCTGCCCTTCAAATGGGGTACGGGCACCGATGTGGGGTTGATTTCCATCAAACTCCTGGGCGTGTTCCTGGTGAAGCTGAAGATCGCCATGTTCGGCGGCATGTTTATTTCCTTTCCGCTCATTGCCACGCAGCTCTACCGTTTTGTGGCGCCCGGACTTTACAAGAATGAGCGGCAGGCGCTGTTTCCCTATCTTATTGCCACGCCGGTCTTTTTCGTGCTGGGTGCGGCTCTGGTTTATTTCTTCCTGCTGCCGGTTGCCATCCACTTCTTCTATGGTCTTGCGGCATCGACAGGCGATGCGGGCCATAATGCAATCCAGTTGATGCCTGATGTCGAGGCTTACCTCGATTTCGTGATGATGCTCATTCTGGCTTTCGGCCTTACCTTCCAGTTGCCGGTGGTGCTCACCCTGCTCGGACAGATCGGCATCGTGAGCTACGACATGCTCACCAAGGGCAGGCGTTTCGCCATTGTCGGCGTGTGCGCCCTTGCAGCACTCATCACGCCGCCGGACCCCATTTCGATGATGGCCATGGCGATTCCGCTGATGGGGCTTTATGAAATTGCCGTATTGGCAGTGCGAGTCCTGGAAAAGCGCCGCGCCAAGGCCCAAGCCGTGAAAGATGCCGCCGATGCATGACATAAAAACCATCAGGGACAATCCGGCAGCCTTCGATCAGGGCCTTGCGCTCCGTGGACTTCCTGCACAATCGGCGGAGCTTCTGAAAATCGATTCGGAAAAACGTGACCACATCCAGAAACTTCAGGATGCGCAGGCGCGGCGCAATGCGCTGTCGAAGGAAATCGGCGAGGTGATGCGGGTAGGGGACAAGGCAAAGGCCGAGGTCCTCAAGGCGGAAGTTGCCAGCCTCAAGGATTTCATTGCATCGGGTGAGAAAGCCGAACGGCTGCTTTCACAAAAGATCAATGATGCCCTTGCGGTGATCCCGAACCTTCCCATGGACGGCGTTCCGAAAGGCAAGGACGAGCACGACAACAAGGAGCTTCATACCTGGGGTGAAAAGCCCAAGTTCAATTTCGAACCGCGCCAGCATTTCGATATCGGTGAGTGGCTCGGGCTGATGGATTTTGAAACAGCGGCCAAATTGTCGGGCGCGCGCTTTGTCATTCTCAAGGGCCAGCTTGCAAAGCTGGAAAGGGCCCTTGGCCTGTTCATGGTTGATCTGCATACGGAGCATCACGGCTATACGGAAATCTACGCGCCCTACATGCTGCGCGACGAGGCGATGTTCGGCGTGGCGCAACTGCCAAAGTTCAAGGAAGACCTGTTCCAGACCACATCGGGCCACTGGCTCATCCCCACGGCTGAAGCCTCGCTTACCAATCTGGTGCGCGAGCGAATGCTGGAAGAAAAAGAACTTCCCATCCGCATGACCGCCTACACGCCGTGTTTCCGCGCTGAAGCCGGAGCGGCCGGCAAGGACACGCGCGGCATGATCCGCCAGCACCAGTTCTCTAAAGTGGAACTTGTTTCCATCACAACGCCGGAGCAGGCGGAAGCCGAACACAGCCGGATGCTGACCTGCGCTGAAGAAGTCTTGAAACGCCTGAAGCTTGCTTTCCGCACCATTATACTTTGTACGGGCGACATGGGTTTCGGCAGCCGCAAGACCTATGACATCGAAGTGTGGTTGCCCGGGCAGAACGCCTACCGTGAAATTTCGTCATGCTCTCAGCTGGGTGACTTCCAGGCGCGGCGCATGGATGCCCGCTTCAAGCCGGCGGATGGCAAAGGCCCGCGCTATGTGCACACGCTGAATGGTTCCGGACTCGCCGTGGGCCGCACGATGGTTGCCATTCTGGAGAACTACCAGAATGACGATGGCAGCGTCACCATTCCGGAAGCGCTCCGGCCCTACATGGGCGGCGCGGAAAAAATCACGCGCCCATAATACTTACTGCACCTTCCGTACCTTGGCGGAATTGATGTACCAGCTTTTGTCATCAGCCATGTTTGACGAGCGCATTGTATACGTGCCGACGAATTTTGCTGGGTGCCATCGGTGGATGTTGCCGAAATAACCACAGGGATTTGGATGTAATTCGAGCCCGCTGCGCCTTCGATCTCCCCGGGCGCGCCGATTTCCACGCTCACTGACGCCGTGTCGCTGAAACCGCTTTGGAATTTTTCAAAGCTCTGGCCATTGGCGGCATTCCGTCCTCTTGCTTCTCCCAGATAGCGAAAGCGCCTTGATATTTCTTCTGGTTGATCCAACGATAATAATTGCGGATGAGTTGAACCGCATCCTCGGCGGTGGAGGAAACGGATTGGGCGTAAGCGCTGCCAGTAAGCGGTGCTGGCTGGCCGGCAATTAAGCTGACGGCGGGCAAAAGCCAGAAGAATATTGCTGCCATTTGAAACTGTTTGAAAGGCATATGAATCTCCGGGTCAGGGGCTGGTGTTTACATTGCCGGTTCGGCAGGGCTAACCTCTTTCCTATCAGTGGGCAATGGGAGCTGTGTGGTGCAGTTTATCTATAATGCTTTTTGCCGCAGTTTTTTTTGATTAAATTCAACGGCTCTCTTTCGATGTCGAATTCTGCTTTTGGCGGGATTGATATTTTCCATTTTTCAGGAAGCGGCCTTCGCTGCTGATCAAGAAGCCTTTGTGGGCTTCAATGCGGAATACTACTATCGAACAGAGTATCCCGGCCTGAAAGGCCACAAGGCCTTCGCAATTGGTCCCCAATCCGCCTATGGCTACAGCTGGGGGAGCCCGAAGCGCGAAAGAGGCAGCTAATTCAGCAATTCAATTTTGTAGCAGTTGGGTGGCTAAACAAAGGAAATACGGCAAGTCTGGCAAGTGCCGTTTGCTTGCGCTTGATAGCAAACTGCAGATCAAGGATCCCTGGATCGGTTCCGCATGGCAAAAGCTCGCTGCGGGTGACGATGTTCCACTCTTGAAAGGAGCAAAGAGTGTTGATACCGAAGTTTATGGTGCGCCTATCTTACAGGGTAATGTGCTCTATGTTCACGCGTGCAACGGCTTGGCTTGGAACAGGAATGCGGATATCTGGGACTCATATTTCACTGCGCTGGGATATAATTATTTTGCCCCTGACAGTTTTGCCGAACCGCGCCCGGCGGCGGTGTGTGGCGATGCGTGGCGAACAAGGGCAAAGGATCAAACCATTATATTGAAGTTACGTGTCGACCAGACCTTGCGCAGCATTGCGGAGCTTAAAATGAGATACCCCGACCTTCCCATTTATGTTTGGGGCCATTCGGAAGGTGGTGCAGTCGTGAAGTACATCAATGCAGATGTTGCAGGAATAATTGCGTCTGGTGACGAATGTGACGTCGGGGGAATGAGAATTGCGGCACCAGCATCTGTTCCAGTGCTTTATCTCTTTGGTGAAAATGATCCATTTGTCGAAGGAAGCAATTACCGCTGACAGACAAGGATATGCAGAAATGCCGCAAATTTGTCCGAAACAAAAAAACCAAAGTCGTGATCGTCAAGAACAACAAGCATGACATTTGGCCTTGGCGCCCCGAGGTGGCCAAGGCAATGTCGGAATTCATTGGGGCAAAACCAATCAGTCTCGCGAAATCCCGGCCGGTGGAAAAGTTTACCTTGACCTCAAAGCAAACCGCTGAAAGGGCACTCTACCAGAAGAACCGTGATCATAAGGCATTCGCGGCGAGGTCAAACGGTGCTTTTTCCTGAGCCACCCAATGGGACTTCGCTGAAGATGCTCAACAGTTTACGTTGTACGACTGTGCCCATGCCGACAACATAAATGTCTTCAAGCTGTCAACTCATGTCTGCTCGGTCATCGATGTGGATGGCAAGGATGTGACCGCTCCATGAGTGACGATTATTCATACTAACATTTTAGTATAGACAATATGTCCGTGCTGTTTGCATTGAACTTGCGCGCTTAGTGTCATCAAGAGTTCACCTTTTGCATCCTTTTTCATGCTGTTTGGCACGCCGTGTGGCGCAATTATTCGCTCCACATTTGGCTGGGCTGGTCCTATAGCTCGCGGGCATGAGCGATGAGAATGATGTCATATACGGGGCCCATCCGGTTGAGGAGGCGCTGAAAAATCCCAAGCGCAAATTCGTCAAGCTGACCTGCACCCTGAATGGCGCGGAGCGGCTCAAGGTCTTTACCCAACCCCTTGGGATCACGCCGGAAATCGTGAACCCCAAGGTGCTGGACCGGAAGGTCGAGGCGGATGCGGTGCATCAGGGGATGATCCTTGAGGCCAAGGTCCTGCGCCAGCCGCAACTCAACGAGATTGAGCAATCAGGCGTTGTGGTGATGCTGGATCAGGTGACTGACCCTCACAATGTAGGAGCGATCCTGCGCACCTGTGCCGCCTTCCAGGTGACCGCCGTAGTCACCACGGCGCGGCATTCGGCGGAAGCCTCCGGCGTACTTTTTAAAGCCGCATCAGGGGCTTACGAGCATGTTCCGTTTGTGAAAGTAACCAATCTGGCGCGCGCCATGGAGGAGCTTCGGAATGCCGGTTTCCGCTTGGTGGGGCTGGACAGCGAGGCCGAAATTGCCCTTGGCGACGTTGATAAAGCGCCGCCTCTGGTGCTGGTTTTGGGGGCGGAAGGCAAGGGTTTGCGCGAGCTTACACGCAAAAATTGCGATGTGGTGGCCAAATTGGACTTTTCTGGGGCAATCCGCAGCCTGAATGTCTCGAACGCGGCAGCTGTCGCGCTTTACGCGCTCACCCGCTGAAAGCGAAACAGCCAGACTTTTCAAGGTCTGGCCGCTCCTGTCACCGTCCCGCGAATCCGCAGTTGGTTTGGTTTAGACCGCTTCGCGAAGGGTTGCAAGTATGGCGATTTTGGGGCAAGGCCCGCGCGCCGTGACAGGTATTGCGGGGCAGGGGCCAGTTGGCCTATAGGGGGCGCACCACCGGACGCCGATTTAGCTCAGTTGGTAGAGCACCTGATTTGTAATCAGGGGGTCACAGGTTCGAGTCCTGTAATCGGCACCA
>JBBSBQ010000031.1:0-50003 GCA_038251095.1 Hyphomicrobiales bacterium
CAGCGCCCTTGACCCACTTAGCCCCCGCAACTATGGTCCGCGCCAATCCGCGAAGGCTGACTCGTGGGCCCGTAGCTCAGTGGTAGAGCGTCTGACTTTTAATCAGTAGGTCGCGCGTTCGATCCGCGCCGGGCTCACCAATTAAGCCGCCTTCAAAAAGCGCTCGACCAGCCTGCCCCAAAACACCGGTCCCTTGACCAGAAGTTCATCGTTGAAGTCATAGCCTGAGTCATGCAGGGAACGGCTCTTGCCGTTGCCAAGGCCAAAATAACACGAGGGCACAACCTCCTGCATGAAGGCGAAGTCCTCGGAAAACATGAAGGGACCACGCATATCCACCCGCGCCGGATCCTGGCCCAATTCGATCGCCACCTCGCGCACCAGATTGGCATGTTCCGGGGTGTTGTAGCCCGCCGGATAGCTGATGCCCGGATTGTAAAGTATCTCCGCTTCGCAGCCGAAAGCTTTGGCCTGCAGGGCAACCAGCGTTTCAATCCGCTTGCGGATCAATTCCCGCGTGCCCTTGCTGCAAGTACGAACTCCGATGTTCAAGCGCGCTTCCCCGGGAATGATGGTGGCCAGTTCTCCCGATTGAAACGAGCCAACAGTAATGACGGCGGGATCAAGGGGGTCAACATTGCGTGCCACAATCGATTGTAGTGCCATGACAATTCCGGAGGCGGCCACAATGGGATCTGCCGCCATGTGTGGGAGCGCCCCGTGACCACCCAAGCCTTCGACTTTTACTTCCACAATATCAACGGCAGCCGTGATCGCTCCGGGCCGCACCGAGATTTGTCCGGTTTCATCACCCGGAATGTTGTGCAGTGCAAAAATTGCATCGCAGGGAAAACGCGTGAACAGCCCCTCGTCAATCATGCGCTTAGCCCCGCTGATGTCTTCTTCAGCTGGCTGAAAAATCAGATGCACCGTGCCATCGAAATTCTGCGTCTGCGCCAGGTAGCGCGCCGCACCGAGCAACATCGTGGTATGTCCATCATGGCCGCAGGCATGCATCTTGCCAATCGTGCGCGAGGCATAAGTCAAATTGGTTGTCTCGTGAATGGGGAGCGCATCCATGTCAGCCCGGATGCCCAATGCGCGCCGGCTGCTTCCCTTTGTGAGCGTTCCCACAACCCCCGTGCCCGCAACCCCCGTCGTCACCGTAAAGCCAAGCCTCTGAAGCTCTTCGGAGACAATCTTCCCCGTCCGGAATTCCTCAAAGCAGAGCTCCGGATGCATGTGCAGGTCATGCCGGATGTTGGCCAGTTCACCTGTGAAACTTGAGATAATTTCCTGATTCATCGGCACCATGGTACCAGACCTTCAAGGTGGATAAAAGCTCGGGTGATCAGGAAGGTAAGCACAACATAAACGAATGCGGGCACGGCGTGATAAAACGCTTCAAATCGGATAAGTTAGGTGGAATTTCCGGCAAATGCAGGGAAAACCGGCCCGCCAACGTGAAAAGCAAGCTAACCTCATCAAACAGCAAACAGAGTTGCACCAGCAAGAAGGTTCCCCGAATAAAGGTGCACGAACATTGTGGTGACTGGCGAAGATGTCTGAATGGTTCATCGGCGCGTTGGTATCTGCCCTTCGACCATTCCGAAGATTCGAGTGATAATGAATGTAAGGATCATGTAAATGGCCATGACCAGCAGCAGCGGGGGATAGATGATATAGGTCTCCTGCCGAACGCGGTCGGCCACGCCAAAAAGGTCGACAACGGTGACCAGCGCCGCCAGCGGCGTCGACTTCAATGTAAGGATCGTCTCTCCGCCCAGAGCCGGAATGACATTTCGAATGGCCCTTGGCAGCCAAATGCGCCGCAGCACTTGCCAGGGCGACATCCCGATGGCGCGCGCCGCTTCCAATTCGCCCTTGGGCACGGAAAGGAATCCGCCACGCATGATTTCGCCGGCGTATCCAGCCTCGTTCAGCGAGAATGCGAGAATGGCATAATAGTAACCCTCGCGCAGAATGGGCCAGAACATGCTTTGCCGCACCTCCGGCACGGTCGCCAGAATGCTGCCCACGCCGTAGTAGAAAAGGTAGAGTTGGATCAGGAGCGGCGTACCTCGCATCACCGTGCAGTAGCCGCGCGCAATCCACGCCAGCCACTTGGGCCCCGTTACCTGAACCAGCCCAATAGGAATAGCGAGCATCAGGCCCAGCGCCATCGAAAAAACCAGCAGTTGCAACGTCAGACTGATGCCGCTCACCAGCATCGGCAGGTATTTTGGCAGCCAGCTCCAATCCATCTGTTATCCCTTACGCCAGCTTGGGCTGGCCGCGTCGGACCCGCCGTTCCAGGTGGCCCAGCAGGTAGTTTGAAACGAGTGTCATGGTGAGGTAGATACAGCCCGACACAAAATAGAATAAAAAATATCTTTTGGTAAAGCCTGCTGCCAATTTTGTCGCCATCGCCAGTTCCCCAGTTGCACCGGTCACGGTAATGAGAGCCGTATCCTTGATGACGATCATCCACAGGTTGGCAAGGCCCGGAATGGCATTGGGGAGCATCGCGGGAACGATGATACGTCGGAAAACCAGAGGGCCGGACATGCCATAGGCCCGCGCCGCCTCGATCTGCCCCGCGGGAATAGCTTGAATGGCGCCACGGATAACTTCCGTCGAATAGGCACCCTGTACGAAACCCAATACCCCGATAGCCGCAAGCGTTCCATTAATGTCAACAGGTCCATAACCCACCGCGACGCCAAGAGCGCTGATGCCGCGCGTGCCGGCAAAAAACAAAAGCAGTATAAGTACAAGCTCAGGCACAGCCCGGATGACCGTGGTATAGATATTGGCGATAAAGCGCGAAACCGGGCCGCCATAGAGTTTAGCCAAGGCCCCGGCCTGCCCCAGAATGAGACCCATGACAAAAGAGGATGCAGCGATCAACAGCGTGTTTGCGGCACCACGCAGCAGTTCATCGGCAAACCCATTCCGGCCAAACTCTAGGACTTCAGGAAACATGCGAATCGCCAAATTGGGTGGCCGCCTCCAAAAGAACAGCCACCCTGTTGCCCTTAGCCTTTGGGAGGCAGAATCAGCATGCCATCCAAGCCATACTTTTTCGTCAGTTCTTCAAACCCACCCTTCGCGGAAAGCGATTTGATTGCAGCATTGATCTTGTCCAGCAGTGCTGTATCTTCCTTGCGGAGGCCGACGCCCACACCGGGGCCAAGCACAGCTACGTCTACAGGCACAGCGCCATACAGTTCGCAGCATGCCTTGCCCTCGTCGCTCTTCAGGAACACGTCCAAGGTAACGCCGTCGGCCTGCACATAATCCAGCCGGCCCGCCGCAAGATCGGCGTTTGCTTCATCCTGGCCCTTGTAGGTTTTGGATATTGCGCCAGCAGGTACAAAATACTTGTCGGTATAGTTGGCATGGGTAGTGGAGCCTTGCACACCAATGGTCTTGCCCTTGAAGGCTTCCGGCGCGATGTTCTTGTCGCCGCCCTTGGGTCCGATGATAACGGAAGCAGAGTTGTAATACATATCGGAGAAGTTGATCTGCTTTTTCCGTTCATCCGAGATCGACATGGAGCCAAAGATACCGTCCATCTTCTTCTCAAGGAGCGCCGGAATGATGCCGTCCCAGGCAATGGGGATCAACGTGCATTTTTCATTCATTTCCGCACACAGCGACTGCAGCAAATCATATTCCCAGCCTTCCCATTCGCCCGCCGCATTCTGAGAGGTGAAGGGTGGATAGGGTGCTGCGTCAGTCGCAAACACCAGGTCGGCTCTTGCGGAAGTCGCGCCCATGACCAGGGCAGCGGCTGCGGCCATCATAATTCTGCGTAAAGTTTTCATACTATTCTCCTTTGACTGATCGTCACTTTGCTTAGTGTGCCGATCGTTTGCTTTTCAATATTACGATACATACAAACGCGGACCCTGCCCCGTTTGTCTGCCCCCTACTTTCCCGTCCCGTCATTCAATGAATTCCGGAGACGAACTGTTTGCAGCGCGCGCTTTTCGGCGCGCCGAATACCTGCTGCGGCGGACCTTCTTCCTCTATGACGCCCTTGTGCAGGTAGATGACATGGCTCGAAACATCCCGCGCGAACTTCATTTCATGGGTCACGAGGATCATGGTCCGCCCTTCAATGGCAAGATCGCGGATAACCTTCAGAACTTCGCCGACAAGTTCCGGGTCAAGCGCCGATGTTGGCTCGTCGAACAGCATCACCTTGGGCTCCATCGCCAGGGCCCGTGCGATGGCGGCGCGTTGCTGCTGCCCACCTGAAAGAAAAGCGGGATACTGGTCCCGCTTCTCAAAGAGGCCGACTTTGTGAAGAAGCTTTCCGGCCCGTTCAACGGCCTCGGCCTTGGAAAGGCCGAGCACATGCACTGGGGCTTCGATGACGTTTTGCATCACGGTAAGGTGCTGCCACAGGTTGAAACTCTGAAACACCATGCCCAGCTTGGTGCGAACCCGCTCAAGCTGGCGCCGGTCGCTTGGGTGCAGGTTGCCATCCTTGTTGGGCTTCAGAGCAACCTCATCGCCGGTAACCACAATGCGGCCCTTGGTCGGCATTTCGAGAAAATTGATGCAGCGCAAAAAGGTGCTCTTGCCGGAGCCCGAGGCCCCGATCATGGAAACCACATCCCCTTCGCGAGCTTCAAGTGAAACACCCTTAAGCACCTCAAGTTCGCCAAACCGCTTGTGCAAATCCTCGACCACGACGGCCAATGGCCGTTCGTCTTTTTTTGGCGCAGGACGTGCTGCCATGCAGTTTCCCCTCAGAGGGCTTATGCCCTTCTTGCAAGGTATACCTTAACACCGATTCCGGTTTGCGCAATTCGGGAATTTTCTCGGTCAAAACTACTGGTTGGCGATCTGGGCCGCCTTTTGCACCAGGACTTCCGCCTGGCGGACCGAGGCATAGTCAATAAGCCGGCCATCCAGCGATACCGCGCCCTTGCCTGCCTTGGCGGCCTCCTCCATGGCAACCAGGATGCGCTTGGCCCGGGCTACGTCCGCTTCCGAGGGAGACATGACCTCATTGGTCAAGGCAACCTGGGAGGGATGAATGGCCCACTTGCCCTCGCATCCCAGCACCGCCGCCCGCAGGCCCGCCGCCCGGAAAGCCTCTGAATCAGAAAAATTTCCGAACGGCCCATCCACCGGCCGAAGGCCATTGGCCCGTGCCGCCACCACCATCCGGGAAATCGCATAGTGCCACATGTCGCCCCAATGGGTCTGGCGCAAGCCTTCCATCAGAGGTTCCGTAAGCACCGCATAGTCCGCATTCGCCCCACCGATGGATGTCGTGCGCGCCTTGGTCGATGCGGCGTAGTCAGCCACGCCAAAATGCAGTGACTCATTGCGCTTGGAGGCCGCCGCAATTTTATGCACATTTTGCATGCCAAGCGCCGTCTCGATGATCATCTCGAAGCCGACCCTTTTTTTGCGCCCCATGGCCGTTTCAATCTGCGTACAGAGCATGTCAATTGCGTAGACGTCCGAAGCCGTGCCAACCTTGGGAATCATGATCAGGTCGAGGCGCTCGGAAGCCTGCTCCAGCAGGTCCACAACATCGCGGTACATGTAATGGGTATCCAGTCCATTGATCCGGACCGACAGCGATTTCCGCCCCCAATCGACATCGCCAATGGCTTGAATTATGTTCTTGCGAGCCTGCGCCTTGTCATCGGGCGCAACCGCGTCTTCGAGGTCAAGAAAAATCACATCCGCTGCGGATTTCGCCGCCTTTTCAAAAAATTGCGGCTGACTGCCGGGAACTGCAAGTTCACTTCGGTTGAGCCGCGGCGGCGCCGGCTCGATCATCAAGAAACTCATGAATTCAATTCCCCATTGTTTCGTGCGCGTCACTTTACCTTTCCGCCATTTCTGGGCTAGTCTTAATTTTGGACCACATGGTCAAACGTTAATTTAGATTGACCCGGTTGCCTGCAACTCAGAAACCAAACGTCAACTACAAGAAAAAATTAAGGGAGACGACACGATGAAGACTTTGAAACATGCACTTCTCACTGTTCTGGCCGTATCGGCCATGGGCGGCCTAGCTTTCGCGCAGGAGATGAAGAAGGAAGTCGGCAAAGGCGAGGGTCAGGTCAATATCGTGGCCTGGGCCGGCTATATCGAGAACGGCGCCACAGACAAGGCCTATGACTGGGTGACTGACTTTGAAAAGGCAACCAGTTGCAAGGTCAACGTGAAAACCGCGGGCACTTCCGATGAAATGGTAGCCCTCATGAATGAAGGCGGCTTCGACCTCGTCACCGCCTCCGGGGACGCCTCCCTCCGCCTGATTGCCGGAAAGCGTGTGCAGCCCATCAATACCGATCTCATCCCATCATGGAAAACCGTCGACGAACGCCTGCAGAACGCCCCATGGCACACCGTTGACGGCGTCCATTATGGCGTGCCTTATCAGTGGGGTGCCAACGTTCTGGCCTATAACACCAGCGTCTTCAAGGACGCGCCAAAAAGCTGGAGCGTTGTTTTTGAGGAACAGAACTTGCCCGATGGCAAATCCAATAAAGGCCGGGTACAGGCCTTTGACGGCCCCATCTACATCGCCGATGCCGCGCTATATCTGATGGCCAAAAAGCCGGAACTCGGCATCAAGGATCCCTACGAACTTAACGAAGAGCAATACAAAGCGGCCCTGGACCTGCTCCGCGCCCAACGCGCCCTGGTCGGCCGTTACTGGCACGATGCGTTCATGCAGATCGATGACTTCAAGAACGAGGGCGTTGTCGCCTCTTCGTCCTGGCCCTTCCAGGTAAACATCCTGCAAGCTGACAAGGACGCCATGGCGAAAACTCCGGTTGCCTCCGTCATTCCTGATGAAGGCGCCACAGGCTGGGCCGATACTACCATGATGCATGTCGATGCAGCCAATCCCAACTGCGCCTATATGTGGCTTGAGCATTCCCTTCAGCCCAAGCTGCAGGGTGATCTTGCCGCTTGGTTCGGCTCGGTGCCCGCCGTGCCCGCCGCCTGCAAGGGCAACGCCCTCCTCACTGATGCCGGCTGCGATACGAACGGCATGCAGAACTTCGACAAGGTGCATTTCTGGCGCACCCCCGTTGCCAAGTGCGCAACCCAACCCGACGGCTGCGTGCCCTACTATCGCTGGGCAACCGACATGATCGCGGTTCTGGGTGGCCGCTAATTCTTGATCAAATGAAAGATTCCCGCCAAGGTGGCTTGGCGGGAATTTCTATGCCATGACAACAGCCGTCAGCTTCCAGAAGATCAGCCGCTATTTCGGCCCCGTGCGTGCCGTGGATGATGTCACGCTTGATATCGCCGAAGGCGAATTCTTCGCCATGCTCGGCCCTTCCGGGTCAGGCAAAACCACTTGCCTCAGGCTTATCGCCGGCTTCGAGCAGCCCACTTCCGGCCACATGGAAATTTTCGGCGTCACCTCGGAAGGTGTGCCGCCGTACTTACGCAACGTAAATACGGTTTTCCAAGATTATGCGCTTTTTCCCCACATGACGGTGCTGGATAATGTGGCCTACGGACTCATGGTCAGGGGTGTTGACAAGCCAACTCGCCACCACAAAGCCCAGGAAGCACTCACGCTGGTGGCGCTTGGAAGTTTCGGCAGCCGCCGCCCTTCGCAACTGTCCGGCGGGCAAAGGCAGCGCGTAGCCCTGGCCCGCGCCCTCGTTAACGAGCCCAAAGTTTTGCTCCTGGACGAGCCCCTAGGAGCCCTAGATCTGAAGCTCCGCGAGCAGATGCAGGTTGAACTCAAAGCCCTGCAGCGCAACCTCGGCATCACCTTTGTCTTCGTCACCCATGATCAGGGCGAAGCCCTGTCGATGGCTGACCGTGTCGCCATCTTCAACGAAGGCAAGATTGTTCAGGTCGGCTCCCCCGAAGATATCTACGAACGCCCCAACACCAAATTCGTCGCTGATTTTGTTGGCTCATCAAACGTCCTGAGCCCGGCTTTCTCCAAATCAGCCGGTGGCCCGGAAAGATGGGCAAGCCTCCGCCCGGAAAAAATCAACATTTTACCGGCCACCGTGAAGGCATCGCCCGGACAACAAAGCGCCACCGCCAGGATTGTTGCAGTTCATTATCAGGGGTCCGTCACCCGCCTCAATACCCGCACCGCGGGCGGCGAAATGATCAATGTCACCGTCCCTTCCTCGCTCGGCAAATTTGCCGAAGGCGATGAAGTCATGCTGCACTGGCCACACGAGGCCCTGCACATCATGGCGGGTGAAGCGTGAGCCTCACGCGCGCCATCTCGAATTCCCTTTTCAGGCACCCCAGCGGGTTCTTGGCCCTCCTCCTCGTCCCGCCGCTTCTCTGGCTTGGCATCGCTTTTCTTGGCTCGCTCTTCGTCTTCCTGTTCCACGCCTTCTTTTCGATCGATGAGTTCTCGGGCTTCATCAAGTATGAATTCACCCTCTCGACCTTTGCCGAATTGTTCCGCCTCTCGAATTTTGATGTCATCATCCGCAGCCTCTTGATGGCAACAGCTGTCACCCTGGCATCCGTGGTTATTGCGTTTCCCTTTGCCTATTTCGCCGCGCGCTATGCCCGTGGAAAATGGAAAGCCCTGTTTTATATCCTGGTGATGCTGCCCCTGTGGTCCAGCTATCTCGTCAAGGTCTACGCTTGGAAACTGATCCTCGCCAAGGAAGGCATCATCTCATGGCTGGCGGGCGAACTGCATCTCACTTGGGCGCTCGATGCCCTGTTGGCAATCCCGGTTATCGGGGGTCCGTCCTTGTCCATCAGCTTCCTCGGAACTTTCCTGGTTTTCGTCTATGTCTGGCTGCCCTTCATGATCCTGCCCACCCAAGCAGCCCTCGAGCGTGTTCCCGTGAACCTCATTGACGCGTCCTCAGACCTCGGTGGAACTCCGTCGCAAACCTTTCGCAACGTCATATTTCCCTTGGCCCTGCCCGGCATTATTGCCGGTTCCATATTCACTTTCTCGCTCACCCTTGGGGACTACATAATCCCGCAAATCATTGGAAATTCTAGCTATTTCCTCGGCCAGACGGTCTATACCCTGCAGGGAACGGCAGGCAACATTCCGCTCGCCGCAGCCTTCACCGTGGTGCCCATCGTGATCATGGGCATCTATCTGGCGATAGCAAAGAGAATGGGTGCCTTCGATGCGCTCTGAGGGCTCACCCCTGTTTTTGAAAATTGCCGCCTTGGCTTGCGTAACCTTTCTGCATGTGCCGCTGCTGCTTATTTTCCTCTATGCCTTCACCACCGAAGAAAAAAGCTTCCAGTTTCCACCCCCCGGTTACACCACCAAATGGTTCAGCGTGGTCTGGGAACGGAAGGACATCTGGGATGCCATCGGCCTCTCCGTGAAGGTCGCCAGTATCGCGACTTTCCTGGCGCTCATCCTCGGCACCTGCGCCGCCGCCGCCGTTTCCCGCGCCAAATTCTTCGGTCGCGATCACATCTCCCTGCTTTTCATCCTGCCCATAGCGCTGCCCGGCATCGTCACCGGCATTGCGCTGCGCTCGGCCTTCGGCATCATGGACATTCCCTTTTCGACCTGGACCATCGTTTTGGGCCACACCACCTTCTGCATGGTCGTGGTCTATAACAATGTGCTCGCCCGTTTCCGCCGCACCTCAGGCAGCATGATTGAAGCCTCCGTGGACCTGGGTGCCGATGGCTTTCAAACCTTCCGCCATGTCGTGTTGCCGCAAATGGCTTCGGCCCTCTTGGCTGGCGGCATGCTGGCCTTCGCGCTCTCTTTCGATGAAGTCATTGTCACCACCTTCACGGCGGGCCAGCAAGCAACACTCCCGATCTGGATGCTGAACGAACTTATCCGCCCCCGGCAAAGGCCCATTACTAATGTCGTGGCCATCTTCGTTATCGCCGTCACCTTCATCCCCATCCTCGCGGCCTATTACCTGACGCGCGAAGGCGAACACACGGGTGGCGCAGGAAAATAGAATTGGCAGTTAGGCTTCGCCGCGCTTCCACTGCTCTTTCGTCAGCGCCCGGAACACTTCAAAGCGATCCTCGGCGATGGCCGCGCGGATACCCTGCATGATCTCCTGATAATAGGCAACATTCGCCCAGGACAGCAGCATCATTCCGAGCAATTCGCCTGAGCGCATGAGATGATGGATATAGGCCCGTGAATATTTGGACAGCGCTGGACAGGTGCTGTAGGCATCCAGCGGGCGCGGATCATCCGCGTGCCTGGCGTTGCGCAAATTGACTTTTCCAAATCGCGTGAAAGCCTGCCCATGCCGTCCGGAGCGCGTCGGCATCACGCAGTCAAACATGTCGATCCCGCGCGCCACCGACTCGAGCAAATCTTCTGGTGTCCCAACCCCCATGAGATAGCGGGGCTTGTCCGCCGGCAATTCTGGTGCGGTAAACTCAAGCGTCTGCAGCATCAGCTTTTGACCCTCACCAACCGCCAGTCCGCCAATGGCATAGCCTTCAAAGCCAATGTCCCGAAGCCCCGCCGCACTGGCCCGGCGCAGGCCTTCGTTGACGCCACCCTGCACAATGCCAAAATTCCCGCGCCCTGGTTGCGTGCCAAAAGCTTTCCGTGACCGCGCCGCCCAGCGCAGCGATAGCTGCATGGCCTTTTCCGCGTCTTTCTCCGTGTGCGGATATTCCAGGCACTGGTCGAGTTGCATCTGAATGTCGGAGCCAAGCAGGCGCTGAATGTCCATAGCGCGCTCGGGCGTCAACTCATAGCGGCGCCCGTCAATATGCGATTGGAATACAGCCCCCTGCTCCGTAATCTTGCGGATCGTTGCCAGTGACATGATCTGGAAGCCCCCGCTATCCGTGAGGATTGGCCCATCCCATCCGATGAAACTATGCAGGCCGCCAAGCTTGGCCACCTCTTCCGCTCCCGGCCGCAGCATCAGGTGATAGGTATTGCCCAGAATGATGTCAGCGCCCGTCTCCTTCACCTGGTCGAGGTAGAGCCCCTTCACCGTGCCCACCGTGCCCACCGGCATGAAGGCCGGCGTGCGGATGTCGCCATGCAGCGTGCGAACCGTGCCTAGCCGCGCCGCGCCATCCGTCTTGTGAAGCGAAAAGGAAAATTCAGTCATGCGGCCTGAGGAAATAGCAGGCAACAATCGCCATAGGAATAGAAACGATAATTACGATGAATGGCGTGGGCATAGGCCGCTTTCATCCGTTCCGTCCCGGCGAAAGCCGAAACCAGCATGAACAGAGTCGAGCGCGGGAGGTGGAAATTCGAGACAAGCACATCTGCTGCGGAAAACTTGTAACCCGGTGTAATGAAAATCTCGGTCGTTCCGCTGAAAGACTCAAGCTTCGAACTCTCCAATAAACGCAATGAGGTGGTCCCGACCGCAACAATGCGCCCGCCCCGCTGCCGCGCGGCCTTCAGCCGGGCCACCGTTTCAGCCGAAACCTCGCCCCATTCCGCATGCATCTTGTGGTCGCGGGTATCCTCTGCCTTCACCGGCAAAAAGGTCCCCGCCCCCACATGAAGGGTGACAAATTCGCTTGTAATTCCAGCAGCTTCCAACCTCCTCATAAGACGGGGCGTGAAATGCAGTCCAGCCGTCGGGGCCGCCACCGCCCCGGGATGCCTGGCAAACATGGTCTGGTAATCCGTGGCGTCCTGCACGTCCGTGGGCCGCTTGCCCTCAATATAGGGCGGCAGTGGCATCTGGCCCACCGCCTCGATGGCCTCATCCAGAATGGGTCCACTGAAATCAAAGGCCAGTGTTATTTCCCCCGCTTCGCCCTTGGCTTCAACCGTGGCGTCAACATTACCCAACAGGCACACCCGGCCTTCCGCCCCAAAGCGCAGCCGGTCGCCCACCTGCAATTTCCTCCCCGGCTTGGCAAAGGCCTTCCAGCGCGAGCCATCAACCCGCATGTGCAGCAGCGCCTCGATCTTCGGCATCGCCACACCACGCCCAACGCGGACCCCGGTCAGGGCCGCCGGAATGACTTTCGTATTGTTGAACACCAGAACATCGCCGGCCCGAAGCTGCGTCGGCAAATCGCCCACGGTGAAATCGCCAAGCCCGTCGCCCACCACCAGCAGTTTGGCAGCTTCACGCGGTACCGCCGGCCGAAGTGAAATGCGTTCCGGCGGCAATTCAAAATCAAAATCGGAAACGCGCATCAGGGACCGGAACAGGTCATAGCCCAAGCGCCTACGCCAGCCACTCGCAAGGTTCCGGCAGAAACGAAATCCTGGCCCTCGCTCGCCTTGAAAATGCGAAGCTGGGCCACGATTACATCCACATTGCCATCGGTCGCATCAATGTAAATTTGATCGGGCGTTTCGAAAGCCTGGCCTTTGGTGATGAGCGTGGCGTCCCCACCCCGCGTCGACCACTTCTTGCCCGCCACTTCAACCTCGATGGTATCGACGGCGATGACATTCATGTTGCCGAGCAGAACATTGAACGAGGCCTTGTCGCCATCGGAGCAGTTGAGCCATTCCGTTGCCTTCGCAGGCACAGCAAGCGCTATCAACAACACCCCAATGGCAGCGAGGCGTTTCATCACTTCGCGTCTGCTGCAACCTGCATCTTGACGATCTTGTCCGGATTGCTCACCGGTTCGCCGCGCTTCAGCTTGTCCACATGTTCCATGCCTGACGTGACGCGTCCCCAAACCGTGTACTGGTTGTCGAGAAATGTCGCATCACCAAAGCAGATGAAGAACTGGCTGTTGGCCGAGTTCGGATTGCCGGACCGCGCCATGGAGCAGATGCCGCGCACATGCGGCTCCTTGGAAAACTCCGCCTTGAGGTCAGGCTTCTTCGAGCCGCCCATGCCGGACCCCGTTGGATCGCCGCCCTGCGCCATGAAGCCTTCGATCACGCGGTGGAACACCACGCCGTCATAGAAGCCTTCGCGCGCCAGTTCCTTGATGCGCGCTACATGGCCCGGTGCCAGTTTTGGCAAGAGCTCAATCACCACCCGGCCCTTGGCCAGGTCCATGTGAAGCGTGTTTTCGAGATCAGCCATTATTGCACCGTAACCTTTACCATTTTGTCGGGAGTTGCAGGCGGTTCGCCGCGCTCAAGGCGGTCAACGCAGAACATGCCTTCATCATCCACCTTGCCGAATACCGTGTAGTTGCCGTCAAGGAATCCGCCATCGGCGAACATGATGAAGAACTGGCTGTTGGCCGAATCCGGATCATTGGACCGCGCCATGCCGACCGTGCCGCGGCCAAAATGTTCTTTTGAGAACTCGGCCTTGATATTTGGTTCTTCGGAACCACCCATGCCGGTGCCCGTCGGGTCACCAGTCTGGGCCATGAAGCCGTCAATTACGCGGTGAAAAACGATGCCATTGTAAAACCCTGCCGCCGCAAGCTTGGATACCTGCGCCACGTGGGCGGGCGCCAGGTCCGGCCGCAGCGTAATAGTGAAGCTGCACTTGTCGTTGGTTTCAACGGTGATTTTTTCCGCCGCCAAGGCAGGCGCTGCCATCATCACGGCCGCTATGGCGCATAGGCCAAGTCTCTTCATTCTCTAAGTCTCCGGTTTCGGGGTTAATGGAAATCGAACGCTGGATAGTGCCAGATATCGCCAGAAATGAGGCCGCGCAAGGGCTTAGTTCTTAAGCGCCGCAGCCACCGCCGCCTGGGCTTCCTTGGGGATAAACAGCGAAACATCGCCCCCCATTTCGGCAATCTGCTTGACCAGCGACGAGGCAATCATCCGCGTTGCGGGCGACGCCGCGAGAAACACCGTTTCGATGTCGGGTGCTAGGGCCCCGTTCATCTGTCCCATCTGTACTTCAAAGTCAAAATCGCTGGCATCCCTTAAGCCCCGGATAATGAGGCCGGCATTGGCGCGGCGGGCGGCGTCGACCGTCAGGTCGGCAAAGGTCACCACGCTAATTTTAACCCCCGTATGCTCAGCAATGGGCTTGGTCACCTGTTCCAGCAGTTCAACCCGCTTTTTGGCGTCCAGAAGCGAGTGCTTGCCCGCATGGGTGCCAACCCCCAAAACCAGCTTCTCCACGAGCCGAGCGCTTCGTGCCACGATGTCGAGGTGGCCATAGGTAACGGGGTCAAAGGAACCGGGATAAAATCCTGTACGTGCCATCAGCAAATCCTAAACTCTTAGCCTTTGTGGCGCAATCACCGTCCGCGCAGCGCCATCCACACGCCGCCCGCCGTCAAGCAAATGCCGCTGACAATCTCGATGGCGCGGATCCGCGAGCGTGAAAGCCACGCGCCCGCCTTCCCCGCCATCAGCGCATATAGCGTGTCGCCAACCGCCGCAATCGCCATAAAGGTAAACCCCAGCAGAAGTGTCTGCTGCATCAGGTTGCCGTCTTTTGACAGAAATGGCGGAATCATCGCCCCGAACAATACCAGCATTTTCGGGTTGGACATGATCACCACAAATCCCTGGAGGAAGAAGCTCCCCCGTGGCCGGGCCCGGTCGACTGCGACCGCCAGGTCCCCCTTGGAAAGAAACATCTTGATGCCAAGCCAGACCAAATAGGCAGCACCGGCCCAGCGCAAGACGTCGAACCACGTCCCCATGAGCTGGATTGCGGCCCCCAATCCCAGCGCGGCAATACCCAGCCAAATGACAAAGCCAACCTGCGTGCCCACCACATTCAGCAACCCTGCCCGGGTCCCATAACGCAGACTATTCGCAATGATCACGGTCACCGTTGGCCCCGGAACAAAAGCCAAAGCCATCGCCGCGACACAGAAGGCAAAATAGGATTCGTAGGTCATGATTTCGGCTCCTCATTCACCTTAGGGAGCCAGAAATGCGGCGAGACTGTCAAGCGGAATTACGCCTCGCCTTCCTCCACCTCATCCTCACTCAGGCTCTCAACCGAAACCACGCTCTCGTCATCTGCCGTATCGATCACGATCACGCCCTGGGTAGAGCGTCCTGCTTTGCGGATGCCGTCAACCGGGCAGCGGATAAGCTGTCCGCCATCGGTCACAAGCATGATTTGGTCGGAATGCTCAACCGGGAAGGAGGCCACCAGCGGGCCATTGCGCTCGTTCACCGCCATGGCCACAATGCCTTTGCCGCCGCGGTTGGTGATGCGGTATTCGAATGACGAGGTGCGCTTGCCATAGCCGTTGCTTGACACCGTGAGGATCACCTGCTCGGCGGCGCCCATCGCCGCGTAGCGTTCTTGGCTCAGGCCCGCGTCAGCCACTTCCTCCTCATCGGAAGTCTCGGGCTCTGAATCCTCTCCCGCCACCGCGCGCGACATTTTAAGGAACGCCAGACGCTCTTCAGCCGTTGCATCCACATGGCGGATGACCGCCATGGAAATCACGTGATCGTCCTTTTCAAGCTTGATCCCGCGTACCCCCGTCGAATCGCGCCCCTTGAACACGCGCACGTCATTCACGGGGAACCGGATACATTGCCCTTGTGCCGTGGTCAGCAATACGTCGTCCGCATCCGTACAGATCTCAACCCCGGCAATCATGTCGGCCGCTTCCAGTTTCATGGCAATTTTGCCTGAGCGGTTGATGCTTTCGAAATCATCCAGCGCATTGCGCCGCACCCCGCCCGAGCGGGTGGCAAACATCAGGTGCAGGTTCGCCGCATCCCCGTCAGCTTCCGGCAGCGGCATGATGGTGGTGATGCGCTCATCCTGGGACAGCGGCAGAATATTGATCAAAGCCTTGCCGCGCGCCTGCGGATTGCCTACCGGCAGGCGCCATACCTTCATGCGATAGACCATACCGAGCGAGGAGAAGAACAGTATCGGCGTGTGAGTATTGGCAACGAACAGCTTCGTGACAAAATCCTCGTCGCGCATCTGCACGCCGGCCCGGCCCTTGCCGCCGCGCCGCTGCGCCCGGTAAGCCGACAGCGGCACCCGCTTCACATAGCCCGCGTGCGAAACCGTCACCACCATGTCTTCGCGGGCAATCAGGTCTTCGTCATCAACCTCGCCATCGTTCTCGATGATCTCGGTCCGTCGAGGCGTGGCGAAGTCCGTCTTGATCTGCGTCAGCTCGCCTTTGATGATATTCATCACCCGCAGACGCGAACGCAGAATGTCCAGGTATTCCGAAATCTCCTTGGCAAGCTTCTGCAGCTCGTCGGTAATTTCATCAATGCCAAGCGCCGTAAGGCGCTGCAAACGCAGATCGAGAATCGCCCGCGCCTGCTCTTCCGAGAGTCGGTAATTGTTGTCGGCCCCCAGCGAATGTCGGGGATCGGCGATGAGCGCGATCAGCGGCCCCAAATCCTTTGCCGGCCAAGCCCGGACCATCAACGCCTCGCGCGCTTCGCCCGCGTCCTTGGACCGGCGGACCAGCTTGATCACTTCATCGATATTGGCAACCGCGATGGCGAGGCCCACCAAAATATGCGCCCGGTCGCGCGACTTGTTAAGCAGGAACTTGGTGCGCCGTGTCACCACTTCTTCGCGGAACGTGATGAACGCCTGCAACAGATCCTTGAGATTTAGTTGCTCCGGCCGTCCACCCGTCAGCGCAATATTGTTCACGCTGAAGGTGCTCTGCAATTGCGAGAAGCGGTAGAGCTGGTTCAGCACCACGTCGGCCATTGCGTCACGCTTGATCTCGATCACCACGCGCATGCCCTGGCGCGAGGACTCGTCGCGGATATCGGAAATGCCTTCAATCTTCTTGTCGCGCACCATTTCGGCGATGCGCTCGATCATCAGCGCCTTGTTCACCTGATACGGAATTTCCGTGACAACCAGAGCTTCGCGATCCTTACGGAGTTCTTCGGTATGCACCCGCCCGCGCAGCACCACGGAGCCACGCCCTGTGTGGAATGCCGACTTGATGCCGAGGCGTCCAAGGATGATTCCGCCCGTCGGAAAATCCGGCCCCGGCATAAGTTCAATCAGGTCATCAATGGAAATCGCCGGATTGTCGATGGTGGCAATGGTGGCATCGATCACTTCGCCCAAGTTATGCGGCGCCATGTTGGTGGCCATGCCCACCGCAATGCCGCCGGCCCCGTTCACCAGAAGGTTTGGATATTTCGCCGGCAGAACCGTGGGCTCGCGGAACTCATTGGAATAGTTGAACTGGAATTCGACCGTGTCCTTGTCAAGGTCATCGAGTAAGGGAATGGCGGATTTCGCCAGCCGCGATTCCGTATAGCGATCAGCCGCCGGAGGATCGCCGTCAACCGAACCGAAGTTGCCTTGACCGTCAATCAGCGGCAGCCGCAGCGAAAAATCCTGCGCCATGCGTACCAGCGCATCGTAAATCGCCAGGTTGCCGTGCGGATGATATTTGCCCATCACATCGCCCACAACGCGGGCCGATTTCTTGTAAGGCTTGTCCGGCGTAAAACCGTTCTCGTCCATGGTGTAGAGAATGCGCCGGTGCACCGGCTTCAGGCCGTCGCGCACATCAGGAAGCGCCCGGCTCACGATCACGCTCATGGCGTAATCGAGGTAGCTTTTCTTCATCTCATCTTCGATGGTGATGAGCGTAATTTCCCCCGGATTGACGGGAGGAACCACGCCATTCTTGTCGTCTTTGTCGGTCACGGACAGCCCTTAACTCAATCTTCTGGCCGCTGCAGAACCGCCATGGTTTTTGGGCGATTCGAGCGACTGCCTAATCTAGTTTCACAGGGCTACAACCGCAACGAAAAGAGGTGGGAAAGTCAGAGAAAAACGGTGCAAAACCGGCTAGATTTTGCGGAATTTCACGCCGTTGCCGCGATACCAACCGTCATCGGCGATAACTCGCGAACAGGAAGTCTTTCCGTTCATCCAGTTTGACCAGACGATGCACAGCTTGCCGCGCTCCACGCTCCACCGACCACGGTCTTCCTGGCCCGTCATCTGGCCAATCAAGGTGCCATTGCCGCGCGCCGTGATCTTGACAGTGACAGCCCCATTGACCACCGCCTGGAAATTCCCGGGAAACAGCTTTCCGAGTTCAGCCTGGGATAGCGTTACCGGATCCCCCGCCGATGCGGCGGTTCCCAGAAAACCCATCATAATGGCCACGAGCGTTGATAAAATTAGTCGGTTCATACTTTCCGTCTCGATTCATGCTGCATTGCAATATTGTTAGGCCGCGTTTAGCCAGCCGAATATGAACTGATTGTGAACAATTTTACGCTACAGCCGAATTCCCGACCGTGCCGTTAAGGAAACCGTTAAAGTTTTAGTCAATCCCCGGACGCAAAAACTGCCTCAGAAGGGCACTTCGTCGTCAAGATCACGGGCAAAGCTCTGGGCCTTCCCCGCCCCGCCACGGGGCCTATCCATAGGGCTGGACTGGCCAAACTCATCGCCGCCCGAACTGGCACCCTCGCCAGCCCCGCCGCCCCGGCCGCCCAGCATGGTCAATTCACCCCGGAAATTCTGTAACACGACCTCGGTCGAGTATTTTTCGACCCCGTCCTTGTCGGTCCACTTCCGCGTCTGCAGCGCTCCTTCAATATAAACCGTCGCGCCCTTCTTCAGATACTGCTCAGCCACCTTGGCCAAGTTTTCATTGAATATGACCACCCGATGCCATTCCGTGCGCTCCTTGCGCTCGCCTGTGGCCTTGTCGCGCCAATTTTCGGAAGTGGCGAGGCTCAGGTTCACGATGGCCTTGCCGTCCTGGGTATGGCGCACTTCGGGGTCTTTCCCCAAATTGCCCACCAGAATAACTTTATTGACCGAACCTGCCATCTGAATTCTCCTTGTTTCCGTGCACCTTAGTCCTTCGCCAACAGGCTTTCACCCGCTGGCTGGATTTATCCACATGGTATATATGTTCTATTTTTGTTCCAAACAAGACATAAAACAACCCCAGCGAAACACCGGGGCTGTGATTAAATCTGTTAGACGCGGCCGACACCCTTGGCTTCGCTCATCTTCGCATTTGCGAGATAAGCCTCAACGTCCTTGTTCCGCATCATGGCAGTGCTGTAAACGTTTGAATATGCTCCAAAAACCCAGTTCATCATCATTCTCCTCAAATCAAATCTCTATTGTCGTCAATATGGACTTTTCGCGGTCGCAGCACAAACGGTATAAAGCTACGCGACTATCAGAAAAAGTTACACGTCATATTTACCATGAACGCGCTTCAATCTCTGCGCCTGCTCCGCCGCCAGGCTGCCGAGCCTGTGGTGAAGCGGGTGCTGCCCCATGGCCGTTTTGAAGACGTTCGAATAGGCTTCAAATAACCAGTTCATGTTCATTCTCCCAGGATTTAGCGGGCAGATCGAATATCGGCTCTTGTCCGGTGAGCCACAAACGGCAATAAACAACCAATCCCAACAGAAAATGTTACAGGTCTCCCGTGGCACGCCGGCTCCCATCACTCAATGCCCTCAAAGCTTTTGAAGCCGCCGCGCGGCATGTGAGTTTTACGGAGGCGGCTGGTGAGCTCTTCGTCACCCATGCCGCCATTAGCCGCCACATCCGCGAGCTGGAGGAATATCTCGGCACCCAGCTCTTCCTGCGCACTGGCCGTGGCGTTGCCCTCACCGAGGCCGGCAAGCGCTTTGGCGAGCAGTTGACGCCCCTCTTTGATGCTCTGTCCAATGCCTCGCGCGAAGCGGCAGCCGTCGGCGCCGCCCGCCCTCTCAATGTTTCGGTCGAGCCTGCCATCGCATCGCGCTGGCTGGTGCCTCGCTTGGGTCACTTCAAGGAGCTGCACCCAGATATCGAACTGAACATCGACCCCACCACCCGCCTGGTGGATTTCCGCGTCGACGAGGTTGAACTCGGCATCCGCTACGGCCGCGGCAATTGGGAAGATGTGGAAATGACAAAGCTGTCATCCAACGTCGTAATCTTTCCCGTCTGCGCCCCTGCCCTGATCGCCGGCGTGGAGCACCTCAAACCGGAGGATCTCAAGAACTACAATCTCCTCCATGAGCAGCGCAAACAATGGTGGGCCGACTGGCTCAACGCCAACGGCATCGAAGGTGTGACTGATTGGAAAGGCACCGTATTCCAGAATCATCTGGCTATCGAAGCCGCCGAATCCGGGCAAGGCTTCGCCCTTGGTGATCAAATTCTATGCACTGACTCAATTCTTGAAGGCTGGCTCGCCCGCCCCTTTGCACTTGAAATGAAGGACCATGGCAACTATTGGATTGTCCGCGCCAAAGGTTCGAAGGAAACCGCAACAGCGCGCTCCTTCCGGGAATGGCTGACAAGTGAAATGGCAGAGACCAACAAGAAATATGCCGCTCTGAAGGCTTCCTCAAAGCCCGCCAAACAGGCAGTAGCACCTGCTGGACTGTGCTACCCCCAGTCGAATAATCATTAAGTGCTAGGCTCTTCTCTCAATCCAAGGAACTCAAATTCGAATGGCCCGAAAACTATACGACTGCATGAAATGCCCGGGCTATTGCTGCTCCTACCCTGTCATTGAAGTGAAGGATCGTGATGCCGAGCGCATCGCCAAGCATTTTGACATGCCGCTCGCCAAGGCCGAAAAGAAATTCTTCAAGAAGGCCCATGGCTACAAGCGCATCATGCGCCGCCAGAAGGACAAGATTTACGGCAAGACCTGCCAGTTCTTTGACACCAAGGAACGCCGCTGCACGATTTATCATGCCAGGCCCTCCACCTGCCGCGCCTTCCCGGGCGAAGGCCATTGCGGTTATTATGATTTTCTGAAATTTGAACGCGACGGCCAGGAAGATGAAACCTACGTTTCGGTCACCAACCATTCGGGCAATTGATTTCATTTCTTGTCACCCCCGCGAAAGCCGGGACCCAGTGATAGAATAGTGGGAAGTCCATGACGTCACATATCAACTATCTGACCCTGTCGGACCTGACACCCACCGACCGCGCCACCCTTCTCAAGCGCACCGAAAGCGATTTGGGTCCCTTCATCGAAAAGATAACGCCCATTGTCGAGGCGGTGCGTATTGAAGGTGACAAGGCCCTGTCGCGCTTTGCCGAGCAATTTGACAATGCCCTCGTCGACGAAAACGCCATTGCCGCCACACCGGAAGATTTTGACCGCGCCCACGCCGAACTGGACGCAGACGTCAGGGAAGCCATCATCTTCGCCGCAGCCAATATCCGCAAATTCCACGAGCTGCAAAAACCGGAAGCGTCATGGAGTGCCGAAATCCGCCCCGGCCTTTATGCCGGTGACCGCACCACGCCCATCGCCTCAGTGGCGTGCTACATTCCCCGCGGCAAGGGCTCCTTCCCCTCATCAGTCCTGATGACCTGCATTCCCGCCAGCGTTGCCGGCGTTGAAGACATCTGCATCGTAACGCCCCCCGGCCCCGATGGCCGCATTGATGCGGCCTCGCTCGCCGCCGCCCGCGCCGCCGGCGTAAGCAAGGTTTATAAGGTGGGCGGCGCCCAGGCCATCGCCGCCGTGGCCTACGGCACCAAAACCATTTCAAGATATGTGAAAGTTGTGGGTCCCGGTTCGCCTTGGGTCGTGGCCGCCAAGCGCCTCCTCGCGGATATCATCGACACCGGCACACCAGCGGGCCCCAGCGAAGCCATCATCTTTGCCGATGAAACCACCGATGGCCGCCTCGCCGCCCTCGACCTGCTCATCGAAGCCGAACACGGCGATGATTCTTCCGCCTTCATCATCACCACCAGCAAGGAAGTGGCCGACACAGCCCTTGCCGCCATCCCCACCTATTGGCACAAAATGAGCGCCCAGCGCGTAAATTTCACCAAGGCCGTTCTCGCCTCAAGTCGCGGCGGCATTCTTCTGGCGAAAGATACAGCGGAAGCCATGGCCTTCATCAACGACTACGCGCCGGAGCATCTGCAAATCCTCTCCAAGGAACCGCAGAAATATCTGCCGTTGATCCGCAATGCCGGGGAAATTCTGCTTGGCGAAGACACGCCCTCAACCCTGGGAAATTTTGTTCTCGGCCCCAGCCACGTTTTGCCCACGGGCGGTTGGGCCAAAACCTTCTCTGCCCTCAGCGTCCATGATTTCATGAAACGCACCTCCGTCGTCGAAGTCACGCCCCAAGCCTATCCCGAACTAGCAAAACACGCTGGCGTCATCGCCAAATACGAAGGCTTCGACGCCCACGCCAACGCGGTGTCGGATATGCGCAAGAAGCTGCTTGGGAACTGACAAGGGCAAGGACGCTATTCCCACAGCCCTTGTCGTTTCAGCTCACTACAGGACGTAATTGGAAGGCTAAATTGGAACCATGAACACGGCAATCCATGGCACTTTTTCAACTGATCACGCCAGCAGCAGGCGGCGCGGCATTCTTCTCGTCGCGGGCTCGGCCGTTGTCTGGAGCTTTGGCGGCGCCATTGCCCGCTTCCTCGAGGTTGACGACAGTTGGACAATCGTTTTCTGGCGTTCTCTTTTCGCCGCCCTTTTTCTTTTGGGGTTCATGCTGTGGCGCGATGGTCCGCGCGGCACAATTGCACTGTTCAAAGGCATGGGGCTGGCGGGGCTCGGCGTCGCCCTGTGCTTTGCCATCGCCTCCAGTTCCTTCGTGGTGGCGCTCGCCTATACGACAGTGGCCAACATCCTGCTCATGCAGGCCGGCGTTCCGCTCATAGCGGCCCTTCTCACCTGGACCCTGTTTCGCGAACGAACGTCCGCCGCCACTTGGGCCGCCATTGCCGCGGTGATTGCCGGGGTATCCATCATGGTTTCGGAATCCTTCACCGGAAAAGTCTCGCCGATAGGCGATGGCCTGGCTCTTCTGATCTCCGTGATGTTCGCGATCGCGACAGTCATTACACGCCGTCATGCCCATGTCCGGATGACTCCCGCAGTTTGCCTGGGAACCGCCATTGCCGCATGTTTCGCAGGCCTGCTCGCCGGCCATTATGCTGTAAATGCTGCAGATCTTGGCTGGTTGGTTGCTTTCGGCGCACTGAACTTGGGTCTCGGCCTTGTCATGTTCACAACCGGCGTCAGGCTTCTCCCCGCGGCCCTTGCGGCCCTGGTGGGTACATTGGAACCGGTCCTCGGCCCCATCTTGGTCTGGTTGGTCCACAATGAAATCCCGTCCGGGCGAACTCTGCTTGGCGGCGCCGTGGTCTTCACCGCATTGTTCATTCATTTGCTCATTGATTGGCAGCGGCAGTCTCGCGCGCAAAGCCGGTAATCTCCCGCAGGAATATCTCCGCGAATCTTTCCTGCTTGGCCGCCCCCACGCCATGCACCTCGCCGAAATCCCATTTGGTAAGCGGCACGCGCGCCGCCATATCGATGAGAGTCCGGTCCGAAAAAATCACATAGGCCGGAACTCGTGCCTCTCTGGCCAGTTGCATGCGCAGGGCTTTCAGCCGCACGAGCAAGGCCCCGGCGCGCGGATCAGCTTCAGTGACCCGCGCTATAATCTCAGCCCGCGCCGCTTTTTTCGTGCCGCGCTGCACCACCTTACGATAGCAGAATTCGCCGCCGCCATTCATCAAGGAGCGGCCCTTCGGCGCCAGTGACAGCCCGCCATAGCCGCCAACATCATGAACCAGGAAACCAGCCCCCACCAGTTGCCGGATAATGCCCTGCCATTCCGTGCGCGGACGATCCTGCCCAAGCCCGAAGATGGGCAGTTCCGTGTGCCTCAGCGCCATCGCCTTGTCGTTGGCCTTGGCCATCAGCACATCCACGACATGCATGGCCCCGAAGCGTTCGCCCGTCGCCCGCACCGTTTCGAAAATTTTCTTGGCTTCGGCACTGCCGTCAATCGTCTCGCCCGGGCTCAGACAGACATCGCAATTGCCGCAAGGTTCCGCCGCCTCGCCGAAATAGCCCAGCAGCGAAACCCGCCGGCAACTCGGCGCCTCGCAATAGGCCACCAGCGCTTCTAGCCTGTGGTTCTCCCGGCGTTTGTGCTCGTCATTCGCCTCGCCCTGCTCGATAAATTGCCGGCGCAGGCGGATGTCGCCAAGGCCAAATACCATGTGGGCAACGGCCGTCTCGCCATCGCGCCCCGCCCGGCCGATCTCCTGGTAATAGGCATCAAGCGACGATGGCAAATCCGCATGAAACACAAAACGCACATCGGGCTTGTCAATCCCCATGCCAAAGGCAATTGTGGCGCAAACGATCACACCTTTCTCGGTCATGAACACATCCTGCGCCTCGGCGCGCTGCGCCGGCGTCAACCCCGCGTGATAGGCCACGGCGCGATGTTTCTCCTCAACCAGAAAAGCGGCAATCTCCTCCGTGCTCTTGCGTGACAGCGCATAAACAATCCCGCTCTCGCCCGCATGATCCTCAAGAAACTGCAAAAGCTGCTGCCGGACATTATCCTTGTTCTGCACTATGAGCCTGATGTTCGGCCGGTCAAACCCCGCAACAAAGACCTCGGCTTTCCCACCAAAAAGTTTCTTCACAATATCGCGCCGCGCCGCCTCATCGGCTGTTGCCGTAAACGCTCCAATGGGCGCCTCCGGAAACGCCGCCCGCAGGCCATTCAGCGCCTCGTATTCAGGCCTGAAGGAAGCCCCCCAGTGTGAAATGCAGTGAGCCTCGTCTACCGCAATCAGTTTCACATCCAGCTTCTGCAAGGCCTTGATCATCCGCTCTGTCATCAGCCGCTCAGGCGCCAAATACAAAATCCGCACCAGCCCCGCCGCCACCCGCTGCCAGACATCGACATTCACCTCGCGCGAAGCCGCCGAATTGATCGTCTCCGCCGCAACCCCCGCCAGTTTCAGCGCCGCCACCTGATCCTGCATCAGCGCCACCAGCGGCGAAACCACTATCGTCAGCCCCTGCTTTACCAGCGCCGGCACCTGGTAGCACAACGACTTGCCGGATCCCGTGGGCATGACAGCCAGGACATGCCGCCCCTCGATCAGGTGATCGACAATCGCTTCCTGTCCCGGCCTGAATTCGTCAAAACCAAATACTTCCCGCAAAAACTTTGCTTTTGGCGTCATCGCCCCCCACTTAACGTTGCTGTGGATATCTGCAGTTCTGCTGACATCTGCTGACTGCTATATCCCTAGAATAGCCCATATTGCATATGTTCACGTTTTGATCTAGTCAGGTTTCATGTCAGGCCATAAGCGCGTTATTTCGGTTCAGGGTGCTAGAGAGCACAATCTGAAGAATGTCTCATTGGAAATTCCACGGGACAAACTCATTGTTTTCACGGGTCTTTCCGGCTCTGGAAAATCCTCCCTCGCCTTCGACACGATTTATGCCGAGGGCCAGCGCCGCTATGTCGAATCGCTCTCGGCCTATGCCCGCCAGTTCCTCGAAATGATGCAGAAGCCGGACGTGGACCAGATCGACGGCCTCTCGCCCGCCATTTCCATCGAGCAGAAAACCACCAGCCGCAATCCGCGCTCCACCGTCGGCACTGTCACTGAAATCTATGACTACATGCGCCTCCTCTTTGCCCGCATCGGCATCGCCTATTCACCCACAACGGGGCTCCCCATCGAAAGCCAGACCGTCACCATGATGGTCGACAAGGTCCTGAGTCTCCCCGAAGGCGAGCGGCTTTACATCCTCGCCCCCATCGTGCGCGGCCGCAAGGGTGAGTACCGCAAGGAATTCGCTGACCTCCAGAAAAAGGGTTTCCAGCGCGTCAAGGTCGATGGCCACTTCTATGAAATCGACAGCGTCCCGGCCCTCGACAAGAAATTCAAGCACGATATCGATGTGGTGGTGGACCGCCTCGTGGTCCGCCTCGATCTCGGCACACGATTGGCTGACACCTTTGAAACCGCCCTGAAGCTCAGCGAAGGCCTGGCCGTTGCCGAATTTACCGACAAGCCGCTGCCTGCCTCGCAAACCTCGGAGGACAGCTCGAACAAGTCCAAGAACGATACCCATGAGCGCATCATCTTCTCGGAAAAATTCGCCTGCCCCGTCTCGGGATTTACCATTGAGGAAATTGAGCCGCGCTTGTTTTCCTTTAACAACCCCTTCGGCGCCTGCCCCGCCTGCGATGGCCTCGGCACCGAACTCAAATTCGAGCCGGACCTCGTAGTGCCTGATACCTCGCTGTCACTGCGTGATGGCGCGATCGCCCCCTGGTCAAAAGCAGGTGCCACCTCGCCCTACTATGCCCAAACGCTTGAGGCGCTGGCCAAGCATTACAAGGCCTCCATGACCGCGCCATGGAAAGACCTGTCCAAAAAAGTCCAGGACGCGATTCTGAACGGCACGGGTGAAGATGAAATCACCATCACCTATGATGATGGCTTGCGTTCCTATAAAACCAAAAAGCCTTTCGAAGGCGTGATCGGCAACATCGAGCGCCGCTGGCGAGAAACCGACAGCGCCTGGATGCGCGAGGAACTCGCCCGTTACCAGTCGGACCAGCCCTGCCGCGCCTGCAATGGCAACCGCCTGAAGCCCCAGGCCCTGGCGGTGAAGATCGACAAGCTTCACATCAGCCAGGTCGCCAATTTCTCCATTCAGGCCGCCAATACCTGGTTCACCGATCTCGAACCCAAGCTCACGGCCAAGCAGCGCGAAATCGCCGCCCGCATCCTGAAGGAAATCAAGGCCCGACTGAAATTCCTGGTCGATGTGGGGCTCGAATACCTCAACCTCTCGCGCGTCTCGGGCTCCCTCTCGGGCGGCGAAAGCCAGCGCATCCGGCTCGCCTCGCAGATCGGCTCAGGGCTCACCGGCGTTCTCTATGTCCTCGATGAACCCTCCATCGGCCTGCACCAGCGCGACAACGCCCGCCTTCTCGAAACCCTCATTCACCTCCGTGATATTGGCAACACGGTAATCGTCGTCGAGCACGATGAGGATGCCATCAAGCTTGCCGACTTCGTCGTCGATATCGGTCCCGGTGCCGGCGTGAACGGCGGCCACATCGTGGCCCAGGGGACTCCCGAGCAGGTGATGGCCAATCCCGCCTCGCTCACCGGGCAGTATCTCGTGGGCCTGCAGCAGGTGCCCATTCCCCATCATCGCCGCAAATGGGAGAAGAACCGCTCCATCCGCGTCAAAGGCGCCCGCGCCAACAATTTGAAAAATGTTTCCGCCGAAATCCCGCTCGGCGTCTTCACCTGCGTGACAGGCGTTTCTGGCGGCGGCAAGTCCACTCTGCTTATCGACACGGTTTACCGGGCGCTGGCCCGCAAGCTCATGGGCACCCGCGAGCCGCCCTCGGAGCATGACCGCATTGACGGTATGGAGCATCTCGACAAGATCATCGACATTGACCAGTCGCCGATTGGCCGCACCCCGCGCTCAAACCCCGCCACTTATACAGGCGCCTTCACCCCTATCCGTGATTGGTTCGCAGGGCTGCCCGAAGCCAAGGCCCGCGGCTATGAGCCCGGCCGTTTCTCTTTTAACGTCAAGGGCGGCCGTTGCGAAACCTGCCAGGGTGATGGCGTCATCAAGATCGAGATGCACTTCCTGCCCGATGTCTATGTCACCTGCGATGCTTGCCACGGCAAGCGCTACAACCGCGAGACGCTCGACATCAAGTTCAAGGACAAGTCCATCGCCGATGTCCTGGACATGACCGTTGCCGAAGCCGCCGAATTCTTCCGCGCCGTGCCCCCCGTGCGCGACAAGATGGATACGCTGGAGCGCGTTGGCCTCAGCTACATCAAGGTCGGCCAGCAGGCCACCACGCTTTCCGGCGGCGAAGCCCAGCGCGTGAAACTCGCCAAGGAACTCTCCAAGCGCGCCACCGGCCGCACGCTTTATCTCCTTGACGAACCCACCACCGGGCTGCACTTCCATGACGTCAAAAAACTTCTCGAAGTGCTGCACGAACTGGTCAACCAGGGCAACACCGTGGTCGTCATCGAACACAATCTTGAGGTGATCAAAACTGCCGACTGGATCATCGACCTCGGCCCCGAAGGCGGCGACGGCGGCGGCGAAGTCGTGGCAATCGGCACGCCCGAAGACGTAGCCCGCGAAAAACGCAGCTACACCGGCCACTACCTCAAGGAAATCCTCAAACGCCGCGCCCCAAGCATCGAGGCGGCGGAGTGATTGATGTCAAAACTGATGCTAGACACGAACGTATTCAGCGACATAGTCAAAAACAATCTCTCGATTGATTTGCTTAAAAAGCACGAAGTTTTTTGGTACACATATTCAGCTAGATGAAATTGGTCGCACCAAGAACGAAGTACTCCGGCTAAAATTAAATGACGTATTTTTGACCCTCGTTGAAGCCAAAATAGCCACCAGTACGTTAGTATGGGACGTGAGCCGGTGGGATGAGTCAAGTTGGAGTGACGGTAAAAAATTCAATCAAATGCTTCAATGGCTTACCGAGTTAGATAAGAACAAAGCCATCAATTCAAAAACACCAAATCAAATTGACGACGTTCTCATTGCTGAAACAGTTATTAACAACGATCTAATTCTTGTCACAAATGACGCGAACTTGACTGAGTTGACTAGGGAGTTCGCGGCACAGCTGTACGCACTAACAATTTAACTTTGCTCAATTTGACAGATAAAAAGTGAATACCTAAATCATTACCCGCCTGTGTTTTACCATGATGTTCATCTGAACAGCCGATTGGATTTCAGCGATGCTCGTGTCTCAAGGAACCTTGCGCTCACAAGCCGGAATTACAATTTTGGAGAATGGCTGTTTATAGCCGACTGACCGTACGCTGTCAAGGAATAATTTCCTCTCTCAGCCGAGACGGTTACGTTCATGTGCGTAGTTACAAGCCCCATACCAGATCACAAACTTTTGCTCTCGGGAATATATCATTTCCCTTGTTACAGATTATGAATCCGCTATTGGAATGCCACAGATCAATAATCAAAGGCACAACCGCTATGTTAAACAGAATTATCCCCACCTCCTGGTCCGGCCCTCTTCATGCTGCCCTTCGCATCGTGGCCGGACTGCTATTCCTTGAGCACGGCACCTCTAAGTATATCAATTTTCCGGCGACCGAATATTTCGCCAATGGCGTCGAAATCTTCTCCCTCATGGGCCTTGCCGGCGTGCTCGAAGTCATCGGTGGCCTTCTCATCATCTTCGGCCTCTTCACCCGCATCGCGGCTTTCGTGCTCGCCGGCTTCATGGCGGTCGCCTACTTCATGGCCCATGCCCCGCAAAACTTCTTCCCGATGAACAACCAGGGCGACGCGGCTATCCTCTTCTGCTTCATTTTCCTGTATTTCTCCGCCGCCGGTGCCGGTCCCTGGAGCCTGGACGCAAACCGGAAATAGTCCTCCCCTGCAAAACTCAAAAGGCCGGGTATCTTCCGGCCTTTTCTATTCCCGCACTTTCCGCAGCTTCGCCCAGTAATCCAGCCGTCTCTTCACTTCGCGCTCAAAACCGCGCTCCGGTGGATTGTAATATTGCTCACGGCCCATCTCGGCGGGAAAATAGTTCTGTCCGGAAAAAGCTTCCGGCTCATCATGGTCATAGCGGTAGCCCGCGCCATACTCCTGCTCCTTCATCATCTTTGTGGGCGCATTGAGGATGATCTTCGGCGGCGCCAGCGATCCCGTTTCCTTGGCCCGCTTCATCGCAGCCCCAATGGCCGTATAGCCTGCATTGGATTTGGGCGCGGTCGCAATGTAGATCGTAGCTTGCGCCAGCGCCAATTCCCCTTCCGGGCTTCCCAGAAAATCATAGGTGTCCTTGGCAGCCAAAGCCTGATGCAGCGCATCCGGGTCCGCCAGTCCAACATCTTCAATTGCCATGCGCACCAGCCGCCGCGCCAGAAACAGTGGATCCTCGCCCGCCGTCAGCATGCGCGCCAGATAATACAACGCCGCATCGGGATCAGAGCCGCGCACCGATTTGTGCAAGGCGGAAATCAAATTGTAATGCCCGTCCGCCGCCTTGTCATAAAGCGGCATGCGCTTCTGCATCGTCTTGGCCAGAACCTCGGACGTAAGTGGCAATGCACCTTCCGGGACACTGGAGAAAATTTCCTCGACAAGATTGAGAATGTAGCGCCCGTCCCCATCGGCCATGGCAATCAGCGCCGCCAAGGCCTGCGCATCCACTGGCAGCGGACGCTTCTCAAACATTTCGGCCCGGGTCACCAGCGCTGTCATGGCATCCGCATCAAGTCGGTTCAGCACCAGCACTTGGGTTCGCGACAGCAGAGCTCCATTCAGTTCAAACGAAGGATTCTCCGTCGTGGCCCCAACCAGCGTAATCGTCCCGTCCTCCACATAGGGCAAAAACGAGTCCTGCTGTGATTTGTTGAAACGATGAATTTCATCGACGAACAGCAGTGTCCCCCGCCCTTGCTCACGCCTGATGCGGGCCTGCTCGAAGGCCTTCTTCAAATCCGCGACGCCCGAAAAAATCGCCGACATCTGTTCAAAGGCCAGCCCAGTCTCGCCCGCCAGCAATCGCGCAATCGTCGTCTTGCCCGTGCCTGGAGGCCCCCATAAAATGATCGAAGGAATGCGCCCCGAAGCCAGCATGCGGCTTAAAATTCCATCTTCCCCGGTCAGATGCTCCTGCCCCACCACATCAGTCAGTTTCTGGGGCCGCAGCCGATCCGCCAGCGGCCGTGGCGCTTCTTTCCCAAAGCCAGCCGCTTCGAAAAGCGTATTCATCAGCGTAGCGTCATCTGCAGTTTGCGTCCGCCCCTGTTGATCGCGAACTCCCAATAGCTTTCGTCAACGGCTACCGCCTTTTGCAAATCATCGACGCTGCCAATGGAAACCCCGTTCACTTCCAGCAGGATATCGCCCTTGCGGAAAAAGCGCTTTGCCAAGCCACCCTTGATCTCAAGTGCCACAACGCCACTGAGGCTTGAGGGCACGCCGAGTTCTTCCGCCACGGCTGGGGAAAGATTGGCCACCACCATGCCCTGCAATGGATTCTTGCCCTCCATGAGAGTCTCGGCCCGATCGGTTGTCTCAGGCGCGGCCACCAGTTTGAAGCTCGCCTCGTGCTGCTTGCCGTCCCGCTGGAACTCGATGATCGACTCCTGCCCGATCTTCGAGGTCGCCACCCGGTAATTGAACTCCTTGGCATTTTCAATCGGGTGTCCATCAAGCGCCAGGACGACGTCCCCCTGTTTAAGTCCGGCAGCCAGCAGCGGACTGTTCGGGTGAAGGCTGGCCACCAAGGCCCCTTCCGGCCTGGCGAAGCCAAGTGACTCCGCAATGTCGGCGGTTACATCCTGCAGGTTTGCCCCACTCCACGGCCGCTGAATCTTCGTGCCGCTTTCGGCCGATTGCACCACGGTTTTCACCATGTTGGAGGGAATGGAAAACCCGATGCCGATGGAGCCGCCCGAGCGCGAAAAAATCGCCGTGTTGATGCCTACCAGCTCGCCCGCCATGTTCACCAGCGCGCCGCCGGAATTTCCGGGATTGATCGCCGCATCGGTCTGGATGAAGAACTGGTAATCACTGATGCCCACCTGTGTCCGCGCCAGCGCCGAAACAATGCCGTTGGTCACAGTCTGCCCCACCCCGAACGGGTTTCCGATCGCCAGCACCAGGTCGCCGACTTCCAAATTGTCGGAATCGCCAAAGGGCAACGCCGCCAATTGCTCATCGCCCACATCAATTTTGAGAATGGCAAGGTCGCTGCGCTCATCCGCAAGCATGACCTTGGCCTCGAATTCGCGCTTGTCGGCAAGTACCACGCGGATATCCGTGCCGCCGCGGATCACATGGTTGTTGGTCACGATCAGCCCGGAAGCATCAACGATCACCCCGGAGCCAAGTGAATTCTCCACCTGTTTGCGGGGCCGGCTGAAATTGCCTCGCTCGCCGAAGAACTGGCGGAAGAACGGATCATTGAAAAGTCCTTGCTGGGATTCCTGTGCCGCCAGCGTCTTTGAATAGACATTCACAACGGCGGGCGCCGTCATCTTCACCACCGGTGCAAAGGAAAGCTGCATTTGCGCCGGGGAATTGGGCACTGCTGTTTCCGCTAGCGCAGCCGAGCCAGAAAGAGCAAAACCAGTGAAAACCAAAGCAATTAACCAACGCATCTCAGCTCCAAATTCTTTAGACTATTCTATCATGTCGCCCGCTTTGGCGATATGAAGGCCATCACAAGACTATAGCACGAATCGCCGAAACACATCCTTTTTGCAAAGCCCCCGGACATGCTTAACACCACCACAAATATGACCTTTGAAACCGCCGCGGCGGCGTCCCTCGCCCTGAAGCCGGATGCTCCCCTGTTCTGTTTCAGCGCCCCGCAATTGCAGGCGCGCGCCCAGATCTTTCTCAAGGGCTTCCCCGGGGAGGTTAGCTTTGCGGTCAAGGCTAATTCGTCATCCCAGGTGATCAAGGGTTTGGCTGATGCCGGCGTCGAGGCCTGGGACGTAGCCTCCGTCCATGAAATGGCCGTGGTCAGTAGAATCGTTCGCAACACCCGCTTCCACTACCACAACCCGGTCAAGTCTCGCCGCGAAATCGCCGAAGCCTATAAGGTTCACAATTGCCGGCGCTATGTCGTGGACTGCCGCGAAGAACTGGCAAAAATTGCAGACATCATCGGCCCCGCGAAAGATATTGAAATCGCCGTGCGCTTCGTGCTGCCCCGCGAGCGCGCTTCTTCGGCCCATGATTTTTCCACCAAGTTTGGCGCGCCCGACCATATATGCGTCGAGCTGCTGAAACAGGTCGTGGCCCTCGGCTACACGCCCCTCCTCACCTTTCATCCCGGCTCCCAGGCCACCGAACCGCAAACCTACGTGCGCCACATCGAAGCCGCCGCCCGCATCGCCAAAACCGCTGATGTGGCCATATCGAAACTCAACGTCGGCGGCGGTTTCCCCGCCAACTATGTGCTGAGCCAGGCGCCCGAGCCGCAAATATTTTTCAAAGCCATCGATAAAGCCGTCGGCAAAGCCTTCGGCAAGGACAACCGGCCAGCGCTGGAGTGTGAACCCGGCCGCGGTTTGGTGGCAACCTGCATGTCGCTGCTCACCCGCGTCAAGCTCGTCTGCACCGATGGCGATGACATCTTTATCAATGACGGGGTTTACGGCGGCCTCATGGAATACATGCAGGTGCCTGATTTGAAGCCGCCCTTCCGCGTCATCCGCGACGGCAAGGTGATTGAAGGCCCCACCAAATCCTGGAAGGTCTTTGGCCCCACCTGTGATCCTCTCGACGTGCTGCCCCACAGGCTCGATATCCTCGCCGAACTGCGCGAGGACGACTACATTGAATTCGGCTCGCTGGGCGCCTACGGGCTCGCCACCATGACGAATTTCAATGGCTACGGCGGCAATGCCATCATCAGCGTTGATCAGGCTTTTTCGCTTTAGGAGCGCCGCGCGAACATTACAGCTATGCGGGCGGCTCGCTTGCCGCCTTTAGCCGCCTATTCTAAGCACTGGCCATGCACGTCTCCTCTAATTTGCGCGGTATCACCTGCATGATCCTGGCCAGCGGCACCTTTGTCGCCAATGACAGTTTCATGAAACTCGTGCTGGCCGATACGCCGCCCCTGCAGGTCCTCCTGATGCGTGGTATCGCCGCCACCATCTGGTGCCTGCCCCTGGTGTTCATAATGGGTTATGGCCGCGATATTTCCCGCGTCCTCAATCCCTGGGTGCTTGTGCGCGCCTTCTTCGAAGTCGTCGCCGTTGTCAGCTTCATCCTGGCGCTCAAGCACATGCCCATTGGTGATATCACCGCTATTTTCCAGACGTCCCCCCTGCTTGTGGTCGCGGGCGTTTCGCTGATCTGGGGTGAACGGATTGGCGGTTTGCGCATGGTGCTGATTGCCCTTGCCATATCCGGAGCACTGCTGATTGCCCAGCCCGGCAGTTCCACCGCTTCACCCTATGCGGCCTTTGGCGTGCTTACCGCCATTGGCTCCGCCCTGCGCGATATCGCCGGCAAAAAAATTCCCCATGACATTCCAGCCCTCGTTGTCGCCCTGGCGACCATTATCGCCGTCATGGCGATAGCAGGACTTATCACCGCTTTGTTCGAAACCTGGGTTCCGCCACGCCGCGCAAATGTCTTAATGATGGCAGCGGCGGGACTGTTTCTAGTCGGCGGCCACACCTTCGTGTTTCTGGCCTTCCGCTTTGCCAGGGCGGCGGCCGTTGCCCCCTTCTACTACACCTTCACCCTATGGGCCCTACTTTCCGGGCTGATTGTCTTTGGTGATATTCCGAATTGGCTCTCGATTCTCGGAATGGTGCTCATTCTCACCAGCGGCCTTGCCAGCGTGGCCATGGATCAGCGCTGGATAAAGCAATGAGGGCAGACCCTATTCGGCAATTCCCAGGGCCTTCATGATCGGCAGCCGCTTGCCGTGAAAATCGACGGCTATATCGAGCAAGGCGGAAAGGTTTTCTTCTTTCGTTTCAACGGTCTTCCCGTTTTTAATGAGCCGCTGGCCCTGTGCGTCCAATGAGCCCCACGCATCGGCGGCCCACTCGGCAGGAGTTTATCTGGCACGCTTAATGGATTTCAAAAACAGCTGCTGAAAACGCGTTACGCCTACCGCTCCACCGATAAGCGGGCTGGCGAGAAATGTCGTGTCGGATGAAAATTCCGCATTGGCGATCAATGCGGTGTTCAGGGCATTGCTGGTCGGCTGGCCCAGCTTGCACTGGGCTGGGCTTTGCGTGGGGCACACATGCCCTGAGCCAATCAACAGCGCCAGCACCTGTATGATCTGCGCGTGGTTCTGCTTGGGCGGTCCCGCCAGCAGTTCGACCCCGGTCTTGGGCGCGAAAGCGTATCGTGCAAGAAGTTCCAGAACCGGCAGGAAGGCCTCTTCTTGGAGTTTCGTTTCGCCCAATACGCCATTGATGCTGAGCGGTACATCCGCAACTGGCGTCATCAGAACAAAGGAGTGCTCCTTTACCTTCTCGGCCTGAACATGAGGTGGCATCGTCCTTGCCCCCTTCACCCAGATATCCTTCCGGAACTGCTGGTTGACCATGTAGTCGCGCACTGACTCCTTCAGGATGGGATGCTTGATATCATTCAGCAGATTCTGCTGGTCGGCGGCAAGATTCATGCCGTCGTGATGTTCAATGAAATTGGCCGATGCGGCGAAGGAAAGCTTGGCTTCCAACAGGTATTCCGCCACATTGGAAAATGGCATGGGCAGCCAGTCGGCGTTGAAATACTCATGCACCACATAGTGGCGATCCTGCGCCTTGATGTTCGCGAGCCGGTCGGCCACCGCCGGATTGGCTCTGAAATAGCCGGCTTTCGAGTCAACGACGCTTTGCGCGAAAGCAAGGGCCCCCTCGACTTTGGAAAGCACGCCCAGGGCCTCGCCTGATGCCAAGTCCGCGTGCAGGTTCATGAGATGGCGCAGCGGCATTGCCGCCGACCATCCCGGTGTCGAATTGTATGAGATGTACAGGATGCCGCCAATGGCCAGGTGCTGGCGCGCGATCTTTACAATGACACGGCGATTGACATCAGAAATCCAGGACCAGATGCCATGTAAAATGATGACGTCAAACATCGGAAGATCATCGCGCGCTGCCAGTTCCTCGAATGAAGAATCCAGCACGCGGATGTCTGCGCCCGAAGCCGCGGCCAAATCCTTGGCATTTGCGGCCTGCGCCGGATTGAAATCCGTACCCCAGTATTCGCCCGGCACGGTTGCGGCATGAACGTTGAGCGACACGCCCTGCCCATAGCCCAGTTCCAGGTAGCGTAGCGGCCTGCCGACGCGGTGGCTCTGCATTTTTGAAAGCAGTGCAAATTCCAGCATCACCGGCGAGAGATCGCGATAGTAGCCATGGGTGTAGCCAATGTCAGCCCGGTAGCCGAAGGTCCAATCATCTGGCATTTGCATATCCCCCCGATGGGAAGCGCTATTCTCCTCCGATTCTGGGGGTGTTCAAAAGCACAAAAAAGGGCAGGATTCCTCCTGCCCTCTAAAACTCACTTTAATAGTCGGCGGGATTAAGCCGCGACAGCTTCCTTGGATTCTTCGCCCGACTTCATCGATGGGCCTGAATCCTTGCCC
The DNA here is from genome assembly GCA_038251095.1 of Hyphomicrobiales bacterium. Lineage (GTDB taxonomy): Bacteria > Pseudomonadota > Alphaproteobacteria > Rhizobiales > Aestuariivirgaceae > Aestuariivirga. The sequence continues at coordinate 35,780 of JBBSBQ010000031.1, forward strand.
TTTTCGGCGGGATCGCGGTCCACGAACTCGATGACAGCCATTGGTGCGTTATCACCGAAACGGAAACCTGCCTTCATGATCCGGGCATAGCCACCCTGGCGGTCCTTGAAGCGCGCCGCGAGAATATCAAACAGCTTCTTCACCTGCGTTTCATCGCGCACTTCGCTCATAGCCTGGCGCCGCGCATGCAGTCCGCCCTTTTTGGCAAGCGTGATCAGCTTCTCGATCACCGGACGCAAATCCTTGGCCTTTGGCAACGTGGTGACGATCTGCTCATGCTTGATCAATGCCGCCGACATGTTGGCAAACATCGCAAGACGATGCGGAACTGTGCGGTTGAACCGACGACCTCTAAAACCATGACGCATAACCGTTCTCCTTAAACTCGCCTGGCCTCGGCCAGACGCTTAATTTCTCAATAGTGGGTTTCAAACTTCTTGGCGAGATCTTCGATGTTCTCCGGCGGCCAGTTCGGCACTTCCATGCCGAGATGCAGGCCCATCTGTGCCAGAACTTCCTTGATCTCGTTCAGCGACTTGCGGCCGAAGTTCGGGGTGCGCAGCATCTCCGCTTCCGACTTCTGGATCAGATCACCGATGTAAACAATGTTGTCATTCTTCAGGCAGTTGGCCGAGCGCACTGAAAGCTCGAGCTCGTCGACCTTCTTGAGAAGGGCCGCGTTGAATTCCAGTTCGGGGCGGGCTTCTTCAAGGACAACCTTGGAAGGCTCGGCGAAGTTGATGAACACCGTGAGCTGGTCCTGCAGGATGCGCGCCGCATAGGCAACGGCATCTTCAGGGGTCATGGAGCCATCGGTTTCAACCGTCATGATCAGCTTGTCGTAGTCGAGAATCTGACCCTCGCGGGTGTTCTCAATCTTGTAGGACACCCGGCGCACCGGGCTGTAAATCGAGTCAACCGGGATCAAGCCAATCGGTGCATCTTCCGGGCGGTTGCGCTCGGAGGAAACATAGCCCTTGCCCGTGTTCACGGTGAATTCCATGCGCACTTCTGCGCCTTCATCCAAGGTGCAGATCACATGCTCGGGGTTCAGCACGTGAATGTCTGCGGTCTGCTGAATGTCGCCGGCGCGAACCACGCCGGGGCCTTCCTTGCGCAGCGAAACCCGCTTGGGGCCTTCCGCATGCATGGCCAAGGCAATTTCCTTGATGTTCAACACGATGTCGGTCACGTCTTCGCGCACACCGGCAATCGACGAGAATTCGTGCAGCACGCCGTCGATTTGAACCGACGAAACGGCGGCGCCCTGAAGTGATGACAGCAGGATACGGCGCAGCGCGTTGCCAAGCGTCGTGCCGAAGCCGCGCTCCAATGGCTCGGCCACCATGGTGGCAACCTTGCGGCGCTCACGGCCCGGCTGAATGTCGAGCTTGGTCGGCCTGATGAGTTCCTGCCAGTTTTTTTGATTTACATGCATTTTTGCTATCCCGTGGATTACCCGGATGAGCAGGAAAATGCTCTCCGGTTCTCGGCCTCTTTTACTGGGTTCCCCAAAGGGTAACCCATTACTAACCTGTTAGACGCGGCGCCTCTTTGGTGGGCGGCAGCCATTGTGCGGAATGGGTGTCACGTCGCGGATTGATGTCACCTGCAAGCCGCAAGCTTGCAAGGCGCGCAAAGCTGACTCACGGCCCGAACCCGGACCCGTGACTTCAACTTCAACAGTCCGCATGCCGTGCTCCATGGCGGCGCGCGCAACCTGCTCGCCTGCCATCTGGGCGGCATAAGGCGTCGACTTGCGCGAACCCTTGAACCCAAGCTTACCCGCCGAGGCCCAGACAATCGTGTTGCCCTGCACGTCGGTAATGGTGATCATTGTGTTGTTGAATGACGAATTGACGTGAACCACGCCAGACGAAATGTTTTTGCGCTCTTTGCGGCGCGGACGTGCTGCTTCTTTAGCCATGATCTAAGCCCTTATTTCTTTTTGCCGGCGATGGCCTTAGCGGGCCCCTTGCGCGTGCGTGCATTGGTATGGGTGCGCTGGCCGCGAACCGGCAGGCTCTTGCGGTGACGGGTGCCGCGGTAGCAACCCAAGTCGGTTAAGCGCTTGATATTGATGGAAACTTCGCGGCGAAGGTCGCCTTCCACCATGTAGTCGCGGTCAATCACTTCGCGGATGGCCAAAACCTCGGCATCGCTCAGCTCGTTCACCCGCTTGGAGTGTGGTATTTTGACCTTGTCCATGATTTCGACAGCGTTAACCGGGCCGATTCCATGAATGTAGCGCAGCGCAATAACGGCGCGCTTGTTGGTTGGAATATTTACGCCTGCAATACGGGCCACTCTGTTTCTCCTAAGCTTTCCAAGGACTTACCCCGTCCGAGGGCGCATTTCTGTTATAGTCACGCCTGACGCTTCAATAGCGCAAAGCCGCGCTCTGGAAGGTTTCCCTTCCCAAGCCAGCTCATATGCAGACCAAGATTGTGGGGTTCAATAGGCTGGAATCGCTTACGCGTCAACCGCATTGACCTACAAAAGTGGCCCTAAATCCCATCAAGAATGCGGCCGATAGAGGCCGTAACCACCTTGATGTCCGCCATGCCGTCCAAACTGTGCAAATTGCCCCGCTTGGCATAGTAATTAACCAAGGGGGCCGTCTGCTTGTTGTAGACCGTCAGGCGGTCTCTTACCGTCTTTTCATTGTCGTCGGCGCGCCGGGTGAACTTGCTTCCCCCGCACACGTCGCAAATTCCATCCTTCTTCGGCTTGTCGAAGCTGTCGTGATAGCCCTTGCCGCACGAAGCACATGTGAACCGGCCGGAAATGCGTTTCACCAGCTCTTCGTCCTCGACCTTCATTTCAATCACGGCATCAACTTTCTGGCCCCGTGCGGCCAGCATGCCGTCCAGGGCTTCCGCCTGGGCGGGCGTCCTGGGAAACCCGTCGAATACGACCCCGGCCTTGATGTCGGGCTGGCTCATCCGCTCGCCCACCACCGCCAGGATTACATCGTCAGACACCAGATCGCCGCGATCCATGATCGCCTTGGCCTTGAGCCCAATTTCACTGCCAGCCGCAACCGCCGCGCGCAGCATGTCGCCCGTCGAAAGCTGCGTCAGGCCCCGGCCCTGTTCAAGCAACTTGGCTTGCGTGCCTTTTCCGGCACCCGGAGGTCCGAGCAGAATGATGTTCATTTCCGGTTGCCGCGCAGTTTTGATTTCTTGATCAGGCCTTCATATTGCTGGGCATAGAGATGGCCCTGTAACTGCGCCACAGTATCCATTGTGACACTTACGACGATGAGCAGCGAGGTGCCGCCGAAATAGAAAGGTACGCCGGAATATCCGATCAGGAGTTCAGGCAGCAAACACACAACCGAGAGATACAAGGCGCCGATGACCGTGATGCGCGTCAGCACATAGTCGATGTATTCGGCGGTGCGCTCACCCGGACGAATGCCCGGAACGAAGCCGCCATACTTCTTCAAGTTTTCAGCCGTCTCCTTCGGATTGAACATGATCGAAGTGTAGAAGAAGGCGAAGAAAACAATCAGCATCACATAAAGTGCAAGAAACAGGGGCTTGCCGTGGCCGAGCAGCGACGTCACTGAGATCAGCCAGTCAGGTCCGTTGCCCGCACTGAAATTTGCCACCGTGATCGGCAACAGCAAAAGCGACGAGGCAAAAATCGGCGGAATGACACCTGCCGTATTGAGCTTGAGCGGCAGATGCGAACTGTCGCCCTGGAAAACTTTCTGGCCAACCTGGCGTTTCGGATATTGAATGAGAAGGCGCCGCTGGGCCCGCTCAAACAACACGATAAAAGCGATCACGCCAATCGCCATGACCATGATGCCAAGCACCAGGAAAGTGGACATCTGCCCGGTCCGTCCCAGCTCAAGCATGGCGGCAATGCCGTTTGGAAGCCCTGCAACAATGCCGGAAAAAATGATCAGCGAAATGCCGTTGCCGATGCCACGCGAGGTGATCTGCTCGCCCAGCCACATCAGGAACACCGTACCGCCGGTCAGCGTGATGACTGTGCTGGCCCGGAAAAACATTCCGGGATCGGAAACAAGATTTCCCTGCCCTTCGAGACCCACGGCAATGCCATAGGCCTGCAACGCCGCAAGAACCACCGTGCCATAGCGGGTGTACTGGTTCATTTTCTTGCGGCCGGACTCACCTTCCTTCTTGAGCGCTTCAAGATGCGGCGAAACCGTGGTCATCAGCTGTATGATGATCGAGGCCGAAATATACGGCATGATGTTGAGCGCGAAAATCGCCATGCGGCCAAGCGCGCCGCCCGCAAGGCCATTCACCCAGCCGAGAATGCCTGCGGTGTTTTGCGCCGCAAAGCGGCCCAATTCCACCGTATCAATGCCGGGAATGGGAATGTAGGTGCCAAGACGGTAAACAATCAAAGCGCCCAGGGTGAACCAGATGCGGCTCTTCAGGTCCTCGGATTTGGCCAAGGCCCCGAAATTCAGGTTTGCCGCAAGTTGTTCAGCTGCCGATGCCATGTCGTATCCTTGAGCTTTGGTTACAAGCTCCCTATGTGGGGTGGCCCGTTAACCCATGCAACCTTACTTCTTGTGTTCGGACGGCACTTCAACAGGCCTCAAAACCTTGACGCTGCCACCGGCCTTTTCAACTGCGGCAATGGCTCCCTTGGTGGCGTAAAACACCTCGAAAGCAAGCTTTGATTTGATCTCGCCCTTGGCCAGCAGGCGAACCCCGCCGAGCGGGCGCGAAATGACGCCGGCCGCGATCAACGAGGTAGCGGTGACGACAGCCTTGGTATCGAGCTTCTTGGCATCAACCGCCGCCTGGACGGTCTGGAGATTGACTTCGTTATAGGAAACCTGGTTCGGCTTGTTGAAGCCGCGCTTTGGCAAGCGGCGGTAGATGGGCATCTGGCCGCCTTCGAAGCCGGCCTTTGCGCCGCCCTTGCGGGCCGTCTGGCCCTTGCCGCCGCGACCGGCGGTTTTGCCAAGGCCTGAACCCAGGCCACGACCTACGCGTTTGCGGATCTTGCGGGCACCGGCATTATCGGCAATTTCATTGAGCTTCATTGTCGTATTCCTTAAACTTATTCGACCACGCGAACGAGATGCGCGACCTTGGCAATCATGCCGCGGACCGCCGGCGTATCGTTCAACGTTGAACGCCGGTTGATCTTGTTGAGGCCAAGCCCAACCAATGTGGCGCGCTGGTCAACGGGCCGCCTCTGCGGGCTGGCATACTGCGTCACCGTGACTGTCTTTGCTGCTGGTGCTTTGGCCATATTCTACGTCCTCAACTTATTCAACTGCCGCATCAGGATCACGACGGCGCAAAACGTCGCTCACCTTCTTGCCGCGGCGTGCTGCCACCGAACGGGGGCTCGTCTGCTTCTTCAACGCGTCGAATGTTGCGCGCACCATATTGTAGGGGTTCGACGAACCCTTGGACTTGGCCACAACATCGGCAACGCCAACCGATTCAAATACGGCGCGCATCGGGCCGCCAGCGATGATGCCGGTTCCCGGAGGGGCGGCACGGAGCGTTACCTTGCCTGCGCCCCAACGGCCATCGATATCATGGTGCAGCGTACGGCCTTCGCGCAGCGGCACGCGAATGAGCACACGCTTTGCAGCTTCAGTCGCCTTCCGCACCGCTTCCGGCACTTCGCGCGCCTTGCCATGGCCAAAACCAACGCGACCTTTCTGGTCGCCGACGACAACAAGTGCCGCAAAGCCGAAGCGCTTGCCGCCCTTCACAACTTTCGCAACGCGATTGATGTGCACGAGCTTGTCAATGAACTCGCTGTCGCGGTCTTCGCGGTTGTCCTTGCGGTCTCCGCCCCGTTCGCTACGTTCTTTAGCCATGTGTTCTCTGCCTATTCGCCACTAATCGGATTAGAAATTCAGTCCACCTTCACGGGCAGCTTCCGCCAGCGCCTTGACACGCCCGTGGAATATATAGCCGCCGCGATCGAAGACCACGTCCTTGATGCCTGCCTTGAGTGCACGCTCGGCCACCAGCTTGCCGATTTGGCTTGCTGCCGCCATGTCCGCGCCGGTCTTCTTGGCCGACTTGAAGCCTTCTTCCATCGTTGACGCGGAAGCGACGGTTACGCCCTTCGAGTCATCAATGACCTGTGCATAAATGTTCTTGCTCGAACGGAACACCGAAAGCCGCGGACGCAAGTTGCCGCGCTTTGCCAGCGCCTTGCGAACGCGCGTTGTGCGCCGTGCGAGTGGAGTGATTTTTGTAGCCATTTATACCACCAATTATTTCTTCTTGCCTTCCTTGCGGAAGATGTATTCGCCTGCGTATTTGACGCCCTTGCCCTTGTAGGGTTCGGGGCCACGATATTCACGGATTTCAGCCGCAACCTGGCCAACCCGCTGCTTGTCAATGCCGCTGATCACGATTTCCGTAGGTTTCGGCACCTTGATATCGATGCCGGCCGGAATGTCGTAGGTCACGTCATGACTGTAGCCGAGATTCAACTGCAAGGCCTTGCCGTTGATTGCTGCGCGGTAGCCAACGCCGGTGATTTCCAAAGACTTGGAATAGCCAACCGTTACACCCGTCACCAGATTGGCAACGAGCGTGCGTGACATGCCCCAGGAGGAGCGCGCCAGCTTGGATTTGTCCTTGGGATCAACCTTGATCCCGCCCTGCTCCATCTTGGCCAGGACCTGGTCGTTCAGCACCACTTTCAACTCGCCCTTTGGTCCCTTCACGGAAACCAACTGGCCGTTCACCGAAGCTGTGACCCCGGCTGGAACTGGAACTGCTTTTTTACCAATACGAGACATTGCAACGTTCCTTAGAATACCGTGCAGAGAACTTCGCCACCCACGTTTTGAGTGCGAGCATCTGCATCGGACATGACGCCCTTCGGCGTCGATAGAATGGAAATTCCCATGCCGTTGAAAACGGTGGGAAGGGTTTCAACAGAAGCATAAACCCGGCGGCCAGGCTTCGATACGCGTTGAAGTTCACGGATGACCGGAGCGCCATCGAAATATTTCAGTTCGATTTCGATCTCGGCCTTGCCGGAACCCTGCTGCACCGTGGTAAAGCCACGGATGAAGCCTTCGTGCTGAAGCACTTCAAGCACGCGTTCGCGCAGCCGCGAAGCCGGCGAAGATACCTTGGCCTTGCCGCGTTCCTGGGCATTGCGGATGCGGGTCAGCAGATCACTGATCGGATCACTTGCACTCATTTATTCGTCTCCTTGTCCGTCCGTTCGCCCTACCAGCTCGACTTGGTCATGCCAGGAACCAAACCCTGGTTGGCCAAATCACGAAGAGCCAGACGTGAAACTTTCAATTTCCTGTAGAAGGCCCGTGGCCGGCCGGTGATTTCACACCGGTTGCGGATGCGGGTCTTGGCCGAATTGCGCGGCATGGCCGAAAGCTTGATCTGCGCCGTGAAGCGCTCTTCCATCGTAATCTTCTTATCCTGCGTAATCGCTTTCAGGCGCTTGCGCTTGGCCGCAAATTGCTTCACCAGCCGCCTGCGTTTTTCGTTCTTTTCTACCGAGCTCGTCTTTGCCATATGGGCTTTCCTCAGGAATTCAGTTTGTTCTTAGGCAGCTTTGCGTGTGCTGCGGCGGAACGGAAAATTAAATGCGTCGATCAGGGCACGGGCTTCGTCATCGGTATTTGCCGATGTGCAAATCACGATGTCGAGGCCCCAGATCCGGTCAATCTTGTCATAATCGATTTCCGGAAAAATCAGGTGTTCCTTGATGCCCAGGGCATAGTTGCCACGGCCATCAAAGCTTTTCTCCGAAAGGCCGCGGAAATCGCGTACCCGCGGCAGGGCAATGGTGATGAGCCTGTCCAGGAACTCATACATCCGCACCTTGCGCAGCGTGACCTTCGCGCCAATCGCCAGGTTCTCGCGAATCTTGAACTGGGCAATGGCTTTCTTCGACTTGGTGATGACAACCTTCTGGCCGGCAATCTTCTCAAGTTCGGCCGCAGCAACCTGCACCAGCTTGGAATCCTGCGTGGCCTCGCCAACGCCCATGTTGAGCACAATCTTGGTGATCTTCGGCACTTCCATCACGTTCTTGTAGCCGAACTGTTCAATCAGCTTGGCGCGCACCACATCGTCATAATGCTGACGCAGGCGCGGCACGTAACCCTCAGGCAGCTTGGCAACCTTGCCAGTCGGCCTCTCGGCAGCTTCTGATTTCTTCGGGGCTTTGGCCTGCTTTGCTGGCTTCGCCTTGACTTCTTTTTCGTCAGCCATCGATGACTTCTCCAGAACGCTTTGCAAACCGGACTTTTTTGCCATCGCCGAGCGTCTTGTAGCCCACGCGGGTTGGCTTGCCATCCTTCGGATCGCGCAAGGCCAGGTTCGAAATTTGTATCGGCATATCCTTGTTGACGATGCCGCCTTCCTGCGACGCCGTCTGCTTCGTATGGCGGCGCGAAATGTTGATTCCGCCGACGACGGCCCGGTTCTCGGCAGGAATCACGCGGAGCACTTCGCCCTGCTTGCCCTTGTCCTTGCCCGTAATGACGACAACCTTGTCGCCTTTCCTGATTTTAAGTTTCGCCGACATCACAATACCTCCGGCGCAAGTGAAATGATTTTCATTTGGTTCTTGCCGCGCAGCTCACGGGGCACGGGCCCGAAAATGCGCGTGCCGACCGGCTCGCCCTGGGCGTTAATCAAAACCGCGGCATTGCGGTCAAAGCGGATGGTGGAACCGTCAGCCCGGCGAATGTCCTTGGCAGTGCGCACCACGATAGCCTTCATCACGGCGCCCTTCTTAACGCGGCCGCGCGGGATTGCTTCCTTGACCGACACAACGATCACGTCGCCAATCGAGGCATACCGGCGCTTCGAGCCCCCGAGCACCTTGATGCACTGTACGCGTCTTGCGCCTGAATTGTCAGCGACGTCTAGGTTAGTCTCTTGCTGGATCATAAGATCACCTGTTTACATGGAGCACGAACTGCCCGCTTGTCCTTTTGCTTATGCTTTGCCAGCAGCCACAGTCTCGAGAAGCGCCCAGCGCTTCTGCTTCGAGATGGGCCGTGTTTCTTCAATGCGAACAACATCGCCGGTCTTGGCGGTGTTCTTCTCATCATGCGCATGATACTTCTTCGAAAGACGCACCGTCTTTTTCAGAACCGGATGGCGCAGGCGGCGTTCGACCTTGACCACGATGGTCTTGTCGTTCTTGTCGCTGACGACCACGCCTTCGAGAATGCGTTTCGGCATATTCTATTCTCCTACTTCGCCGCAGATGCCAGTGACTGCGCCGTCTTGAGACGGGCGATGTCACGGCGGACCTGCCTGATACGCGATGTGTTTTCGACTTGGCCGGAAGCCCTCTGGAAGCGCAGGTTGAACTGCTCCTTCTTGAGCTTCAGGACTTCGTCCTTGACTTGATCTGGGCTCAAAACCTTGACGTCACTCATTTTCATTTGCCAAGACTCCGGATTATTCGCCAAGGCGCGCAACAAAGCGCGTCTTGATTGGAAGTTTTGCTGCCGCGAGCAAAAGCGAATGCTCAGCGACGGCCTTTGGAACGCCGTCCACCTCAAAAATCACTCGGCCTGGCTTCACCCGGGCTGCCCAGTATTCGGTCGATCCCTTGCCGGAACCCATGCGCACTTCGGCAGGCTTCTTCGACACGGGAACGTCCGGGAACACGCGGATCCAGATGCGGCCTGCACGCTTCATGCCACGCGCAAGCGCGCGGCGCGCCGCTTCGATCTGGCGGGCGGTCAGGCGGTCAGGCTCCGTTGCCTTCAATCCGAAAGCTCCGAAATCAAGCGTGTTGCAGCTTGTCGACTTGCCATGGATACGGCCCTTGTGGGCCTTCCGGAACTTTGTTTTCTTTGGTTGCAACATAATCGCTTACCTCAAACCTCAGTTCGCGCCATCACGGTCGCGGCGAGGACGTTGTCCACTATCAGGCGTTTCGGCCATGCGCTTGTCCTGCGCCATCGGATCATGCTCAAGGATTTCGCCCTTGAAGATCCAGACCTTCACGCCATTTGTGCCGTAAGCCGTGTGGGCCGTGGCGATACCGTAATCAATATCCGCGCGCAGCGTGTGCAGGGGAACGCGTCCCTCGCGATACCACTCAACGCGGGCAATTTCCGCACCGCCAAGACGGCCCGAACAGGTGATCTTGATGCCTTCCGCACCCATGCGCTGGGCCGACTGCACTGAACGCTTCATCGCCCGGCGGAATGCCACGCGGCGTTCGAGCTGCTGCGCGATGCTCTCGGCAACGAGGGTTGCGTCAACTTCGGGCTTGCGGATTTCAACAATGTTCAGATGAACCTCCGAACCCGTCATGTCGGCAACCTTCTTGCGCAGCTTTTCGATGTCAGCGCCCTTCTTGCCGATAACCACGCCAGGACGCGCCGAGTAGATCGTCACCCTGCACTTCTTGTGCGGGCGCTCGATCAGAACCTTGGCAACGCCGGCCTGCTTGAGCTCGCTCTTGAGGTAGCTGCGGATGCCCATGTCTTCGTGCAGGAGCTTTCCATATTCCCGACTGTTCGCATACCAGCGCGAGTCCCAGGTCCGGTTAATGCCCAGACGCAGACCAATCGGATTGACTTTCTGACCCATTAAGCGGCCTCCTTCACTTCGCGAACGATGATCGTCAGTTCGCTGAAGAATTTCTCGATCTTGCCTACCCGGCCACGCGCACCTGGCATAAAGCGCTTCATAACCAAATTCTTGCCGACCCAAGCTTCGGCAACAACAAGGTTGTTGATGTCGAGGTCATGGTTGTTTTCGGCGTTGGCGATGGCGGACTCCAGCGTCTTCTTCACGTCCTTCGCAATGCGGCGACGCGAGAAGGTGAGTTCGGCCAGGGCTTTGGACGCCTTCATGCCACGGATGATCGTGGCCAACTCGTTCAGCTTGCGCGGGCTGATGCGGATAGACCGGGTCACAGCCTTGGCCTCATTGTCAGCGAGCGAGCGTTTTCTGACTGGTTTGCTCATGGTGTTGGAGCCTTCGTTGCCTTCTTGTCTGATGCCGAGTGGGCCCGGAAGGTCCGCGTCGGTGCGAACTCACCAAGCTTGTGCCCGACCATGTCTTCCGAAATGTTCACCGGAATGAACTTGTTGCCGTTGTGGACCTGGAACGTGAGTCCCACGAACTGCGGCAGGATTGTTGAGCGTCGGCTCCACGTCTTGATCGCCGAATGACGGCCGGCTGCGCGTGCAACATCGGCCTTCTTCAGAATATATCCGTCTACAAACGGGCCTTTCCAGGACGAACGTGTCACGGGCTACCTCTACTGCGATTTCTTGCGATCGTGGCGGCTGCGCACGATGAACTTGTTGGTTGACTTGTTGGAACGGGTCTTCTTGCCCTTTGTCGGTTTGCCCCAGGGTGTGGCCCAGTGCTTGCCGCCGTTGGTACGGCCGCCGTTTGGATGGTCGACCGGGTTGCGGGCGATACCGCGCGAAACCGAGCGCGCACCCTTCCAGCGGGCGCGACCGGCCTTGCCGATCACTTCGTTGATGTGGTCCGGATTGGAAACCGCACCCACCGTTGCCATGCATGCAGCGTCGACCATGCGGGTTTCGCCGGACTTGAGCTTGAGAAGCGCAAAACCCTGGTCACGGCCGGCGACCATGGCATAGGTGCCGGCGGAGCGCGCAAGTGAACCACCCTTACCGGGCTTGGTTTCAACGTTATGGACAATCGTGCCGACCGGCATGGCGCCCAAAGGCATTGCGTTGCCAGGCTTCACGTCGGCGGTCTGGCCCGAAACAACCTGATCGCCAACGGCCAGGCGCTGCGGCGCCAGAATGTAGGACAGTTCACCGTCGGCATACTTGATCAGGGCAATGAATGCGGTCCGGTTCGGATCATATTCAATGCGCTCAACCGTTGCGGCAACGTCAAACTTCGTGCGCCGGAAATCCACCAGGCGATAAGCCGTCTTGTGGCCACCGCCCTTACGACGCGATGTAATGCGGCCCGTGTTGCCACGGCCGCCATTCTTGTTTTGACCTTCCACGAGCGCCTTGACAGGGCCGCCCTTCCACAATTGGCTGCGGTCCACCTGGATAAGGTGGCGGCGGCCTGGGCTGGTTGGTTTGAATGTTTTGAGAGCCATTTTCTATCTCACCACTCAGAGGCCAGTTGTCACATCAAGCCGCTGACCTTCTTCGAGGGTCACATAGGCGCGCTTGATGTCGCTCAGTCGGGCAAGCTGGCCTTTGAAACGGCGTTGCTTGCCCTTGCGTACGAGGGTATTCACCGACTTCACCTTCACGCCAAAAAGCCCTTCAATGGCTTTCTTGATCGCAGGCTTCGTCGCGTCGCGCGCCACGTTAAACACAACCTGGTTGTGCTCGGAAACCAGGGTTCCCTTCTCGGTGATCGCAGGACTGCGGATGATGTTGTAAAAATGTTCTTTGCTCATTTGAACCGCGCCTCCAGGGCTTCGACGGCAGCTTTGGTCAGGACCAAATTCTTCCGGCGCAGGATGTCATAAACGTTGATACCCTGCACTGGCAGCACATCAATGTTGGGAATGTTGCGGGCCGCGTTGGCGAAGCCTTCGTTGACCGTTGCGCCGTCGATGATCAGCGCGTTCACCCAGCCAAGCTTTGCAAACGCTGCCTGAATGAGCTTGGTCTTGGCTTCCTTCACTTCGGCCTTGTCGATGATGATGATCTCGGAAGCCTTGGCTTTCGTTGAAAGCGCATGGCGCAAACCAAGAGCCCGAACCTTCTTGTTCAGCGAGGTTTCATGGCTGCGGAAACGGGGACCGAAGGCCTTGCCGCCGCCCACGAAAATACCGGCCTTGCGCGAACCGTGACGCGCTCCGCCGCCGCCCTTCTGATTGCCGAACTTCTTCGTCGTGCGGTTGATTTCGCCACGCGATTTGGCCTGGTGGGTACCCTGCTGGCGCTTGTTCAGCTGCCACTGGATGACCCGGTGAATGATGTCAACGCGGGGCTCGAGACCGAAAATGTGGTCCGCCAGCTCAACCGAGCCTGCCTTCTTCGCGTCAATGGTATGAACGTCGGCTTTCATGTTAGCCTTACTCCTTCACAGCTTCTGGTGCTGTAGCTGCAATAGCAACCGGTGCCTTGAAGACGCCGGGCTTTGGAGCCGTATCGGGAAGCTTGCGCTTGACTGCGTCACGAACTGAAACCCAGCCGCCCTTGCTGCCGGGAACAGATCCCTTGAGCATGATGAGGCCGCGATCCTTGTCGGTGCGCACGACAACGATGTTCTGCGTGGTCACCGTTTCGGAACCGAGGTGGCCAGGCATTTTCTTGCCCTTGAACACCTTGCCCGGATCTTGGCGGTTGCCCGTCGAACCGATCGAGCGATGACTTACCGAAACACCGTGGGTGGCGCGAAGCCCGCTGAAATTCCAGCGCTTCATGCCGCCCTGGAAGCCCTTGCCCAGTGAGGTGCCGGTCACATCCACAAACTGGCCGGCCACGAAATGATCAACCGTCACTTCCGAGCCAACCGGCATGGTGTTGTCGGCACTGACGCGGAATTCCTGCAGCTTGCGCTTTGGTTCAACCTTGGCAGCCGCAAAGTGGCCGCGCTCGGCTTTCGACAAGCGCTTGATCTTCGCAACGCCAACACCCAGCTGAACCGCTGTGTAGCCGTGCTTTTCATTCGTTTTTTGCGCAACAACTTGGCAATTATCCACCTTCAGCACGGTGACTGGAACAACTGTTCCCTCTTCCGTGTAGATCCGTGTCATGCCCAGTTTTACGGCGATGAGGCCAGAACGCATCGCTACTCTCCTAATGCCCGCCTTAGAGCTTGATTTCAACATCAACACCTGCAGCCAGGTCGAGCTTCATCAAAGCATCAACTGTCTGCGGGGTTGGATCGACTATGTCTAACAGACGACGGTGCGTCCGCATCTCGAACTGTTCACGGCTCTTCTTGTCAACGTGCGGCGAGCGGTTCACGGTGAACTTCTCGATGCGTGTTGGAAGAGGAACAGGCCCACGCACTTGTGCGCCTGTACGTTTTGCCGTGTTCACGATCTCGCGCGTTGACGTATCGAGAATGCGATGGTCATACGCTTTGAGACGGATACGGATGTTTTGTCGTTGCATCTTGGTAACCCGCCCTATTCAGTAATCTTTGCAACAACGCCGGCGCCGACGGTACGGCCGCCTTCACGGATGGCGAAGCGCAGCTTCTCCTCCATGGCAATCGGCGTAATCAGCTCGACGTCAAACGCGATATTGTCACCCGGCATCACCATTTCCGTGCCTTCCGGA
>JBBSBQ010000032.1:0-44484 GCA_038251095.1 Hyphomicrobiales bacterium
CGGCGATCATTCATTCCTGCCGTTCACCCCTCTTTTTTCTCTCCGCAAGTTTCTCCTAGCCCAATTACGGGCGAGCCAGCGCGATAATGCCGTCGATCACGAATTGCACCGCAAGGGCTGCCAGGATGATGCCCAGCATGCGTGTGCTGACGGCGCGCCCCGTAACCCCCAGTATCTTCGAAATGCGCTCGGCCAGCAGGAAGCTCACATAGCAGGCAATCATCACCAGCGCCGCGACGCCGAAGAGTCCGGCCAGATGATCCATCTGGCCCTCGGATTTCCCCGCCAGCAGGATCATCGCGGTAATGGCGCCAGGCCCGGCAATAAGCGGAATGGCAAGCGGAAACGCCGCGATGTTTTTCACATGGTCTATACTCACCGCCGTCTCCGCCGTGGCCTGCAGTCTTTGGCCGCGGCGGTCGAACACCATTTCGGCCGCCGACCACAGCAGCAGCAAGCCGCCCGAGATGCGAAAGGCGGAAATTGAAATCCCAAGCAGGTCCAGCAATTTCGCCCCGCCAAGCCCCGTCGCCACCAATATCAAAAAGGCGATGAGCGGTCCCCGCAACGCCACCTCGCGCCGCTCCTTGTTGCTCATGCCATGGGTGATGGCCAGAAACAGCGCACTGAGCAAAAGCGGATCGGCAACAACAAGCAGGGTTGCAAGGGCCGACGTAAGATAGTCAATCATTGCGGCAGGCTAACACGGGGCAGGGCTCAGGTGCCAGAGTGCTTGGTGAGCTGAATGACATTCTCCAGCCCCTGTAGAAAATTCGACCGGTCTTTCGGCGTGAACACCGGGTTGCTGCCGCGCACCTCGCCCGTTTCCCGTAATTGCGCCATCAGATCGCGCATTGCCAAAGCCATGCCGATGCTGTCCCGGGTAAAGGGTTTTCCAAAGTGCGAAACGACCTGCGCACCCTTCTTGATCGCCCATGAGGCCAGTGGAATATCGCCAGTGACTACGATGTCTCCTGCTGCGCATTGCTCGGTAATCCAGTTGTCTGCCGCATCTGCCCCATCGGCCACGACAACACGTTTGACATTATCACCGAAAGGCAGACGCATGTGGGAATTTGAAACATAATAAATGACAAGCTTGTGTCGCGCCGCAACTTTCGCGGCCTCCTCCTTCACGGGGCAGGCATCCGCATCAACAAAAATCTGCAATGGGACTAGCTCACATTATTCGGCAGTTCGGATTCACGCATTGCGATGAAGTCCTTCAACCCGTCGGCAATGCCCTGGTCCATGGCGGGTTCTTCATAAGCCGCAAGCATGGCGGCGGCCTTGTCGCGGCCCCGCGCATCGTGGTCCTTTGCGCCCTCCGCCGACCATTGCTCGTAGGGATTGAAATCCATGACCGAGGGAATGAAGAAGGCATTTTCGAAATGCTCAAGCGTGTGCTTGGTGCCGAGGAAATGCCCGGCCGGCCCCACTTCGCGAATGGCAGCCATGGCTTCCTTGAAATCAGCAAAGGAGGGGCCCTGCGCATATTTGTACCAGCCCTGAAGCTGTTCTGCATCGGTCACGAATTTGGAGAAGCCGCAGCACAGGCCCGCCTCCAGCCAGCCCGCCACATGCCAGATGTAGTTGGCGCCCGAAAGAATGGCCGCGTGCATGAGCATGTTTGATTCATAGCCGGCCTGCGCGTCATTGAGCTTCGAGCCCACATGGAAGCCGGAGGTACGCCACGGAAGATTATATTTCCGCGCCAGCGCCCCCATCACAAACATCATCTGGGCTGCTTCCGGCGTTCCGCCCATGGGGGCACCGGTTTTCATGTCCACCGTCACCATGAACTGGCCATAGAGCTGCGGGGATCCAGGGCGGATAAGTTGCGTGAAGGCAACGCCCGCAAGCGCTTCCGCGTTCACCTGCGCCACAGCACCTATGGAGGAAGCGGACGTCGAAGCCCCGCACAGCGCGAAAGGCGCCAGGATCAGCGGCTGGTTATGCCGCGCATAAACCTTCATGGCATCCAGCATCGTGGCATCCCACACCAGCGGCGAATTGCAATTGGTGATCGACACGACAACCGTGTTGTCCTTCACATAATCTTCGCCAAACACGATGCCTGACATTTTCATGACGTCTTCGGCCCGCTCTTTCGACGTGACGATGCCCATGAAGGGTTTGTCGGAATGCTTCAAAGCCGAATGAATAATGTGAAGGTGCCGCTTGGGCACGGGGATTTCCATAGGCTCGCAAATGATCGAGCTGGATGAATGCAAAGCCGGAGACATGTAGGCCAGCCTGTGCAGATTGTTGAGATCGGCCAGCGAACCATAGCGCCGCTCGCCGTCCAGCCCGCGCACATAAGGGGCACCATACATCGGGACGAACACCGTGTTCTTGCCGCCCACCTTCACCGTGCGTTCCGAGTTGCGGGCGTTGAGCGTAAATTCCGGCGGCACCTGGGCCACAAGGCTCAACAGCAGCGCCCGGTCGATTCGAACCCTTGTGCCCTGTACGTCAGCGCCCGCCGCCTTCCACATGGAAATGGCCTCATCGTCACGGAATTCGCAGCCCACTTCTTCTAGGATTTTCATCGACTCGTCGTGAATGAGTTCCACCGCCTCGTCAGGCACCATCTCGTAGGTGGGAATATTACGCACCAATGTCGGGAAAGAGGCCATGGGAACCGCCCGCAAGGCACGACGGCCTTCGCGCCCGCCGCTCCGCTTGCCCGTGGCCGTCACCTGCTTTGCCAGTTCCATCGTATTGATCATTACGTACCCACTTTCATCGCGCTATTGAGCACCAGGCTGGATGGTGAATCAACATCAATCAGGCTACAACGAGATCGGAAAACGACGCCATGGCGAGGAGGGCGCCGCGCTCGCGGATGACCCGGCCCGCTACGCGGTGGCCAAGCTTTGCTGCGTCCAGGGGTGCGTGGTTGGACATGCGGGCCGCGAGGTAGCCAGCATTGAAACTGTCACCGGCCCCTGTCGTATCGACAATGTCCTGAACCGGTTCCGGCGCCACGGTAAGCAGGTCCGTCTCCACCGACACCACGCAAGGATTGCCGCCGTCTTTGACAACGATTTCCTTGACGCCAAAGTCGGCAATGCGTTTGGCGCAGTCCGCCGGAATGGCATCGCCAAACAAGGCCTGGTCATCACTAAACGTGGGAAGGGCCAGGGTCGAGACTTTGTAACCCTCAATCATTGCCGCTTTCATTGCCCGGTCGGAAGGCCAAAGCCTGCGCCGCGCATTTGAATCAAAGGCAATTGTGGCGCCCCGCAATTTCATCTCCTGCAACACGGACAAAAGATTTCGGCGGTGGGCGGGCGAGAGAATGGCGAGCGTGATTCCGGAAAAATAGATTGCACTGGCCTGAGAAAGGGCAGCGCCCAATACATTCTTGTCTTCAGCAAGCAATCGCGCCGCAGAAGCACTGCGCCAATAGGTGAAATTTCGCTCTGCTCCAGTCAGCGTGATCAGATACAGCCCCACCGTTCGGTCGGAAATTTCTTTTATGAACTGGGTACCGACGCCATTGGCCTTTAGAAAGGCCAGCATCTTCGAAGACAGGGAGTCGGTGCCCACCGCTGTCACATAATCAACGGTCACATCCCCGGCGCGCGTCAAAGCCCGCATGTACCACGCCGTATTGAGCGTATCCCCGGCAAAACCCAGGCGGTATAGCCCATCATCTGTCGCCTGCAGCTCCGCCATGCATTCGCCGATGCTGATGAAAGTCTTTTGCTTCATAGCTGCGCCCAGTGATCCCGTTGTGACCGCATTATGCCCTCAATGATTGCCTGGGACCATTTCTACCCGTTACTGCATGAAAAATAATTCCTCTCTTTCACGTTGACAGCTGGTCATTTTTAGGTCGAGACTGCACTTAGCGGGCGCAACAATTCAAGCAAAAGCCCATAAACAGAGAGGAAAATATGAGTTTCAAACTGACGTGGAAATCTGCCCTTTGCGCTGCAGTAGCAGTCACGGCCCCGATTCTGGCGCCATCATCCGCCGGTGCGGTTGAATCAAGCGATCCAATCAAGATCGTGCTGTTCGACTGGACCAGCGTCAACCTCAACTCCAAAATATTGGGCGGCGTACTTGAAAAGCTCGGATACACCGTCGAATACCCCACCGGCGATTACCTCTCGAGCCTGACCACCAGCCTCACCAACGGTGACGTGACCTTGGGCCTTGAGTACTGGGATACCACTGCGGGCGAGGCCATGAAGGCCTCCGAAGCAACCGGCCAGACCGAACGCCTTGGTCCACTGGGACCAAAGGCTAAGGAAGAATGGTGGTACCCCCTCTATATGAAGGAGAAATGCCCCGGCCTTCCCAATTGGGAAGCACTCAAGGATCCTAAATGCGCCGAGGCCTTCTCCACCGCTGAAACCGCCCCCAAGGGCCGCTATGTCGGTGGCCCGGTAACCTGGGAAGGCTTTGACGATGAACGCGTAGAAGCGCTTGGCCTGCCCTTCACCGTCATCCACGCAGGCACCGATGCGGCAATGTTTGCCGAGCTCGACTCGGCCTATCAGCGTAAAGCGCCGGTCATGGTGTGGGTTTACTCGCCCCATTGGGCCCCTGCAAAATACGAAGGCGAATGGGTTGAATTTCCGGAATATACGCCGGAATGCTACACTGACCCGAAATGGGGCTCAAACCCCGACAAGGCTTATGATTGCGGCAAGCCCCATGGCGACATCTGGAAATTCTCCTGGGGCGGCATGAAGGACAAGTGGCCGGTTGCCTACAAGGTGGCCAAGGCTTACCAGATTGAAACCAAGGAATTGAATGCCATGTCGGGCCAGATTGATTTGGATGGCAAGACGATTGAGGAGGTTGCAGCCGCATGGGTTGCCGCCAACGAAGCGAAATGGAAAGCCTGGGCGGAATAAGCCGGTATCTGGGACAAATCTCATGAAAACGAAAAAACCGGACGCTGAAATTCAGCGTCCGGCCAAGCTATCGTGCCGCAACCTTTGGAAAGTCTTTGGCCCCAATGCGGTCAAATTCATGGCTGAGCAAAACGGTAAGGCAACAACCGCCGAACTGGACAATGCCGCGCTGATTGGTGCGGTACGCAACGCCACGCTCGATGTGCGCGAAGGCGAAATATTCATCGTCATGGGCCTTTCGGGATCCGGCAAATCGACGTTGGTGCGCTGCCTCTCCCGCCTCATCGAGCCCACTACCGGCGAGCTGACCTTTGACGGCAAGGACTTGCTCAAGGCCAGTGAAGCCGAACTCATTAACATCCGGCGGCACAAGATGGGCATGGTGTTCCAGCATTTTGCCCTGCTGCCCCACCTCACGGTTCTGGAGAATGTTGCTTTTCCGCTCGCGATCCAGGGCATCGCCAAAGCCAAACGTGAGGCGCGGGCCAACAAGATGATCGATCTCGTCAGCCTCAAGGGCCGCGAGAACCATTTTCCATCGGAACTCTCCGGCGGCCAGCAGCAGCGGGTGGGCATTGCGCGGTCTCTGGCAGTGGAACCGGAGATATGGTTTCTTGATGAGCCGTTCTCGGCGCTTGATCCGCTGATCCGCCGCGAGATGCAAACCGAGCTGATCAGGCTGCAAAGCGTTCTCAAGAAAACCGTGGTCTTTATCACCCATGATTTCGACGAAGCCATCCGGTTGGCAGATCGCATCGCCATCATGAAGGATGGCGAGATCATCCAGATCGGCACCCCGGAAGACCTTGTCAATAATCCGGCCACCAGTTACGTGGCTGAATTCACTGCCGATGTGAACCGCGCCAAGGTGCTGTCGGCGCGCACGCTGATGGAGCCTGCAACGGTTAAATCCGGCGCTCTCGAAAAGGTTGCCGCCAAAGCCAAGATTGCAAGCTTCGCTGCGGCAATTGTCGATTCCTCCAAACCCTTTGCCGTTGTCAGCGACACAGGTGAAGTGATCGGCGAAATTTCGCCTCGGGCCGTCATCAATCTGCTTTCTGGAAAGGACCGGGGAGCAGGCGCATGAGCGATATCACCCACTCAGCCCCAGCGATACTCAACGGCCGTTGGATTGGCCCTGGGCTTGTTGCCGGGGCCATTATCGTAACCGCCTTTCTCTTACTCGTTCCCCATTCCCTGTCGCCGCTCGTCAAATACCCCGATAGCCTGGTCATACCATTCAAGGACTGGGTAGGCGCCTTCATGGCCTGGCTTAAAACCAATTTTACCTGGCTCACCCGTTGGATAGCGGCCCTCATCGAAGCGCCGCTGCGGTTTGCCTTTGGCCTGCTCGCCAAGGGATTCAAGTTTGGTAGCGGCGAGGCTGCCTGGACCCTGCCGCAGCTGTCATGGGTCGGCGTGACCTTTGTCATGGCTTGGCTGGGTTATATTTTCGGTGGCCGCCGTCTGGCGGCGCTCTGCGGCTTTGGCTTTCTCTCACTCGTTCTGTTCGATGTGTGGGACAATTCCATGCTCACCCTGGCGCTCATTGTGATTTGCGTGCCTTTCTGCATCATCACCGGGTTGGCTTTCGGCATCTGGGGGCATTTTTCACCGCGCATGAACCAATGGCTGATATCGCCCGCCCTTGACCTCATGCAGACGATGCCCACCTTCGCCTATCTCATCCCCATGCTGCTGCTGTTTGGCGCAAGCCCAGTGTCCGCCCTGCTGGCCACCGGATTTTTCGCAACGCCCCCTATGGTTCGGGCCACCGTGCTTGGCCTCAACAAGGTACCCCAGGAGATCAAGGACTTCGCCGACATGGCGGGCTGCACGAAATCGCAGAAGCTGTGGCGCGTGCTGCTGCCGTCGGCCAAACCATCCCTGTTGATTGGCGTGAATCAGGTGATCATGCTGGCCCTCAACATGGTCATCATCTCGTCGATGATCGGGGCCGGCGGCCTGGGCTATGACGTGCTGCTGGCGCTCCGCGCCCTGAAGATCGGTCAGGCCATGGAAGCAGGCCTTGCCATCGTCATCATTGCGGTTGTGCTCGATAGGTTGAGCCAGGCAATTGCACTGAAACGGCCGGTTGCGGCGGATACAAGGAGATTCATTGCGCGCCACACAAACGTTCTTCTTGCCATTACCGTACTTCTGGTCACCACGGCCCTCAGCCTGGTTTTCCCGTCGCTGAACACGCTGCCCGATTCCCTCACTTTCACCACGGCGCCCTACTGGAAGGCAGGCGTTGACTGGATTACCATCAACTTCTTCGACGCCATTGAAACTGGGCGGGTCTTTGTCCTGCTCAATTTCCTGAACCCGCTGCGGGCTGGCTTCGAATCTCTGCCGTGGTTCGGTGTCCTGCTGGTGCTGACGGCCATGGGCTGGCGCCTGGGCGGCTGGGGGCTGGCCCTGGTCATCGCTCTCCTCGCCGCCTTCTGCGCCACAACCGGATTATGGGTTCCGGCCATGCAGACCCTCTATCTCTGCGGCGTTGCCGCCCTTGTGGCATCGGCGCTTGGCATCCCCATCGGCCTCTGGTGTTCGCGCAGCGACCGGGTTTCCGCCATCGTCACGCCCATCATCGACACGCTGCAAACCATCCCGTCTTTCTGCTTCATCATTCCCGTCGTCATGCTCTTCCGCGTCGGCGACGTGACGGCCCTGATCGCCACCGTCGCATTCTCCATCGTGCCGGCGGTACGCTATACCAATCACGGTATCCGGCAGGTGCCGCACGAATTGCTGGAGGCGGGCATCGTCTCGGGCTGCACCAAGTGGCAGCTTTTCCGCCGCGTGCAGCTTCCCGTCGCCATGCCTGAGATCATGCTGGGCATCAACCAGACAATTCTCCTCTCCCTCAGCATGATCATCATATGCGCCATGGTGGGAACCCGCGACCTGGGCCAGGAAGTGTTCAAGGCGCTGTCCAAGGCCGATGCCGGGCGCGGCATCGTGGCGGGCCTCGTCATCGCCTTCATCGGCATCATCGCCGACCGCTTGATCACCGCTTGGGTCAAGCGCATGCGCCAGCGCCGGGGAATGGCATGATCAGCGGCGAAAACTTGATGTAAATCCAAAACCGCAACCTCCGAGCCGACAAATTTGTTTTGTGATAGTGAGAGGGAATGGAGCAGCGATTCGATATTGCGGTGATCGGCGGCGGCGTGGTGGGTCTTGCCCTGTTGCGCCGCTTTGCCATTGCCGGATTGAAATGCATTCTGCTGGAGCGCGGCAGCGATATCCTGTCCGGCGCCTCCAAGGGCAACAGCGCGCTTCTCCACACGGGCTTCGACGCGCCGCCGAAAAGCCTCGAGCTGCGCTGCATGAAAACCGGCTATGCCGAATATCTCCGCATCCGCCAGAAGATCAATCTGCCCCTGATAGAAAGCTCCGCCATTGTCGTGGCGTGGAATGACGCCGAACTTGCCGCCTTGCCAGCCATTGTCGAGAAGGCCCACAAGAATGGCATTGCCGATGTGCGGGCCATTTCACAAACTGAATTGCGCCTGAAGGAACCGGAGCTGGCAAAGCATGCGCTGGGCGGCGTTCTTGTGCCAGGCGAACTTATCATTGATGCCTGGTCCGCGCCCCTGGCCTATGCCCACCAGGCTCTGGCCCATGGCGCGGTTATCCTGCGCAACGCCGAAGTCACAGGTGGCGAATTCGCCGGGAAAGAATGGGCGCTGGCCAGCAAACAGGGAAAGATCGCGGCTGCCGTGGTGATCAACGCCGCCGGAAATTTCGGCGACCTTGTTGAAGCGATAGTGCGCCCGTCGCCATTCTCCATCAAGCCGCGCAAGGGCCAGTTCGTGGTGTTCGACAAGCCCGCCTACAAATTGCTGCGCGCCATCGTCCTGCCGGTGCCCACCGCCCGCACCAAGGGCGTTGTGTTGTTCCGCACCGCCTTTGGAAACCTGGCCGTTGGCCCCACCGCCGAAGACCAGGACGAACGCGAAATTGCAACCTGCGATCATGCTACCCTTGAGAAGCTGAAGTCCCGGGCCACCGAAATGCTTCCCGCCCTCGCCGGCATTGATGTGAATGCCATCTATGCGGGCCTTCGCCCGGCCAGCGATCAGAAGGATTATGTCATTGAAGCCGTAAAAGACAGGAACTGGATTACCGTCGGCGGAATACGTTCAACCGGCCTCACCGCGGCGCTTGGCATCGCCGACTACGCGGGCCAGCTCTATGAAAAGAATTTTGCCAAGTTCCCGAAAAAGCCGCCCGAGCAGGTCTGGACACCTGTTCCAAACCTGAGCGAAGGCCGCATCAGGCCCTTCATGATGGGTGGTGAAATTGTCTGCCATTGCGAGCATGTCACGCGCGGCGAAATTGCCGCCGCCCTCGAAGGGCCGCTGCCTGCCGGTGACATGGGCGGCCTGAAGCGCCGTACCCGCGCCATGATGGGCCGCTGCCAGGGTTTTTATTGTTCGGCGCATATCGCCGACATCACCAAGGGGCGTTTCGATGGAAAGCTATGATGTGATCATCGTGGGCGGTGGCCCCACCGGCTTGAGCGCGGCGCGCCGCCTGACAAATTTAGGCATCCGTGACGTCGTGATCCTTGAGCGCGAGGTCGAGGCAGGCGGCATTCCCCGCCATTGCGGCCATCTGGGTTTTGGCTGGCAAAGCCATAGGCGGATATGGAGCGGGCCGCGCTTTGCCGCCGAGCTCAGGAAGTCCGCCAGCGGGCTTGACGTCAGAACCGCAACGACCGTGGTTGAATTGAACAAGGATGGCCAACTGCGCGTCCAGGGCAGTGCGGGGATAAGCGAAATGAAGGCAAGGCATGTTTTGATTGCCACCGGCACCCGCGAAACGCCCCGCTCAGTCCGGTTTGTCGGCGGGTCCCGTCCGCAAGGAGTCATGAACACTGGGGCGTTGCAGCAGCATGTTTACCTCTATCACAACAAGCCCTTTGAGCACCCAGTGATCATCGGCAGCGAATTGGTGTCTTTCTCGGCACTGCTCACCTGCCGCCACCTCGGCATCAGGCCCGTTGCCATGCTGGAAGAGAATGCCCGAATCTCGGCGCAAAGACCCGGCGATCTCATTGCCTGGTTCGCCTTCGGCGTGCCGGTGCGCACCTCCGCCAGGCTCATTTCCATTGAAGGCCGCAAGAATGTCGAAGCGGTTGAAATTGAACGCCGTGGCAAGCGGGAACATGTCACTTGCGATGGTGTGATATTCACCGGACTTTTCAGGCCCGAAACCGCCTTGATTCCAATCGGCTTGCCCTCGGAACATTTCTCCATCGCGGGAAATGTCTCAGGCCCGCTCAAAACCTCCGGCGAATGCTGGCTGCAAGGCGTGGTCGCCGCTGAAGATATCGCAAGGAGATTGGCATGAAAGTTCTGGCCATTGACCAGGGAACGACCGCCACGAAATCCTTCACTTTGGATGAATCCGGCCATTTTGAATCCGTTGCCGCCTTTGAACATAAGCAAATCTACCCAAATGCCGGCTGGGTTGAGCACGACGCGGAAGAACTGCTGCGTAACGTCAGGGCCTGCCTTGAGGCCGCCAGCCAGGTCGATGCCATCGGCATGGACAACCAGGGCGAAACCGTCGTTGCTTGGGACGCGGGCACTGGAAAGCCAATCTCCAACGCCATCGTCTGGCAGGACGACCGCACCCAGGCCATAACTGAAAAGCTGAAGGCCGACGGGGCGGAGGAATTGACCCGGGCCCACGCCGGACTTCCGCTTGACCCTTATTTTTCCGCCAGCAAGCTGCGCTGGTTCATTGACC
The DNA here is from genome assembly GCA_038251095.1 of Hyphomicrobiales bacterium. Classification (GTDB taxonomy): domain Bacteria; phylum Pseudomonadota; class Alphaproteobacteria; order Rhizobiales; family Aestuariivirgaceae; genus Aestuariivirga. Next base: position 10,641 of record JBBSBQ010000032.1, read on the forward strand.
ATGTGGGCGAGGCGCGCATCCTACTCAAACAGGGCCGCCTTCGCTTGGGCACCAGCGACGCTTTCTTTCTTGACCGCTTGACCGGGACTTTCGCAACCGACGTGACAACCGCCTCACGCACCAGCCTCATGTCGCTTGATAGCTGCACTTGGGACCCCGAACTCTGCAAGCTCTTTGGCGTGCCCATTGAGTGCCTTCCCGAAATCAGATCGACGGTGGGCGACTTTGGCCAGGCCGGAAAAATTCCCGTGACCGCCAGCATTGTCGACCAGCAGGCCGCGCTCTTTGGCCATGGCTGCCCGACGAAAATTACCTTCGGGACCGGTGCCTTCGCATTGACCATAACCGGAGATGCCCGCATCGATGGCTCGAAATTCGGCATCCTTCCCACGGTGGCTTGGAAGATAAAAAATGAAGCGACGAAGCGTGCCATTGAAGGCGGCGTCTACAACGCCGGCTCGGCCGTGAACTGGGCGCGGGGGCTTGGCCTCTTCAAGGAATTTTCCGATATCGCAAATTTCGAAACGCCATCGGCACTGTCGCGCAATCTTGTTTTTGTGCCCGCACTCTCGGGTCTTGCCTGCCCTCATTGGGATCGCGGTGCCGCCGGATTGTGGATTGGCATGGGGCTGGAAACGACGGCAAAGGATTTGATTCAGGCATTGCTCGAAGGCATTGCCCTGCGCGCCGCGGAAGTGATCGCCGCCATGGCCGAACTCACGCCGCTCGGAAACATGATTTCAATCGATGGCGGACTCACGAAGAATTCCTATTTCAACCGCTTTCTCGCCAATGCACTGCAAAAGACTATAATCGTTCAGGAATCGCCCGAGCTCACTGGCCTCGGCACAGCCCGCATGGCGATGCGCGGCGCAGGCGTAAAAACACTGCCGTCACTCCCCGCACCCCGCGCCGAGATCACCCCCGATGCACCATTGAGTACTGAATTGAAGCAACGTTTTTCAGAAGCCGTGAAGCGCGCCAAGAATTGGAAATAGTCGAGTGGGCCTAGTTTGAAGTTCCGTTTCTAATCCGAATCACCCGTGCCTCGAAACAGGGAACATTGCTAAGGAGATTAATGATGCGTGGTTGTTGCTTGTGTGGAGCCATCAGATTCGAAATTGATACTCCGGTCCAATCATGCGTGAACTGCCATTGCGAAAGTTGCCGACGGCAATGTTCGGCGCCGATGACGACATACATAGGCGTGCTGGATAGCCAATGGAGATGGATCAGCGAAGCACCCAAGGTCTACAAATCATCTCCCGGTGTTGAAAGAACATTCTGCGGAAACTGCGGCACGCCTATTTCATTTCGGTCGGAGAAAATGTCGGGGGTAATGCACCTGTTTGTGACGGCGCTGGAAGAACCAGAAAAATTCGAACCAACGCTTCACGTTGCCTTTGAGGAAAAGCTTCCGTGGTTGAAACTCGCGGATGATTTGCCGACACGTATCGGGCCCGACTACTCAAAAGGCTGATCGAGGCCCAGAGTGAGGCACTGTTGAATAGCTACGCCGCCAGTATCTTGCCAGCAACAGGTGCAAGCGCGCCGCTCGCCATCACCAGGCCTTCAGCCCCATCAAGCGCGCCCGGCGCAAGTTCAACGCCAAGAAAACGGTTGCGGTCAACCGGGCCTGGCAGATGCAAATCCGCAACCAGGTTCCGCGTGAAACCGAAACGGCTGTAATAGGGTTCATCGCCCACGAGCAGCACCGATGCGTGCCCGAGAACCTTCGCCATGTTGAGGGCGTGGGTCATCATTTTCCACCCAATACCGCGCCGCTGATAGCGGCCATCCACCGCAAACGGCCCAAGCAGGAGTGCCGGCCCGGCGGAACCGGCAATCACATTCCACATGCGCAGTGTGCCGATCACCCTTCCTGATTTGCTCAAAGCCGTGAACGCCAGTCCTTCGGCGGGAAGGCGGTCGTCACGGAAGCGCTGCGACGTCTTGCGGTGACGCACCCTTCCAAAGGCCCGATCAAGCAGGGCCTCGCGGGCGGTAACGTCAGCCGGAATTTCAGCGCGAATGGTGACCATGACAGCCTCCAGCAATTGGACAGGGTGAGGTGAACTAGATGATGTAGGCCTGAAGCGGCGTGAAGCCGTTGAAAGCCACCGACGCATAGGTCGTCGTGTAGGCTCCCGTGGCTTCGATCAGCACTTCATCGCCGACGCTCAGGGTGACCGGCAGGTCATAGGGCGTCTTTTCATACAGCACGTCAGCCGAATCGCAGGTTGGCCCGGCGATCACGCATGGCGCCTTGGCGTCGCCGTCGCGCGCCGTGGTGATCGGATAGCGGATGGCTTCGTCCATGGTTTCAGCCAGGCCGCCGAACTTGCCGATGTCGAGATAGACCCAGCGCTGATTGTCATTGGCATGCTTCTTCGAGATCAGCACCACTTCGGTCTTGATCACGCCGGCATTGCCCACCATACCGCGGCCCGGCTCGATGATGGTCTCAGGAATGGCATTGCCGAAATGCTTGGCAAGGCCTTCGTGAATAGCATTGGCATAGGTGGCCGTGCCCGGAACCGGCTTGAGGTATTTGGTCGGGAAGCCGCCGCCGAGGTTGACCATTGACAGTGTAATGCCATGGCCCGCAAGGCTGTCGAAAATGGTTTTGGCTTCGGCGAGCGCCGAATCCCAGGCCCCAAGGCGGGTCTGTTGCGAGCCAACATGGAAGGAAATGCCATAGGCCTTGAGTCCCAGTGCATGGGCGTACAGCAAGACATCGGTAGCCATCTCAGGGTCACAGCCGAACTTGCGGCTCAGCGGCCACTCGGCCCCGGCGCCATCGGTGAGGATGCGGCAGAACACGCACGCAGCCGGTGCGGCACGCGCAACTTTTTCAACTTCTTCGACGCAATCGACCGCGAACATCGAAACGCCAAGCTGATGCGCCCGGGCAATGTCGCGCTCCTTCTTGATGGTATTGCCAAAGGAAATCCGCTCCGGCGTTGCGCCGGCGGCCAGCGCCATCTCGATTTCGGAAACGCTTGCTGTATCAAAGCAGGAGCCGAGGCCGGCCAGAAGCTTCAAAACTTCCGGCGCCGGGTTTGCCTTTACCGCATAAAAAATACGCGTGTCCGGCATGGCCTGCGTAAAGGCCTTGTAATTGTCGGCGATGACCTCAAGGTCAACCACGAGGCAGGGGCCCTCTGGTCGTCGGTCACGGAGGAAGTCCAAAATACGGGCAGTTGCGGCCATGTGCGTATCTCCCAAAAAAGTTGAGACATCAGAGCGCTTCGTAAACCCACGCGATGGAGACGTGGGTTGACTAACCGCTTACTGACTTTTCGCCTTGGCTTGATTGGGAAACCCAATCGCACTGCGGGCAATGATAGTGGTGCCTCTCAGTAACATCAGCCTTTGGAGGGCCAATCGAGACCAAAAAGCCCGCACCGTCGTTGCTTTGGGGATATCCTTAAGGCACGTGCGACTCTGGGCAAAACGCATATGATGGATTCTGATGTCGCAATCAAGAAAAAATGTGGGCCCAAGCAAAGTTTTTTCTTAATTCCCGTTAATCTTTTGGCGCGCCGAAAGCCATCCAGCCCGCGAGCAGGCGCGTGACCGTGGTGACCAGGCAAAGCGCTGCATAAAAATAGGCCAACACTGCGAAGTGTTGCGGCCACAGGCACATGGCCACGAAGCAGGCAATCGTCTCAGTTCCCTCCGTCAGGCCGCCGAGATAGTAGAAGGATTTGGAGGGATAGTCCGTGCTCTTGAGCTGGCGCTTCTCGGCGATAACCGCATAGGCCAGAAAGCTCGAGCCCGTGCCCACGAAGGCGGCCAGCAGCGTTGCGGCGGCCAGCGCGTCAGCCTCCGGGTTCGCGATGCCAAAGGCCAGGGGGATAAGCCCGTAGAAAACAAAGTCCAGCCCAATGTCGAGAAAGGCTCCGCGGTCCGTGGTAACACCGGCCCGCGCCACGGCACCGTCAAGACCATCTAGCGCCCGGCTGAAGAGCAACGGCAGGATGGCGAAGGCGTAAAATCCAAGCGTGATGCACAGCGCCGCAAAGAGGCCAAGGCCAAAGCCCGCAAAGGTCACCTGATCGGCCGAATAGCCCCTGTTCTTGATCACAAGCGCTGTCCGGTCGATGGCCGGCTTTGCCAGTCTCAGCGCGTAGCGGTCAAGCAAGGAGCAGTTCCCCCTTGCTGTTGATGCGGAAGATGCGACCGCCCGCCGGTGCGTCTTCGCGGTCGTGGGTGACCAGCAGGGTGGGAATGTTGCGCTCGCGCAAATGGGCAAATACATAGTTGCGGATGGTGTGCCGGAGCTCCGCATCAAGCTTGGAGAAAGGCTCATCTAGCAGCATGGCCTGGGGCTTTGCCATGAGGGCGCGGAAGAGCGCCACGCGGGATTTCTGGCCGTTGGACAGGGTGTCGGGCATGCGGTCCTCAAGCCCGTCAAGCTGGGCGCTCGCCAGCGCTTCCGTCACCAGGTATTGGCGCTTTTTCAAGCTGCCCCGTCCAACTCCGAACAAAAGATTTTCGCCAACAGTGAGATGTGGGAACAACAGGTCGTCCTGGAACAGGCGGCCCACCTGCCGCCGCTCCGCCGGCACGTAGATGAGGTCAACTCCATCCAGCATCACATGCCCATTGCCATACATGGGATGTGTCAGGTCGCCGGCGATATAGGCCAGCAGCGACGATTTTCCGCTGCCGCTGGGCCCCATCAAGGTGACGATTTCTCCGGCCTCTATGGTAATCGTGAAGCTCTTGATGAGCAGCACGTCGCCGATGGTGAGGCTGATATTTTCAAGCAGCAGGGTCATAGGGATTTCCGGCCAAAGCGCGCCGCCGCTAGAAATGCAAGCGCCGGAACGACCGCCAGCAAGAGCGCGAAAACCGCCATCAGCGGGCGGCTGCCACCGCTTGCCAGCGTCACTGCTTCAATGGGCAGCGTTGTCAGGCGTCCCGAGGCAATGAGCTGGGTGGGAACATATTGCGCAATACTGACGCCGACGCCCACCGCTGCCGCGGCAGCCAGCGCCGGCTTCAGCATGGCTAGCTTTACCACCCACAAGAAACGGTAATTATCCGCATTGAGGCCGAGCGACACGGCGCGGTAGCGTGGATCAAAGGCCCGGTACGGCCCTTTCAGCACGATGAAGACATACGCGAAAACCTGGGTGAGATGGGCGAGGAAAACCCCGGGCCAGGTGCCGTTCAGGCCGAAGCGCAGGAAGGCGAGGTACTGGCCATCAGCAATGAGGAGAGACGGTAGCGCGATTGCCATGATGGCGAAAACCAGCAGGGCCGCATCGAGCTTTTCCGGTACCGTCTCCAGCCAGAAAACCGCAAGGCCCAAAGCCGCAAGCGTCGAGGCCAAGGCCAATGACAGGCTGTTGACGAGCGGTGCCGGCGACATGGCGAACTGTTGCCAGGCGGTCCAGCGAACTTCAGTCGGGAAAAGATTTGGGTAAGGCCACAGCGTGCCAATGGACATGACACACAGGATCACAAAAACCATGGCGTAAACCGCACAGAAGAAAAGCAGCAGCAGGCCCGAGGTCATCGTCGGCGTCCGCCGGCGCGAAGGGCCGCTGGTAAAAAATTTCCAGATGGAGGGAAGAAAAATCTTCTTCAGAGCAATCCACGCCAGCGCAAGCGCGACGAGCGCCGCTGTCAGGAACAGAGCGCCGGCGGTTCCGCGCGCATTGAAGGCGGGATCGGCATTGTTTAGGTCGGACCAGATGATGATGGAAAGAGGCGGCGGCTGCGTCGGGCCGATGGCCAGCGCCACATCGACAACCGAAGCGCCATAGAACCAGACGATGAGCAGTGGCCATTTCAGGCGCGGCAGGATTTGCGGAATGAACACCCGGAGCCAGGTCGAGGCGCCGCCATGTCCGAGGCTTTGCGATACGCGAAAATGCCCCTTCAGCGTCTGTGAAATGTCAGGCCGCGCCAGCAGGGCGCTGATGAGCCAAATAAGGAATGGCACTTCCTTGAGGACAAGGACCGAGACCAGTGATAGGCCATAAGGGTCTTGGGTCGTCACCCATTGCGGCGGCACAGCCCACCCGGCCAGCGAGCCAATGACGCGGGCAACGAAACCGCTCGGCGTGATCATAAAGCCAAGCCCGATGGCAAAGGCCAGATGGGGCAGGGAAAGGAAGCCGCCCACGAGGCTTGAACAGTCCGCCCATAACCTGCCGCCATAAAGGCCAGCAACAATCCAGAAAGCCAACAGCGCCGAAATGACAAGGCTCAATGTGCCTGTGCCGATTGAAAGAAACAGCGCCGGCCACAGTTGCGGGTGCTCAAAAAGGGTAAGCCACGCCTCGCCATCAAGCGCCCCGTATAACACGGCAAGCAGGCCAGCTAAAAGCGGGCTCAGCCACAACACGCCAAGCGGCAGGAAACCGGCAAAACTATTCAGAAATTTCTTCATGTGCCGTAGGATTCAAGCCACGCGGATTCAAGCAGGGGCACCCAACTGCCGTGCGGTTCGGGAAGCGCCGGGGCTGGTTCCCTGACTCTTCCGGGAACCATGCTTGTGCCGAAAAATTTGGTCTCGTCAGCCGAAAGCCTCGCTGTGGCAAGTACCGTCGGATCACCCCACACCTTGAGGTCGGCCTTGCGGCCCTGTGCCTCCGGGGACAGCAGGAAGTTCGCCACAACCTGGGCTCCTGCTGTTGCCTTGGAATTAATTGGAATGGCCACGAAATGCGTATTGCCGATGGTGCCGGCCTTGTGCTGCCAGGCCACGGTGCTCACCGGCAATTCGCCTGAGGCGACAAGGTTGGCGGGCTCGTTGGGATTGAACGTCAACGCCATCAGCAGTTCGCCATCTGCCAGCATCTGCTTGAGCTGCGCCTGGCTCTGCGGGAATTGCTGGCCTGCCCGCCAGAGATGCGGATGCAAGCTGTCAAGCAAATCAAAGAGCTGAGCAACGGCAAGATGAAATTCGACCCCGTCCGCAGGCAACCGGAGAAGACGTTGATCTGCAATTGATTCATAGAGGGCCTGTTTCACAAAGGTCGTGCCGTGAAAATCCGGTGGCGCCGGATAGGTCACGCGGCCCGGATTGGCTTTCGCGAAAGCGACAAGCTCATCCATGCTTTGAGGCGGAGCGGAAATTTTTGCGCCGTCTCCAAAAAAAGTGAGTTGCGCCATGCCCCACGGGCTTTCGAGGCCATCGGTTGCTTCCGCGAAATCAATTAGGGTTGTAGGCTTGCCCTCCGTATCCACATATCGGAAATTCGGCAGATCACTGGCAAAGGGACCGAACAAGAGCTTTTCGGCTTTCATGGCACGGAAGTTTTCGCCATTGATCCAGACCAGATCCGTTGAGCCTTCCGCCCTGCCGGCTTTCACTTCGTCGCGCACCCGCCGCACCACTTCCGCCGCGTCGGCAATTTTCACATGTTCAAGGGTGACGCCATAACGGGCTTTGACCTGTTCTGCCGCCCAGGCAATATAGGCGTTGATCGGTTCGGAACCCGCCCAGGCATTGAAGTAAACCGTTTGGCCTTTCGCTTCCGCCTCAAGCGCCACCCAATCCGCGGCAAAGCCCGCTCTCGGGAAGAGCGGAAGCAAAACTGCTGTGCCCGCAGCCTTGGCCAAATCACGCCTGGATAACTTCATTACGGCTCCTGTGTCGCCGCTCCCTCATAGGGAGTTCCAGGACGAAAAGAAATATATCCCGCCGTCTTATGATCAGAAATTTGTGATCGGCCGTTTCACTTCGCGGTCCAAACTTGTGCCGGTTTGCCACGCTCGACAACGTAAAAAGCGTCACTGCTAACACTCTGCCAGTCGCCGGTGCTGCCATCCGGCCAGACCACGCGCACGTCCGCCTTGGCCATGTCGCCCAGCCCGAAATGCCACCAGCCATTCTGCCCGCTGGCGCATCCGCCGCCCACGAAGATTTCGCGGCGCATCACTGTTTCGCCACGCTTTACTTCAAGCCAGGCGCCAATCGCGTCGCGGTTTGCGCCTGGCTGTAGCAGCTTGACCTCGATCCAATGGCCCGCATTGGTACTGGTGTTGCGCCACACCTGGGCTTTCTCCCAGCGGTTGACGACCACAAGATCCAGCAAGCCATCCATGTTGAAATCCGCAAGAGCCGCACCACGCGAAATAGCCAGGCTAGCGACGCCCGCAGCCTCGCCTGATTCCTGGAACTTGCCGTCCGGGCCTTGCAGCAACAGGTTGTTGGGGTCCTTCGCCGCGAAATCCGGCATTTTCGCCACATTGCCCTTGGCGATGAACAAATCAACCAGGCCGTCATTATTCACGTCTTCAAATTGCGTATGCCAGGCCGTGCTGGGGCGCTGGTCGCCGCCCGTATAGGGGCGATGCGCGGTAACCCCCATGACATAGGCCACATCCTTGAAGGTGGCCTCCGCCGGATTGCCGTCCTGCGGCACAGTGGCGAGGGTTTGCAATTTGTTGTCGGCCATGCTGGTCAGGAAATATTCCTGGTAGCCGTCGGAGTCGAGGTCATAGCCGGCAATGCCCATGCCCCAGATGCGCAGAGGTTTCCAGCCTTCCTTCTCGGTGTAGAGCGCAGGCGCCTGGCCTGCATCAACATGCCAGAGCTGCTCCTGGCCGCCCTCGTAATATTCGCGGTCATTGGAAATGCGCAAGGAGGGCGTGCCCGACTTGTTCCAGTCAGTGAACAGCATCGACAGCGCACAATAGCTAGGTTTGAGCGCCAGGGGCGCCGCAAACTTGCTGTGGGCTGCGTCTGGCCGGTGCAGCCAGTTGTCCGTGCAGGAACCCCACGGAGACGTTTCCTCCAGGCGGTTGATGTAATTGCCAATGGCCAGTGTCGGCCATGTGGCACCTTTTTCCCAGGTGGCGGCAAAGGCCGTTGACCACGCATCCCCGCCGTCAAAGCCCCAGGCTTCGTTGGCCCGTTCAAAATGGCAATCACCCAGCCCGCGCATCACGACATTTTCACCGACGCGCAGCAGTACAAGATCGGTGTTGCCATCGCTGTCGACATCCATCGGGTAAGCACCCGCCACCTTATCGAGCTCGAGCCCGCTTGTTTGCGCTTCGAAATGCAACGCGCCGCCCTTGGTGCTCGTGTTGCGGTAGAATTTGGCGGGCGATGTGCCGCCGGCCAGCAGCATGTCGGCAAAACCATCCGCATTACAGTCGAAGGTGGCAGCCCCGCCGCCCACCATGTATTCCCATTCGCCGGCATAAACACTGTCAATCCCGGCGCTTGTCGTTTCCTCGACAAAAATTGGGACAGCGACCGTGTTTTCGGCGGCAACCGAATGCGTCAGGCTCGCCACCCCCAGCGCCGTCAAGGCAAGACGAAAAGACATCACGCGCATAATCTATCTCCTTGTGCGCAAGGCATTTGTGAATGCGCCAATACAGCGCCCTTGTTCCAGGCCGCGTTCAATGGCCGAGCGGAAATGGATGCCGCCGTACAAACGCGAGATGCCCGCATCATCGGCCGCTGCCCAGAAACTCGGGAAGCTGCGTGGCGCGAGCCCGGCGTGTTTGCCGGTCTTGTCTTCGAATGCGAAATCTTCACCAAACAAATTGGTCAACACTGTCGCCGCAGCCCCTGATTGCGTGCTGTGGCCGCTGGGGTATTCCGGAAATGGAGGAGTGAACAATATGGGTTCCCACTTTGGGTCCACCACGCGGCGGAGATATGAAATGGGCCGTATCAGGTCATACTGGTATTTGGCCTGCCAGCAGCCGATAAATGCATCAGCCAATGCCACGCCCAGCCGCGCCATAGTGTCAACACTCTTATCGAGTCCCACCTTGTCGCGATCCATGATTTGCAGCGCAACCGATATCCAGTGTCCGGGCGGCGTCATTGACAGCATTGCATCGTCCGCCCAGAACCGGGCTATCGTGCGGCGTTCGGGAGTCAAATTCTGCGTGGCCTCGTAAACCTCAAGCGCTTCTTTGTAAAACGCCGAAGCCTTGTCCTCGCTGTATTCAGGCGGCGGCGGCAAGGCACAGCTCGTGCCTTCCGGCATGGCAAAAGTCCGGTTCTTTCCCCAGTTCGGCAAAAGCGGCTTCTGCTGGAGCGCAATCAGGCTGGTGGGCACCCAATGAGAAGGTCCTTTTGGCAGTTCATAATCCTGCGGGAAGCCCAGGGTTTCAATGACCGCCCCGCCGTCTTCCGCCGACCAGGCCAGAATATGTCCGGCAACCGCGCGGCCATAGGCTTCACTGCGCGCCAGGACATCGGCGGGAACATCCGCCGAAACCTTTTCGCGCAGCTTCGCCTCAAGCTTTGCCATGGCGTTTTGCCCGCTGGGACCCGTGTTCTCGAAAAAATGCTCCACGGCAAACGCCATGGCAGCCTGCATCACCACCGCTTCGTCGTAGGCCTTTCCCGCCGCACGCTGCGGCACGGGCTTCAATCCGTGCAACTGCCCGGCAAGGGTTTGCAATTCGTCCGAACCGCTTGCCACCGCCTCAAAAACCGTAATGCCCAAATAAGCAAAGGAACGGCTGGCCACCGGCGGCGAATAGGTTGGCGTGTGCCAGACAAGTTCAAGGCCCAGATCATACCAGGTGTGCAAAACCTCTTCTGCTTTCGCAGAGTTCGTTCGCGCCGTCGCGGTGCCCAGTGCCCCGAACCACATCAAGGCCAGCACAACGAAAAACAACAATTTCTTCATGCGAATTTCCTCCCTGCAAATTCCACCACTGTGCCTTTCTGGCCCGTCGCAAACACGTCGCGGTCGAGGTGGCGCAGGGTTTCGACCAAAGTTCCAGTTGTGATCATGTCCTTGCCATAGGGCGCAACTTCGAATTCAACATATTTTCGCAAATCATGCACCAGCCCGCGCCGCAGTGCCTCCCATATGCAATCCTTCATCAGGTCGTAGGCGCGTGTGCCAGGCCCCGCCAGCACAACGCGCTGTGGATTGATCAGCGCAACGAGCCGCGCAATGCCAAAACCCAGCACCTCTCCGGCACGGTTAAATGCATTGATGGCAACCGCATCGCCCGCTTCCGCCGCCAATTCCAATTTGCGCATGTCGTCGTCGCGGACTGCCGCATGCACATCAAAGTCATGCTCTTGGCCGTCATTGGCCATGCGCATGATACCGTAGTCGGCGCTGAAGGCTTCAAGGCAGCCATGCCGCCCGCAGCGGCACAGCGGGCCATCGGGAATATGGTTCATGTGGCCGAGTTCCGCCGCTCGGCCATTGGCCCCGTCATAAACAACGCCATTGAGGATAAGGCCCAGTCCAACGCCGTGGCCAAGAAAAACCACAGCGGAGTTTCCGCCATATTTTTTGCGGTCCGCTGCAATCAGGGCCTCGGCGATCATGTTGGCGTTGTTACCGATGCTGCAGGGAATGCCTAAAATTCGCTCGAGCGGTTTCACCACCGGAATATCGCGGGCCCGGAAGGCGGGGCTCCATGGGATTTCCCCAGTAATCGTATCGGCAACGCCCTGCACCGCAATGCCGATGCGGGTGATTGAACTCAAGTCAATCCCGAGCTTCCGGGCATTGGCCTTGATCTCATGGGCGACGCGCGGCCCGAATTCCTCTTTTGGAATTTCGTATGTGTCCATCCGCAGCTTGATGGGCTCATGCGTGGCCCCGCTGAAATCCGCAAAGACCAGTTCAATACTGTCGACCGAAATCGCAACGGCCAGCACATTGGTAGCCCCCGGATTAAGCGCCAAACGTGTCTGCGGCCGTCCGCGCTTGGTTTGCAATGAAACAACATCATCCTCGCCGATGGAGTAAACCAGCCCCTCGTCAATGAGTTGGGCGCTGATCGAGGTGATGGAGGCAGGCGACAGCCCTGTTTTGTGGCCCAAGGTAATTCTGGCAAGTGGGCCATGCTGGCGCAGGGTTTCAAGAAAGAGCCCCCGATTCTGCCGCCGTACAAGATCGCTGTTCGCTTTCTTGAGCATCGTGCTCCCATTGTTTTCTTCAGCATTTACAACTGAATTGTCATACTTATTTTCTAAGCTTGACTCCAAATGTGACTTGATGCAACATTTTTTTGGACGCTAAAATAAATCAATAATCGTCCATCGACCAGCCTTTGCGAGTTCCAGGACAACTGGAAAATAATGGGAGCGTCCCGCGGATGGCCTGGTGATGAGGAGGACTTAAGGAATGAAGCGCAACATCTTTACATTGATGGCCGGAGCCCTGCTGCTCGGCATGTCTTCCATGTCAGCCATGGCTGCTGGAAAAACCATTGCAGTATCTTGGAAAACCTACCAGGAAGAACGCTGGAAAACCGACGAAGCCGCCATCAGGGCCGTCGTGGAAGCCGCCGGGGACAAATTGGTCACGACCGACGCTCAGCTCTCCGCCCAGAAGCAGGCCGCCGATATCGAAAGCCTGATTTCCCAGAAAGTCGATGTCATCATGGTTGTCGCCTACGATAGCGATGCCATCCTGCCATCCTTCAAGGCCGCGTCGGATGCCGGCGTGAAAATGCTGTCCTATGACGTGCTCGTGGAAGACCCGAACGCGCTCTATGTGACGTTCGACAACGTCGGTGTTGGCCGTCTGATGGCCAAGACCATGCTCGAGAAGGGCAAAGCGGAAGGCAACTTCGCCTTTATCAAGGGCGACAAGGGCGACCCGAACGCCACTTTCCTGTTCCAGGGCCAGATGGAAGTTCTCAAGGACAACATTGACTCCGGCAAGATCAAGAATGTCTGCGAAACCTTCACCGACGGCTGGAAGCCGGACAACGCCCAGAAGAATATGGAGCAGTGTCTGACTTCGACCGGAAACAAGGTTGATGCGGTCATGTCCGAAAACGATGGCATGGCCTCAGGCGTTGTCGCCGCTCTCGATGCCCAGGGCCTCGCCGGCTCGGTTCCGGTAACCGGTCAGGACGGTGACAAGGCCGCCCTAAACCGCGTTGCACTCGGAACTCAGCTCGTTTCGGTCTGGAAAGACTCGCGCGCTTTGGGCAAGGTAGCCGCTGAAGCCGCTGTCGCCATCGCTGACGGCAAGGATCCTGCCTCGATCGAAGGCGTCGGCAAGTTTTCGGGCGGTGCCAAGGGCATTGAAGTCAATGCCATTCTGCTTGCTCCGAATCCGATCACCAAGGACAATCTGAACGACGTCATCGACGCTGGCTGGATCAGCAAGGAAGAGGCGTGTGCTGGCGTGAAAGCCGGCATGGTTGCGGCCTGCAACTGACCTCTTGTCAGAAGATATGAACTGACACATCATGGCCGCGTCACCAGAAATGGTGGCGCGGCTCTTTCATTAAGTCAACAGAGACGCAATAGTGGAGCATGCCGCAAGCGGCGTGAGCGTCAAACGTTGATGGCAGCTGCAAGATTGCGCAGATAGCGCAACGACAAAGGGGCCGTACGAAGTATCGATTGGGAGGCGATAGGCATGTCTACACAAACCAGCAACAACAGTCCGGCCCTGAGCGAGGAAGGCGCCTTCACGCGCTTTCTGAGGGCCACTGAAATCGACACCCGCATGCTTGGCATGATCGCCGCGTTGATTTTAATCTGGGTCGGATTTGATGTCTACAGTGGTTTGCTTCGCCAGGGTGATGGGCTCTTCGGCGGTTCCTTCCTGACACCTCGAAATCTTTGGATCCTGATGGTTCAGACCTCAACCATCGCGGTGATGACCACCGGCATGGTGCTGGTTATCGTCTTGCGGCAGATTGACCTTTCGGTTGGTTCAATGCTCAGCATCGTTGCCGTGGCGACCGGCGTTCTGCAGGTTTACGAACTGGGACCGATGCTTGGTTTGGGCCATCCTGCAATTTGGATCATTGCCGTTGTCTTCGCCATCGCTCTCGGCGCGGCAATCGGATTTTTGAACGGTGTCCTCATTGCTTACGGCCAGATCCCGTCATTCATTGTAACGCTCGGCGGCCTCATCGCCTTTAGTGGTGCGGCGTTCCTCATCGCCAGCGGCGTCACCATCGCACCCATGGACAAGACCTTTAAGATCATCGGAGGCAACGGGCCTTCAGCCTCCATCGGGCCGTTTTGGAGCTGGATGCTGGGCGCGGCGGTTTGTATCGTGATCGTGCTGGCAATCATGAATGGACGGAGGCAGCGCATACGCTTTAGTTTTCCGCTGCGGCCCATCTGGGCCGAAGTTTTCCTCGGCATTGTGGGAAGCGCACTGGTGCTGGGTGCGACCGCCCTGGTCAATGCCTATCTATGGCCGCCCAAGGTGGCCGAGCGGTACGCGCTCGACAACGGAATTTCCATACCTGCCGGCATTGAGAACAGGGATGGTTCGGCAATTTGCATGGCGGGTGACAAAGTTGTCAGTTGCCTCGACGGCTTGAGCTATCAGACCGGCTATCCAATTCCTGTTCTGATTGCTCTGGCGATCGGTGTATTCATGACCTTTATTTCTACTCGCACCCGCTTCGGCCGGTACATATTTGCCACTGGCGGAAATCCGGAAGCGGCTGAACTTGCCGGTATTAACACAAAGCACCTAATGGTGATGGTTTTCACGTTGATGGGTGCGATGGTCGGGGTTTCAGCCGTCATCGCTTCGGCCCGTCTCGACGCTGCCACAACGGCACTGGGCACACTTAGTGAGCTCTATGTCATTGCTGCCGCAGTCATTGGCGGCACATCGCTGGCGGGCGGCATTGGCACGATTTATGGCGCAATTCTGGGGGCGCTGTTGATGCAGTCGCTGCAATCCGGCATGGCACTGCTGAACTTCGATTCCGCCTACACCAATATTGTCGTTGGCGTTGTCCTGGTCTTGGCGGTCTTTGTCGATCAAGTCTATCGCCGCCGCGTGAAGTAAGGGAGAAAGTCATGGCAATGAAAACCAAGACACCGGCAAGAGCAGCATCCGTCGCCCGCGGCACACCGCTCGTGGAAATGCGCGACATGTCCATCGCCTTCGGCGGCATCAAGGCCGTTGATCACGCAAGTGTTGATCTCTTTCCCGGCGAGGTCATGGGTCTGCTCGGCCACAATGGCGCGGGAAAGTCAACGCTCATCAAGATCCTGTCAGGCGCCTACAAGCGCGATCACGGACATATTCACATCAACGGCGACGAAGTGACGATCAACAACCCGCGCGATGCCAAGGCCCTTGGCATCGAAACGATCTACCAGACGCTCGCGCTGGCCGACAATGTGGATGCCGCCGCCAATCTCTATCTTGGCCGTGAACTGCGCACCGCCTTCGGCACGCTCGATGACGTCGCCATGGAATCGGAAGCCCGCAAGGTGATGGGGCGTCTCAATCCCAATTTCCGGCGTTTCAAGGAGCCGGTGAGCAAGCTATCCGGCGGCCAGCGGCAATCGGTTGCCATTGCGCGCGCTATTCACTTTAACGCCCGCATCCTGATCATGGACGAGCCGACGGCGGCCCTTGGTCCCCAGGAAACCGCGCAAGTCGGCGAACTCATCAAGCAGTTGAAGGCTGAAGGCATCGGCATTTTCCTGATCAGCCATGACCTGCACGACGTGTTTGACCTGGCCGACCGGCTGGTGGTGATGAAGAACGGCCGTGTGGTTGGAACTGCCAACGTCAAGGATGTGACCAAGGACGAAGTGCTGGGCATGATTATCGCCGGCAAGTGTCCCAAGGGCGCCATACCTGGCCCCGGAGCCTTGCGCGATGTGGCGGCCTAGGCCAGCATGGCGTGCTGCAATAGAATGATGGTTTTTGCATCGACGATCTCTCCGGATGCAATCATCGCGTAGGCCGTGACGAGCGGGAGTTCGATCACTTCGATGTCCTCTCCCTCTGTTGCAATGCCGCCGCCATTCGTGATCCGGTCTTCCGGTGAATAGGTGCCGACGAACAAGCTTATCCGCTCGGTAAGGGCACCGGGGCTGGCGAACACGTTGCTGACTTCACGCAAGTCATGCACGCGAAAGCCGAGTTCTTCTTCGGCTTCACGCATCGCGCAGGTTTGCGCGTCATCGCCGTCAAGCAGGCCGGCGCAGACTTCAATCAGGGCATCGGTATGTCCTGCTACATGGGCGGCAATGCGCATCTGTTTGACCAGCAAGACCGTTTTTCGCACGGGATCAAGCGCCAGAACCGCCGCCGCATTGCCATGGTCATTTACCTCTCGGACTAAAATCTCGGATCGCCCATCGCGGCGGGTGTATTTCAGCGTCACCCTGCTTAAGGTTGACCAGAACTTTGCGATGACTTCCTGCGCCAGGATTTCGACCTTGTGGGATTTACCCATCTCTGCCGCGTCCCGTGTTTTGAATCGCAGCCATTACAGCCTTGGACGTGGCGAGGTCCGGTATCGCCTCAACTGCCACAGAAAGCCGCCGGCGCCAGTTCGGACGCTCCGTATCGGTGCCAGGCACATTGAGAGGTTCTATCTCTTCTGAAAGATCATCCGCCTGCACCAGCATGACCGCACAGGGCGTCTTGGCCACAAAAGCATGCGCATCGGCAAGAAATTCACCGGTATTGACGCCTGCCTCGGCAAAGGCGCCTTCAAGTTTTGAAATGTCGCCGTGACTGGCGCTTTCGCGCCATCCCTTGAAGGGCGCCAGATCATGGGAGGACAGGCACACCGCCGCACCCTGCGGATAATTCTCAGGCGGCTGAAAGCGCGCTTCATCCTGCTCGAACCATAGAACCCGGTAGGACAGAATGTTGGCTTGTGAAAGACGGTCCCGCAGCCCCTCGGGAACCGTGCCCAAATCCTCACCAATCACCAGGCATTTTGCCCGCACGCTTTCGGCTGCCGCAATGGCAATAAATCTTTCAAGCGGCATGGTGACATAGGCTCCATCAGCTCCCGATGCGCCACGCGGCACCCAGAACTGACGGGCAAGACCGAGGATATGATCAATGCGCAAGACCTTTGCATGCCGCATGTTGGCGCTCAGTATCTCTGCAAAAGGCTCATACTCCGCCTTGGCCAGCGCGAGCGGATTGAAGGGCGGCAGGTTCCAGACCTGTCCCTCCCGTGCAAACGGGTCGGGCGGCGAACCAATTGAAACGCCAGTGGCAAAGAGTTCCGGCCGCGCCCAAACTTCGCCGCCTTCATAGGCGCAGCCCAAGGCAAGATCGCGGTAGATGCCAAGCTCCAGTCCCACCGTCTCCGCCCGCTTCGCGGCAGCGGCTAGCTGCCCATCGGCTATCCACTGCAGCCATTGCGCATACTTGTAACGCTTGGAATCTTTCCGCGTTTCAAACCGCGCGTGGTCGTGCAAGGCGGCCCCGCCATTGATGATGAAGGATTCAAATTCCTTGCTCATTCCGAATTTTTCAAAAATGGAAAACAGTACGTCATCCTTGATGCGCCAGACAGCGTCATAATCCACGTGGCTTGCTTCGCGCAGCCGTGACAGCTCGCCTTCATGTTTCCTTGCCGAAGGGCCGAACCTTTTTTGCACGTCATTGAGATCAATATAGATGGGGTCAATGAATCGGCGATCCGAGGGCTGATAGGGACTCACGCGGCGGCGGTCTTCGGAAAACATTTGATGCAGGGGATTGATCCCCGCCAGCGAACCGCCAAGTCGGGCGGATGTCTCACAAAACCGAGCAAGTGTTTCAAGATCACCAATGCCGCCGTCACCCTCATGGCGAAGCGCATAAAGATGCGATGTCAGGCCGTAAAGGCGTTTTCCCCGTTTCAGGAATTCCGCCTGATAGCAACACGCCGGGGCTAGCGGCACATTCCTGTTTTGTCCGGCCGAAAGCTCTTTCAGTGATTCAAGTGCGTCTCGCTGCGTCCCGATCGGCAGGGCCATGGCTTCAAGCAGGGCACGTTTCGTTTCAACCCCAACCCTGTGATGGGCTCCGCTCACCTCCCACCATTCGCCTTGAATGCCCGCTGCCGCGGCGAGATCATCGATCAGGACATCGTCCGGAGCCAAAGATTTTTTTCGTGCGTCGGCAACTTCAAGCAATGTGGCGACGGAACGCGTCTCGCACGTCAACCTGTCTTGACCCCAGTGGAATCCCAGCTGCGCCGCGGGCAAAGCTATGTCTACGCTTTGCTGCTTCCGGTTAAACCAGATGAGCAGTCTCCCCTTTGCCTCGGGGCAACTCAGGATCAGGCCGAAGACATCAGGCGAAGGACCCGTCCAATCGAGAATACCGCCCTGTTCCGAAAGCCATTGAATGTCGGGACAGTCTTTTCCCGCTAAAGCATGACCGGTCAGGAACCGGTCAGCGAAATAGAATGCGTGATGGGCCCGGAATTTTGCCAGTCCTGCGACATGTTGAATGAGATCCTGGTCCGCATCGGTCCAATCCAGCCACGTCGTTTCATTGTCTTGCGCATAGGCATTGTTGTTGCCGCGCTGGCTGCGGCCAAACTCGTCGCCCGCCGTCAGCATGACTGTGCCGCGCGAAACAAACAGGCTTGTCAGCAAGGCTCTCACATCGAGGGCCGGATCTCTCGAAATCCAGCACGGCTCGCGGGGGTTCCCGTCGCGGTTATCTTCGCCATTGGCAAAATTATTTTTGTGGTCATGGCTGACGGCATCACGCAGCGTGAAGCCATCATGGGCCGCCACGTAATTTATGCTGCTGGAAGGCCTGCGGCCGGCCCGCGCAAAAATATCAGATGAACCTGCAAGGCGCGTGGCGAAATTGGCCGTAGCGCCTGCATCGCCCCGCCAGAAATGTCGCACGTCATCCCGGTAACGGTCATTCCATTCATGCCAGGCGCCGGGAAAATTCCCCAGCTGATAGCCGTGGGGGCCAACATCCCAGGGCTCGGCGATGTGAATGAGCGGCCCCAGCAGCGCGTCTTGCTGAATGGCCTGAAGCAGGGGGGCGTTCCCATCAAAGCCGTTGGCCCCACGCCCCATTATTGGTGCCAGATCGTAGCGGAATCCGTCGATCCCGGCCGCGGTCACCCAATGGCGCATGGAAGCCAAAATGAGTTCCATCAATGATGCACAGTTTGTATCCAGCGTATTGCCGCAGCCCGTGTCATTCACCAGTACGCCATGCGCATGCCGGTAATAGAGTGCATTATCAAGCCCGCGTAGCGAAACGGTAGGCCCGCCTAGGTCGCTTTCGCCCGTGTGATTGAATACCACGTCGAGGGCAACGCGAAGCCCCGCGTCATGCAGCGCCGCGACAGTTTCGCGTATCTCCCGCAATCCGCCCGGCGCCAGACGTGGGTCCGGGGCAAAGAAGCTGATGGGGTTATAGCCCCAGGCATTTGAAAGGCCCTGTAGCGCCAGATGCCGCTCGTCGGCCCAGGCCATCAGCGGCATGAGCTCAACCGTATCAACACCAAGCCTAAGAAGATGTTCAATGGACGTGGGATGGGCCAGCGCCGCAACAGTTCCCGCAATGTTTTCGGGAATGAGCGGATGACGTTTGGTGAAAGCCTTGATCGCCACTTCATAAATGAAGTGTGGCGCCCTGTACGGCAAACGCCGTGCGGGTGGTGGTGGCGCCGAAACGATGCACTTAGGTGCAATAGGCGAAGTCTCCGTTCCCCTGATGGCAAAATTCCCGTGCCAGGTGAAGCTCCTGTCAATCGCCGTCGCATAAGGGTCGATCAGCAGCTTGGAAGCATCAAAGAGGTTGGTAGCGTCGTAAGGCCCCTCCGCTCGCAGCCCATAAGACTGGCCGACATTTACACCCGGAATGAATCCGCAATGCACATCGCCTTCGCGGGATGTCAGTTCAAAACGTGTTTCTCTATTGGCCGCGAAAAGGCAAAAAAATATCCGCGTTGCATGCCTTGAAACAACGGCAACATTGACCCCGCCTTCGACAGGGGTAACGCCAAAGGGAAACGGCGAGCCGGAATTTGACTGGGGCATATTAGGTGATCACAGTCGGTTCCGTGCAACCCGTGCGCTCCGCAATGCCGGCAAGTCCGCTGGCGAAGCTGATGAGGTCGGAAAGTGCCGCCTGCGTTTCAAGGCCGAGGACTTTCGCCTCGTATTTCTCGATATAGACGCGAAGCGTGGCCCCCGTCGTGCCCGTGCCGGAAAGCCGGTAGATCACCCGCGATCCATCGTCGAAGATGATGCGGATGCCCTGGTTGGCCGTGTCGGAACCATCGACGACGTCGTGATAGGAAAAATCATCGGCCATAGCCACCGCCAGCGCGCCCGCCTTTTCACCCTTCAAACTCGATAATTTGCTGCGCAGGAATTTCATCAGCTTGTTGGCCGCCTCTGCATCCACTTCCTCGTAATCGTGGCGCGAATAATAATCCCGGCCATAACTTGTCCAGTGTTCCCTGACAACGTCCGCAACGCTTTGCCTGCGCTTGGCTAGAATATTGAGCCACAGCAAAACCGCCCAAAGCCCGTCCTTTTCGCGCACATGGCTTGACCCCGTACCCGCACTTTCCTCGCCGCATATGGTGATCATGCCTGCGTCCAGCAGGTTGCCAAAGAATTTCCACCCTGTCGGCGTTTCAAAACACTTGATGTCCAGCTTCGCGGCCACCCGGTCCACCGCACAACTGGTGGGCATCGAGCGCGCGACCCCGGCAAGGCCTTGTGAATAGCCCGGGGCAAGATGGGCATTGGCGGCAAGCAGGGCCAATGAGTCCGATGGAGTCACGAATTGATTCTTGCCGATGATCAGGTTGCGATCACCATCGCCATCCGAAGCCGCCCCGAAGTCGGGGCCACCTGTCGACATCATCAAATCATAAAGCGCTTTCGCATGAACCAGATTGGGGTCCGGATGATGCCCGCCAAAATCCGGCAACGGCGTGCCATTCACCACCGAACCTTTCGGCGCTCCTAGCGCATCCTCCAGAATGGCATGGCCATAGGGGCCAGTAATAGCATGCATGGCGTCGAACTGGATGCGGAAGCCCGATTTGAACAGCGCCCTGATGGCATCGAAATCAAACAGGGTTTCCATGAGCTTCTGGTAATCGGCAACCGGGTCGATGACCTCAACCGTCATGCCTTCGGTCTTGCTCACCCCCAATTTATCAAGATCGCAATCAGCGGAGTCGGAAATTTTGTAGCTGGAGATTTTTTTGGTATTGGCAAAAAACTGGTCAGTCATTTTCTCCGGGGCAGGGCCGCCATTTCCGGCGTTGTACTTGATGCCGAAATCCCCGTCCGGCCCGCCGGGATTATGGCTGGCCGAAAGAATGATGCCGCCAAACGCCCCATACTTGCGAATAAGATGCGAAGCTGCAGGCGTGGAGAGAAGCCCGCCCCTGGCCGTCAGCACCCGCCCGAAACCATTGGCCGCGGCCATGCGGATAGCGGTTTGGATAACCTCACGATTGTAGAATCTTCCATCTCCACCAATAACAAAGGTTTTCCCCGTAAACCCCTGCAGCGCATCGAAAATAGACTGGATGAAATTTTCGGCATAATGCGCCTGCTGGAACACCGTCACCTTTTTGCGCAGGCCCGAGGTGCCGGGTTTTTGTCCTTCGAATGGCGTGGTCGGAATGTTATTTATCATCTTAGGCGCCTCTCAGAAGTGCGCGGTAGAGTTCGGCATAGCGCGCCGCGCTGCGCGTCCACGACACATCGGACTTCATCCCCGCCTGTTGCAGCGAAGCCCACACCGCCTTGTCAGCATAAAGGGCGCTGGTGCGCTCCAACGCATGTTCCAGGGCCTCCTGCGTCACCGGCGAAAATTGAACTCCAGTGGCGGCATGAGCCGAAAGCGCCGCATCATTGGCGTCGACTACCGTATCCGCCAGCCCGCCGACCCGCGCCACGACCGGTACGCAACCATAACGCAATCCATAAAGCTGCGTGAGGCCGCAGGGCTCGAAACGTGAAGGAATGAGAATAGCATCGGACCCCGCCTGCAACAGGTGCGAAAGCGGTTCGTCATAGGCTGTAGCAATGCCAACGCGGCCGGGATAGTTGATCATTGCCGCCTTGAGCGAACCCTCGAGCGCCGCATCACCTGATCCCAGAATGGCAAGCCGGCCACCGAGTTCCAAAAGTTTGGGTAAGGCGCTGGCTACAAGGTCCATGCCCTTCTGCAGCGTCAGCCGGCTGACGATGCAGTAGAGCAGCCCGTCGCCGCTCTCCAGGCCGAAACGCTTCTCGATGGCCCGCTTGTTCGTTTCGCGCTTCGCCAGGTGTTTTGTCGTATAGGTTTGCACGATGTTCGCGTCATCGGCGGGATTCCAGATATCCGTATCAATCCCGTTGACGATGCCGTGCACCACATGGCTCCGCGCCCGAAGCAAGCCATCAAGCCCCATGCCGTCTTCGACGGTTAAAATCTCGCGCGCATAGGTGGGGCTCACCGTGGTGATTGCGTCAGAACATTGCAGCCCGGCTTTCAGAAAGCCCACCCCGCCAAAATACTCCACCCCGTCAATGCCGAAGGCGGCGGCCGGAAGGCCAAGCGTGCCGAAGATGGAAGCCGGAAAGTGCCCCTGAAAAGCCAGGTTGTGAACCGTCATGATGGTTTTAGGCCCGCCGCCATATCGTACGTAAGCGGGAACCAGCCCCGCCTGCCAGTCGTGGCAGTGAATGATCTCGGGCACGAAGTCCGCTACCAACCCCCGCCCGATGTCTGCGGCAATCATGGCCAGCGCCGCAAAGCGCCTTGAATTGTCGGACCAGTCCTTGCCATCGGGGCCGACATAGGGATTGCCGGGTCGGTCATAGAGATGCGGTGCATCCAGCACGAAAAGATCAAGCCCCTTCGCCTTACCCCACAGCAGCCGCGCCGCGCCGCCAAAGAGGCTGTCCGAGGTATACACGATCTCATAGTTTTCCAGCGCCTTCATGGCAGCCGGATAGCCCGGCATGAGCGTAATGACTCTCACGCCCTGCCTCTCCAGCGCTGCCGGAAGGGCACCCGCAACATCCGCCAGCCCGCCGGTCTTGACCAGCGGGAACACTTCCGATGCGACGCTGAGGATTTTCATGCCGACAGTTTTGCAATCATCGGCATGGTGATAAGGCAGACCCCATTTTCGGTGCGCCTGAATCGCTTGGCGTCAGCCACCGAATCCTCGCCCACGACCAGCCCGTCAGGAATGACAACACCGCGGTCGATCACAACCTTCTTCAACTTGGCATTCCTCCCGACATCCACATAGGGCATAATGACTGCATCTTCGACGTGGCTGTATGAATTCACCCGGACGCCTGTGAACAGAAGCGAGCGCCTGAGCGATGCGCCCGACACTATGCATCCTCCCGAAACCAGCGAGGACACAGCCATGCCCCGCCGGCCATCCTCGTCGTGGACGAATTTCGCCGGTGGCGTCACCTCGCCATAGGTCCAGATCGGCCAGTCATTGTCATAAAGGTCAAGCGCCGGCAGGATGTCACAGAGATCAAGGTTCGCTTCCCAATAGGCATCCACCGTTCCCACATCGCGCCAATAGGCGGAGGCCTCCTTGGATGAGCGCACGCAGGATTGCGTGAAGCGGTGTGCCACCGCTTTGCCGTTCTTCACGATATGCGGAATGATGTCCTTGCCGAAATCATGGGAAGAGTTCTTGTTGGCGGCGTCTTCGCGCAATAAATCAAGCAGGAATTCCGTGTTGAAAACATAAATCCCCATGGAGGCCAGCGCATGATCCGGATTGCCTGGAATTCCCGGCGGATCCTTGGGTTTCTCGACAAAGGCCACGATCCTGTCCTTGTCGTCAACCTGCATCACGCCAAAGCCAGTTGCCTCCATGCGCGGCACCTCGAAGCAGCCAACCGTCACGTCGGCGCCCTGGTCCACATGCTGCTGCAGCATCTGTTCATAGTCCATCTTGTAGATATGGTCGCCCGCCAGAACCACCATGTATTGCGGGCCGTAACCTTCGATGATGTCGGCGTTCTGGTGCACCGCATCCGCCGTGCCATTATACCATTGGTCTTCCGAAACGCGCTGGCTGGCGGGCAGAATGTCGAAACTCTCGTTGCGTTCCGGGCGCAGGAAGTTCCAGCCCCGCTGCAAATGCCGGATAAGGCTGTGGGCCTTGTATTGGGTGGCCACGCCAAAGCGCCGGATGCCGGAATTCAGGGCGTTGGAGAGGGCAAAATCAATGATCCGGGATTTGCCGCCGAAGAACACTGCAGGCTTGGCCCGCCGGTCCGTCAGTTCCATCAGGCGGCTGCCGCGGCCTCCCGCCAGAACATAGGCCATGGCGTCACGGGCGAGTGGTGCGGTCCTGCGGGGTTCTGCCAATTCTTCCTCCCAATCGGTTTTTTATTATGTCGCTGAAAATTCCAAAATCAAGGTCGCCATTGGCGGTAAGGTTACGATGGCCTCGGCAGGCTGCCCCGCCGTTTCCTTGGCGAGGGCCACCACACTGCCGCCATTGCCGAGGCCTGTGCCGCCATAGACCAGGGCATCGGAATTGATCTTTTCAATCCACCGCCCCGCCCGCGGCAGGGGCACGCCATAGCCGACCCGCGGAACCGGAGTCAGATTTGAAATGCAAACGATGGGGGAAGCCTTGCCTGCCCAGCGCGCCCAGGCGAATACGGAATTCGTGTAGTCATCGGCGATCAGCCACTGGAAGCCTTCGCCCTCGCAATCCCTGCCATGCATCGCCGGGCTGGACGTATAAAGCATGTTAAGGTCGGCAATCAGCGTTTGCACGCCCTTGTGCGGTTCGAAATCGAGCAGATGCCAGTCAAGGCTCTTGGCCTCGCTCCATTCGTCCCGCGGCGCAAATTCCTGGCCCATGAACAAGAGCTTCTTGCCGGGGTAAGCCCACATGAAAGCATAATAGGCGCGAAGCCCGGCAAACTTGGCCCAGGTGTCGCCGCCCATCTTGCTCAAAAGCGATCCTTTGCCGTGCACCACTTCGTCATGCGACAGCGGCAGCACGAAATTTTCCGTGAAGGCGTAGAGCAGGCCGAAAGTCAGGTCATTGTGGTGATGGCGCCGGTGAATGGGATCGCGCGACATGTATTGCAGCGTGTCGTGCATGAAGCCCATGTTCCATTTGAAGCCGAAGCCGAGGCCGCCGCTGTAAGAGGGCTGCGAAACGCCGGGAAACGCCGTGGACTCTTCGGCGATTGTGATGATGCCGGGATGCGTCCCGTAGCACACTTCGTTCATCCGCTTGAGGAACGCGATGGCTTCGAGGTTCTCGTTGCCGCCATGCTCATTGGGAATCCACTCACCGCTCTTGCGCGAGTAGTCGAGATAAAGCATCGAAGCCACAGCATCCACGCGCAGCCCATCGATGTGATACTTCTCCAGCCAGAACAGGGCATTGTTGATCAGAAAGCTCTGCACCTCCGTCCGGCCGAAATTATAAATGGCCGTGTTCCAGTCTGGATGAAACCCCTTGCGCGGGTCCGCATGTTCGTAAAGCGCGGTGCCGTCAAAATTCGCCAGGCCAAACTCATCCGTCGGAAAATGCGCCGGAACCCAATCGATGATAACTCCAATGCCAGCCACGTGGGCCGCATTCACAAAACGCGCAAATCCTTCCGGATCGCCAAAGCGCGAAGTCGGCGCATAGAGGCCGGTTGGCTGATAGCCCCACGAGGGGTCATAGGGGTGCTCCGAGATGGGCAGCAGTTCAATATGGGTGAAGCCCAGGTCGCGCACATAGTTCACCAGATCACTTGCCAGCTCGTCGTAGCTCAAAAATTCGTTGCCGTCTTTCTTGCGCCAGGATCCAAGATGCACTTCATAGATGGACATGGGCGAACGCCGCGCATCGCGTGAAGTCCGCTCCTTGAGATAGTCGCCATCCGTCCACTGGAAATGTTCAACGCTGGAAACCACCGAAGCGGTATGCGGGCGAAGCTCTGCGGCAAAGGCGTAGGGATCGGCCTTGAGGGGCAGGCGGTTGCCGTCAGCGCCAATGATCTCGAACTTGTATTTCACATCTTCAGCAAGGTCGGGAAGGAATATCTCCCACACGCCCGTGCCCATGCGCTTGCGCATCACATGGCGGCGGCCATCCCAGTCGTTGAAATCTCCAACCACCGAGACGCGTTGCGCGTTCGGGGCCCACACGGCGAAATGAACTCCCGTGGCGCCTTCGTGGGAAATCACATGGGCGCCCAACTTGTCGTAGAGTCGCAAATGCGTGCCTTGCGCCACGTAGTAATCGTCAAGCGGCCCCAGCACGGGCCCAAAGGAATAGGGATCGATCACATGCCAAGTGCCCCCGGCATTGGCAGCCTCAAAGCGCAAGGGCTGGCGGTCCTTCAGCTTGACCGGACCTTCAAAGAAACCGGCATCATGGGTTTTCTTGAGGTCGCCGATCTTCTCCCCGGCCAAGGTGTGGGCGGCCAGTGTGTCCGCCCCGCTGACAAAAGCCCGGGCCACAAAGCCCCGCCCGATTTTATGCAGGCCAAGAACAGCGAAGGGGTCATGGTGTTGGCCAACGACAAGCGCATCAACTTCAGCCTTGCTTAAAACACCTGTTGCCATCGGGCACTCACTGTCGTTCCACGCACTATGGGATGGCTATTGAAAAGGGGCAATGGCAAATTACGCGACCGGAATGGACCATATGTCCCGGGCATAATCGCGGATTGTCCGGTCAGCCGAGAACCAGCCGAGCCGGGCCGTATTGTGGACCGCCTTCTTGGTCCAGGCCTGGGTGCTGTCGCGCCATACCTCGTCCGCCTTGCCAAGGGCGACGGAATAGGCGGCAAAATCGGCTGTAACCATGAAATAGTCATGCTCCAAGAGGCCCGCCACCAACCCATGATAGCGGTTGGGTTCGGAAGGTGAAAAGATCCCGGTACGGATCGATTCAATGACCTGCTTCAAATGCGGCGAATGATCGACGATGTCGCGCGGCACGTGGCCCGCCTTTCTTGCATCGGCCACTTCCGCCGCCGTCAGTCCGAAGATGAAGACATTATCAGGGCCCGCATGTTCAGAAATTTCCACATTCGCCCCGTCGAGCGTACCGACCGTAAGCGCCCCGTTGATCGCCAGCTTCATGTTGCCGGTGCCGGAGGCCTCCATCCCCGCTGTTGAAATTTGCTCGGAGATGTCGGCGGCGGGCACGATTGTTTCCGCCAGGGTGACATTGTAATTGGGGATAAACACCACTTTCAGCAATCCGCGCACTGCGGGATCGGCATTGATCACCGCGCCCACGTCATTGATGAGCCGGATGATCATCTTGGCTTCCCAGTAGCTTGCCGCCGCCTTGCCGGCAAAAATCTTTACCCGCGGAACCGTGACCCGTCCGGGATGCGCGCGGATGGAATTGTAAAGAGCAATGGTTTCAAGAATGGCCAGCAACTGCCGCTTGTATTCATGAATGCGCTTGATCTGAACATCGAATAGCGCCGAGGGATCGGTCGAAATGCCGGTACGTTGCAAAATGAGCTGCGAAAGCTTCTGTTTGTTCGCCCGTTTCACCGCCGCGTATTTTTCGAGAAAACCCACGTCGTTGGCAAAACTGTCAAGGGTCATGAGTTCCTCGGCGTTGTCGAGGAACTTGGGCCCGATGGCCTCTTGCACGAGATGCGTGAGGCCGGGATTTATCTGCTGCAGCCAGCGCCGCGGCGTGATGCCGTTTGTTTTGTTGTTGATGCGGCCGGGATACAGCGTGTTCAAGTCCTTGAACACGGTTTCCTTCATCAGGCCGGAGTGCAGAGCTGAAACACCATTGATACTGTGTGTTCCCACAAAGGCCAATTGCCCCATGCGCAGCCGGCGGCCATTGTTTTCATCAATGAGCGAAACGGCTTCCAGAAAACCGAAATCAATCATTCCTTTTTTGTGGGCATCGGCGATGATGCCGGCATTAATGGCGTAAACGATCTGCATGTGGCGCGGCAGCAAACGTTCAATCAAATGCACCGGCCAGCTTTCAAGCGCTTCCGGCAACAGCGTGTGGTTGGTATAGGCCGTGGTGGCGCGGGTGATTTCCCAGGCTTTTTCCCAGGCGATATGATGCTCGTCGATCAGCAGGCGCATGAGCTCGGCAATGGCAATTGCCGGATGCGTGTCATTCAACTGGATGGCGGCTTTATCGGCGAGGTTCAGCAGGTTCCCGTATTGATTGATATGGCGCCGGAGAAGATCCTGCAGCGAGGCCGAGGTGAAGAAATATTCCTGGCGCAGGCGCAGCTCCTGCCCAGCCGCTGTGGAGTCGGAAGGATACAGAACCCGCGTAATGCTTTCAGCCTGCGTTGTGTCGACTTGTGCGCCGATATGGTCACCCTGGTTGAATTGGTCGAGCTTGATGGGGTCCACCGGCCGCGCATTCCAAAGGCGCAAAGTGTTGACGCGCTTTCCCTTCCAGCCGCAGATCGGCGTATCGAAAGCGACCGCCAGGATTTTTTCCGCTGGTTTCCATTTGTAATGGGCAACACCGTTGAGCTGGGCCGACGCCTCAACCGTTCCGCCAAAGCCGATTTCAAATTCGCGCTCGCGCCGTTCGAATTCCCACGGATTGCCATGAACCAGCCAGTCCTCCGGCAACTCGATCTGCACACCGTCAATAATTTTCTGCCGGAACAGGCCGTGGCGGTAGCGAATGCCGTAGCCAAAGGCCGGAATGTCAAGGCTCGCCATGCTCTCCATGAAGCAGGCGGCAAGACGCCCCAGGCCGCCATTGCCAAGTGCCGCATCCGGTTCCAAAGCCTCAACCAGATCAGCCTCGACGCCAAGATGTTCCAAGGCGGCTTGAAGCGTGTCAAACAGCCCGAGATTGGACGCCGCATCGCGCAACAGGCGCCCGATGAGGAATTCCATCGAGAGGTAATAAACCCGCTTGCCCTGGTTTTGATAGGTTTCGCGGATGGAAGCCATCCACCGCTCAATCACCCGGTCTCGCACCACCAGGATGGCGGCTTTCAGCCAGTCATGGCCACGTGCCGAGGTGGCATCCTTGCCGACGGAAAAGGCCAGCTTGTTGACAATTTCGAGGCTCAGTTCCTCGACGGTCGCCGCCTGCAGTTTTGGCAAGGACAGGTTGGAGCCTGTAGTGATGTCGTGCTTGATGGCTTGCACATGTCCCCCTGTCTGGGCAATTGATCATAATTTGAGCAAATGTACCACTTGTTCATGTTGCCATGCAATATAGCTTAAAGCATGGAGGGCAGGACCCGATCTGGTGGATTGTGGCCATCCACCCAGGTTTTGATGTTGATGATCACCTTTTCACCCATGTCGATGCGCCCTTCCAGGGTGGCCGAACCCATATGGGGCAGAAGCACCGCCTTGCTGGATTTGAGCAGCCGCGGGTTGACCGCCGGTTCATGCTCGAACACGTCCAGCCCGGCACCGCCGAGTTCATTTGCCTCAAGCATCCGGGCCAGCGCGTTCTCATCGATCACTTCGCCCCGCGATGTGTTGACGATAATCGCTTCTTTTTTCATCAGTTTCAGCCGCCGCGCCGAGAGCAGGTGATAGGTCGCCGGCGTATGCGGGCAGTTGACCGAGATGATATCCATCCGCGCCAGCATCTGATCGAGACTGTCCCAATAGGTAGCCTCCAGTTCCTCCTCGATCTTGGCGTGAACCGGCTTGCGGTTGTGATAATGAATTTGCAGGCCGAAGGCCTTGGCGCGCCGCGCCAGCGCCGTGCCGATGCGCCCCATGCCGATGATGCCGAGACGCTTGCCCCACAGGCGGCTGCCAAGCATCCAGGTGGGCGACCAGCCCTGCCAGGTATTGTCGCTGCCGACCACTTTGGAACCCTCGATCAGGCGGCGCGATACTGCCATGATCAGGGCCATGGTCATGTCGGCCGTGTCTTCGGTCAGAACCCCCGGCGTATTAGTCACCGTAATGCCGCGCGCCACAGCCGTTTCCACATCAATGTTGTCAACGCCCGTGACGAAATTGGCGATAAGCTTCAATTGCTCGCCCGCCTGCATGAGAATGGCCTTGTCGATCCGGTCCGTGACCGTGGGTACCAGCACATCTGCGGTCTTGACCGCCTCCATGAGTTCAGCCTTGCCCATGGCCTGGTCCGTTGCGTTGAGCTTGGTTTGGAAAAGCTCCATCATCCGCGTTTCAACCGCCTGGGGAAGCTTGCGCGTCACCACAACGACCGGCTTGTGCTTACTCATCGGAAGGCGCTCCAGCGTTGAAAAATTGACATAAAATTAACCCAGGATCGCCATTCGTGTTAAGGGGCAAATGTTGCAGTTTCATGGGTATGATGTAGACTCATCAGGCCTGCCGCCACAATAGGGGAACGCCGCAAAACATGGCGAAGAGTAATTCGGGAAAAAGGCAGATTGGATCCCTCCTGTTGGGCTTCGCCTGCCTTGTGGTCGCAGGGGGAGTTGCGTGGTCGCTTTTCGGGCCAAAGCTTGATTCGCAGGCCAAATCCGCGGTGGACCCAACAACAACCGCTTCAATATCACGGGGAAATTCCAGCATCGGCCCTTCCGGCCTTCCGGTGCCGCGCTTTGTCTCGCTCAAGGCGGAAAAGGTCAATGTGCGCCGCGGGCCGTCAAGCGATCATCCCGTGGCCTGGGTTTTCCAGCGCAAGGGCCTGCCGGTGGAGATTGTCGCGGAGTTTGAAAACTGGCGCCGCGTGCGTGACAGTGAAGGTGAAGAGGGCTGGATCCTTCAAAGCATGCTGGCGGGAAAAAGAACCGCCGTTGTCGCCCCGTGGCGCGGACAGCAATTGACCCAGCTTCATTCCGCTCCCAACAAGGCAAGCTCGGTTTACGCCCAGCTGGAGGCAGGGGCCATGGGCGAAGTTTCAAACTGCAGTGGCAAGTGGTGTGAGATTACCGCGGGCGGCTATGACGGCTTTGTCGAGCAGGAAATGCTCTGGGGCGTCTACCCCGGTGAAACCGTTAATTAGTTTCCGCGTTTCTTCAGCCGCACGATAACGTCGATCCGGTCAATTTCCGTGCCTTCGGGCGCTGAAGGCAGGCCTTTGATTTCGAGATTGTCCGTGCCGATATCAAATAGCCGGCCTTCTTTTTCATGATAGAAATGAAAATGGTTGGAGGTGTTGGTGTCAAAAAAACTGCGGTCGCCCTCAATCGCCACTTCGCGCAGCAGGCCCGCCGCGGTAAATTGATTGAGTGTGTTGTAGACCGTTGCCACCGAGACCACCACCTTGGCGGCGCAAGCTTCCCGGTGCAAATCTTCCGCCGAAACATGCCGATCTCCATTGCCGAACAGGATTTTTGCAAGGGCCAGCCGCTGCCGCGTAGGCCTTAGGCCCGCGGCACGCAATTTTTCGGCTATCATGCCAGGTGCGTTCATTGTCAACATCGCTGAGTGCATTATTAATTCAGTATAGTCTTTTAGGGTTGGTTTGTGCAATATCATCCGCAATTGTATGATTTCGAGGCTTTTAGCCGATTTAGACGCAGTAGATGGGGCCGGAATGACTGAGCGGAAATCGAGTTTTCTCTACGATGAACTATTGGCCTGTGGGCGAACCGAGCTGTTTGGCCCCGGCAATGCCCAGCTTCCCCTGCCGCCCATGCTGATGTTTGACCGCATCACCCATGTCTCCGCCGATGGCGGCGCCCATGGCAAGGGCCGCATCACAGCCGAGTTCGACATCAAGCCGGACCTCTGGTTTTTCGCGTGCCACTTCCAGGGCGATCCCGTCATGCCGGGCTGCCTTGGCCTTGATGCGCTGTGGCAATTGACCGGTTTCTTCCTTGGCTGGCTTGGCGAGCCCGGCCGGGGCCGCGCCCTTGGCGTGGGCGAAGTCAAGCTCAGCAACATGGTAACACCCGCGGTCAAGAAGGTGACCTATGAGGTTGACATAAAACGCCTTATACTGCGCAAGCTGAAGCTCGCTGTCGCTGACGGCTTGTTGAAAGCCGATGGCGAGACTATTTACACAGCAACCGATCTGAAAGTCGGCTTGTTTCAACCGGCATAACCATAGGAGACCCCCGCAATGCGGCGTGTCGTCGTCACCGGAATAGGTATTGTATCAAGCATCGGGAACAACTCCCAGGAAGTTCTGGCCTCGTTGCGGGAAGCAAAATCCGGCATCGTGAAGGCCGATGATTATGTGCGCCTTGGTTTCCGCTGCCAGGTGCATGGCGCGCCCAATTGCGATCTCAGCCAGATTGACCGGAGGGCCAGGCGCTTCATGGGCGACGGCGCCGCCTGGAACTATATTTCCATGCAGCAGGCCATTGCCGATGCGGGCCTGGAAGATAAAGACGTGAAGAATGAACGCACCGGGTTGATCATGGGCTCCGGCGGCATTTCAACCAAAACTCTTGTGGCCGCCGCCGACACTACCCGCGAAAAGGGGCCAAAGCGCGTTGGGCCATTCGCGGTTCCAGCCGTCATGGCCAGCACCAATTCCGCCACCTTGGCCACGCCCTTCGGCATTCGCGGCATAAATTATTCCATCTCGTCGGCCTGCGCCACCTCGGCCCATTGCATCGGCAATGCGGCGGAGATGATCCAGTGGGGCAAGCAGGATGTGATGTTTGCCGGCGGCGGCGAAGAGCTCGACTGGACCCTTTCGGTTTTGTTTGATGCCATGGGCGCCATGTCCTCGGGCTATAATGCCACGCCTGAAAAAGCCTCGCGCGCCTACGACAAGAACCGCGACGGTTTTGTGATTGCCGGCGGTGCGGGCGTTGTGGTGCTCGAGGAGCTTGAACGCGCCAAGGCGCGGGGCGCAAAAATTTATGCGGAACTCGTGGGCTACGGCGCCACCTCCGACGGCTATGACATGGTGGCGCCATCCGGTGAAGGTGCGGCGCGCTGCATGAAGCTGGCCATGTCAACCGTGAAAGAGAAGATCGACTACATCAATCCCCATGCCACCTCGACACCCATTGGCGACAGCAAGGAAATTGAAGCGGTGCGCGATGTTTTCGGAAAGGACATCCCGGCCATCTCCGCGACGAAGTCGCTCACCGGTCATTCGCTGGGTGCCACCGGCGTGCAGGAAGCGATCTATTCCATTCTCATGATGAAGAACAACTTCATCTGTGAAAGCGCCAATATCGACGAACTCGATCCGGAGTTCGAGGATATTCCCATCCAGCGGACCCGCAAGGACAACGCAAAGATCGACGTGGTGATGTCCAACAGCTTCGGCTTTGGCGGCACCAACGGCTCCCTCATATTTCAACGCTACAACGGTTGACCAGATGACAGATGGATTGATGAAGGGCAGGCGCGGCCTGGTGATGGGCGTCGCCAATGATCATTCCATTGCCTGGGGGATCGCGAGTGAACTGCGCAAGCATGGCGCGGAACTGGCCTTCACCTATCAGGGCGAGGCCTTCGGCAAGCGTGTAAAGCCCTTGGCCGATTCCGTTGGCTCAAATATTCTTCTGCCCTGCGATGTTGAAGATATCGCGACAGTCGACAATGTTTTCGCTGAACTCAAGAAATCGTGGGGCAAGATCGATTTTGTGGTCCATGCCATTGCCTTTTCCGACAAGAATGAACTGAAGGGAAAATACGCCGATACATCGCGCGAAAATTTCACCCGTACCATGGTGATTTCCTGTTTTTCCTTCACCGAAATCGCCAAGCGTGCTGCTGCCCTGATGCCCGATGGCGGCTCAATGGTGACGCTCACCTATGGTGGCTCGGTGCGCGTCATGCCGAATTACAACGTGATGGGGGTGGCGAAAGCCGCCCTTGAAGCATCGGTGAGGTATTTGGCCGCCGATTATGGCCCGCAAGGCATCCGCGTGAACGCCATTTCCGCCGGCCCCATGCGCACCCTGGCCGGCGCCGGCATCGGCGATGCCCGCGCCATGTTCAATTACCAGAACAGCCACGCGCCGCTCCGCCGCACCATCACCCTGCAGGAAGTGGGCGGCGCCGGCCTCTACCTGCTCTCGCCGCTGTCCGGCGGCGTGACCGGCGAAATCCACTACGTCGACTCCGGCTACAACATCATCTCCATGCCAAGGCCGGAAGAACTGTCAAACGGGATCAAATAGTTTGGAGTGCCCCCCGTGAAGTGGTCCACCAACTGGGATAGGATTGTCCCATTTTAGGAGGACTGGAGAATGGCAGGAAAGCGAGAAAAGCCTGAAGATATTGTCTCGAAGCTTCGGCAGGTTGAGGTGTTGCAGGGTCAG
>JBBSBQ010000033.1:0-44231 GCA_038251095.1 Hyphomicrobiales bacterium
GAAGGAGCTTCTCGCTACGCCCGATGTTCAAGTGATCGACTCCGGCGAAGTCGATAGATTTGACCGACCGCTAGTGTGGGCCAAACTCCAAGACGGGCGTGCAATAGGCAGCATATTGATTGAGGAGAAGCTCGCCCGCCGGTGGACCCCTGCTTACAGGGCCAATTGGTGCGGTAGTTGACGCGATGGTACCCCAGCGAGTAGCGACCGCGGTTCCACCCTCGCAGCACCAGTACTGAAGGGGTGGGCATAGGGGGGAAAAGTCACGCCCAGCCCATGATGATGGCTCATTCACAAATTCTTGTCGAAAATTTGGGTGTTGCGAGGAACGACCTCTTACATCGTGCTCTACCGTTCTGCCGGATACCAGAACAATATGGCTGCAGAGATAGTAGTTAGCAGCGAGATGCTCATGAGCAAGAACATGCCCTTCCATACTTTTCTTAGCAGCACGATTGTTTCTTTATCGGCAATATAGTCTATCGTGACCGCGATCAAAAAGGTGCAAATCAACGAGACGATGAAGCACCCCACAGAAATGCTGAGTACCTTTCGCCTCTTGTGTACCGTTGATTTTCTCCACATTGCGACAATTGCTAAGCAAAGAACCGCTCCAACTACTGCTGCAATCTTGCGGTGGGATGCGTCAAAATTTGGGTGCGCAAGACCCGTTGCACCCAGCGTATTGAGCCATCCGTTTGCCCAACCCACCACAGAGGCGGCACCAAATGCAAGAAACGGTGCGGCCGAGTTTGAGTGATCGTTATCAGTCACTTTGCCTCAATCAGTGTTGGCACCCATATGCCTGCCACTGGCTTCCCGTCTGCCGAAAGTATTTCATACAGCGCGGAGGCCAGCTTCGGAACAAGTGGGGACTTGGACTCAAATGACAGCTTTGCCTCATCGGCAAGAAATATAGGCTGACCCACTGGACGCGCATCTGTTGCATATAGGTAGTCAACTGACGGGGGCGGTTGGATGTAGAAACCCTTGTTATATTGGGTTGTCTCGTCCGAATACGCAGACGAAACTTGTACATTGATGTTGTGTGTAAACGTGCCTTTCTTCGAGTCATTCTGTAGAAGAACTTGATATGCTATCTTGTTCAACGAATGATCAGGGTCGTCACTCAACGATGGTGCAAATACCTCCCCTGATACCTGCACGGCTTCGTCAACTGTCTCGCTTCCCTCCGAGGGTGGGAGGTCTTGTAATTGAATGTCGGCAGTGGTGCTGGCAACACAGTCAGGGGTCTCCTTTGAAAGCATATCCTTGTCGCTCTCGTGCGGTAGAAATTCCAAACGGGTAGTCAGACCGGAATTGCCGTAAATGATACAACCGACTTGACCATCCAGTTGTGTGGCAGTGGATTTGAGCCGGGAACTCACGGTTGCGCACCCCGGAGGTATCCAGCTATGGGGGCCAGGAATTAGCCAATTGAAGTCGAGAATCTTGTTTCCATTGTTTTGGGCGCACGTTTCGAAGACGTAGTGTTGCTTATTCTTGTAAACCCGGCTGCTAGTGGCGAATTTGTAGTGGTCATCTTCGTATGGGTTGCTGATCTTTCCGGGACACGCTTTCAATGGGCAACTGGCATCTGCAGCACTTGCGCTTGCAGAAGATCCGGTGAGCATCGCGATAACCAGAAATAGTTTGAACTGCATCAGGTGCCTCATCACTGAATCAATAGGCGCTGCGCGAGAGAAGAACAAACTATAGGACGGCACTGTCGCAACAAAAAAACTTGGGTACCGGCTTGGGTACTGCGCTTGGGTACCAGTAATTTCTCCGAGTACCGTAAACCTATGATGTTAAACAGAGATACAGACTTTGGCAAATAATGGTGCGCCCTACGGGAGTCGAACCCGTCTTTACAACGTGAAAGGCTGTCGTCCTAACCGATAGACGAAGGGCGCACTGTGCGGGCGTCTATAAAGAGGTTATTTCAGTCTGGCAAGCCTTACGAAACACGGGCGATATCCTCGATTTGCAAGGACGGAACGCGCTTTGCGCCCCATTCATCGATGGTTAAACGACCGGCGATATGCAAGGGCAATTTGCGTTCGGTGAGGAGCGTTTCGCCAAGCTCGGTGCCCATGGCCCGGAAGGCAATGGCCTTGATTCGGGTGCCATCGGCAGAGGCCAGGGTGCAGCGGATGTGATCGCTGCCCGCCGGGTCCGCGTAAACCACCTTGTGGGCGGGGAAGGCAAACACGGGGGCGGGATGGGCCGAGCCATAGGGGCCTGCCTGTTCCAGTAGTTCAATGAGATCAAGGGTTGCGCCCGATGCGGTCAAGGCGCCGTCGATTTGAAGGGCATTTTCGCCAGCGCCTGAAACGGCAGCGGCAAGCCTGTCCTCCAGGAAACTTCTGAACTCCGCGAGTTTGGCTATTTCGACGGTAATGCCGGCCGCCATGGCATGGCCGCCGCCCTTCACGATCACGCCGGCTTCAAGAGCGGCGCGGACGGCGCTACCGATGTCGACACCGGAGATGGAACGGCCGGAGCCGCTGGCAAAACCGGTTTTCGGATTGCTGGCGAGAACAAAGCTCGGCAACTGATAACGCTCCTTCAGCCGCGCGGCAGCCAGCCCGACAACGCCGGGATGCCAACCATCGTTGGTCACCACGATCACAGAGCTGAGATGTTCCTTGCCGAGCGCGGCGTCGGCCTGGAGTGCGGCGGCATCTACGACACGCATTTCGATGGACTGGCGCTGGCGGTTAAGTTGCTCAAGTTCTTGGGCCAATTGGTTGGCCCTGCCCTTGTCCCTCGTGGTGAGAAGTTCAAGCGCCAGATCGGCATGACCGATGCGGCCTGCCGCATTGAGCCGCGGACCAAGCACAAACCCCAGAGCATAGACATCGGGGCTGCGCTTGAGGCGGGCGATGTCGCTAAGCATGGCGAGGCCAAGATTTTCGCGACGCGCCATAATCTTCAAGCCCTGGGTTACATAGGCGCGGTTCAGGCCCTTCAGGGGCACGACATCGCAGACGGTGGCAAGTGCCACGAGTTCCAGCCATTGCAGCATGTTGGGTTCAGGCCGCTCGGGTGAATGCCAGCCCTTGGCGCGCAGCAATTTGTTGACGGTGGCGACAAGGATCATCACCACGCCTGCGGCACAGAGATAGCCGAAGCCTGAAACATCATCCTGCCGGTTGGGATTGATCACGGCACGGGCCTCGGGAAGGATTTCACCCGCCTGGTGATGGTCAACGATGATGGTTTCCATGCCGAGCTTGGCGGCATGGGCGAGTGGATCATGGGCGAGGACTCCGCAATCCAGGGTGAGCAGCAGGGCGACGCCCTGTTCCTTAAAAAGTTTCACGGCATGTTCGCTGGGGCCATAACCTTCGGTCAGCCGGTCGGGCACGTGGATGATCGCGTCAGAGCCCACGGCGCGCAGAAACAACTGGAAGATTGCAGCGGAAGATACGCCATCCACATCATAGTCACTGATGATGCCAATGCGGGTTTGCGCGATGATGGCTGCCGCCAGACGCTCCGCACCCTTCTCCAAATCCTTCAAGGCGGAGGGCTGCGGCATGAGGCTGCGGATTGTTGGATTGAGAAAAGCTTCGGCCTCATCGAGACCAACGCCGCGCGCCGCCATGACACGGCCGAGAATTTCCGGCAATTCGTGGCGTTCGGCAATGGCCTGGGCTAGGCGTTCATCCCGCAGGCGCGGCGTCCAGCGCCTGCCGCTCAGTGAACGCTGGACATCAAGAAAATTGCGTTCCGTCACAGCCGCTCGATGCGGATTACACGAGGCTTGGAGGCAACATGGCCATTCTTCTCGATCTCCTGGAGTGCGGTGCGGATGGATGTCTCGAGCGTGTCATGGGTGATG
The DNA here is from genome assembly GCA_038251095.1 of Hyphomicrobiales bacterium. Taxonomy (GTDB): domain Bacteria; phylum Pseudomonadota; class Alphaproteobacteria; order Rhizobiales; family Aestuariivirgaceae; genus Aestuariivirga. The sequence goes on from JBBSBQ010000033.1 coordinate 3,851, forward strand.
AGGATGAAGGTGGCGGTGGCGCGTTTGGTTTCCTGGCCTTGGCGTCCGCGCTGGACAATGCTTTCGATTGAGATTTCTTCATCGGCCAGGATTTGCGCGATGGAAGCCACCGCACCCGGGCGGTCAACGAGTTCAAGGGCCACGTAGTAGCCGCCCTCGTGGGCCTTCTTGGGCGATTGTTTGTAGGGCTTGAGCTTGGCGGCGGGAATGCCGAAGGCCGGCCGCCTGTTGCCGCGTGCAATGTCGACAACGTCAGAGAGAACCGCCGATGCGGTGGGATGTGCGCCAGCGCCGCGGCCTTCCAGCATGAGATCACCGACAAAATCCCCCTTCACGACAATGGCATTGAAAACACCATCGGTATCCGAGACGGGCGAGCCCTTGGGAACGAGCGTGGGATTGACGCGCTGCTCAATGCCTTCCGCATGCGCGATCGCGACACCGAGCAGCTTGATCTTGTAGCCCATGTCGCTGGCATTGCGGATGTCATCCAGGGTGATGGCTTCAATGCCTTCGATCTCGATGGCGCCTAGATTCACTTCTGTGCCGAAAGCCAGCGAGGTTACAACCGCCAATTTGTGCGCCGTATCAAAGCCGCCGATATCGAAGGTTGCATCGGCCTCAGCATAACCGAGATTCTGCGCTTCCTTCAAAACATCGGTGAAGCTTCTACCTTCATTGGCCATCTTGGTGAGAATGTAATTGCAGGTGCCGTTCATGATGCCGAAGAGCTTGGTGACACGGTTGCCGATCAGGCCTTCGCGCAGCGCCTTGATAATGGGAATGCCGCCGGCAACGGAGGCTTCGAAATTCAGGGCGACGCCCTTGGCTTCGGCGGCGCGGGCGAGCGCAGCACCGTGATGGGCCAGCAGGGCCTTGTTGGCTGTAATGACGTGCTTGCCCGCGGCAATGGCGGCCTCCACGGCTGACTTGGCGGGGTCGCCTTCGCCGCCCATCAATTCCACGAAGACATCAATATCAAGGGATTTGGCAAGAGCAACGGGATCGTTATGCCAGGTAATGCCGGAAAGGTCATGGCCACGGTCCTTGGCCTTGTTGCGGCCGGCAACTCCGGTCACCTTGATCGGAACCCCGGCCCGGTCGGCCAGCAGGGCGCCATGCTTCTTTACGATATCGAGCACGCCTACCCCCACATTGCCGAGGCCGGCTATTCCGAGACGCAAAGCGTTAGTCATATTGTCCGCCGGGGCTTTCAGGTTAAGGGTGGTTTGTCTTATGCCTAGGCAGACATGATTTTGCAAGAAAGGCCGTTTATTGTTGGCGTCCCGGGTGCACACCCCTAAACTGCCGGGACGAAGGAAAAGACAGGAAAGATGAGCGATTCCACCCCCCAGAAGCCGGGCGACTTCAAGCTGACGGACCCGGTCCAACTTGCCCAGAATCTGGCACGCGTCTTCGAGCATGCGGCGCAGATTGCACGGCAGATTGCCGAGCGCCCTGAACTGGCCAAGAAGCAGGCGGAGACCCAGGTCACCCCGATCGACCAGGTGACCAAGACTCTTGGCGCCGTGGTCCAGGCCTATCTGGCCGAGCCGCAGAAACTCATGGAAGCCCAGACCCAGCTTTGGAACAGCTACAGCCAGCTCTGGCAGAATGCCTGGTCGACGGTGTTGGGCACCCCCACCGAACCCATGGCCAGCCCGGCGCGCAACGACAAGCGTTTCAAGGACCGGGACTGGCAGGAGAACACGGTTTTTGATTTTCTCAAGCAGTTCTACCTGATCACGTCCAAGTGGGCGCAGGATTTCGTCAAGAACGCCGACGGGTTGGACGAGCACACGCGCCAGAAAGCGAAATTCTATGTGGAGCAGATCCTCAATGCGGTCTCGCCTTCCAATTTTCCGGTTTCAAACCCGGAAATCCTGCGTGCCACGCTGGGCAGCAACGGCGCGAACCTCATTGAGGGCCTGAAGCACCTCGAACAGGACATGGCTACGCCGGATGGGCGCCTGCGCATCAAGCAGAGCGACACGACGGCTTTTGAACTGGGCAAGAATATTGCCATGACGCCGGGCAAGGTGGTGTTCCGCAATGACACCTTCGAGCTGATTCAATATTCGCCGTCGGTGCAGCGCGCCTATGAAGTCCCCCTGCTCATCGTGCCGCCGTGGATCAACAAGTTTTACATTCTTGATCTCAATCCCAAGAAATCCTTCGTCCGCTGGGCCACCGAACAGGGCCTCACGGTGTTTGTCGTCTCTTGGGTGAATGCCGATGAGAAGCAAGGCCGCAAGAGTTTCAGCGATTATATGCGCGAAGGATTTCTGGAAGCGGTGCAGGCGGTGCAGGATGCGACCGGGGCGGAGAAGGTCAACACCATCGGCTATTGCATCGGCGGCACCATGGTTGCCGCAGCGCTTGGCTACATGGCCGCCAAGAATGACAACCGCATCAACGCCGCGACTTTTTTCACCACCCAGGTTGATTTCGAAAAGGCGGGCGACCTGCGCGTCTATGTTGATGATGAGCAGGTGAAATGGATCGAACAGCGCATGGAGGAGAAAGGCTATCTCGCGGGCTCGCGCATGGCGGACGCCTTCAACCTGCTACGTTCCAACGACCTGATCTGGTCCTATGTGATCAACAACTACATGCTGGGCAAGGAGCCGATGCCGTTTGACCTGCTCTATTGGAATGCGGATTCCACCCGCATGCCGGCGGGCGTCCATTCCTTCTATCTGCGCGAGTGCTATCTGTCCAACAAGCTGGCGCAGGGCAAGATGATCCTGGACGGGGTTCACATCGACCTCAAGAAGGTCAAGGTGCCGGTTTACAATCTCGCGGCGAGGGACGACCACATTGCGCCGTTGCCATCGGTTTTCAAGGTTGGCCAGTTCCTGGGCGGCGAGACAAGACTTGTGGTTTCGGGCTCGGGCCATATCGCCGGCGTGGTGAATCCGCCGGAGGCGCGGAAATACAAGTACTGGACCAATGATGCGCCTGCCGAAAACCTCGAAAACTGGCTTAAGACTGCCACGGAACATGACGGATCTTGGTGGCCCGATTGGGCGGAATGGATCACTACCCGGTCAGGCGCAAAAGTCTCCGCGCCGGTTCCCGGCGATGGCAAGATTGACGTGCTTGGCGATGCCCCCGGCATCTATGTAACTGTAAAATCAGAGTAATTTTGATCACAAAAATGTAATCCTGAATGACTCGCAATTTGCCAGATCCTTCCTATTTTTAGGAGCAGAAGCGAGCCTGTTTTTCCCCTCCCCCGCAATGGCGGGCTTGCTCGGAAGGCCCGGTCTCCCCTGCCCGGGCTTTCCTTTTCCTCCTTGGAGAAGAAAAAGGCCGGAGTTTCCTCCGGCCTTTTTTTATTGGATAGAAGATCGCCTAGCGCTTCGAGAACTGGAAACTGCGGCGGGCTTTGGCCTTGCCGTATTTCTTGCGTTCAACGGCACGGCTGTCACGGGTGAGGAAGCCGCCTTTCTTGAGGGCCGGACGAAGGTCCGGCTCAAAATAGGTGAGGGCGCGCGAAATGCCGTGGCGCACGGCGCCGGCCTGGCCTGACAGGCCGCCACCGACAACGGTGCATTCAACATCCATCTGGGTATTGCGGTTCACCGCGATCATCGGTTGCTGCACCAGCATCCGCAGAACCGGACGGGCGAAGTAGGCTTCAATGACCTTGCCGTTCACGGTTACCTTGCCGGTGCCACGCTTGATCCAGACGCGGGCAATGGCGTTCTTGCGGCGGCCGGTGGCATATGCGCGGCCCTTGGCATCAACCTTTGGCTTGGCAGGAGCGGCGGGAGCAGTCGCATTTGCAGCAACCGCCATTCCCATGGCGGCTCCCAAGTCCGAGAGTGTCGTTTGTTCTGGCATGACGCTTAGCCTCTCAATACGTTCTTGGGGTTCATTGCTTTAATATCGAGCTTGACCGGGTTCTGGGCTTCATGAGGATGGGCCGAGCCGCTGTAAATGCGGAGGTTGGTCATTTGCTGGCGCTTGAGGGAAGCACCGGGAAGCATGCGCTTCACTGCCGATTCCAAGACCCGTTCCGGGAACTTGCCGTCGAGGATCTGGTGTGCTTTGCGCTCCTTGATGCCGCCGGGAAAGCCTGTATGCCAGTAATAGGTTTTGTCCTTGCGCTTGGCACCGCTGAAGGCGATCTTTTCGCAATTGATCACGATGATATTGTCGCCACAGTCCATGTGGGGAGTGAAGGTTGGCTTGTGCTTGCCGCGCAGTCGATTGGCAATGATCGTGGCCAGGCGGCCGACAACCAGTCCTTCTGCGTCGATCAGCACCCAATTTTTCACGATGTCCTTGGCTTTCGCCGAATAGGTGCTCATGTTGTTTCTCTGGGTTGTTGATGACAATGATAGGGCACAGGAAGCCTGCAGCCATTTCGGTTGCGCGGTGATTAGGGGCCCCTGCCCCGGAAGTCAAGAATTACCCCACAAAAACATGAATATTTTTTATGTGGTATCATATTACCGCTAACATACTGTTTTCCTCCAAATCATCCGCGAATACTGCTAATGATATGCACCAGATGTCCTTGGCAACATGAGAAGACCTCCGACCGGGGAGAACAATGATGCGTTTGGCAGGATTTTTAAGTGCTTTCTGGGCCGGGCTTGCACTGGCGGGGCCACCCTTCGCCATCGCCTCCGTGCAACCCTTCGAATCTGCCCATGCCGGAGCCCATGATCCTGCCATGTGGCCAAATCTCGTGATCAGCGGAAGGCTGGGGGAAGAAACTCAGCCGACACCCCAGCCCGAGGCGCCCGTCGAAGACCTTACCGAGCCTGACCCTACACAGCCCACCGACGGGGAAACCCCGCCTGAGGAAGAGGTGAGCATCGGCGAAATCCCAGTTGTCCAGATGGTGGAACTCACGCCGAAGACTGCCCAAAAAGCCGTCGACGCCTATGTCATCGTCAAGGAAAAGTACAAGGATGCAGCGCTTGAGAACTTCGATAACCTGCAGGATTTCGTTGACCGTGACCCTCTCGGCAAGGCCTTTGAGGCCGATATCAAGGCTGCCGGCTTTGCCAATGTGACAGACTGGAACCTTGCCATTACGACGGTAGGTGCGGCTTACTCGAACATCATTGACGATCAATCGACGGACATCAAACAGCAGATCGAAGAAGTCGAGAAGGACACGGAACTTGCGCAGGACATGAAGGACCGGATAATCACATCTCTTAACGCGCTGATCCCTTCCGAAAACAATCACAAAGTTGTGCAGGAGTTGATTGACAATCCGGCCTATACTGAAAAACTCAAACTGCTGGAAACCGAAGAAGAATGAGTGACATGGTCCTTCGCGACATGAGCGATGGCATTTTGCGCCTGACGCTCAATGATCCCGCCACACGCAACAGCCTTTCCGAAAAAATGATCGAGACGCTGCATGCCGCCATCAGCGGGGCTGAGGCCCGCGTCATAATTCTCGCGGCCCATGGCCCGGCCTTCAGCTCCGGGCACAACCTCAAGGAAATTACGACGCGCCGTGCCGATGCGGATGAAGGCCGCCAATTCTTCAAAAGTCTGTTCGACAAATGCGCCGAGCTGATGCTTGCCATCACCAGCAGCACCTGCCCGGTCATAGCGGAAGTCGATGGGCTGGCCAGCGCCGCGGGATGCCAGTTGGTGGCCAGCTGTGATCTGGCAATTGCCACGGACCGGTCCACATTTTGCACGCCGGGCGTGAACATCGGGCTTTTTTGTTCAACTCCGATGGTTGCGCTGACCCGCGCGGTGACGCGCAAGCATGCCATGGAGATGCTGCTCACGGGAGATGTCATCCCGGCTACCGAAGCGCTGCGCATCGGGCTGGTCAACCGCGTCACCACGCACAATGAGCTCAAAACGGTGACGCAGGAACTGGCGCAGAAGATTGCCTCAAAATCCGTTGCTGCAATCAAGGTCGGAAAGCAGGCGTTCGACCGCCAGGCTGACATGCCGGTGGCGGAGGCCTATGCCTATATGGCGCAGGTGATGGCCGAAAACCTGCTCGTGGCGGACGCCCACGAAGGCATAGGGGCCTTTATCGGGAAACGAAAGCCGGCGTGGGAACAGGACCATTGAAGCCACGCATCAATTTTGTGACGCTTAGCGTTGCCGACTTGGTTGCTATGCGGACCTTCTATGAACGGCTGGGGCTTGTTGCATCGAGCGCCAGCAATCCGGATGTAACGTTCTTCGATGCCAATGGAATTGTGCTGGCCCTGTTCGGCTATCAAGCGCTTGCGGAGGACGCAGGTGTTGCGGCAGGCCCGGTTCCCGGATTTCGTGGGGTGAACATGGCATGGAATGCCGGAAGCGAGGACGAGGTCGACCGCATCATGGCGCCTGCGAAAGCTGCAGGCGCTACAATAAAAAAGAAAGCGCAGAAGGTTTTCTGGGGCGGCTATTCCGGCTATTTCGCCGATCCGGAGGGACATTTGCGGGAAGTGGCGTTTAATCCGTTCATGCCGATTGACGCGGATGGGCACGTTCACTTGCCATGAATCATGACAGCTATCCCGCAGATTACATTCGGGGAATCCTGCACAGCGTCAAGGTGATCGCCATGGTGGGGGCCTCCAGCAATGTGGTGCGCCCCTCCTACCTGGTGATGCAGTATCTCCTGTCGAAAGGCTATGACGTCATTCCCGTGAATCCCGGACTGGCGAGACAGGAACTCCAGGGGAAAACGGTTTATAGAACGCTGAAGGACATCCCCCAGGCCATCGACATGATCGACATTTTCAGGACTTCGGATGCCGCCGGGGCCATTGTCGATGAGGCTTTGACTTTAAGCCCCCTGCCTTCGGTCATCTGGATGCAGCTATCGGTCCGCAATGATGAGGCCGCGGCGCGCGCGGAAGCGGCGGGCATCAAAGTTGTCATGAACCGCTGCCCCAAAATGGAATATGGCAAGGAATCCGGCGAATGGGCCTGGGTTGGCGGCAATTCGGGCATTCTGTCCTCACGCCGTCAGAACATGCACGAGAGCGGAAAAATGCAGAGCTTGGGGCTTGGCGTCATCCCCACCAAGCGATAGATTCACCCCCCTAAAACACAGGAGAGTAGCATGACCGACCAGCCACCTGGATTTGATACCCTTGCCATTCACGCCGGGGCCGCACCCGACCCATCCACAGGTGCGCGGGTTACGCCCATCTACCAGACTACGGCTTATGTTTTCAATGATGTGAAGCACGCCTCGGATCTGTTTGCGTTGCGGGCCTTCGGCAATATCTATACGCGCATCATGAATCCGACACAGGGCGTTCTCGAAGCCAAGATCGCAGCGCTGGAAGGCGGTACTGCTGCCCTGGCGCTGGCTTCTGGCCATGCGGCGCAAATGCTGGTGTTCCACACCATCATGCAGCCCGGCGATGAATTCGTGGCGGTGCGCCAGCTCTATGGCGGCTCCATCAACCAGTTCAACCATTCCTTCAAGTCTTTCGGCTGGCATGTGGTCTGGGCGGATGCGGAAGACATGGATTCAATCGAGAAGGCCCTGTCGCCGAAGACGAAGGCCATTTTCATTGAATCCATCGCAAATCCGGGCGGGCGCATCACCGACATCGCGGCGGTTGCTAAAATTGCCAAGCGGGCAGGCGTTCCGCTCATCGTCGACAATACGCTGGCCACGCCCTATCTTTGCAAGCCCATCGAGCATGGCGCCAATATCGTGGTGCATTCGCTGACAAAGTTCATGGGCGGCCATGGCAATTCCATGGGTGGCGCCATTGTCGATGGCGGCAATTTCGACTGGGGCAAGAGCGGCAAATATCCGTTGCTGTCGGAACCCAATGACTCCTACCACGGCATGAAATTCTATGAGACCTTCGGCGGCATGGCCTTCGCCATTACCTGCCGGGTTCTCGGCCTTCGCGATCTGGGCCCCTCCATTTCGCCGCAGAATGCCTTCTACATTCTCACAGGCATGGAAACGCTGGGACTGCGCATGCAGCGCCATTGCGATAATGCGCAGAAGGTGGCCGAGTGGCTTTCGCAGAATCCGAAAGTGGCGTGGGTCAGCTATGCAGGCCTGCCCGGCGATCCACACCACGCGCTGCAGAAGAAATATGCTCCAAAGGGGGCCGGTGCGGTGTTCACCTTCGGCCTCAAGGGCGGCTATGAAGCGGGCGTCAAGGTCGTGTCATCGGTGAAGCTGCTGTCGCATCTCGCCAATGTCGGCGATACGCGCTCGCTTATCATCCATCCGGCCTCGACCACCCACAGCCAGCTCACGCCTGAGCAATTGAAAAAGGCGGGCGCGGGGCCGGACGTGGTACGGCTGTCCATCGGCATCGAGGACGTTGCCGACATCATCGCGGATCTGGACCAGGCTATCGGATAACAAGCCGCGTGTGAAGATTCCAGACGGCGAGGGCCAGAACGATCATGGCTCCCGCCTGATGGATGAGGGCCGCAGCCAGCGGCACGTGCAGGAGCAATGTCAGAACACCAAGGCAGGCCTGGGCAAGCACGGCGCTGGCCAGGACCATGGCTGGAAGGGTGGCGGTTCGCCAGAGGTAAATGGTTGTTGCGAGCAGCAGGACATAGGCCAGAACGCGGTGGTTGAATTGCACGGCCATCGCGTTCTCGAAAATGTTTTTCCAGCCCGGCACCATTATCCAGAGGCCTGCGGGAATCCATTGCCCATTCATCTTTGGCCAGGTGGCATAGCCCTGCCCCGCATCCAGTCCCGCCACGAAACCGCCGGCGGCGATTTGTAACAGGACAAGGGCCACAAGTAGAACGGCAAGCCAATCACCGGGAGATGACGGAGGTCGGCGCTTCCGCCCAACCCCTTTGGCAACCCAAATGATGGCGGCAAAAATCATTGCGGCAAGTGTCAGGTGGGCAGCGAGACGGTATTGGCTCACATCAATGCGGTCAACGAGACCCGAAGACACCATGTACCAGCCAAGCGCTCCCTGGGCGCCGCCGAGAATGAAAAATGCGAGCAGCCTCGGCCACAAGTTTCGCTCGATCCTGCGGGTGAGCGTGAAATAGATCAGCGGCAAGGCAAAGGCCACGGCGATGAAGCGCCCCAGAAACCGATGGGCCCATTCCCACCAATAGATGAACTTGAATTCGGAAAGGGCCATGTCCCGGTTCTGAATCTGATATTCGGGGATGAGCTTGTATTTTTCAAAAGCATCAAGCCAGTCGGCTTCGCTCAGGGGCGGAATTGCGCCAAGCAGGGGCCGCCATTCAGTGATCGATAAACCGCTGTCGGTCAGGCGGGTGGCGCCGCCGACAATGACCATGCAGAACACCAGAAAGGCTATGGCGTAAAGCCAGAGGTGCACTTGGGGCGCCGCGGCCTGCGCCGGGGTCGGAGTTTGTTCCATGGCCGCCCAATACGTGGCGGCAAGGGGAAGTTCAAGGGAGCCAGCGTCGCATCCTCAAGCCTGAATGATGTAATGCAACCTGCTGAATTTGGAACGAAATTGGGAGACTTCGGGGGCGATCCTGGCGGGATCATTGGAGCCCAACGCCTTGGCAACAAATCCTGCGAGTTGGGGCGCATCCTTTTCTTCAACGCCCCATCTTACGATTTCCGGCGTCCCAAACCGAATACCATTCAAATTACCCGCCACGGCGGGAATGGGCAGGCCGATCCCGGACACCAGCAGATTTGCCTTGCGCAGTTTTTTCGACGCGGTTTGCCCGCCGCCAAATTTTTCGGACCTCACGGCAAACTGGTGCGAGGTGGTAAACCCGCCAGCGCCGGCAAACACCTGCACACCGTTTCTATCGAGTTCATTTGCCAAAGCCTTTGCCACCCCTATCATGGCTTTGGCGTAGGCCTGCCCGTGTGCGCGCCAGTCCAGCATGGTCAACGCCAGAGCCGCTGACTTCGCTACATCGAAATTCGCGGTCATTCCGGGATAGGCAATCGCGTCGAGGCGCTGGGCCAGGGCCACATCATTGGTGACGATCAATCCACCGGCGGGTCCGCCAAGGCTCTTATAGGTGCTCATCGTCATGAGGTGAGCCCCTTCCAGAAGCGGATTGGCCCATGCCCTGCCCGCGATCATGCCGCAGAGATGGGCCGCATCAAACATCACCAAGGCACCGGTTTCATCGGCAATAGCCCTCACCTCCTTCACGGGATGGGCAAAGAGATTGAGGCTTCCGCCGATCGTAATAAGTTTTGGTTTCCGGCTGCGCGCCAGTTTGCGGAGTCCTTCAAGATCTACGGTGAAATTGTCGGCGTCAACAGGCGCTTCATGAATATCCAGGCCGTAGAGCCCGGCGGCCCCGGCCATTTGGTGGGTCACATGGCCACCGATTCTGGCAGGCGGCACGATGATCGTGTCGCCAGCCTTGCAAGTTGCCATGAAGGCATAGAGATTTGCCATGGCGCCGGAGGCCACGCGGATTTCCGCATATTTGGCCTGAAAAATTTCGGCGCAGAGTTCCGCCGCGATGACTTCGATCTGCTCGACGGCTTCCAGGCCCATTTCATATTTATCGCCGGGATAGCCAAGTGAGGGGCGCGATCCCAGCCCTTCGGCGAGGTATGCCTCGGCCCGCGGGTTCATGGCATTGCCGGCGGGATTAAGATTGAAACATTCACGCTCATAGATCCGGCGATTGCTTGCGGTGAGCTCGGAAATTTCGACCGCTATTTTTTTCGCCGATTGCGTGGCGGCAAATTTGGCCAGGTTCTGGACATAATTTTCGGAAGCTTCCGGAACCCAGTTGCGACGTGATAGTGAAGGCATGAATTACTCCCATTTATTCCATCCGAAAGAACCAGATTGCGGCGGAACTGGCAATAAGCTAGTGCAATTCCATGAAAATTCGCCAGCGCAAGTTCGTGGGGCTCGTCGCCACAATTGCATTCCTCGTGGTCTACGCCCTCATTGCGATGGCGATTGGTGGAAAATATGTCGTAGGTTATGGCGCGGCGATTGAGCTACCTGCCTTTATCCTTCTAGGCATCGGCTGGATCCCGGTTGCCATGGTCCTCATCCGCTGGATGTCGCGGCCGGACATGGAGGCCTAGGCGACGTTCAGTTGCCTGAAGCCATTCCACAGGGCAAAGGCCGAGCCGGAAAGCAAGACATCGACGTAGCGAAGCTTCTGGAACTCACCGGCAAGCGAGAGCCGTGGCAATGCGGTCAGGTGATCGCGATGGCCGGAAAAGATCAGGCCCTTGCGGGTGGTGACAGCCGCTTCGTAGCCGGCATCGGCGGCGAGCCTGAAGTCACGCGGCGAGGCGGACGTGGCATCGCCATAGGGATAGGCAAAAAACCTTGTTTCCATGCCGAGCTCCTTCACAAGCCGGCGCTTGGATTCAACAAGTTCATAGCGCGCGTCCGCCTCGCTCAACTGGGCCACGGCATAGTGGTTGACCGTGTGGGCGCCGATCGTGCACAGCGGGTCTTTTGAGATGTCGCGGAGTTCGTTCCAGCTCATGGCTTCGGCGCGGCAAATGGCGCCGAGATCGACGCGGTTGGTTTCACAGAATTCCTTGATCCAGAGGCGCTGCTGCTTTTGCCGGAGCTGGCGGACGGGCCAGTAGAGCTGCAACCATGCCGCCCGCTTCTGCATATCGCTGATGGTGTCGAAGCGCATCTTTGTTTGTCCAATTACCGCAGTCACCATGGTGTTGCCGCCAATCACCGCTTCGAGGCCGCGCCACCAGAGTTCACACGTTCCATCCTGAATGGCTGGACTTGCAAATATCGTGAAAGGGCAATGGTGTTTTCTGAAAACCGGACGGGAATGCACGAAGTTATCACGGTAGGCATCATCGAGGGTGAAAACCACAAAGGGCTTCTTGTCCGGATTGTTTTCCCGGATACGGCGCACGGCCTCAGCCATGGAGACCAGATCATAGCCGCGCAGCTTCACAAAGCTGATCACCGCATCGAGGAATTCCGGCGTCACCTCAAGCCCGGCGTTGGGGGCAAAGCCCATTTGCTGGCCGCCGCCGGGACGGACATGATGCAGCATGAAGATGGCGCCGAGACCGCCAAACATGGGCCGAAGCGCCTGGGATGCCCCAGAATAATACAGCAGTTCCAGACTGGTTTTCAGGATTGTGGTTTTTGCCATGGCAGTGCAATTCACCTCAATGGGAATTCATGAGTCTCCATTGGGGTAAAGCACAATTCCTGCCAAACGCCGGCCAGACTGCGCCGGGGGCGATAAACATGGCAAACAGGTTAACGGGCAGGCCGTTAACTATTATCGATTTGCCATCAGACGGGTTTTAGGCGGTTGCCGCGAGGCGATTTTCCCGGGATTTCGCCTGCTCAAGCCGAATGAATTGCACGTCGGTCAAGCCGGACACCAGGAGCGACTTTGCAGTCTTTGCAACGTCCCCTTGGCGAAAATCTGGAGCCAGAAGAAGTGCCGCCTGGCATTTGACAATCAAAAGTGTGGTCCGGCTCGATGCCTCACCGGCGTGGATCAGTACGACATCGTAAATGTTGCCCAGGGCATTCAGGACCGCCTCGGTGCGCTGGTCCATCAGCGAGAGCGTTCCCTCGTCCCGCGTCATGCCAAAACGCAGGAGATGGGCATTGGAATGTGGGTCACGCGCGATGACTTTGGTGAAGTCGGTTGTCCCGGTGAGAATATCGACAAATCCCGGCCCTGCGGCCAAGCCGAAGAGCGTATCGACGCTTGAACCATCGGGGGCCAAGTCAATGACGACAACGCGGGCCCCCTTGGCGGCAACCGCCCGGGCAATGGCAACCACCGCCAGTGACGAATTGGCGGCCCCTCCTCCGATGCTGGTTATGGCGAGGCGGCGGAGCGCTGCCATTCTCTGAAGTTTGAGGGCCCAATCGGCCACCTGGAGGGAAGCTGAATGCAAGCCGCTGCGATCCTGCTTGTCAGCATCGCGCAGAAGTTCGAGGTTTTCTTCCGGGGACACGGCCGATGGAAAGATCGCCAACGCCGGAATTGCCCCGGCCACAAACGCCGGCTGGGCTGGAAGTTGCTTTTGATGCGGCGCTTCGAGAATTGGCTCCACGGACTTTGGGGCAAATGCCAGGGGTACAAGTGGCTCACCTTGCTGAGGCGCTGCACTTGCCATCGGCATTCCCATCCGGTTAGCCGCCGCCATGATCTCCGCCAGGAAAGAAAGGCCAAGCGACAAGGCCAGTCCGGCTAGCGTGATCAGGGCCACGAGCGGGCCGGATTTGGGAAATGACGGCGAGGTTGGAACAGCGGCCTGCTGAATGATCCGCGCCATGCCCGGCTGGGTCGACAAATCCTGGCGCGCACTCGCATCGGCGTAACGCAGGAGAAGCGACTCAAGCAGGGCCTTGTCGGCAGCCGATTCCCGTTCAAGGGCCTTCAGTTTCACCGACGCGAGATTGGCGGTCGACTCCCGGCCCTTCATTTCTTCCAGCCTGGCGCGCAACGCCTGCTCGCGCGCTTGGGCAATTTTTGCCTGCTGGTCAAGGCTGTCGACGAGTTTCAGGGCCTCATTGCGAATCTGGCGGTCGATATTCTTGAGATCATTCTGGGCCGCGATCATTTTCGGATGGCCCGGCAGATAGGTTGCCGACAGCTCAGCCACGCGACGGGCGGACGCCACCTGCTGCTCGCGCAGGCTTTGGACGATGGTGGAGTTCAAAACATCGGTTGAGCCGACAACCGTGCCCTTTGTGGCGAGAAGGTTCTTTATTGATTTGGCCCGCTGCTCGGCCTCGGTGCGCGCGCCCTCGGCGAGGGTGATCTGGGTATTGAGTTCGGAAAGCTCCTGGGTGCCGAGAGTCGAATTCTCGCCTTGCAGCAGGCCAGCCTGGGAACGGAATTCTTCAATTCTGGCATCGGAGCTTGCAACTTTTATTCGCAAGTCCTCGATTTGTTTTGCGATCCAGTCGCGGGCCCGGGTGGTTGGCAGCGAGTTGGCTTCCGTCGTCGAGGCGACATAGATCTTGACGAGCGCGTTGGCCACTTCCGCCGCCGTCTTAGGATCGGATGAAGAGTATTTTACAGCCACGACGTTCGATTCAGGAATTTGGTAAACCGTAAGCCCGTCCGTCACGCGGTCCAAGGCCCGCTGCTGCGGAGTCTGCAGGCGCGGATCCTCGCCAAAGCCCAACTTCAGGAGAAGCTGCTTCACTTTGCCAAGCCCCTTTGTCTTGAGGGAATCAAACTCTGGGCGTTCCTGCAGATTCAGGGAGGTAACGACACGCAGCGCCACGTCCTGCGACTTCAGCACCGACATCTGGCTCTTTATCACCCGGTCGTCTACGGGATCTGGCTGTTGCTGGTCAGTTGACTGGGTGCGATCGAATGGCGATGCCAGATTCCCGATGAGAATTTGCGCTTCGGTTGAATAAGTGGGTTTCAGGACCTTCACGATCCCGAGGCCGGCGCAGAACGCCAAAAGAGTGAAAACGACTATGACCAGCTTGCACCGGGCCATACCGCGCATAACGTCGAGCAGATTAATGGTGGGGGCGGGTTGGTTCATAGCGGGGCCAGTCACTCCAGCGGGCTGCATAGCTCCCCTGTTTTGAGCATTTATGGTAACCAATTCCTTAACGCGGTGTCCGCTGCTTTTAAGTCATTACTAACTATAACCGTCTTATGGTCGTGCAGCGTGCAATCTCAGGCCCGCGTTTGGCAATTTGGACGGAACCCCGTGCGAAAGCGTATTTGTATTCTTCTGTTGGCATCTATCGCACTGTCGGGCTGCTCCCAGTCTTGGGACAAGGCGGGCATTGCCGCGCCTCCCGGCGGCACCGGACTGATGGCCGATGGAAGCATAGCTGAGGGACCAACAGCGGTCTCCAGCATATCCCAGCTTCCCTCCCATGATTCGGCAGGCGCCGTAGCTCCCTTTGGCGCCCAGGGCACGGCTGCGGCCTATGAATACCAGTCAGGCTACAAGGTGGGCGCCGGTGACCGCCTGACCATTCGCGTGGCGGGAGAAGCCGATCTCACAGCGGACTACCTGGTGGATGGTTCCGGCAATATCTCGCTCCCCTACATTCAAACGGTTCACATCGCCGGGATGACGACGCCGCAGATGGAGAAACTCATCACCGCGCGGCTGCGCGACGGCTATCTGCGCGATCCCAAGGTTTCGGTCCAGGCAACGGCGCTGCGCCCCTTCTTCATTCTGGGCGAGGTCACCACCTCCGGCAGCTTCGCCTACCAGAGCGGCATTACGGTGCAGAACGCTATTGCAATTGCCGGGGGCTATGGCCCGCGCGCCGATCAGGGAACCGTGCTGATCACCCGCAAGAACGTGACCGGCACGGAGACGCACCGCGTTCCCGTGACCACGCAAATCTATCCCGGTGACATCATTTATGTGCGTGAGCGCTGGTTCTGAACGGAGCGGCGCAGCGATGAAAATCCTGCACGTGTTCAGAACTCCCGTCGGCGGATTGTTCCGTCATGTGCGCGATCTGGCGCGCGGGCAATCAGAACTTGGCCACGCGGTTGGCATCATCTGCGACTCGACGACGGGTGGGCAGTCTGCTTCCGAATTGCTTGATGGCGTTGCAGGCTACTGTTCGCTTGGAATTGCACGCATCGGGATCTCCCGCCTGCCAGGCTTCGGCGATCTTTCCGCTATCTCCAGCACCAGGAAACACGCCCAAGAGCTTGGCGTGGACATCATTCACGGGCACGGCGCCAAAGGCGGTCTTTACGGGCGGCTGGCGGCGCGGTCGCTCGGCATACCTTCGGTTTACACGCCGCATGGCGGCAGCCTGCATTATCAGTGGCTGGCGTTTCCGGGCTGTGTATTCCTGGCATCCGAATGGGCCCTGGCACGCATCGGCACGGGCATGATTTTTGTCTGCGAATTTGAACGGCAGAGCTTTGCGAAGAAAATCGGCCTCGGCGGCAAGCCAAACACGATGGTTCACAATGGGTTGTGGCCGGAAGAATTTACCGCCGTCACGCCGGACAGGGATGCAGCCGATTTGCTCTACATGGGCGACATGCGCCAGCTCAAGGGCTTTGATGTTTTGCTGAAGGCGCTGGCCATTGTCCAGCGCAAGCGGCCCCTGACGGCCTGCCTGGTGGGCGACGGCCCTGACAGCGCAGAATTCAAGAAACTTGCCGAAACGTTGGGGCTTGGAACGTCAGTTGCGTTTCCCGGCAGGTTGCCGACTGCCCAGGCCCTGAAGCGCGGGAAATTGCTTGTTCTGCCGTCACGGGCCGAGTCGTTTCCCTATGTCGTGCTCGAGGCGGCGGCAGGTTGCGTTCCCATGATCGCCAGCGACGTGGGCGGAATTCCCGAAATCCTGCCGGCAAAAAACCTCTGCCCGCCGGGCAATCCCGAGGCTCTGGCGCGGCACATTGAGATGGCCCTGGCAATTCCCGCGGCCATTGCCGACGACGCGAAGGCATTGGCTGAATCGGCCAAGGCGGCATTTGACGCAGGAACCATGGCGCGGAACGTGACCGCGTTTTACCAGCGCCTGCTCACTTACAGGGAGAATCGGTCTTGACCTCCGCCGCCCATATGGCACCGGCCCCGCTTGACCCGCGCTTCATGGGCGTCACGCTTGCGCAGGTGAGGGCCATTCTCGTCTGGCTGATGTTTGTCTCAAGCTTTTATGTCGCGGTTGAGCCTGCCCCTGCCGACCTTTTGTTTCTTGTGGTGCTGGGATGCTTCCTGGGTTCCGGCCTGACCCTCAGCGCGGTCTTGGTGCCCTTGATCCTGTTTTTGCTCCTCTACAACCTGGGTGGCTTCTTCAGCTTTCTGCAGGTTGCGGATGACGGGAAATCCCGGATGTTCGTCATCACATCATTCTACATGGCATTCTCCGCGATATTCCTTGCCTTCTATGTCGCGCATGATCCGCTCCGCCGCATGGCCATCATCAGGAACGCCCTCATCATCGCCGCGGTGATTGCCTCAACCTGTGGCGTCCTGGGATATTTCAATGTGGCGGGGCTGGGCTCGGCATTCACCCTGTATTGGCGCGCCGTCGGCACATTCAAGGATCCCAATGTCTTTGCCACCTACCTGCTGTTTCCGGGCGTGATGCTGGTGCAGGGATTCCTGCTGGGCACCCACCGCCACAAGATCCTGTCGGCGATGGGGCTGTTCATCGTTCTGGCGGCTTTGTTTCTGGCCTTTTCCCGCGGGGCCTGGATCAGCTTCCTGGTTTCCACGGCCATGATGGTCGGGCTCACCTACATCCTCACGCCTGCCGCCGGGACGCGAAGCCGGATTATCCTGATAACGGTTTTCGGCGCTATCGGGCTTACGGTCCTGCTCGCAATGCTGCTTTCGGTTGAAGGCGTGCGCGACCTGTTTCTGGATCGCTTCACACTCGTGAAGGACTATGACTCCGGCGAAAAGGGGCGCTTTGGCAACCAGCTCAACAGCATCCATCTCCTGCTTGAGCAGCCGCTCGGATTCGGGCCGCTCTATTTCCATAAGATTTTCGGGCAGGACCCGCACAATGTCTACATCAACGCCTTCGCCTCCTATGGCTGGCTTGGCGGCATTTCCTATTTCCTGCTGATGATCAGCACGATCACGATCGGTTTTAGGACCGTTCTTATGCGGAC
This sequence comes from Hyphomicrobiales bacterium, assembly GCA_038251095.1. Classification (GTDB taxonomy): domain Bacteria; phylum Pseudomonadota; class Alphaproteobacteria; order Rhizobiales; family Aestuariivirgaceae; genus Aestuariivirga. The sequence goes on from JBBSBQ010000033.1 coordinate 21,350, forward strand.
GCCGTGGCAGAACTGGGCCATCGTGGTGTTCTGCCCCCTCCTCACCACCATCTTCCAGGGCGTGCAGATCGACACGGACCACTGGCGGCATTTCTACTGGATGCTCGGAATGATGTGGGGGCTCTTTGCAGCGTCAAGTGCCTATGTGGCAAGGCAGCAAAGAGTGCTTTCGCTTTCTGAAACGAGATGCTAACTACCCCCGTAGTCGGAGCGTAGCGCAGCCCGGTAGCGCACTATTCTGGGGGGATAGGGGTCGCGGGTTCGAATCCCGCCGCTCCGACCACTTTCAAGGGCTTTTTGGAACACCCCGTCCATTCTTCGTCCATGATTCATGCACGTTTCCTTTCGTCTTGTATGAGTTGATGGTGCCCATAGGTCCGTTCAACCGTTGAAGCGTCTGCGCAAATAATCCCCGCAACTTCCCATATTGTTTTGCCTTGCCAGAGCAGCCAGGAAGCGCAGGTGTGCCTCAGCACATGGGGCGTCACGTCTGGACCAAGGCCAGCGGCTCTCACAACCGTGGCCCAGGCCCGTTTCATTTTGGCAATGGGCTGGCCTTTGAGGTGGAGGATAGTTCCACTTGGTCCGCGCTTGGTCCAACTTCTTAAATGGGCGAGCAGACCGAGTGGGATGTTGACAGCCGGGCGACGTTTTGAAGTCTCCCGCTCAGCTGAGCCACGGCGATAAATCACGCCCCGCTCAATATCCGCATGACCGCCGACAAGGCAGCTTTCCCAGCGTAATTGTAGGATGGCATGATGCCGTGTCCCTGTGTAAACGCCAATCAAAATGAAACGTGCGACATGGGTGAATTTCAGTTTTCGAGCAGCCCAAAGAAGCCTTGCGACCTCGCTGCGGCTCAACACTCTTTCGCGCTTCGACACTACTGCGGGCAGGGTGACTCTTGGAACGGCTACCAGCGGGCTTTCGCGGTGCCAATGATTGATTGCCCGGCCCAACAGTTTAAGCTCCTGCCGGGCTGTTGCCGGACTCACAAACCGCTGTTCCGCACCTTCCCTTGTCTTGAGCTTCTGCGCAGTGCGGAATTTAACATAGGCGCGGCATGTGGATCCCTTAACTTGTGCGAGTGTCTTATCGCTCCAGAATTTCACAAGCGCTCCACCCTGATAGCTTATAGTAGCCGTACTCGGCAGGGTGGGAGCGATCTCTGTGGCATACAACCCAATCACGTCCGCACATCCGATCTGAGCGAGATCACTTTGCCTGGTGTTTGGCAGGTATCGCCTTTGAATGTAGTCCGAGAGGGCTTTCTGAGCATCTTCAAGGCGGTCTCTGCCGCAACCCGTGCCAAGCTGTTTTGTCCCGTCGATAATGATGTAGGTTGAGGGGCTTCCATCATTCCGTTTCTTAAAGCGTAATCTGGCTCCCTTTGGATTTTGCATTTGGCTTCCATCTCCCTGATCGCGGAATAAGAAACGTAGTCTTTGCCTGCGACCCTAAGCAACGCAAGTCTGCCCTTTCGCGCCTCCGTTCTGAGTGCAGAAACAGGATAGCCGAATGCCGTTCCGTTTCTTATGAGTCGCACATTTTCCATGCCTATTTGGCACCTGAAACAACATGCCAATAGTAATCTTTGCGTGTGGCCGAGATGATTGGAGTCGGCATTTTTCTACATTCTGCCAATAATTCAAACTCAGCGCTTGAACCACTGATGCAACTGGCAACCGCTGCACGGCACAGCACTCGTGGGCAGTAATTGTAAGGAAGAGCTTCGTACCTCTTCAATTGCATTTGACCGGACGGAGGTTTGTTCGAGTGGCCATGGCTTAAGGGTAGCAGATTCCCGGAGTTGAATTGATTCTGAATCAAATTATACGCGTTATTCACAGACCCGTGCAAAAGATGGTGTTGACAGTCACCCAATTGTCCGCAAGTTTTTCAAATCATTATATTGCAACACGTTACAAAAAGCGGGGCAAAGGTGCCCGTTTCCATGGATCGATGTGAGCTTGGGGTGAAAGAGTTTTCGGCGCACAAAACGGAGCACACCGGGAAAAGCCTTTTCGGGATTAAGATACCGCAAGAATGGTGATAGTTTCGTCCCGCCCACCTTCGAGATCAACGGTCTCCCCGACTACTGCGCCATTAATTGCACGCGCCAAGGGGGCTGTCCACGCTATCAATCCGGCTTTGGGATCCGATTCATCTTCTCCAACTATCGACACTGTAATTACGGACGTACCTCTTCGGATGGTAACTCGACTACCGAAGCTAACCGTATTGGAGTCTCTTTGTGCGGCGACTTGCATAGATGACTGTCGCGCTAACCAGTAGCGAAGGTCACGGCGCAATTCTGACTTGATGACGGGGTCGGCCTCTGCGGCGTGTTTTTTCTCAATAGCGGCAATTTGCTCCTTGATAAGATCTGCGCCACGCGGCGTTACCAGATTGAGTGCTGAACTGACCGGCCTCTCCTCAGGTGTGGCGGGAGGCGCATCGTCAGTTTCCCTCGTGAATGCTTTATTCATGCGAACCTTTTCCAAACGGTACGGGGTCGCTGGACCTTACTCCATAAAAAACCAGTTCCAAACAAAAGCCCCCAGCCTACCTAGACACAGCACTCTACCGCCTGTGCCAGCCGAGGAAGCCCATGGCGCTAATGCCTTTTATCTGCAGCAGTTCGTCCGCTTTCGGAGGCACTGCGAACATGGTCCTAGCATCGCTTGATGTCTCTTTTTGACCCACAACGGACATATCACGAGGAATTTATGCTTTATATCGACTCCCGGGCAAATTTTTAATTAAGGAAATATTGAGAATACTGTCACTGCTGCGGATATAGGGCCGCACAACCGCAATCGTTGCCAAGTTCTGGGATCGGAGTATTGGTTGCCTGGATTCCGCAAAATTCACTCAGGTCGGCACGGATTCTATCTGGTGCTGCAATCATTTCTTCGTAAATGATCGTGCGAGCTCTTCCGGGTAATTTGTCCGTCAAACCATCCATCATCCCATAGTACCAATGCACATAATCTCTAATGCTCTGAACGCTGTAAGCGTAAGGGTGGCCTTTCGAATACATCTTCATAAAAATTCGAGCAGTTACATCGTCCACATTTCTCTTGACCATGATGAATTTCGCCGATGGCAAGACGGCAGCGAGTCTCAATGCATCATATATTCTGGCCGGATGTGTGATTGTAATTACGCGGGAGCTAGTGGATGCGGTAATCAGCAGCTTGAAAAAGTGAACGCGGAATGCGGCTTCCATTCCGGGTGGAATGTCCATTAATTGCGGGTACAATGGCAGTGCCGCATCCTGGAAACAAAGCCGCACGGCTTTTTCAACGATTGAGCTCTCGAACCCGCGTTTCACGCCTGGAATGGAGCTAATGAGGAGTTCGGCAGTAGTCTTACCCGAGCGAGAAGGACCGAGAATAAACACTGGTGATGAATTTTTATCACGGAGATTGCTCGAAGGAGATGGTATGATTGGAGATAATTTGAGGCGCTCAAGCAATTGCAAGTCGCTTTCATGCTGACGTTTCCAAGCCGTCTCCATTTCACGTAATTCGATTTTGTTTGCGGCCGTGTACTCCTCCCATGCCTCACTGTACCTGTTGCGCTGGTTCAAAGCTGCTGCGCGGACGTAAGCTGTTTTGACGTTTTGTCGCGACGTTCCTGATTGATGCAGCTGAGCGGTAACAGTAGACAATACGTCCATCTCCACAAGATGACCGGGAAGATTGGCAAGTGCATACAACGCGTTTAAATTGGGAGGGCCAGTTAAAATGGACTTCTCCAAAGCCTTCGCGGCTTCAGGCAGCCTGGCAAGGTGAATCAAAGCCAATCCCAATCCAGTAAGGGCGGCAGCAAATCCAGAGTCAAGCTCGCAGGCCCGCTCAAAGGCGGCAGCAGCCAAGTCAAACTCTTGTTGCTCGCGATGCAGTTCTCCCAGGGATGCGTGAACTGCGGCTTCGCTTGGGTTGATATTTTTTGCACGCTCCAACGTCAATTGGGCCATTTCCGTTGCGCCAACGCTCAAATATGCTCCACCTAAAGCGGTTAAAATGCTCCAATTGTCGGGATCATGCATGGCGGCACGGTTCAGGAATGGAATTGCCTCCTGATATAGGCCGCTGTCCGAAAAAATAAGGCCAAGAGTATGTAAAGCACCGACATAATCGGGATAGTGCGCTACCAGTTTGGTGCAAATGTTTTGGGCACTTTCCAATTTTCCTGCTTGCCGAAGGCGCTCGGCTTCCAGCAGTTTACTCCGCAATTCCAGGAGGGAAGAGGCTCTTGTTCGAGAGGGGCTCGGCGTTACCTGACCAACTGGGGGCCGTTTCATTGCGGTACTCCTGTTTCAAGGCAGGAGTACCAATTCCGTGGCTTTTCCGCAACAAAACCAAAAAAACTGCGTCCGGGGACGAAGGTCGACGTTTGCCAGTCGTGTGTTTCCTTGACATATCCACTATTGGGAATTTATTGGAAATTAACGAATTGTTAAGAATTGAACTTGGGAAACGTGGTGGGTAATATGAAAGTTCGTCTTCTAACAACGGTAGCTGCAGCAGTAGCATTTAGTGGATTCATGGGAACGGCCCGTGCCGCGGATATGATTTCTGACACGGGCGTTGATTGGTCGGGCTTATACATTGGGGCTCAAATTGGCTATGGTGAAGCCTCCATGTCTGGCTGCATTGAATGCTCCAGTCTCTTCGATACACCTTCTTTTGCTGACGATCTCAATCTTAGCGGCATCGCTGGTGGCCTTCATGCGGGTTATAATTGGCAATCCGACGCAATTGTGTTCGGTATTGAAGGGGACATAAATTTTGCCGACTGGAAAGATAAGGTTGTTTCCCCGCTTGATAGTGAGGATGTGCAAAAGGCAAGCGTCAATGTGCTTGGGTCTATCCGTGGACGATTGGGCATCGCAGTGGGTGATGCGCTCCTCTACGGAACAGCTGGTGTCGCGTTATCGGACGCAGACTGGACATCGATAGAGGATACCAGCTCGGACACGGCTCATTTCAACGATATTGGTGGCGTCGTGGGCGGCGGCGTTGAATGGATGGTTTTTTCGAACACAAGTATTCGCGCCCAGGGCCTATATTACTTTTTCAACGATAAGGAAGACGTAAGCGATTTTAATCGTGGCGACACCGGTGAACGAATTGAATTGGATGATATGTTTGTCGTAAGTATTGGCGCGACCTGGCATTTTTAAAACTATCCCAGATCAAGAAATTCCCTGCTGTAAAATTGCCTCCGGCCGAAGGTCGGGGGCATTTTGTTGAAAACGCACCTTCAGAGCAACGAAGTCAGCTAAGAGTATAAATTCGGTGAAAGTTAAGTTGGATATCCGATTCTGGCCCTTAGCAGACATGGCAAGGATGGCCGACAATGGCCGCTTTCGCATCCGAAGCAGATACACGGGCATGACTAATCATGCCCGTTTATGAGTTCACGCCCTAATTGAAACCGATAAGATTTATTGTTACTATATTTGAAGATATAGTATCATAATATTTGTCTAACCGTATGTAAATAAACGATAATGAAAAGAACTATTGAGAAGGCCGTGGCCTATCTTCGGACCAGTTCGGCTGCGAATGTTGGCCCGGATAAAGACAGCGATAAACGGCAACTCGCAGCCATATCGGCCTTTGCGACAGCACATGGTTATGAGGTCTTGGAGAGCTACTACGACGCGGCTGTGTCTGGTGCCGATCCAGTTACCGAGCGCCCCGGGTTCATGGAAATGCATCGGCGCGTAGTATCAAATGGGGCAAAGACGATTATCGTCGAAAGCCCGGACCGGTTTGCCCGTGATCTTGCCGTGCAGCTGGCCGGTCACGATATGCTGAAGTCTCAGGGTATTGCATTGATCCCAGCGACGGCACCGGATTTCTTCACAGAAGACACCCCCACAGCTGTGCTGGTGCGTCAGGTGTTGGGGGCCATCGCGCAATTCGAGAAGGCGTCAATCGTTGCGAAGCTTGCAGTCGCGCGAAAGCGGAAACGTGAAGCAACAGGCAAGTGCGAAGGCCGAAAGAGCTTTGCTGAGACTCACCCCGATACCGTTGCCCTAGCCCGGAAGTTGCGTCGGAAAAAACCAAAAGGTGGTCAACTGAGCCTGCGGGCTATCGCCGGTGAACTTGCTGCACTTGGCCATCTCAACGAGCGTGGAAAGCCATTCAATCCAAAGAGCGTCGCCGTAATGGTCACATCCTAAACAGCCACAGCTGCTTTCCGCCTGCGCCAGCCGAGTAAGCCCATCGCACTGAGGCCAGCTGCGAAGAGTGGGAGGGCAGCAAGCAGAGGCACGACCTCAGAGTCAACACCCGGACAGGAGCTATTGCCAGCAGCGCACTCGCCCCAGAATTGCCACTTCACGTCCGCCAGGAGCACAACGGAGAGTGGCCAGTCAGGACCATTCGTGATAAAGCTCTCGTTGACACTCTGGACGACGAGCCGGACAAAATCAACGTGAGCCCCATGAAGTGACGCATTATATGCCTCGGGGCCACTGCTGACAGAACCCAAAATCGGAGGAACAAGTGTCGAGCCGTTCAATAACAAGAACTCGCCATAATTTATCTCCTTTGGCTGCCCGTCCGTAAATACGTCCATTAACGCTGTGAAGTCTGGGCTGTTTGTAGAGTTGAAATCTAATGATCCTGTCTGCCCAGTAAAGAATGCAGCCGCCGGATCCCCAATTGCGAGAACTGCATCTACACCTAGGAAACTACCGCCACCATAAAAACTGGTCCAGCCATACATTAGCGAGAACACGACTCCTGCACTTTGGGCGTTTGCAAGCTCTGGCGGTAATGGGCCTTGACTACCAAATCCGCCTCCCGCGCTCCAGTCGGCTAACAAAATCGGACTAGCGCGGGCCGGTAAGTCGAATAGGGCTACAAACATCAGGACAAGGGTAAAAAATTACTTTCATTGCTAATCCCCCCTCAATTTCCTCTGGACACGCCAGACCCGAAGCCAATCTGCTCCCTTTTGGTCCTTCGCTACAAGCGCCAATTTGGTGGGTTTGGCTATCCATGCCAAGTTCCCAGTTTGCCCTTCGTTCAACGTTTTCTACAACTGCGCGAACATAGGTATTTCTAGGATTTTTCCGGTTTTCTGTGTGATGCAACCTTGCTGAGCGCGTTCACAGACTAAAACGCAAAAAAATCTGCCTCTCGTTTTGCTTGGCATAGCCATCAATATGTATGGGGGGCTTTCATCATTTTGCGCCCCCGGGGGTGCCCCGTTAATCCGCAGACTTCGGCTGAATTTCAACTCGGCTGCGCTCGGACAAGGATTGCGGCTAGGATGGATATATACTTATGCATACAATATACAGCAATATCAGTGTGTTATACGTATTGTTCGACGGACGTCGATTTCCACCTGCAGCTGTCTAGGTGTCCAAGCCGCCGAGCTTTAGAAGCCAAGGTGAAAAGCACGCATCTGATTGCTGCTCGTACCATTCCCACCGGGCATAGTATCGGTCGTAAGTCTTCCACCTCATCCACGGTGGCTTTGGCGGGAAGCCCCAGTCCCGATGTTCCTCTCGCCATTTCTGCGGCCCGGCCTGCAAGACTCTTGCGGCTATCTTGCGGCCCGTTTCCATCAGCCTGTAGCGCCTGTCCAATTTCTGAGACTGATACTGCAGCCTCACCCGAAAGCCCTGTCTGGAACGAAAGCGCGTGGCTCCGGGAGGCAGATACAGGCACTGGCAGCGCCGGTTGGTGGTAGGGCAGATAATATACCAGCGACAACCTCCAAAGGGCTGCGGAAAGCGTTCAAGCCAGAATGTCTCGTTCACTTTGATCGGCTCACCGCCATAGGGCGTGGATGTGTAGCTGAGACGGAGCCATCCTTCCTCCAAGCCGGCACAATAGCTCATGCCGACATTGGCTATCTTCTCTTCGGTGTATGTGTAGGTCCATTGAAGGTTGATATTGTATTGGTGCCCATCCGGACAAAACTGGCCACGCCGCCGAAGCAAGCGCAAATCCAACTTCAGGCCCTGCTCAATTGTAGGCCGTCCGCTGCTTCTTCCTGAACCATATCCGCCCATATATTTTCCGAAATCCTGTGTCTAACCTATATATTTCAAATTGGAATTGCTCTCGTGCGCTGCCGCACCAAGGTTTTGTGTCCAGCCGCATCTTTTGAAATCTATTAAACCCTGATTGCGGGCTTTTGCTCCATAGCGATGAGCCGTGATGTAATCCGTGCCCTTGACCATGTAGGAGAGACAACGGTCCGTGGGACCATTTCGGGTGCGGATATGAACGCCGCCTTCCAGCGCATCAAACCACTTCGGGGCAATTGCCTTGAATGAACCGAGTTGACCGCTGGGAACGTGGACAAGCAAATGGCAGTTAGGCCATGAGTTGCCGGGGTTCTCATGGACAAACACCCAAGTCGCCGGGTAGTCCTTTCGGCGCATCCATTGCCCCATCGCCTTGGTCGCCCGCTGGAATCTCTCTTGAATGTCTTCGCTCCCCTGCCGCGTGTTTTGCCAAGAGACGGTCACAAAGGTATTGAGGGGCAGCCCAATAGACCGGGCAAAGTAATCGGCCTCGAAAATGCCTTCGATCTGCCATGGGCGCAGCCGCTCTGGACACCGGCCTCGCTGATAACAGGCTTTCTTTTGCCATGCACGCCGCCTTGCCCTTGAGGGGCTGCGGCGTGCTGGCTGATGAAGAGGTAATGTGTTCTCTAAACTACATAAGAGTGCGTCCGGCTTCGGAATGATGGATAAGCCCGAAATCATCTTTTCAATTTCGCTACTTAGTGTCCGGGGGCCTTCTTCACCTGCGTGTAAGTTTCTGCACGCCTCATCAACGCTTGATAGCCTGTCGGGAATCACGTTCTCCAGCGCGTATTCATGAGCGGTATCCATGTCAAACCTCGCCATGGGACTGCTCGGATGTTACTGGGCTTGCTGGGAGGCCCTTTTGCAGCCTCTTTAGGCTATTGGCATCCCTAAGGGCCTGAAGCTGTTTCTCGGTTCGTTTTGACGGACGGCGTCCGGGGTTTTTGCCAAGCCGCAGTGAGTAGAGAGGGCAAGCGCAGGATGTGCATAGGCGCACCTCCTTGAACGAACCACCGCAGCAATCAATGCACTTTCGCCTGATCGCTCTGAGGGGGTTCATTGTCCGCCTCCCGCGCCGTCCGTCCATGTTTCGTCCATGATTGACGTGAATTGATCATGAACAAAACGAGACTTACCGCTCCAATAAGCATTGATTTTATTAGATAAATTGAACGGGCCTATTCTGGGGGGATAGGGGTCGCGGGTTCGAATCCCGCCGCTCCGACCAGCCTATCCCTTGGGCTTTCAGGATTTTTTCTCGAGCAATACGCCGATTATATCACCGCGCCCGCCGGTCAGGCGCTGTGTCTGGAGGGCGAGGAGCCCGGCCCACACGGCATCGGCAATAAGCACCGCATAGGCAAGGCCCATGACACCTTGGCTGGGCGTAAACAAAGCGGTTCCGCCCACCAGCACCGCCATCGCGACCAGGCAGGACCCGGCCGTCTTGATCTGGTAACCGGCGATGGACAGGAGATGCTGGTTCATGCCGCTCGCGGCGCGGAAGGCCTGGCTGATCATGAACAGCACAAGCGGCCAATGGCCCGCTTCATATCCGGAGCCAAAGATCCGCAAGGCCCATGGGCCAAACAGCATGGCGCCCACGACGCAGGCCAGGATGGCCGCAAGGGCAATCATGTTGATGCGCAGAAGAAGTGCGTGGACCTGCCGGGAAGTTCCGCGGGTCATGGCTGCGGCCAAGTCCGGCAGGATGAATTGCTGCGTTGCCTGTGTAATGAAACCAGCCAATGCGGCCAACCTGATTGTAACACCCACGAGGGCCACGTCCGCGTTGTTCAAGAAGAAACCGGCGATGAGCGTGACAACATCGGCAAAAGATGCTGTGACGATGCCAACAATAACAAGTGCTGCCGCGCGGCTGCGTAAAACCGGCGCCAGGTTATGCCTTCCCGACCATTTGAGACCCGAGTGTGCGCCATCCTCGCCAATGAGCCAGGCCTGGGCCAGAGCTACAATCGTGTTCACGATCACGAAGGCCCACAGCACATGAGCAATGCTCAGGCGAAGCCCTGCGGCCCAGGCAACCAGCAGATAGGCCAGCAGGAGTCCCGGCCGATAGAGAAAATCCGGAACATAGGACAAGGCATAGCGGCGGACTGAATTGGCAATTGACCCGTTCATGCGGATGAGAGCCGAGGCCGGAGCTGAAAGGCAGCCGAAGAGCAGTGCAATTTTCAGGCCGTCACTCAGCGGCAGCCAGAAGTAAGCAGCCACCGCAAGCGCAAATGAGGCAAGCGAGATCCACAAGCTGTCACGCAGAAAAGCGGCATGGAAGCCATGCACCAGATTTTTCCGCCCGAGCGCGTAATAGCGCGGCAAACAGGTTATCGCCAGGATCGGGTACCCGCCAGTGATCAGCAAGCTGATGAAGGCGGCAGCACTCATGCCGAGAAATACTACGCCGACGTCGTGCTGGGAAAGCAGCCGGGCCAGCAGAATCTGGCTTGCAAGGCCAATGGCAGCGCCACCCAATCTCACCCCGACGAGATTGACCGCCATCAGAATTGTTCGCCAAAGGGACATTGCCTAGGGTGCCTTTTCCAGAGCTGAAAGCAATAGCAATAAACAGGTGGCCTTTATTTTGTATTGCCAGGAATGGCTCAAATCCGCGAAGTGGGATCCAGCAGTTTCCGGGCATCGCCCAGGTCTCGCAGCGCGGCCTTCAAGGCGTCCGCCTGCATGTCGGAGAGCTTGTGCACGTAGGTCGGAGCCTCGCCCACGCTTGCGCCGTGACGCGCCATCGGGGCTCTTCCGGGAAGCGGCGCCGAGCCGCGGAATCGGGGGGCAATCTGGGTCTGGCCCGGCCTTGGCACGCCGTCCAGTTCCATGTCGCGCTTGCGGGCCACGATTTCACCGCGGCCAACGCCAGAAACATACGCAACGCCTTCCTCTTTCAGAATGCGCTGCAATCCGCGGATGGTGTAGCCCTCGCTGTAGAGCAGGCTTCGGATGCCTTTCAACAGGTCCAGGTCGGCGGGCCGGTAATAGCGCCTGCCGCCGGCGCGCTTCATGGGTTTTATTTGGGCAAACCGCGTTTCCCAGAAGCGCAGAACATGTTGCGGAACATCGAGCTCTTCTGCCGCTTCGCTTATGGTGCGGAATGCTTCAGGTGATTTTTCCAAGGACTATCTCCGATTCGCCGTAGAGAGATACTCAATCATCACTGCCGGGCTCAAGACCATTTATAACATTTTTCATCACCTGGCTTGGACGGAACACCATCACGCGGCGCGGTGTAATCGGAACCTCTTCACCGGTTTTGGGATTGCGGCCAATGCGGCCCTTCTTGCTGCGTACCATGAAGGTGCCAAAGGATGAAAGCTTTACCGAGGCCCCTTCGACCAGGGCCGTTGAAACCAAATCCAGAACAGACTTCACCATCTCCGCCGATTCGGTGCGTGACAAACCAATATCCCGGTGCACCGCTTCACTTAAATCCGCTCGTGTCAAAGTCTTGCTTGCCATGTTTTTCCCCTTGCAAGAACACCCGTAAGTTATGTCGGCCAAACGGTTGGGTCAATATAAAATTATGAAAACTCAACGACTTACGACTCGAGCTAAAACCGGGCAAGAACCGCTCCCCAGGTAAAGCCGCCGCCCATCGCTTCCATGAGCACAAGCTGCCCGCGCTGGATGCGGCCGTCCTTCACGGCGGCGTCCAAAGCCAAGGGAATCGAGGCGGCAGACGTGTTGCCATGGCGGTCGAGTGTCATCACGATCCGGTCTTCCGGAACGCCCAATTTTTTGGCGGTTCCTTCCAAAATGCGGCGATTCGCCTGGTGGGGAACAAACCAATCTATATCCATGGGCTTCAGACCCGCCTTGCCTATGGCTTCGTCCATGACGGCAGCAATATTGGTTACGGCGTGCTTGAAGACCTCGCGGCCTTCCATGCGCAGGTGGCCCACGGTTTTTGTGGTCGATGGCCCGCCATCCACATAAAGCTTGTCACAGTAGCGGCCATCGGAATGCAGGTGGCAGCCGAAAATGCCACGGTCCGCGTTGGTGCCGGCGCCCTTCCCGGCGCGCACGACAACGGCCCCTGCCCCATCACCAAAGAGCACGCAAGTTGCCCGGTCATTCCAGTCAAGAATGCGTGAAAAGGTTTCGGAGCCGATAACGAGCACGCATTGAGACTGGCCGCCCCTGATAAAGTTGTCGGCGATCGTCAGGCCATAGACAAAACCGGAGCACACGGCCTGCACGTCGAAGGCAGCGCCCCGTGTAATGCCGAGATCGGCCTGCACCTGGGTTGCGGTGGCGGGAAAGGTTCTATCGGGCGTGGACGTGGAAACGATGATGAGATCGATATCGGCGGGCGTCATCCCGGCATGCGCGAGGGCATTATGCGCGGCCTGGACTGCAAGGGTGCGCGTGGTTTCATCTTCAGACGCGATATGGCGCGCCCTTATGCCGGTGCGCTCGACAATCCATTCGTCGGTGGTGTCAACAATCTTGCTGATATCAGCATTGGTCATAATCCGCTTTGGCAAAGCGGAGCCCACACCTTCAATAACTGATCTCAGCATTACTCCACTCACTCCGCCACCTGTGCCGCCGGCTCCATGATTATGGCGTTCATTGCGGCAACGTCTTCGGCGATCTTCTTGACCAGGCCATTGCGCACCATTTCAATTGCCACGTCAATGGCGGTGGCAAAACCCAGTTCATCGGTGCCGCCGTGGCTTTTAACCACAACTCCGTTAAGGCCGGCAAAAACACCGCCGTTGTGCTTGCGGGGATCCATTCGGTCGCGCAGGGCGGTGAAAGCGCCACGGGCCAGAAAGGCCCCGAGCCTGGATATCCAGGTGCGGTTCAAAACAAGCTTGAGATAGGTTGCCACCTGCTTGGCGGTGCCTTCGGCAGCTTTGAGGGCGATGTTGCCGGTGAAGCCTTCGGTCACAACGACATCGACTGTGCCCTTGCCGATGTCATCGCCTTCGACGAAGCCCACATATTCCATGGGCAGATTCATTTCACGCAGGAGTTTTGCCGCGTCCTTGACCTGCTCCAGTCCTTTGACTTCTTCAACACCGATGTTCAGCAGGCCGACGGTGGGCCGAGTGAGGCCAAAAAGGCACCGCGCCATGGCTTCGCCCATGATGGCAAATTCTACCAGCTGTGAAGCGTCGGCGCCAATTGTGGCGCCAACATCAAGAACGATGCTTTCACCCCTCAGGGTGGGCCAGATAGCGGCTATGGCTGGCCGCGAGATGCCAGGCAGGGTTTTCAGCACAAAGCGCGACATGGCCATGAGTGCCCCAGTATTGCCGGCAGAGACGGCGGCTGCGGCCTCGTCCTTCTGCACGGCTTCAATGGCCTGCCACATGCTGCTTTTGCCGCGGCCGCGGCGCAGGGCCTGGCTCGGCTTCTCCGTCATGCCCACTGCCACATCCGTGTGGCGGATCTCGGCCTTGGCCTTCAATTTTGGATGCTGTTCCAGCAGGGGCGCAATGACGGCCTGATCGCCGAACAACAGGAACCTGTAAGTTGGGTGGCGGATAGCGGCACGTTCAGCGCCAGGAATAACAATGCTGGCGCCCACGTCGCCGCCCATCACATCCAGTGCTATTGTCAGTTCGCTTGTCATTATCCCGCAATATCACGTGTCATGCCGAATTATTCAGCAAATGTAACTGAGAGTCCCCTGAGTCGTGAAAATAAAGGCAATCTCTTGGGAAACAACCCCTTATTTTTTCAGTCGAAATTGGCTCATTTTTCAGTTCGGTTTCAATTTCGAGAGGCCGGTGAAGGGCGACACCTTAGCGCTTTCAGGATGCTCTTCGATGTCGAGGAAAACTTCGCCCTCCCGCCGCGGATAAGGATCAAGCTCAAGGGCCATGCCTTCGGCCAGTATTTCCCCAAGGTCGACACTCCCGTTTTCAATGACATCAACATCTTCCTCCGCAGCAGGCTGGCCGGCGCGTGGCGACAGGAAATAGCGCTCGATGGCGAACTCAAGGTCCGAAGTGAAAGTCTCCAGGCTGATGACGGACACCTGATCAACTCTGGCATTGAGGGTCCCCGTAATTTTCAAGCCGCCACCACGCCACGGCACCACCTTTAGCAGACCGCCCAAAGAATGAAGCCTGGGAAGGTCAAAACGTTTGGCCAGGGCGGCGCACTCCTTTTCATCTGCGGCAAGGCGTTCGTGGGATCCCAGGGCTGGAACGCGGTCAACTTGCAGGGGGCGGGAAAATTCGTAGACAAGCTGTTTCATGTGAACCTCAATTCACCCCGAAGAATTTGCTCCAAAGAAATTGCGCCAAGTTGTTTTACGGCATCACCGAAATAATCCGTCATTGCCCTGATTGATTCCTCTGGCGCGCCATCGGGATAGACATTCCGGCATATCGCTTCCTCCAGCATTTTTGGACTGGCTGATAAGGCCCTATTATAAGCGGTCACGCGGCCATAGTAGCACTCAGCAATCTTTCGCACTTTCTTGCCCACCGCCACATCGCTGACGCCGAGTTCCCGCAACGAGCGATCTATTTCGGCGAAGAACTCATCCGTCAGTTTTTGCCTGAGGTCTTCAACGCCCGCACCCTTCAGCCGATTGAGGACGAGAAAGAGGTGCAGCACAATCATCTCGAAACGTCCGTCAATGGTATCCGCAACGGCCATTTTTTCGTAGAACCGGACGTGCCGCGCGGCAGCCACAATTGCCTTGTAAAGGCGTTTCTCGCGTTTTTCGCGAGCCGTGTATAGCCGACCCAGTATCATGCACTTGCCGTCTTAGGCCGGCTCGGGCAAAAGACTATTGAGTAAAAACTCTGAAGTGACGGATTTGTTTTGTTTTTCATGACCAGAAAATACCTTGTGCGCGCTCTCCTGTGGCTGGTTGCGGCCACTTTCGCAATCCTGATTTCGGCGTGCTCACCCACTATAACCCATCATGGTTATCTCGCGAAACCCGGGGCTTTCGGCCAGATTTCAGAAGGCATGTCAAGAACCGAGGTTGAGGGCATTCTGGGGTCGCCGTCCACGACCGCCAGCGTCAATTTCCAAGGGGACAGCAACTATTACATTACCAGCGTCACCGAGAGCCGGGCCTTCCTTCAGGCCAAGGAAATGAGCCGCGAAGTTATCGCCGTTCGCTTTGACAAGAGCGACCAGGTGACAAGCTTTGCCCAATACGGCCTGGAAGATGGACGCATCATCAACATCAATTCGCGCGAGACGCCCATGGCCGGCAAAGAGCTGTCAATCCTGCAGGACATATTCAAGGGAATTGCGGGGTCGAAAGCCGGTTTCTAAACCTGCTTTTCCTTACGACTTGACGGCACGGCGGGCCCGCGGCTTTGCATTGATCCAGATCAATGACAGTCTTTCCCCAATCAGTCGAAGTTGATGACAATTCGATGACAACCGGCCAGGCGGAGAGTAGACTGAATTGTCTGAGGATCGAGCTATCCCATCAAGAGCAGCCAGTGCCATGATCGAAACAGGCGCGCCACAGCCCGCGGCCCCTTCCAGCAATGATCAACGCCCAGTCAAATCCCCTCTCCAGTACCGCCATGACTCCGATTTGGTCCGTCGTGCCTTTGAGACTGGCGAGTTCCCTTACAAGAGCCGCATGGGCAACAAGGCCTATGAAGAGGAAATGGCGCAACTCAATGTGGAATTGCTGAAAGCACAAAATTGGATCAAGGATTCCGGCGAGCGGGTTGTGGTCATTTTTGAAGGCCGCGATGCGGCCGGAAAAGGCGGCACGATCAAGCGTTTCATGGAACACCTAAATCCGCGCGGCGCGCGCATTGTTGCTCTCGAAAAGCCAACCGACCGCGAACGCAGCCAAAGGTATTTTCAGCGCTACATTGAAAACCTGCCCTCTGGCGGTGAAGTCGTGTTTTTCGACCGGTCATGGTATAACCGGGCCGGTGTAGAACGGGTCATGGGCTTTTGCTCGCCAAATGACTACCTGGAATTTATGAGGCCGTGTCCCGAGATCGAGCGGATGCTGGTGCGCTCCGGCATCCGGCTGTTTAAGTATTGGTTCTCGGTGACTCGCGAAGAACAGCAAAAACGTTTTCAATCACGCGAGCATGATCCGCTAAAGCAATGGAAGCTCTCACCCATCGACAAGGCCTCGCTGGATAAATGGGACGAATACACGGAAGCCAAGGAGGCAATATTTTTCTACACCGCCACCGCGGACTCGCCCTGGACCATCGTCAAATCCGACGACAAGAAGAGAGCACGCATCAACTGCATGCGGGATTTTCTGAATACCCTGCCCTATTCCAAAAAGAGCAAGCGGGTGGTCACCACTTCCGATCCGTTGATCGTTGGCTCATCGACGCATGTCATCGGTCGCGATGGCGGGATCCTCGGCAAGACACTGCACCCGGGAAATCGCAGGCACGGCTGATGATGGAAGTTGATGCAAAGCCGCAATCCACGCGCAAGCCGCCGCAGGTGGCCACCATCACCGTCTCCACCGTTCTGAAGGTCATGGCGGCGGGACTCCGCGACATGCAGCGGGCCCCCCTTCTCAAGTCTTTCCTTTGGACTTCTATATGCAGCCTTCGGCTGGTTAATCCTGTTCCTGATGATCCGCATGAACTGCGGGTCTTACACTTATCCAATGGCGACCGGATTTGCCCTGGTTGCACCCTTTGCGGCGGGAGGGCTTTACGAAATCTCCCGGCGGCTGGAGAACAACCTGGCAGTTTCCTTCGGTGCCATCATGGCCTCGTTCTTCAGCAAGAACGGGCAGGCCATCAGCATCATGGCGGTGGTGACGACTTTCTCCTATCTGATCTGGCTGGATATCGCGGCGGCGATCTACGTGCTGTTTTTCGGCCTCAAGCCCCTCGGCTTGAGCGCTCTCCTGGATGCCGTCATCACAACGCCGCGCGGCATGGTGTTCCTTGTGGTGGGCAATCTCGTTGGCGCCGCCCTGGCCTTGCTGGTGTTTTCGATAACCGTTGTTTCGCTGCCTCTGGTGTTCGACCGCGAGGTGGATTTTGTAACCGCCATGATCACCTCGGTCAAAGCGGTGCTGGCAAACCCCAAGCCCATGCTCATGTGGTGCCTCATCATCGGTTTTTTGCTGGCAATGTCCCTTGCCTCGCTATTTGCCGGTCTTCTAGTGGTGTTTCCGCTGCTGGGCCATTCCACCTGGCATCTTTACCGGAAGGCCGTGAAACCTGAATAGTACTATACTCCTTTATTAGGCTTTTAAATGACCATAGAGGGCGCTGCGGCGGCTTCCTGCCCTGCGGGCTATTGAGAGGCATAAACGGGCAAAATCCCGCCTCCGGGCCTCCCAGGAGCCGGAAACCGATTTCTCCTTTTCCGGCTAATTACCCAAGTGGACCCGGCTAGCCCTTGCCACCGGCCACTTCGGCCTGCAGCAACGACTTGAAGAGCTCCATGGAGCCGATGTCGCTGGCATTGCGGCGGGCGCTCCGCTTGTCAGCGTGCTGCATCTCCTCGACCGATTCCTCGTGCCCCTTCTTGGCATATTTGGCGAAGCCCCAATCTTGCAGCAGGCGGTAATGGAGCCAGTACTGGCTGACAGCCGTTATCGCGTGGCGAAGGGCTTTGTTGAGATATTCAATTACTTTCTTGTTCCCTTCATGACACCTGCCCCGTATTGGAATGAATCCCAACTAGCAGACGAGCGACATTTATGACCTAATCAAGCTGCTGGCGCTGCTGCATCGCTCCGACGTTCACCTCGATCACATTCTGCATGCAACTGCCGCATTGCGGCCGCGCACCGCAGGCCCTGAACATTGAGCCCGGTGCCAAATTGCTGCGGCAAATGGCGTCGCAGGAGTGTTATTTGGTCGATCTTTCCGGTCATGTTAAATTGCGAATTATGGACGCCATCGACCACCGGACCGTTATTACAAATCTTGAGCCTGCCTTACGCCGGTCTCTCATTGAACGGAGTGACGGGCCGGGACTGTTGCGGGCCGGCTTCCATCTGGGAGCGATTCTTGTCCTGGGAACCCTTATTGCACTTCGTGTGCCCTTTTGGTTTCTGCTGCTGCCGGTACAAGGCATCCTGATCGTTTTTCTTTTCACCGCGCTGCATGAATGCACACATGAAACGGCATTCAAGAGTTCCTTCCTCAACACGGCGGTTTCAAACATAAGCAGTTTCCTGATCTTTATCCCGCCGGCCTGGTTCCGGTTTTTTCATTTCGCCCACCACCGCCATACACATGATCTGGCCCGTGACCCAGAACTGCAAACTCCAAAGCCCACCACTCTTGTGGGTTATATAAAACATGTATCGGGACTTCCCCTGTGGTTTGCTGTGGTCCGCACGCTGCTGCGCAACGCGACAGGACACAGCGCCGATGCCTTTGTGCCGGAGAAGGCCCGGCCCCGCGCCATTTTCGAAGCCCGGCTGATGCTGGCCATTTATGTCTTGATCGCTGCCTTCTCAGTTTATTGGGAAACGCCGCTTGCGATTTGGACATGGCTCGTCCCTGCCCTCCTTGGCCAACCCTTCCTGCGGCTCTTTCTCCTCGCCGAGCACACGAACTGTCCGCATGTCGACAACATGTTTGAAAACACGCGCACGACTTTCACGATGAAGGTGGTTCGGGTGGTAGCATGGAACATGCCATTTCACGCGGAGCATCATGCACTGCCGACAATTCCCTTTCACAAGCTCCCGGAGTTGCATGAAGCTGTGCGCGAGCATCTGAAGACGACGGCTGATGGCTACGCGCGGTTCAATGGTGAACTGGTTTCAGGTTACTCAAGCAACAAACCCTGAAAAACTTATCAAGCCCAAACTCCGGAGATGTTTTTCGTCCCTGGTCGCATATCGAGTGGTTTTAGCACACCATTTTCAGCATCCTGATCCTGCGTCAAAACAGGAGACAAAGATGACTACAGAGATGCAAACTGCGGGCGAGGATCTCCGCTTCACGTTCGACACGTTTTCGCTTGGCATGGTGCTGGTGGCTGCCGCCGAAAAGGGCATTGCTGCCATTCTGCTGGGTGACACCCGGGACGAGCTCCGGCGCGAGCTGGCCTATGCCTTTCCGCAGGCCCGCCTCGTTCTCGACGAAACTGGACTCGTGGACAAGGCGGAAAAAATAGCGGCCTTCCTTGAGGCGCCCCAACAAGGGCTGGACATGCCGCTGGACATTCGCGGCTCGGCGCAGGAGCAGGCCGTGTGGAAAGCGCTACGCAATGTTCCAGCGGGCCAAACCACCACTTATGGCCAGATCGCCAAATCATTGGCGCTGCCCGCCACTGCCCAGGATGTCGGTGCAGCATGCGCCGCCAATGTGCTGGCCGTCGCCATTCCCTGCCACCGGGTAGTCAAGGCCGATGGTTCGATTTCGGGCTATCACTGGGGGGGTCAGCGCAAGCGCAAACTGATCAACCTGGAAGCGGTGGCATGAGCCGCCTTGAAGCCATTAATTGGCCTGCGGTCACGTCAGACCTCGACGCGCAGGGATGGGCTGTAATGCCGAGGCTGTTGTCCGCAAAGGAATGCGACGACTTTTCCAGCCTCTATAAGAAGGACGAAGGCTTTCGCAACAAGGTCATCATGGCCCGGCATGGCTTCGGGCGCGGCGAATACAAATACTTCGCCTACCCTTTGCCGCCCATGATCGAAGCCCTGCGCACGGCGCTCTATCCCAACCTCGCGGCCATCGCCAACCGCTGGCATCAGACCATGGGGATGGAGGCGCGCTTCCCTGCGGCCCATGCCCAATTCATAAAACACTGTCACGCCGCCGGGCAGACCCGCCCGACGCCCTTGCTGCTGCAATACGGCTCAGATGATTACAACTGCCTGCATCAGGATCTCTATGGCGCACATGTTTTCCCGCTCCAAGTGGCGGTCCTCCTCAACGAGCCGGGCGAAGATTTCGAGGGCGGCGAATTCGTGCTCACAGAGCAACGGCCGCGCATGCAGTCACGCGCCGCAGTGGTGCCGTTAAAGAAGGGTGACGCGGTGGTGTTTGCGGTCAACAGCCGGCCCGTGCAGGGCACGCGCGGCTTTCACAGGTGCAATCTTCGGCACGGCGTCAGTAAGCTGCGCGCGGGCAACCGCCATACGCTCGGAATCATTTTTCACGACGCTGCATGATCTGCAAAAACAAACCCCGCGAAGATTGCTCTTCGCGGGGTTTAATAAGTGCAAACTGACAGTTCGTTAGTGCGCGAGAACCGCCAGCAGCAGCAAAGCTACGATGTTGGTGATCTTGATCATGGGGTTAACGGCGGGGCCAGCAGTGTCCTTGTAGGGGTCGCCTACGGTGTCGCCGGTGACTGAGGCCTTGTGGGCTTCGGAGCCCTTCAGGTGCTTCACGCCCTTGGAGTCCACGAAACCATCTTCAAAGGACTTCTTCGCGTTATCCCAGGCGCCGCCACCGGCGGTCATGGAGATGGCCACGAAAAGGCCGGTGACGATCACGCCCATGAGCATTGCGCCCAGGGCCGCAAAGCCCGCTTCCTTGCCGGCGATCGCGTAGATCACGTAGAACACCACGATGGGCGACAACACGGGCAGCATGGACGGAATGATCATTTCCTTGATGGCCGCCTTGGTGAGCAGGTCCACGGCCCGGGCATAATCGGGCTTTTCCGTGCCCTTCATGATGCCGGGACGTTCCTTGAACTGGCGGCGCACCTCAACCACAACGGATTGTGCCGCGCGGCCCACGGCGGTCATTGACATGCCGCCGAAGAGATAGGGCAGCAGGCCACCGAAGATCAGGCCCACAACCACATAGGGATTGGAGAGATCAAAGGTGACGTTCACGCCTTCAAAGAAGGTTCCCGGCGCCGCGTTGGCGGCGAAGAACTTCAAGTCCTGCGTGTAGGCGGCAAAGAGCACGAGAGCGCCAAGGCCCGCCGAACCAATAGCATAGCCTTTGGTGACGGCCTTGGTAGTGTTGCCCACGGCATCAAGTGCATCGGTGTTGTGGCGCACTTCCTTGGGCAGGCCCGCCATTTCGGCAATGCCGCCGGCGTTGTCGGTAACCGGGCCGAAGGCGTCGAGGGCCACGACCATGCCAGCAAGCGCCAGCATCGTGGTCACCGCAACGGCAATGCCGAAGAGGCCCGCGAGATTGAAGGTGACGATGATGCCGGAAATGATGATGATGGCTGGAACGGCAGTTGCTTCCATGGAAACCGCGAGACCTTGGATCACGTTGGTACCGTGGCCGGTAATTGAGGCTTCTGCGATGGAGTTCACCGGGCGCTTGCCGGTTGCGGTGTAGTATTCGGTGATCCAGATGATGAGTCCGGTGATCACGAGGCCGGCGATGCCGCAATAGAACAGGCTCATCGGCGTGAAGGCCTTGTCGGCATTGCCGAGGGCTACATCCATACCGCCGAACACATAGGAGATCACGGGGTACAAGGCGGCGAGCGAAAGCACACCCGTTGCGATGATGCCCTTGTAGAGCGCGCCCATGATGTTGTTGGAGGCACCAAGCTTGACGAAGTAAGAGCCGATGATCGAGGTGATGACACAGGCGCCGCCAATGGCGAGCGGCAGGACCATGCCAGCGAGCTTCATGGCATCGGGCAGCACGATTGCCGCGAGAACCATGGTCGCAACAGTGGTCACCACATAGGTTTCGAACAGGTCGGCAGCCATGCCGGCGCAATCGCCCACGTTGTCGCCAACGTTGTCGGCGATGGTCGCGGGGTTGCGCGGATCATCCTCCGGAATACCGGCTTCGACCTTGCCGACCATGTCGCCGCCAACGTCAGCACCCTTGGTAAAGATGCCGCCGCCGAGACGGGCGAATATGGAGATCAGCGATGCACCGAAGGACAGGGAAACCAGCGCGTCGATCACGTCACGGCTGGTGGGTTCAAAACCCATGGAGCCCGTGAGAAAGCCGAAATAAAGTGTAACGCCGAGGAGGCCGAGACCGGCCACCAGAAGGCCGGTTACCGCGCCGGATTTGAACGCGAGGTCCAACCCCCCGGCAAGCGACTTCGTCGCAGCCTGCGCCACGCGCACGTTGGCGCGCACCGAAACGTTCATGCCGATAAAGCCCGCAGCGCCGGAGAGCACCGCGCCGATCAGGAAGCCGATGGCCGAATAAGCGCCAAGCAAGAGCCAGGCGATGATGAAAATGACCACACCAACCATGGCAATGGTTTGATACTGGCGCTTGAGATAGGCGGCCGCACCTTCGCGCACCGCGGCGGAAATTTCCTGCATGCGGGCCGAGCCCGCATCGGCGGCGAGAAGGCCGCGCGTGGTGACAATTCCGTAGACGATGGACAGCGCGCCCGCGAGCACGATCAGCCAGAGAGTGGAGGTCATGAATCAACCCTTTTGTTTGTGTTGCCCCGGTGCAATCCAGACAGGCGAATCCCGCCTGCCCGTCCCCTGCCCCGGATTGATGGCTGGGATATGCCAAATCGGGCAAAAAGAAGCAATGGGCAGTATTGGGGGCCGGTACTTGGCAGCCATTGTGGGGTCAGGCGGTTTTGGCGCGATTCACCACTAGCCAGCCGAGCAAGAGCATTGTCAGCAATGCGGCGGGGAACATGGCGAAGCCCACGGCGCCCCAACCCAGGCTATCCAATACCTTGCCGGAACTGAAGGATGCCACGACCATGAGCGCCGAAATACCGAAGTCATTCGCGGCCTGCACCTTACCGCGCTCGGCAGGCCTATAGGTTGTGGTCAGCATGGTGGTGCCGCCGATGAAGCCGAAATTCCAGCCGAGGCCCAGGAGAATGAGGGAGACGGCGAAATTCCCGAACTTGATGTCGAGAATGCCAACCACGCCCGCGGTAAACAAGAGAACCATGCCAATGGCAATGACC
>JBBSBQ010000034.1:0-43991 GCA_038251095.1 Hyphomicrobiales bacterium
TCCCAGTACGCGGCCCCGCGGCCAGAAACCCCTCAGTGAAATTGCGTTCATTATCTTCTCCATCTGGTTTGAAATTGCCCACACTCATGGAGTTTGTCGCAGTGACGGAGCATCCGGTTCACGGCAAGCGGCCGAATTGAAGGATAATTTTTCTGGCTTAGACAGTTTTGAGGGCTGCAATGACGGCCTTGGTCAAAAGGGCAATCAGGCCGGACCACAATGCCGCAAGACGGGAGGCCATGCCGGGACCAGTGTTCAAATCACCCCTCCGGCCGGGCCCGCCGCCCGGACACCGCAAATGGCACATTCATCCGATTGATGAGATCCTCGCCGACTGCCATGCCCTGGCCTGGGATGCGATGAAGGCGGACACGTCCTGAAACAGAAATAATCAGTCTACAGATTAATTCGATCTAACGAGGCATAGGAAACCCAGTGTTCATATTCCCAGCCAATAACTTCATGTGTCATGTCGTCCGGCTTTTCATGAGCCGCCGCACTACGATTGGCGTGGCAATTGAAAAGATGAGCAGCAATCCCAGGAGAACGCTGATCACGATCCCCGGAACATTCACCAGCGACAGGCCAAAGGTGGCAAGGCCTATAATGAACACGGCTATCACAACCCCTGGGATGGTGCCTGAACCGCCCGCGATGGAAACGCCGCCGAGGATCACCGCGGTGATGATCTCCAGTTCCCAGCCCAACGCGATATTGGGCCGTGTGGAGCCGATGCGCGCCGTGAGAAGCACGGCGGCAAGGCCCGCTAAAGTCCCGGTCAGAACGAAAAGCATGAAGCGGATGCGGTCTACCGGGATGCCCGAGAACCGCGCCGCCACCGGATTGTTTCCGATGGCATAGAGCTTGCGGCCCAAGGCGGTTTTATGAAGCACAATGGCAAAGACCACCGCAAACACCAAAAATATCACAAAGGAGTAAGGCAGCGGCGGCCATTTGATCAGATAGCTTTGGCCAATTACCGTGAAGTTTTTCGGATACTGGGTAATCGCCTGGTCGCCGAGCACCACCTGCGCCAGCCCGCGAAAAAGCGACATTGTGCCGATGGTTACCACAATCGATGGCAACGCGATGCGCGTGACCAGGAACCCATTGAAGGCGCCGCAGGCAGCACCAACGACAGGCCCAATCAACAATAACACCGGAAGCCCTGCCCCGGCCTGCGCCGCAAGGCCGATGGCAAGCGAGGCGAGCGCGATGATGGCGGCGACCGAAAGATCAATTTCCCGGACCAGGATCAACAAGGCCATGCCCAGCGCCACAATAGCCTTCTCGGAAAAATTATAGGTGGCGTCCGAGAGATTGTAGATATCGAGGAAATAAGGCGAGATCGCCGTGTTGCCGGCGATGACGACAACGAGCAGAATCACCAGAATGGTCTCCCAGCGCAATAGCCAGTCGCCAAGGCTTCGGGGCGCGGCGTCAGCCACATCATGCCGCGGCGCCACGTTCATTTCGCTGCTCCCGCTGCAAGACGGGCCTCAGGCAGGATGAGTTTTACACCGCGCTTCTCTGCCCTTGCATTGACAACGACAGCCGCAAGGATGACGGCGCCGGATATCGCCATCTGCCAAAAAGGCGTGATCTGCATGACGGGCAGCGCATTCACGATGACCCCAAGGAACAGCGCGCCCAACAAAGCTCCCGCCACTGTGCCAACACCGCCGGCGATGGAAACGCCACCGATCACGCAAGCCGCAATGACTGTGAGTTCAAAACCCGAAGCAATTTCCGAATAGGCCACGCCATAACGCGAAACCCAAAAATACCCGCAGAGCCCCGAAATTGCCCCGGAGAGCGAATAAACCAGCAACTGCTGCGGCGCCAGATCGATACCGCAATAGCGTGCGGCAACCGGATTGCCGCCAACCGCATAAAGGCCGCGGCCGACGCGCGTCATCGACAGGAAAAGCCATGCCGCGAGGGCGACAGCGGCCATGCTCCAGAAAATTGTAGAAAGCCCTAAAAAGGTGACTTTGGGAAAAGACTGGAAAATATCACCCATCTCCGAGGCATTCACCTGGTTACCGCCGCCATAAACCACGATCATGCCGCGAAAGATGGCAAGCGTGCCCAGCGTCACCACAATGGGAGGGATACCCAGGAACGCAACAAGACTGCCATTGATCAGGCCGAGCAAAAGGCCAGTCGAAATGGCAACTGCTATGAAAGCAATCACCGGCAGGTCCGGATAATTCTGCGCCAGGGATGCCGAAAGCATTCCGCTCAGCGCCAGGTTTGAAGCAACCGACAAATCGATGCCCCGCGTTATGATCACCATCATCTGTCCCAGCGCCAGCATGCAAAGGATCGAGGTGTCATTGAGAACACCGGTCGCGTTTTCAAAGGAAGCAAAGGCGGGCGCATAAATGCTTATGCCCGTGATCATGAGCGCAATGATCAGGGAAAGCGCCAGTTCGCGGTGTTTCAGCAGAAAGTTCATGCGGCCTTCCGTGCCCCGGTTGCTGCCGATACGATCGCTTCCGCAGACCATGTGCCGCGTGTGAAGATGCTGGCAATCCGGCCCTCCTGCATGACCACCACGCGGTCTGCCAGGCCCATGATTTCCGGCAGTTCCGAACTGATCAGGATCACCGCAAGTCCCTCCTCCGCCAGCTCGCCGATAAAGTCATGCACAGCGGCCTTCGAGCCAACATCAATGCCCTTCGTCGGCTCATCAAGGATGATGACTTTTGGCTTTGCCGCCAGCCACTTGGCAATGACGACCTTCTGTTGGTTGCCGCCGGACAGCTCACCGAGCCTTTGCTCCCAGTGGGCAGCGCGCACATCGAGACGTTTCCCCAGCATCCGCACCGCATCAAGTTCAGATGGCTTTGAAAGGAAGAAATTGCGAACATGTGACGCAATGGAGGCAAGGGTAATGTTTTCACGAATGCCCAGTGGGAGAATTGCTCCCTGCACCTGCCTGTCCTCTGGAACGTAGGAAATACCCGATGCAATGGCATCAACCGGCGAGGCAATGGTCAACGGCACGCCGTTCAGCGTGATCCGGCCGGAAGATGCCGCACTCATGCCGAAGAGACATTGCATGGCCTCGGAGCGCCCCGCCCCCACAAGCCCGTAGAACCCCAAAATTTCTCCACGCCGAAGCTCAAAGGAAATATCCGCAAATTCGGTCGGGTTCGACAAGCCCTCAACCTTCAGAACCACATCGCCTATGGCGATATCACGCTTTGGAAAAACCTGATCAATGGGCCTGCCTACCATCATGCTCACGAGCTTGGGATCAGTAATTCCGCTGATCTTGCCGTCCCCCACCTTCTCGCCGTCCCGCAAACAAACAAAAGAGTCCGCCACCCGGAAAATCTCGTCGAATTTGTGGGAGATGAACATGATCGCCCGGCCCTCGACCTTCAATTGCGCGATGATACGGAAAAGATCGTCAATTTCGTTGCGCGACAAGGCGGCCGTGGGTTCATCCATGATGATGACGGAAGCCTCATGGCTGAGCGCCCTTGCAATCTCGACCATATGTTTCTGGGCCACCGAAAGCTGCTTCAGCTTGTCTTCGGGATCAAAGTCGGCCTCGATGCTTTTCAGGAGTTCGGCCGTGCGTTGGTGCATTTGCGGCCAATCTACAAATTTCTGGCCCGGCATATGGCCCATGAAGATGTTTTCGGCCACGCTCAGTTCGTCAAACATGACCGTTTCCTGGTGGATAGCGGCAATGCCCGCAGCCCAGGAATCGCGCGGCGACTGGAACTTGCGAACCTGGCCACCTACTATGACTTCCCCGGCATCCGGATTGTAGATGCCCGTGAGAATTTTCACGATCGTCGATTTGCCCGCCCCATTCTCGCCAACCAGCGCCGTCACTTCGCCGGCGCGCAGCATGAATGAAACATCGTTCAACGCGCGAACACCGGGAAATGATTTGGAAACGCCGTTCAGCAAAAGAACAGGCTCCCCCCCCTGCGGGGGAGAGCTTGCATCAGGCTTTTGCATCAGAATATTTTCGCAAATTCCTCGACGTTCGATTTGTCGAAGGTGAAGGGGTCGCCCATGGCGGCCTGGCCATCATCGCCAACCATGGTTTCGCCCATGCGGCCCATCTTGACCGTCGATCCCGGACCGGCTTCCGCACCGTTCAGGATATTGATCATGATCTGTGTGGAGGAATAGCCATAGTCAACCGGGTTCCAGATCGCGAAGCTGTCGCAGGCGCCCTTGAGCACCGCATCCTTCATTTCCGAAGGCAGGCCGAGCCCGGTGATGAACACCTTGCCGACAAGGCCGCCGTCAATGATGGCCTTGGCGCCCGCGCGAATGCCAATCGTGGTCGGTGAAATGACCCCCTTGAGATTGGGATAGGCCTTCACCAGGCCCTGCATTTCGCGGTAGCTCTTGTCGTCCTGGTCGTCGCCATAGACGGTGGCAACCAGCGGCATGTCCTTGTATTCCGGTTTCTTCCATTCTTCCTTCATGGCTTCGATCCATGAGTTCTGGTTGGTCATGGTGGAGGCCGCCGACAGAATGGCAACTTCGCCCTTTCCGCCCAGGGTCTTTGCAATCATCTGAACCTGCTTGGCGCCAATCAGCGGCGTCGAAGAGGCGTTCAGATGCATGATGCGGCCATCCTGGCCGATTGCCGAGTCAAAGCTGATGACCTTGATGCCGCGTTCCATGGCCTTCTTGCCAACCGGCACGAGGGCATCTGCATCATTGGCTGAAACGATGATACCATCGACTTTCTGTGCGATAAGCGCATCGATGACGGCAATCTGTTCTTCGGCAGTTGCCTTGGTGGGCGCCGTGTAGATGATCTCGAAGCCACCGGCTTCAGCCGCTGCTTCAGTGGCGCCCTTTGCACAGGCGTCAAAATAACTGTTGCCAAGGTTCTTCACTACCATGGCAATGCGTTTGCCGTCGGCGCGCGCCACCGTGGAAAACATGCCCGGCGCCAGGCCAAGAACGGCGCCCGCCGTGAACAGCTGAAGCGTTTGTCTGCGTGTTGTTTTCGTCATATTTTTCTCCCATCTGGTTGGCTTTGGATGGCGTTATCGCCGTCCGGTTTAGAATTCTTTTCCTCCGCCTCACGCAGCGAAAGAAATGTCGGCCTGCTCTGCACTGACAACGATTACGTTTACGCCTGCCTGCCGGACTTGATCCAGAACGGCTTCAGGGGCTTCGTCGTCGGTGATGAGCGTATGAACCCGGCTCAGCGGGCAAACCGCCATGCTGCCCCGGATTTCAAACTTCGAAGAATCGGCAAGGACAATGAGCTTGTCGGCGCGGCCCAAAAGCTTGGCCTCAGCGCGGGCAATCAGGGCATCGCCTTCGATCACCCCAAGCGGGCCAAATGAAAAGCAGCTCATGAACATTTTGGATGCCGTGTAATGCTGGGAAGCATCGCCATCAAAGGGCGACAGCACAATGCCCTGCTCACGGTAGATTTCACCTCCCGGCATGATGATACGGTTTTCGCTGTGTGCCACAAGGGCTTCGGCAATGGGAAATGAATTGGTGAGGATTTGCATTTTACGGTCACGGAGGAAGTCAACCATTTGAAAGGTGGTCGTGCCAGCATTGATGATGATTGAGTCATTATCCTGACAGAGCGCCGCCGCCGCGCGGCTGATGGCCCGCTTGCTGGCGGCCCGCAGCGATTGGCTCGCCTCAAACGCCCGGGTTGCCAGGTGGGGGCGGTCATCAAAATTGACAGCCTCGACCCCGCCGTGCACCCGTTTGATCTGACCAGTTTCTTCAAGCTTTGCCAGATCCCGGCGCAGTGTCGCAGGCGAAGCGCCTGTCCGCACAATAAGCTCACGCACGGTGACAACGGCACGATCCTTGATCGCTCCGAGTATCATTTGCCATCGCTCCCGTTCGTGCATCAAACTCTCCAAGACAATCAAAACTAATCATTAGCAATCACGAACGTCAATAGTTGCCGCAATGCAAAACGTCATTGCGCTGCAATACGCCAGTTTCTGATTGACCTTGAGCGAACCTGATCATACGGTGGTTAAAATTCAACCGGGTGCAAATCCATGACATCATCACTTCTGATCCCATCCCTGTGGGACAATTCCCATACCAAAAATCTCGATGAACCGGGTCTCCTGCTCTACCGCTCCAATCTCTTGGGCAGCGACCTCCGCATCACGAATTTCGGCGGCGGCAATACGTCCGCCAAAGTGGAAATGACCGATCCTCTGACCAAGAAGCCGGTACAGGTGTTGTGGGTAAAGGGCTCCGGCGGCGATATTGCGTCCATGAAGCTCGATGGTTTCGCCACGCTTTACATGGACAAGCTGCTGGCCGTTAAAGGCCTCTACAAGGACCTCTCCCAGGAAGACGAGATGGTGCACAATCTCAATCACTGCACCTTCAATCTCAATTCCCGCGCCGCTTCGATTGATACCTGCCTTCATGGCTATGTCCCTTACGCTCATGTGGACCATGTCCATTCCGATGCAGTCATCGCCATCGCCGCATCAAAGGATTCCGAGAAGCTCACCAAGGAAATCTACGGAAATGAGATGGGCTACCTTCCGTGGCAGCGCCCCGGCATTGATCTCGGGATAAAGCTTGGCGAGATGGCCACTGAACTTCCGGAATATGTCGGTGTCGTGCTGGGCAGCCATGGCCTATTCACCTGGGCCAAAACTGCGAAGGAATGTTACGAGACAACCCTTCGCATCATCAACAAGACCGCCACCTGGCTAGACAAGAATGGCAAGAAGCCGGCTTTTGGCGGCGAGGCCGTCAAATCGCTCAGTCAGGCAGAGCGACAGGCCGTTGTTTTGCGCCTGCTGCCCGAAATACGCGGACGGATTTCCAAGGAAGAAAAAAAGGTCGGCCATTTCACTGATGCGCCCGAGGTGCTGGAATTCGTGAATGGCAAGATGCTGGGCGCCCTGGCACCCCTGGGAACCTCCTGCCCCGACCATTTCCTCCGTACCAAAATTCGCCCCATGATCATTCCCCATGATGCCGCAGGTACAGATCTCGATAAGCTAATCGATGATTACCGTACCGACTACGGCCGCTACTACGACCATTGCAAGCACCCTAATTCTCCCAAGATGCGCGATCCCAATGCGGTGATCTATCTCGTGCCGCAAGTCGGCATGCTGTCCTTTGCCAAGGATAAGGCCACCGCCCGCGTTGCCGCCGAATTCTATGTTAACGCCATCAACGTCATGCGGGGCGCCTCGTCGGTGTCCTCCTACGTGGGACTTCCCGAACAGGAAGCCTTCAACATTGAATACTGGCTGCTTGAGGAAGCAAAGCTGCAGCGCATGCCCAAGTCCAAACGCCTGGCCGGGCGGGTTGCCTTTATCACCGGCGGGGCCGGCGGTATCGGTTCGGCCATCGCCGAACGCCTGATGAAAGAAGGGGCCTGCGTGGTCCTGGCCGATATTGATGAGGCCTCGCTCGACTCAACCGTTGCCAATTTCGGCAAAATCTTCGGCAAGGACAATGTCCGGGGCGTGATCATGGACGTGACCCGCGAAGATACGGTGATCAAAGCCATGGATGATGCCGTGAAGGCCTTTGGCGGGGTGGATATCGTCGTCAACAACGCCGGGATTACTTTGGCCGCAAATGTTGAGGACACCACCCTTGACCTCTGGAACAAGAACATGTCGATCATGGCCACGGGCTATTTTCTCGTGGGCCGCGAAGGCTACCGCCTGATGAAACGCCAGGCGCTTGGCGGCTCCATGGTGTTCATCGCCTCCAAGAACGCCATAGCGGCCTCGCCAGGGGCTTCAGCCTATTGCACCGCCAAGGCCGCCGAGGTTCATTTGGCCCGTTGTATGGCCCTGGAAGGGGCTCCCATGGGCATCCGCGTGAACGTGGTCAACCCGGACTCCGTCCTGCGCGGTTCAAAGATCTGGCAGGGTGCCTGGCGACAGCAGCGCGCTGCTTCCAACAAGATCTCAGAGGATGAATTGGAGGAACATTACCGCAAACGCTCGCTCCTGCAGCGCTCGGTATTTCCTGAAGACATCGCCGAGGCCGTCTATTTCTTCGCTTCTGATCTTTCGGCCAAGTCCACCGGAAACTTCCTCAATGTCGATGCTGGTAATGCCGTTACCTTCTCGAGGTAGACCATGACCTTTGCCATCCCGGCGGACCTGATCGGCGCAGAAAACAAAAAGCTTGAGCAGGCTTTAGCCGATGATTACGCAAGCCTCGGGCGCCAGTTGCAACGCCGGGGCATAGACATCGAGGCCATGACCCAGCGCGCCATGGATTATGCGGTGGCCATCCCGACCTGGGGCGTGGGAACCGGCGGCACCCGCTTTGCCCGTTTTCCCGGATTGGGCGAACCCCGCAATATTCACGACAAGCTGGCCGACTGCGGCGTGGTCCAGCAACTCTGCCGCGCCACACCCAATGTCTCCCCCCATATCCCATGGGACAAGGTGGCCGACTACAATGCGCTTCGCCAGGAAGCCGCATCCTACGAATTGGGCTTCGATGCGGTAAACTCGAACACTTTTCAAGACCAGAGCAACCAGCAGGCGTCCTACAAATTCGGCTCCGTCACCCATGCCTGCAAAGCCACCCGCGACCAGGCCGTGGAACATAATATCGAATGCATCGAAATCGGCCAGAAACTGGGCTCCACCGCCCTCACCGTATGGATCGCCGATGGAGCAAATTTCCCGGGCCAAACCAATCTCAACGCTACCTTTGATCGCTACATGGATTCACTCAGCGCTATTTATGACAAACTGCCCAAGAACTGGTTCGTGTTTCTGGAACACAAGCTTTACGAGCCGGCCTTCTATGCAACCGTCATTTCCGATTGGGGCTCAAGTTTCATGGCGGCCTCTGAGCTTGGCCCCAAGGCCAAATGCCTGGTTGACCTTGGCCACCATGCACCCAACACCAATATCGAGCAAATCGTGGCGCGCCTCATTCGCGCTGAGAAGCTGGCCGGCTTCCACTTCAATGATTCCAAGTATGGCGACGACGATCTGGATTCAGGCTCGATCGATCCTTTCCGCCTGTTCCTGATTTTCAATGAACTTGTCGATGCCGAGCTACGTAATGCCAAAGGCTTCGCACCCGCCTACATGATCGACCAGTCCCATAACGTGACTGATCTTATCGAAAGCCTCGTGGCGTCGGCCATGGAGATCGTCAGGGCCTACATCCAGGCTTCCCTCGTTGACCGCAAAACTCTTGCCGCCGCCCAGGATGAAAGCGACGTGATGGCGGGCCACCGCCTGATCAAACGGGCCTTCAATACAGATGTGAGCCCTATTCTTGCCGAAGCCCGCCGCCGCAAGGGTGGCGCGATAGACCACTTGAGCCTGTACCACACCTCCGGCTATCGTGCGGCGAAAGCTAAGGAAAGACCCGTCAGTGGAGTAGTCTCCGCCGGCATCATTTAACATCGGAGGTTCATTTGCATATCCTGGTTATCGGCGCTGGCGGAATGCTCGGCGCAAAACTGCTCGCACGCCTTGGAAATGAGGGAAAGCTTGGCGGGACGGCCATCTCACGCGTTACCCGCTATGACGCCGTAATCCCCCCTGCGCCACCGACTTCAAATTACCCGGTTGAAACTTTTGTCGGCGATCTTTCGGCTGCTGGCGAGGCAGAAAAGCTCATTGCCGGCAGGCCTGATGTCATATTTCACCTCGCTGCCATCGTCTCCGGCGAAGCGGAGAAGGAATTTGAAAAGGGCTACCGGATCAATCTCGACGCCACCCGCATTCTCTTTGAGGTCATCCGCAAGGTGGGCGGCGGTTACAAGCCAAAACTTATCTTCACGTCGTCCATTGCGGTTTTCGGCGCCCCCTTCCCCGAGGCAATTGGTGACGAGTACTTCACCACGCCGCTCACCAGCTATGGCACCCAGAAGGCCATCGACGAGCTTTTGCTGAACGACTACTCCCGCCGCGGCTTTTTTGATGGTGTGGCGCTCCGCATGCCAACCGTCTGCGTCCGCCCCGGCAAGCCCAATCTCGCGGCCTCCGGCTTCTTTTCCAACATCATCCGGGAACC
Source organism: Hyphomicrobiales bacterium (assembly GCA_038251095.1). Lineage (GTDB taxonomy): Bacteria > Pseudomonadota > Alphaproteobacteria > Rhizobiales > Aestuariivirgaceae > Aestuariivirga. Next base: position 10,012 of record JBBSBQ010000034.1, read on the forward strand.
ACTTGCGGGAAAAGAGGCCATCCTTCCCGTGAACGATACCGTGCGCCATTGGCACGCCTCACCGCGCGCCGCCGTTCAGTTTCTCATCCAGGCTGCGGCATTGGACACGGCAAAACTTGGAAACCGCCGCACCCTCACCCTGCCCGGCCTTTCCTGCACCGTAGCCGAGCAAATCGAGGCGCTTCGCAAGGTTGCGGGAAATGATGTGGTGAAACTCATCCGCCGCGAAAATGACGAAACAATTGCCAAAATCGTCTCCGGCTGGCCGCGCAATTTTGATCCCCAGAGAGCCCTGGGCCTGGGCTTCAAGGCCGAGAGCAGTTTCGAAGAGATCATCCGGGCCCACATCGAGGATGAGCTTGCGCCATGCAAATAGCGCAACCTTGCTAGCATACCAGCTACAGTAGGAGAGCGTGGCTTAGCACTCTATAGAAACTCCATGTCTCCCGCGGATTCTCACGAAAATCGCATGCGCGGCATCCTCTGGATGCTGGGCACCATGATATGCTTCATAACCCTTGATGCCACAATGAAACACCTGCTGGAAAGCTACTCGCTGGTGCAGGTCACCTGGGGGCGGTTCTTCTTTGCGACCATCATTGCGGCCCTTGTCTGTGGACGAAGCCTTGGCAAACTCGCAAAAAGCGTTGCCCCGGGAAAGCAGGCGCTGCGTTCGTTGCTCCTGATGTCCACGACCGCCGTATTCAACGCGGGCATCCGCACAACCCCGCTTGCCACCGCAACGACCATCATGTTTCTCAGCCCTATCCTGGTAACCCTTCTTTCCATCCCCTTGCTTGGCGAGAAGGTGGGCCTTCGCCGCTGGGCAGGTATTATTGTCGGCTTCACCGGAGCGGTCATCGTTGTCGAACCCTGGAAAAGCGGCTTTGGCGGCATAGGGCTGGGCGTGTTGTTCCTGCTTGTCGCCGCCTTGCTCAATTCCAATTACCAAATCGTCACGCGCATGGTGCGCGCCGATGACCCGCTTACTTCACTGCTCTTTACCGCAACGGCGGGAGCTATCGTTACAAGCCTGATCGTCCCCTGGTTCTGGTCCTGGCCCACGGCCTTTGATTGGCTGCTGTTAATCGGCAGCGGACTGGCAGGAGCTCTTGGCCACCTCTGTCTAATCCGCGCCTTGCGCCTTGCGCCCGCCTCCGTCGTCGCCCCCTTCAGTTATTCGTCCTTGGTCTGGGCCACGCTTTTCGGCTTCGTGATCTGGGGCGATTGGCCCAATTCCTGGACATGGCTGGGGGCCGCCCTCATCATTGGCTCGGGCCTCTATATTTTCCACCGCGAGCGCCGCCATATCTCCATTGCGGTTGAAGCCTGACCATGCGGGCCAACCAAAATCTTCTTGGCATTGCTTCGCTCGTCTTCGGCGTCATGCTGTTTTCAACCCAGGATGCCATTATCAAATCTATCAGCCACACCCATGCGGTGACCCTGGCCATGACCATTCGCTGCATTGTCTCCCTCCCGCTGCTGCTTCTGCTGGTTCATTTCGAGGGCGGCATCGCGAAGCTCCGCACGCCCCTGTTCTGGGCGCTTGTGATGCGCGGTGGCATTCTGCTCGTCGCCTACACAACCTATTACATGGGCTTGCCGGCCCTGCCCCTGGCCGAGGCCATCGCCCTCTTCTTTGCCGCACCCATCATCGTGACCGTTCTTTCTGTGCCGATACTGGGTGAGAAGGTTTCCGCACAATCCTGGGCGGCCATTGCCCTGGGCTTCATCGGAGTGCTGGTGATCCTCCAACCCGGCACGGCTCTTTTCAATCCCGCTGCGTTTTTTAGTCTTGTGAGTGCTGCCACCTACGCACTTGCTATGATCATCGCCCGCAGGCTCGGCGTTACGGAATCCGCCGCGGTCATGGCCTTTTACCAGAATGCGGTCTACTTATTGGGGGCCGTTTTAATCGCCGCATTTTTTGCCCTTGCTGGAATAGACCACCTCGGCCACCCCAGCCTCGATTTCCTGGTGCGCGCCTGGGCATGGCCAAACAACCATGACTTGTTTCTCATGGGCCTCTGCGGAGTCATCGCCGCCGTTGCCATGTCTCTTCTCACCAACGCCTACCGCATGGCCGACGCAAATCTTGTCACCGTGTTTGAATATACTGGAATGATCTGGTCACCACTCTGGGGTTTCCTGTTTTTCAATGAAATTCCGCGCTGGACCACGGTTGCAGGTCTTGTGCTGATCTTCATTGCCGGAATCATTTCAATCAGCCTGGCCGCCAGGGGATCTTCAATTCCGGATGCCTCGCTGTCAATCGAACGGTAATTTCCTGCTATGCGCCTGGGTCAAGCAGTTTGCGGATGCGGTCGATGGCAAGCTGATAGTCTGGCTTCAATACACTATGTGCAACCGGATCTTCACCGAGAACGCTGGCATAGCCTTGGGCGACGAGCCCATTGATAACAGCGGGCATGTTGCGAGGCGCATGTAGCAGGCCCTTCCGGGATAGCCACGCGGCAAGACCGCGTTCGGTTGACCATGATGCAGAAAACCGCGCTGCAGGGAGTTTGAAAATACTGACTGGTTTGCCGCTGTTGATCGCCTCGCTTACCATCGACATGCTGTCTGAGGTTACGACGATCCGGTCTGCAAGCACGAGAGCCGCATGATAGGAAGTTGTATTGACGCCCCAGGGATAGAATTTGACAGGACGGCTTTTTACATGTTTTGCTAGCATATCAAGTACTTCAGGTCCCGTGCGTGGCGAAGCTATGGCAAGGAGGCTTGTATCGAGTGCCGAAAGCTTTTCTCCGAGATCTGCGATCTTCGCCGCGCCAAAGCGCAAGGGAAACTTGCCTGCTCCGATAAACACCATCGTCCACGGGCGAGGCAAGTCTTTCCATTCTTCTGCCCAATATGAAATCTCTTGCTTGGAAGCAGACCTTGGTGAAGCAAATGGCAAAGCCAATTCGACAACATTGGGAACTTTCGGCAAACCATACTGTGGAGTCGAGATCACAAGATCAAAATTCGAGAGCGCTGCCCTTGGGCGCCCGACCTGAACCAGTTTTGTCTTCCCACCTGATGCCACCTTTATCGATCGCGCGACCGGCACCGTGCGTTTGCCGGCGGCAATAACCACATCGGGCCATGGCGGTGTTATCTCTCGCCGCGCCTCCGGCGCGAGGCTGGTGGGGCTTTCACCCAATATCCAATTCGGCAGATTGTGCATGGCGTTGAAGGTCAGTTTCTTGGCAACTATATTGCCTCCGAGCTGATGCGCGATTTCCAGGACCTGGGCGTTATCTCCCGTGCGCCCGGTTTGAAGGGCCCATATCAACTGCTTTCCGTCCGTCAAGCGTCTCTCCCGGTTTTCCAATACTGCCTGTTGGATACTGACAATTTTCTCGCATGCCGCTTGGCACTTAGCGAGCTTAATGCTAGCAAGCCGCAATGAAAACAGTGCTTCCATTACCTGTTCTTGATCTTGGCTCTGCCACGTTTGGCAATAATCTGCCAATTGCTCTGATTGCCGGGCCATGCCAATTGGAAAGCCGCGACCACGCGATGTTTATGGCCGAAGCGCTAGCCGGGATCGGTAAAAGGCTCAACATCGGGATTGTATACAAGACATCGTTCGACAAGGCCAACCGGACCAGCGCAACGGCCAAGCGGGGTATCGGTCTTGAAGCCGCATTGCCAATTTTCCAGGAGATCAGATCAAAGTTTGGCCTCGCCGTTCTCACCGATGTACACGAAAGTTGGCAATGCGCGGCTGTCGCGGACGCAGTAGATGTCTTACAGATTCCCGCCCTTCTATGCCGCCAGACGGATCTACTTTTGGCCGCAGCCGCCACCGGGCGGGCCGTAAATGTGAAGAAGGGCCAGTTTCTGGCACCTTGGGACATGCGCCACGTTGTGGAAAAACTCATGAGCGGAGGCAATCAAAAGGTGCTTGTGACTGAGCGGGGCGCGCAATTTGGCTATAACGCGCTGGTTTCCGATATGCGTGCGTTGCCCGTGCTGCGTGACATAGGCGCGCCGGTGATATTCGATGCAACGCATTCCGTTCAGCAGCCTGGCGGCCTTGGAGCGAGCTCCGGTGGAGACCGGAAAATGGTGCCTGTCTTGGCGCGCGCGGCGGTGGCCGTAGGCGTTGCTGGCCTCTTCATCGAAACCCACGAAGACCCCGACCGGGCCCCCTCCGATGGACCCAACATGATACCGCTGGATCAGTTGGAGAACCTCATCATTGGCTTGCAGCGCATTGATGCGGTGGCCAAGGATATTCTGAAGCCTTCAGCGGCTTGATCCTGCTGCTTTAATCATCGAATTGGCGGCTTCCAAATCCTCGGGAGTGTTCACTTCCTGGGGCATGTGCGCAAGCTCAATGAAAGCAATGTCCATTTGACCAACCGCCCGCAATTGCTCCAGCCGAACTTCCTTCTCGCGCCCGCTCTGCGGCATCGAATGAAATTTGCGCAACGCATCGCGTGTGAAAGCGTAAAGCCCGATATGCGACTTGACCGTAGTACGGAAAAAATCCTGGCCACGCACTTCAACAAGTCCCAGTTCACAAACCGCGGTTGCCATCTCGACAATATCCTTGAGCCCCACCGCAAAATGCCGCAGATGCGTGGGGTTGATGAAAGGCATGTCGCCCTGCTGGTTGATCACCACTTGGTGTTTGCCCGAGGGATCAACTATTTCTGCCGCCAGCGCCACCCTGTCCGTGCCGGAATGGGCCTCTCCCGTCAGTACGGCATTTCCTCCCGCTTTCGTAATGACTTCACAGATTGCCTCACTGTCTCCCGCCACATATACGGGCCCGATATCGGCTTCCATGGCGCGCCGCCAACAATGCACGATCAGCGGGTCGTTTCCGATGAGTTGGAGGGGTTTGTCCGACAGCCGGGCGCTTTTCAGCCGGGCGGGCACGATTACGAGCGGCATTTCTTCTTTCCCAACAAAACCCAAATGTCTAATCGGGAAATCCCGGCCAAGCAACTGCCGTGCTTTTGCAAGGGATTCTTGGTGCTGGAACGAACAGTGGCGGAAGGCTATTCTTGATGTCAGCAAAGGACGTGAATCTATGCATCATTGGCAAACGGGACTGGCGGCGTTACGCATTGAAGAAGCCGGCCTTCTGAAGCTTATCGAGAGTTTCGAGTCGGACTTGGCCGATGGATTTAACCAGGCTGTGGCGATGGTTTTGGATATCAAGGGCCGTACAATCGTGTCAGGCATGGGTAAAAGCGGTCATATAGGACGCAAGTTTGCTGCAACGCTTTCATCCACCGGCACACCGGCGCAATTCATTCATGCCGGCGAAGCGAGCCACGGTGATCTCGGCGGCATTACGTCGTCCGATATTGTGTTCTTGATTTCAAACTCCGGAGAGAGCGAAGAGCTTTCCGCCATTATCGAGCATACCCGCCGGTTTGCAATTCCTACGGTTGCGATCACCGCACACCCGGGCAGTGCACTGGGGCGCAATGTCAGCATTGTGCTTAAAATTCCGCAGGCCGAAGAGGCGTGCCCAAACGGGCTCGCGCCGACGACATCCACCACATTGCAACTGGCCCTCTGTGATGCTCTGGCCGTTACGTTGTTGAGCGCGCGCAAATTCAAGCCTGTCGATTTCCGGGTCTATCATCCTGGAGGCAAATTGGGAGCGAGTATTCGCGCCGTCGCAAGCGTGATGCACACGGGAGCAGCGCTTCCGATTATTGATGAACAGACGGTCATGCGCCATGCCATCCTGGAAATGACAACCAAAGGACTAGGCATTCTGGGTGTTGTGGACGGCGCGGGCAGTCTCGTCGGGGCGATCACCGATGGCGACCTGCGTCGTCATATCGCTGATGTGAATCTCTTCGAAAATCTGGCAGCAAACATCATGACACGTAATCCGCGTGTTATCGGCGAACATGAAATCGTTTCCGCGGCGTTGCGGGAAATGGAAGTGAACAAGATCACCGCTCTTTTCGTCCTTAATGAGCAAAACAAGTTATCAGGTCTGATAAGGTTAATTGATCTGGCGCGGATGGGTGTAATCTGATGAACCGTGCGCATGCTTCATGCCGTAAAATCGCATCCACATTTTTGATTTGATTTATTTTTCTACGTTCTTTGCCAACTGGTGTCACTGGAGCTCACAATGCGAATTGCTATGATCGGATCTGGTTACGTGGGTCTGGTGTCCGGTGCCTGCCTTGCCGATTTTGGCCATGAAGTCACCTGCATCGACAGTAATGCTAAAAAAATCGCCGCACTGAAGCGCGGTGAAATTCCCATCCATGAACCCGGCCTGGATCAACTGGTGAAGGACAACGTCGCAGCGGCAAGAATGTCTTTTTCAACCGACCTCTCCGCGGCAGTTGGCAATTCCGATGTTGTATTCATTGCCGTTGGAACTCCGCCCCGCCGGAGTGACGGGCACGCCGATCTCTCCTATGTCTATGCGGTTGCCCGCGAAATCGCAGCATCACTCAATGGTTTCAAGGTGGTGGCCGCAAAGTCGACAGTTCCATTGGGAACCGGTGACGAAATTGAGCGTATTATCCGCGAAATCAACCCTGCTGCAGATGTGGCGGTGGTCTCAAATCCGGAATTTTTGCGTGAAGGCTCGGCTATCGGTGATTTCAAGAAGCCGGACCGTATCGTGATAGGCCTGAGCGACGACCGGGCCCGCACCGTCATGACTGAGGTTTACCTGCCGCTCCATGCCAGCCAGGTGCCGCTCCTGTTTACGTCGAGACGCAGCGCCGAACTTGTTAAATATGCGGCAAATGCATTTCTTGCCTTGAAAATATGCTTCATCAACGAGATGGCTGATCTTTGCGAAATAGTAGGCGTCGACGTGCAGGACGTTTCTCACGGCATTGGCCTCGACCAGCGGATTGGATCCAGGTTCCTGCGTGCAGGAACCTGGTTTTGGCGGCTCGTGTTTTCCGAAGGACTCGCTTGCCTTGGCCAAGACTGCGCAGGATTATGGCAGCCCACTTCGCTTGGTCGAAGCAACTGTTGCCATCAACGATGAACGAAAGCGCGCCATGGCGCGGAAAGTAGTCACGGCCTGTGATGGAAATATTCATGGCAAGACGGTCGCCAACCTTGGCCTTACGTTCAAACCCAACACGGATGACATCCGGGAATCTCCGTCTCTTTCCATAATCCAGGCTTTGCAAGATCGTGGAGCAATCATACCGGCGTATGATCCAGCCGACATGGCAACAGCACGGACCTTGCTTCATGAGGTACACTTAGCAGCTGACATCTACGATGCCACAAATGGCGCTCATGCCCTTGTAATCGTAACCGAATGGGAAATATTTGGTGCCCTTGATTTCCGTAAATTGGCGACTGTAATGCAGGCCAAAACAATCGTTGATCTCCGCAATGTTTACCGCCCCGAACATGTAACAAGCCAGGGCTTTGCCTATTTCGGAATCGGGCGGCCGACATCATCCGAGGAGCTAAAATACGCCGCTCAATAAGATCTGTTGAATAAAGGGGGGGATTCTACTGGAGTTGACTACCGCGCAATACTCACGGCTGGAGGCTGGGGTATGACGATACCTTTCTCGCTGAACGCTTTCAGAATTGAATAGCGAATGTCGCTGGCTACGAAGATTCCATAGAAAATATCGCCAACCGTGCCCTTGATGGAAAAATCCAGTGAATAGGCGCCAAAATTCTGCAACAATACCACAGGCTCCGGATACGTGAGAACGTTTGGGTGGGCCTTCGTCAATTGCATCAGCAACTCTTTGACTTTATCCACATCGCTATCATAAGCAACGCTAACATTGACGGTGAAGCGCCCCATGGTGTCGCTGTGAGTCCAGTTCTTCACTGGTTCCGTGATCAAGTTTGAATTGGGAACAATGATTGAGCAGCCGTCAAATGTTTCAATTTCCGTGGCTCGCACCTTTATCTTTTTCACCAACCCTTCGCCCGCTGGAATGGAAACCCAGTCACCCACCCGTATCGGCCGCTCCGCCAGCAGGATAAGACCCGAAACGAAATTATTGACGATGGATTGCAGACCGAAACCGATACCAACGCCGAGGGCACCGGCAACGAGGGCAAGGTTTGAAAATTCCAGACCAGCTGTCGTAAGGGCAAATCCCGACGCAATGGTATAGCCCGCATAGGTGGCGCCCTTGCGTATTGAATCCTGGACTCCCTTGTCGATACGGGTCTCAAGAAGAATGCGGCGGTTGAGCCAACTCACAAATAACTTGGTAACTGCGATGCCGCTGAATAGCACAAATGCCACGAGAAGGATGGACGAAGGTGAAATCGTGACGTTTCCGACATCAAATCCGAAGAATGCTTTGTTGGCCAGCGCCCGGAAATCGATCCATGTTACGGTCCAAAGCAAAAACAGGATCGGCAGTCCGATGAATACAAGCAGGATATCCACGAAGGTGCGTAACAGCAGCCCTGCCCGCTCAATGGCACGTTCTCCCAGGCCGGAAACGCGCCTTATAAACCCGCCCAAAAAGCTCTCCGGATCAAGGCTCGTTTGGACAGCCGCGTCGACGGTGTAGTGAATCATAAACAGAAATGTGACGACAATAGCCGTGTCAAACAGCTTGAAAACGATGAAGTTTGCGAGCGCTACGTATCCGAAGAGCAAGCCTATGGTCGCAAGCAGGACAAGCAGCCACACCGGCGTAAGAAGACCCCCGGCCCAGCGGAAGTAAATAACCTGATTTGGGGCTTTCTCAACCAATCCGGGCTGGTTGCGAAAATTCAGCAGCAACAGAGCTAGCAGGACCAGCATGAGGCAGGAGGCGAGAGCCGATTGGCCAATAGAATAACTCACGGGAAGATAGATGCCGTCCGCCAGATTGCTGAAGGCATCCGAGGCTCCCGACATTGCCGCACACACCGTGGCAAGGACTGCAAAGCGCGAAGCGGCTGCATCATCAAGGTTGATCAATCGCCATTTGGCCTGGTTTGGCGCCGCGACGCGGTATGACAGAACGCCATTGACCAATGTCCCGGTTATGATGGCCGCAAGCCCATCGAGCACGAGATTAAACCGCGCGGTCACAAATCCTGCATTTTCGAGGTAACTGAGGGTTACGGCGAACAGAATGCTGAGGAGAATCAGGGTGCCAAGCGTGGCGCGGACGACACGCCAGAGCCTGTCCAGATTATCTGGAAAAACACCGCTGAGGCTTCTCACCTTGTAACGCTCCCGCACCACCCGGCCAACAAACCACCACACCGCCAAGATCAGGAGTATCGTCAACGGCAGCATTACCAGCGAGGAAATACTCGCTGTATGCTGGACTTGATTCCACCAATTTCCTATCAGTGCCCAGAGACGCTGCAGGAACACCGTCAGGCCTGCCCCGGCATCACGCCACAGGTAGGGGTTAAGAATAGACCTGCTGGATTCAAAAATTTTCTGGAAAAACTGGTTACGCTGAATGGAAGAGGCGCGCCCCGCCTTTTGCTCGGCTTCCACAGCCACTAACTCAAGTTGTGTTTTAGCGCCCTGCAAACGATTAAGCGCATCGTTCAACAGTTTGCGCTGTGCTCCGATTTCGACGGATTCGGTCCGATCAGCGGACGGCGCGGGGCCAAGTTTTGCAACCTGCTCGGTAATTTCACTGATGGGCTCATTGAGAGCGCTCGACTGGCTCAGCGCTTTGATGCGAATGTCTTCGAGCGTTGTGCGATGATCAATCAGATGCTGGTCAGTGATCGACGGCAGCGCCAGCTGACTGTCAATGGCTTGCAGGTTGGCGCGGAAAGCCAACGCCGAGCGTTCCGCCTGTCCGATAACCGCCTCGTCAAACGCAGCTGCGGAACCTGCAAACAACAAGATAGAAAACAGCAGCGCGAACCAAGGTATTAGACGTTGGAGCGCATTTTTCATATCTATACCAGACGGCTCTTATTCACGGCAGCACCAATGAAAGAGGCAAACAAGGGATGGGGATCAAATGGCTTGGATTTGAGCTCGGGATGGTATTGCACCCCGATGAACCACGGATGATCCGGATACTCGATCGTTTCCGGCAATAGCCCGTCGGGTGACATGCCTGCAAAGCGCATGCCCGCGTTTTCCAGTTGCTCACGGTATCGCGTATTAACCTCATAGCGGTGACGGTGGCGTTCGGAAATATGCGTTGAGCCGTAAATCTCGGCTATCTTGCTGCCCTTTGCCAGCGTAGCGTCATAGGCTCCAAGCCGCATGGTGCCGCCTAGATCACCACCCGCCTTCCGGATTTCCAGTTCGTTGCCTTTCATCCACTCCATCATCTCGCCAACAACCGGCTGTTTCGTGGGGCCGAATTCCGTCGAACTTGCATCGGAAATGCCGCAAAGGTTCCGCGCAGCCTCAATGCAGGCCATTTGCATTCCAAAGCAAATGCCAAAATAGGGCACATCGCGCGTTCGGGCAAATGTCGCGGCCCTGATTTTGCCCTCCGAACCACGCTCACCAAAGCCGCCGGGCACCAAAATGCCATCGACACCTTCAAGATAGGGCGCTGGATCCTCATTCTCGAAAACTTCCGACGCGATCCATTCCAGACGCACCTTCACATTGTTGGCTATGCCGCCATGCACTAAAGCTTCGTTCAGTGATTTATAGGCATCAAGCAATCCGGTGTATTTCCCGACAACGGCAATCTTCACTTCACCCTCGGGCTGGGTCACCCGCTGCATTATGCCTTCCCATTTGGAAAGGTCAGGAGCTTTTGCATTTTGAATGCCAAAGGCATCCAGCACTTCCTTGTCCAGGCCCTCCGTATGATAGGCGCGCGGCACATCATAAATGCTCGAAACATCCAGCGCCTGGATGACGGCAGATGGCCGCACGTTGCAAAAAAGCGCAATCTTGCGCCGTTCATTTTCGGGAATTTCCCGGTCCGCGCGGCACAGCAGGATATCGGGCTGAATGCCGATGGAACGCAGTTCCTTCACCGAATGCTGAGTGGGCTTGGTTTTCAACTCGCCCGCCGTTGGGATATAGGGCAGCAAGGTCAAATGGATATAGATGCATGAGCCGCGAGGCGCTTCCTGCCCGAACTGGCGGATCGCCTCGAAAAATGGCAGACCCTCGATATCGCCAACCGTTCCGCCAATTTCAACCAGAACGAAATCGAACTCTTCATTGCCCGATCCGATGAAATCCTTGATGGCATCGGTTACGTGCGGAATGACCTGCACCGTGCCGCCGAGGAAATCACCGCGCCGCTCCTTGGCGATGATGTCCTGATAGATGCGTCCGGTGGTGATATTGTCCTGCTTGTTGGCAGGCCTCCCGGTGAAGCGTTCGTAATGGCCAAGGTCGAGATCGGTTTCCGCCCCGTCATCAGTCACGAAAACTTCGCCATGCTGATAGGGGCTCATGGTGCCCGGATCGACATTGAGATAGGGGTCGAGTTTCCGCAGCCGCACCCTGTAGCCACGCGCTTGGAGGAGCGCCCCAAGTGCTGCTGAAGCCAGGCCTTTGCCAAGGGAAGAAACCACGCCGCCGGTAATGAAAATGTATCGCGCCATGGGAGTTCAACCTACTCGCTTGCAAACATGATTCGAAGGCTGAAAACTGGAGTTTTCAGATTATTGTTAAAAACCGTGAAACAATTACTGTGAAACAGGAACCTGAGGTGTGGCAGGTGCCGCCGGCAATTGCGGCAATACACTTCCGCCCGTAGCCGGAGCCTGCTCTCCCGACGGAGCCGCCGCGCCATCAAAAAGCGAGCCGCCGACCCCACCGCCATGGCGGGCAATCAAGGTCAAGCCTATGGAAGTAATGAAGAAACACAGGGCCAGAATGGCTGTGGTCCGCGTCAGCGCATTGCCAACGCCCCGGGCCGAAAACAGGTTGCCGGCGCCTCCACCGCCACTTCCGATCCCCAGCGCCCCACCTTCCGAGCGTTGCAGCAGCACCGTCCCAATCAGCGCCAGAGCTACAATGAGGTGAATGACCAGAAGAACCGTTTGCATGGTGAGCGAACCTATTTCAATTTCGGGGCGGTTTAGCTTCTAAATGGGTTTAAAGCAACCTGCTTCAAGTGCGTCCGATTTCCTTCGGTCGACCTGCTGCCTGGCCCCCCAAAGGAACACTGTGCCACTGTCCGAATTGGCCAATGCCGGTGCTCTGTACGAACATCGAACTTACGAATTTTGCGGAGCCGACTATCATATCGCCAGCGCACCTTCACCTTGCTCCTCACCGCTTGCAACACTTAAACTAAAGTCTAACAGAGTAGAACGTTCTTGCCACTGCGGGATTGTTGGTAAATAGTGCCGTACGGGCAAAAGGTCAGAATAATGACTGTCCGGCTTAGGTGAATACTCTCACCAGTTCTGAAATGGGAGAAAACAATGGACAAGCAGAAAGATTCCATCGCGTCGCGGCGCTCGTTTCTGAAGAAGGGTGCGGCTGCAGGAGGCTTGGCTGTTGCTGGGTCGCTCGCAGCACCTGCCGTACTTGCACAGTCACCGATCGTGATGAAAATGCAAACCTCCTGGCCTGCCTCCGACATCTGGATGGATATGGCCCGCCAGTATACTGAACGCGTAGAGATGATGTCGGGCGGACGCATCAAGGTGGATCTGTTGCCCGCTGGCGCCGTTGTCGGCGCTTTCCAGGTCATGGATGCAGTCAATGATGGCGTGATCGATGCTTCTCACACGGTAGCATCCTATTGGTACGGCAAGGCTAAGGCTGCCTCGTTCTTCGGAACCGGGCCAGTGTTCGGCGGTTCAGCTACAACGATGGTCGGTTGGTTCTACCAAGGTGGCGGCGACGAACTATACCGCGAGCTTACCCAGGACATCCTGGGGCTGAATATTGTCGGTTTCATGGGCTTTCCGATGCCAGCTCAACCGTTTGGCTGGTTCAAGGGTGAAGTGAGCAAGGTCTCCGATATTCAGGGGTTCAAGTATCGCACCGTTGGACTTGCTGCCGACCTCATGCAGGGCATGGGCATGTCAGTGGCCCAGCTTCCCGGCGGCGAGATTGTGCCGGCCATGGAGCGTGGCGTGATTGACGCGTTTGAATTCAATAACCCCTCCTCCGACATGCGCTTCGGCGCCCAGGACGTGGCCAAGAACTACTATCTTTCTTCCTATCACCAGGCCTCGGAGTGCTTCGAGTTCCAGTTCAACAAGGAGTTCTTTACTGGATTGGCACCTGACCTTCAGGCGATCCTCAAATATGCGGTGGAAGCGTCCTCCGTGGCAAACACCTCATTCGCGCTGAAAAATTATTCGGCTGATCTTATGAAGCTCCAGACCGAACATGGGGTGACCGTCCACCGCACTTCAAAGGAAATCCTCGCAGCGGAACTGGATGGCTGGGACAAGCTGATTGTCGAGTTGGAGAAAGATGCCTTCATGAAGAAGGTGATGGACAGCCAGCGTGCCTGGGTCGAGCAGGTCACATTCTATGAACTCATGAACTCGCCGGACTACGCGCTTGCCTATAATCACTACTTCCCGGATCGCCTTAAACTTTAGCCGACAACCCGCAGATGGATATTGACCCCGGTCACGCCCTGCGCGGCCGGGGTCAAGCAAGAGGGGGACCGCATGCCGACATGATTGGATTTATCGAATTTGCAGACAAGCTGTCCGCCTGGTTCGGCAAGGCCTTTGGCTGGCTCATCATTCTCATTACATTTGGCGTCAGCTATGAAGTTCTGGTGCGTTATGTCTTCAATTCACCGACACCCTGGTCACTCGATGTCACATTCATAATGTACGGTACAATTTTCATGATGGGCGGCGCCTACACGCTCTCGCGTGGCGGTCATGTCCGGGGTGACTTCGTTTACCGCCTGTGGAAACCCCAAACCCAAGCAAAGGTCGATCTCATCCTCTACCTTCTGTTTTTCTTTCCTGGCATCACGGCGCTCATTTTTTCTGGCTGGAAGTACTCTTCCCGGTCCTGGGGCTATGCCGAAGTCAGCGTGCAAAGCCCTGCGGGAATTCCAATCTTTCAGTTCAAGAGCGTGATGGTAGCAGCCGGCATTCTCCTTTTCATCCAGGGCATCGCCCAGGTCTTCCGTTGCATCCTCTGCATGCGCGAGGGCTATTGGCGCACGGCTGCGGAAGATGTGCAGGAGACTGAGAAACTTCTGATCGAGAAACCCAAGGGGACAGTGGGGTGAAACACGCCTTCGACCATCAAACAGAAAAGTCGGCTGGAGGCGGTACTGTAATAAAATGACTGATCCCCAAGTTGCCCTGATGATGCTTGGCATCTTCATCACCCTCGTCTTCCTCGGATTCCCGATCGCCTACACACTCATGGCCATGGGAATTGGCTTTGGCTATTACGCCTATTACGACGGCGCGCGGATGTGGAGGTCCTTTGAGCGGCTCAGCGATGACGCGAGTTGGTGGGACCAAACCAGTCTTTGGACCGAGGGGCTGTTTAACAACCGGATCTTTGACCTCTTCATCAACCAGACTTACAATGTGATGTCCAATGACGTGCTGACAGCCGTACCCTTGTTTCTGTTTATGGGTTACGTTGTTGAGCGTGCCAATATCGTTGACCGCCTTTTTACAACTCTCAACATTGCATCAAAAAATCTTCCTGGCTCCATGGGTGTTGCCGCTCTCATTACATGCGCGCTGTTTGCCACAGCGACCGGCATTGTTGGTGCTGTGGTTACTTTGATGGGACTTTTGGCGCTGCCCGCCATGCTGAAGGCGCGCTATGACAACAGTTTTGCATCTGGCATTATTTGTGCCGGCGGAACGCTCGGCATCCTCATTCCGCCATCGATCATGCTCATCGTTTACGCAGCTGCGTCCGGCGTGTCTATTGTGCGACTCTACGCCGGCGCATTGTTGCCGGGATTGCTTTTGGTCGGCTTGTACCTGGTTTACGTGGTGGGCCGATCGATACTTCAGCCCAGTGTGGCGCCAAAGCCCAGCAAGGAAGAAGTGCCGGACGTACCTTTCCTCCAACTCGCGTGGATGCTCGCAACGTCATTCTTCCCGCTGGCAATTCTGATTCTCGCGGTCCTGGGCACTATACTTTTTGGCCTCGCCACGCCGACGGAGGCCGCCGCAATCGGTGCATTGGGCGGCATCGTTCTCGCCGTTGCCTATCGCGCCATGACATTTCAGCGGCTGAGGGAATCTGTTTACCTGACAGTGCGAACTTCTGCGATGGTATGCTGGCTTTTTGTTGGCTCCTATACCTTTTCTTCCGTGTTCTCCTACCTGGGTGGGGAGCAAATCATTGCGCAATTCGTTGGTGGCCTTGATTTGACCCCCTTGCAGTTTCTGATTCTGGCCCAATCAATCATCTTCCTCTTGGGTTGGCCCCTAGAGTGGTCGGAAATAATCATTATTTTCGTTCCAATTTTCCTTCCGCTGCTTCCTTTGTTTGGCGTCGATCCGCTTTTTTTCGGAATTCTGGTTGCTCTCAACCTCCAGACATCCTTCCTGACCCCGCCAATGGCGATGTCAGCCTATTATCTCAAGGGAATAGCGCCGCCTGAGGTGCAGCTCATGCAAATATTCAAGGGGGTGATGCCATTCCTGGCCCTTGTCTTCGTCTCGATGATCATCGTCTATGCTTTCCCGCAGATCGTGTTCTATCTCCCCGACGCGTTTTATGGACGGTAGGGCGGTGGTGCTGGAACTCAGTGCGGTTGAACTGAGGAACAGGCTTTCCAATGGCGCGTTGCGCGCGACCGAACTGGCCGCGGCCTGCGTGGCCCGCATTGCAGCACAGGATCACGATGTGGGTGCCTGGGCGTGGTACGACGCAGACGACGTCATGCGCCAGGCTGCGACCCTTGATGCCTACCGCCAGACTGGCCGCCCCTTGGGGCCCTTGCATGGTCTGCCAGTTGCCCTGAAGGACGTGATCGACACAGCCCGCATTCCTACAGAAAACGGTACACCGATTGATGCTGGTCGTGTGCCGGAGAGGGATGCGGCCATTGTCAGCAGATTGCGGGCCGCGGGCGCCATCATCATGGGAAAGACCGTGACAACGGAACTTGCATTTCTCACTCCTGGCAAAACCCGCAATCCCGCCAATGCCAGCCATACACCTGGTGGCTCGTCATCCGGTTCGGCGGCGGCAGTCGCGGCAAACATGGTGCCTCTTGCCGTTGGAACCCAAACTGCTGGCTCACTCATCCGACCAGCTTCCTTTTGTGGAGTTACCGGATTCAAACCGACTTTCGGCGCCATTTCGCGAACCGGAATTTTGCTGCAATCACACAGCCTCGACACGGTCGGTGTGCTGGCGCGAACGGTTGAAGACACGGCGCTTCTTGCCGAAACGCTTTTTGGTTATGACGGCCAAGACAAGGCAACGGAACCGGCACCGTTTCCGCGTCTGCTGGCTACTGCCCAATCAAAGGTGCCCGTGCTGCCGACATTTGCCTTTGTGCGCACGCCGTTCTGGGACCGGGCCGACGCGCAAACCCAAGCTGCCTTTGAGGAATTATCAGGCCTGTTAGGCGATCAATGCTTCGAGGCCGAGATGCCAAATGCCTTCGCCGAAGCTGCCGGCATTCGTGAACAGATTCATTTCGCTGAAATGGCCAAATGCTATTACAGCTATGTTCACCGGGGCGCGGATCAACTTTCACCCGCCATCATGTCGGCGATTGATGCCGGTAACGCCACACCGGTACGTGACTACATTGCGGCCCTTGACTGGCCGGACATGCTGAACGGCGCGCTCGATGCAATTTTCCAGCGTTGCGATGCAATTCTCACGCCCGCAGCGCCTGGACCTGCCCCCGCTACGCTCGAGTCCACGGGAGATCCGATTTTCAACGGAATATGGACGCTATGCCGGACACCGACCGTCACGATACCAATTCTCCAGGCCGAAAATGGAATGCCGATGGGTGTTCAACTGGTCGGCCGCAGAAATAATGATGGCCGGCTGCTGCGCACTGCAAAGTGGCTGGCTGATTTTGCCACAATGAATGCATAAGGAATCAAGACCATGACAGACCGCATCTTGTCGATTTTCGCTTTCGCTGTCTTGTTCGCGTTTCTGGGAATCCTCTTCTGGTTTGTTCCGCGGATGGATCTTGGCATTGTCCTTCTCCTCACGGTTCTCTTTGTGGGCTATGATTTTTTCATCTACAACCGCCCACAGGGCTAAGCCAAACGCGACTGAATTATGCGCAGTAGTCACGGGGCGCAACTGTCACACAAAGATTGAATTCAGGCCGAATTGAGCGCTACGGTTTTGCCGCATCATAACGGTAGCGGAACGTACAGCAGGGTGCGCCAGCCATAATGGTTTGCTTGCGTTCAAGCTTGATGTGCGGGTCGTAACCTTCGCAGAAAGTGCCATCCCGGTTGCAGGACATCAGATGGCCGATTTTTCCCAGTCCCATCTCCCTATAAGTCTCGGCATATTTGCAGCGCGTTACGTCAAAATTGAAAATCGTGTCGGTTGCCTCATGCACCGTCACTTCGAGGGCCTCATCTGCGGTCCACAACTCGTAGAGTTTGATGAAATCCGCCATGGAGGTTACCCCGTCCGGCGCCTTTCTGGCAAATTCCCGGCCTTCCGCAATGGCAGCTTTCCGGATGGCTGAATCCAGGATTGCCGAAGCCTTTACCTCGCCAACCTGTTCCACCATCTCCGCATAGATCGGCCCGATCACTTGCGCTTGCAGCTTGCGTTTAACAATGGTTGGAATTTCGGCCAAAGGCAGTCCTCACATATAGGCTTTAATGATCCCGATGAAGTCCGCAGCCTTGAGGCTGGCGCCACCCACAAGTGCGCCATTCACATTTGCAGCCCCCATGAGCTCGGTTGCATTCGAAGGCTTCACCGACCCGCCATAGAGGATGCGGACCCCTGTCCCATCATCACCCAGCAATTTGCCGAGATCGGCGCGGATATGGGTGTGGACGTCCGCCACCTCTGCAACCGTGGGCGTGAGCCCCGTGCCAATCGCCCAGACCGGCTCATAGGCGATAACTGTGTTGGAGGCGGTCGCACCCCCAGGCAGGGAGCCTTTCAACTGCTCCGAGACAACCCCAAGTATCTTGCCACTCTTGCGCTGCTCAAGCGTTTCACCAATGCAGATGATGGCAATAAGCCCTGCCACATGCCCGGCCTTTGCCTTCTTGGAAACCATCTCGTCGGTTTCGGCATGATTGGCGCGGCGCTCCGAATGCCCGACAATGACGCTAGTGCAGCCCGCATCTTTCAGCATTTCTGACGAAATATCCCCTGTATGAGCCCCGGAGGCGTTCCAGTGACAATCCTGCCCGCCCACCTTGATGCGCGAACCCTTCATCACCGATTTGACCCGCCGGATAAGCGTTGCGGGGGGGCACACCAGAACCTCGCACTTCAGTTTAACGTCACGCAGCATGCCCGCGAGCAGGCGTGGCTCCTTCAGCATGGCCGTCGTGCCGTTCATCTTCCAATTGCCCGCCACGAGAGGGCGCGGCCACGATTTTACCATTTTAACCACTCCAAACCCTTGAATCCATTGCCTCATAGCAGAGCAATCTCTTGCTTGCGAGAGGCAAGCCACCTACCTATTATGCAAAATTTGTGATTTGGCTGTAACCGGCCCTTGAAAGGACGTCCCGATGCTAGAAATGTTCCGCAACGCAGGTAAATCCTGGGTGGCAAAAATCCTGCTGATGTTGTTGGCGGGAAGCTTCGGCGTTTGGGGCATCCGGGACATCTTTGGCGGTTTCAATGCCACGGCCCTTGCAACAATTGGCAACCAGGAAATTTCTAGCCAGCAATACAGCACCTCCTACCGCCAAGCCATGCAGAGCCTGGCCCGACAGACTGGACAGAACCTGACGGCCGAAGACGCCCGTCGCATGGGCGTTGACCGCTCAATCTTGAACAACCTAATTCAGTCGGCGGCAATCGACGCACAAGCCTCGGACCTCAAGCTCAGCATTTCCAAGCAATCGATTGCAGAGGAGGCCAAGGGCAATCCGGCTTTTCAGAGCAACGGCAAATTTGACCCGCAGCTGTTTGCCCGCATCTTGCAGCAAAACGGCTTGAATGAGGAAATGTTTGTGGTCAGCGAAAGCCGCAACCGGACGAGAAATGCCATCACGGACGCAGTGGATCGTGGTTTCAAGCCACCCAACACGCTTATCGAAGCGCTATACAAGTATCGCAACGAACAGCGTGACGCGAAATATTTCAACATCCGGGCAAGCGAAGGCGATGTTCCGGCACCCACGGACGACGAACTGAAAAAACAGTACGAGGCGACCCCCGCTGCCTATACCGCGCCCGAGTACCGCAGCATCGCGGTGATGAAAGTCGAGCCGGCCGACATGGCTCCCAAGATAGCCATTACCCCTGAAGCCCTTTCCGCCGGCTATGAGAAATACAAGCGCGATTTCTTCACCCCGGAAAAACGCACCATCCTGCAGATTTCCTTTCCCACATTGGATGAAGCAAAAAAAGCCCAGGCCCGCATTTCCGCCGGTGAGGATTTCATGGCCATCGCCAAGGAGCGTAGCGCCAGCGATGCTGACATCACCTTTGCTGATAAAACACAGGCAGAATTTCTAGACAAGACTGTCGCCGAAGCTGCGTTCAAACTGAAGCAGGACGAAGTGAGCGAACCCGTATCGGGAAGCCTCGTCACGGCCCTTCTGAAAGTGACGAAAATCGCACCGGAAAAACAGGCTTCGCTGGATGAAGTTAAAGACGAACTTACCAAGCGCTTGCAGACCGAGCGTGCCATGGATGAAATCCAATCTATTTATGATGCGGTCGAGGATGCCCGCGCCGCGCAGACAAAGTTTGAGGACATTGCCAAAGCCCAAGGCATCCCCTTCGTTGTTGTACCTGCCGTGAGCGCCACGGGCCTTGGCCCCGATGGCAAAGAGGTGGACTTGCCCGGCAAGCCGGACGTATTGAAAGCTGCCTTTGCCAGCGATGTGGGCGTCGAAAACGACGCCCTCACCCCGCACGACAGTTACTTCTGGTATGAAGTGCGTGAGGTCATTCCCTCAACCCTCAAACCGCTTGACACAGTCAAGGCGCAAGTCACCAGCGATGTCACGGCCCGCAAAGTCCGCGAACTGCTGACCGAGCGGGCAACCAGCATGGTCAAGAAACTGGATGGTGGCGCAACCCTTGAGCAGCTTGCCACCGAGGCAAAGTCTGAAATCAAGACGGCCCAGGGCCTGAGAAGAAATGAGGCGAGCCCTGATTTTGATGTGCCCGCTGTCACCGCCCTGTTCAGTGTTCCGGAAGAGGAATTTGCCTGGAGCCTCGAGGGCGATGGCAAAACCGCAAAAATCATGCAGTCACAAACGGTCCTTGCCGAACCTTATAGCAGCAATTCGCCGCAGGCGAAGGAACTGGCGCAAAGCGTCAAGGACGGAGCCTCCAAGGATTTGCTGACGGCGTACCTTACGGCGCTCCAAGGGCAGATTGGCGTCTCGATCAATAATGCACTCTGGCAACAGGTTTCAGGAAATCCCAACGCTACCCCCTGACAACCCATTCCAGAGTAACGCAAATGCCCATATTTCCCGACTACGATCACTTCGCCGCCGCCTACGAAAAAGGCGAGGCGCAAATCGTTTCAACTCGCCTTGTCGCCGATCTCGAAACCCCGGTTTCGGCCATGCTGAAGCTTACCCGTAACGCCAAATATTCATTCCTGCTTGAATCCGTCGAAGGTGGCGCGGTGCGCGGGCGCTACTCCATCATCGGCATGAACCCCGACATGATCTGGAAGGTTGCGGGCGGCGAAGCGTCGATCAACCGCAAAGCCTTGCAGAACAGCGAAGGCCCTTTTGAACCGGTCCGGCTTGCGCCGCTGGAATCGCTTCGCGCCCTGCTGGTCGAAAGCCGCATTCCGCTCGGCCCCGACGCACCGCCAATGGCAGCGGGCATTTTTGGCTATGTTGGTTATGACATGGTGCGCCTGATGGAGGATTTACCCGAGCCAAATCCTGATACACTGTGCCTGCCCGATGGCATGATGATCCGTCCGACCGTAATGGCGATCTTTGACAGCGTGCGCGATGAAGTCACAGTCACCTCGCCGGTCTATGTTGATAAAGGCGTATCGCCAAAGGCTGCTTATGCACGCGCGCAGGAGCGCATTTCCGAAGTTGTCGACGCGTTGGACCGCCCGCTTGATCATTTGACCTCCCAGGATGTGGAAACTCCACCCATCATGGCGGCCATATCCAACACCACGCCGCAGGAATATGCCGGCATGATCGCAAGGGCCAAGGACTACATAACGGCCGGCGACATTTTTCAGGTCGTCCTATCCCAGCGCTTTGAAGCCAATTTCAATTTGCCGCCTTTTGCCCTCTATCGGTCCCTGCGCCGGGTGAACCCATCGCCTTTCCTTTACTATCTCGATTTCGATCAGTTCGCGGTCATTGGCTCCAGTCCTGAAATCCTTGTCCGCGTACGCGATGGCAAGGTTTCAATCAGGCCCATCGCCGGTACCCGCAGGCGAGGCGAAACGCCGTCTGAGGACCGTGCGCTGGCCGCGGAGTTGTTGGCTGATCCCAAGGAGCGGGCCGAACACCTGATGTTGCTTGATCTCGGCCGCAATGACGTGGGCCGGGTGGCCGAAATTGGCTCCATCAAGGTAACCGATCAGTTCATAATCGAGAACTACAGCCACGTCATGCACATTGTTTCGAATGTCGAAGGCACCTTGTCCAGAAAATATGACGTGATTGACGCCCTGTGCGCCGGCTTTCCGGCCGGCACGGTTTCCGGCGCTCCCAAGGTGCGCGCCATGGAGATCATTGACGAGCTGGAAAAACACAAGCGCGGGGTTTATGGCGGCTGCGTCGGCTATTTCTCCGCCGATGGCGAAATGGATACCTGCATCGTGCTACGAACCGCAATCGTCAAGGACGGCAAGATGTATGTCCAGGCCGGTGCCGGCATTGTGGCCGACAGCGTGCCGGAGAATGAGCATCAGGAATGCGTGAACAAGGCCAAAGCCCTGTTCCGTGCCGCCGATGAGGCCGTGCGCTTTGCCGGCCGCGCCGGGAGGGCCCAATGATCATCCTCATCGATAACTACGACAGCTTCACCTACAATCTGTTTCACTATCTTGGCGACCTTGGTGTTGAAACCGTGGTTCACCGCAATGACAAGATCAGCGTGGGCCAGGTCATCTCGGCAAAGCCCCAGGCGATTGTATTGTCACCGGGACCAAAGACACCGAACGAAGCCGGCATTTGTTTGGAGTTGATCGAAAAGGCCTCGGCCAGCATTCCGATCTTTGGCGTCTGCCTTGGCCTGCAGGCCATCGGCCAGGCCTTTGGCGGCAAGGTGGTGCGCGCCCCCAAACTGATGCATGGCAAGCTCTCCACTGTCCACCACAATGGCAAGGGCGTGTTCAAGGATATCCCAAAGGATTTTGAAGCCACCCGTTACCATTCGCTTGTGGTTGAAAAGGCGGGCCTGCCCGACTGTTTCGACATCACCGCTGAAACCGATGGACTGGTCATGGGCCTCCAGCATAAAGCGCTCAATGTGCATGGCGTGCAATTTCATCCGGAAAGCATTGCCTCGCAACATGGCCACGCACTCCTCAAGAATTTCCTCGATTTGGCAAAGGTGCGCTGATGTCAGAACTCAAACCGCTCATCGCCAAGGCCGCCGACGGAAAGCCGCTCAGCCGTGAAGAGGCCAGAACCGCGTTCAGCATCATGATGTCAGGTGACGCCACGCCGTCACAAATCGCAGGGCTTCTTATGGCACTGCGGGTGCGTGGCGAAAGCGTGGAGGAGATAACCGGCGCCGTGGAGATCATGCGCGAGAAAATGACCCGTGTTGTCGCTCCCCCAGGCGCAATCGATATCGTCGGAACCGGCGGTGATGCTTCCGGCTCCTATAACATCTCAACCTGTGCTGCCGTTGTGGCGGCAGGCGCCGGCCTGAAAGTGGCCAAGCACGGCAATCGCGCCCTTTCCTCCAAATCGGGCTCGGCGGACGTTCTGACAGCCCTTGGCGTTAAAATTGATCTCACGCCTGAAAAGATCGGCGAATGCATTGCCGAGGCAGGTGTCGGCTTCATGTTTGCACCGGCCCATCACTCCTCCATGAAATATGTGGGCCCAACCCGCGTCGAGCTCGGCACCCGCACCATTTTCAATTTGCTCGGCCCCCTGTCCAATCCGGCAGGCGTAAAAAAGCAGATTACTGGTGTTTTTTCAAAGGCCTGGGTGGAACCTCTGAGCCATGTCCTGAAGAACCTGGGAAGCGAAGCCTGCTGGATTTGTCATGGCGAAGGTGGCCTGGATGAAATTGTGCCAACCGGCATCACCTGGATTTCAGAACTGAAGAACGGAAAAATCACTAGCTTTGAAGTCACGCCGGAAACAGTTGGCCTCAAGCGCTCCAAGCTGGAGGACCTGAAAGGCGGCGACGCTGCACAGAACGCTGCCGCCCTGCGGGGTGTTCTGCAGGGTGAAAAGTCCGCCTTCCGCGATGCCGTGGTGATGACCACCGGGGCAGCACTTCTTATTGACAGCAAGGTCAAGGACTACGCTGAAGGCGTGCGCCTGGCTGAGCAGGCCATCGACAGCGGCGGTGCGCTCAAGGCTCACGACAGGCTGATCAAGGTGTCTAACTCCTGATGACCACCATCCTGGACAAGATTGCCGCCTATAAGCGCGAAGAAGTGGCCAGGGCGAAGCGCGCCATTCCGCCGGCGCAGCTTGAATCTCTCGCCAGACATGCCCTACCCGTGCGCAGTTTTCACACGGCGCTTCAAAGCAAAATCGCTGCGGGTCAATGGGCGCTGATTGCTGAAATCAAGAAAGCCAGCCCCTCCAAGGGTCTCATCCGTGAGCATTTCAATCCGCCTGAACTCGCCGCGGCCTACGAGCAAGGTGGGGCCGCATGCCTTTCCGTGCTCACGGACACACCGTCGTTTCAGGGTGCGCCGGAATTCCTGACGCTGGCCCGGGAGGCCTGTTCACTCCCTGCCCTGCGCAAGGATTTCATGCTCGATCCCTATCAGGTGCTGGAAGCGCGGGCTTGGGGCGCCGATTGCATTTTGCTGATCATGGCGATGATTGACGATGGCCTCGCCCATGAACTTGAAGCCGCGGCGAAGGATTGGAACCTCGATGTCCTCATCGAAGTTCACGACCAACCCGAGCTCGACCGGGCCTTGAAATTGTCGTCGACGCTCATTGGCATAAATAACCGCAATCTCCATACGTTTGAGACAACCCTTGAAACAACCCTGACGCTCGCGCCGCGCATTCCAAGGGACCGCATGATCATTGGCGAAAGCGGCCTGTTCAAACCCCAGGATTTGGCGAAGCTTTCGGCCGCCGCCGTGAACGCCTTCCTCATCGGCGAAAGCCTCATGCGGCAGGATGATGTGGTCGCCGCAACCCGTGCTATACTCGCAAAGCCATGAGCAAGCTCACCCATCTCGACGCTACCGGAAACGCCCACATGGTGGACGTGTCGGACAAGCACGTCACTTCACGCTCGGCCACCGCCAGGGCGCAAGTTCTGATGCTGCCCGAAACCCTCGCCCTCATCCTTGGGGGCACCGCTAAAAAAGGCGACGTCCTGGCCACTGCCCGCATCGCTGGGATCATGGCCGCCAAGAAAACCCATGAACTCATTCCGCTCTGCCATCCGCTGCTCATCACCAAGGTATCCGTTGATTTCGTGGCCAATGAAAGAACCAGTTCCGTCGAAGTCAGCGCCACCGTCAGGGTTGAAGGAAAAACCGGCGTCGAAATGGAAGCCCTCACCGCCTGCTCCGTTGCCGCCTTGACACTTTACGACATGTGCAAGGCAGTTGACCGCGGCATGAAAATCACCGACCTTCGCCTCACCGAAAAATCCGGCGGCAAGTCCGGCAGCTTTACTGCGGAATAACCATGGCCCTGCTGCCAGTCGAAGAGGCCCGCGCCCGCATCCTCTTACATGCGAAGCCGCTGGCGCCGGAAAATGTTCCACTTGCACAGGCCTTGGGTCGGGTGCTGGCAAAACCCTTGGCCGCCAAACGTGATCAGCCGCCTTTCAATTCCTCCGCCATGGATGGTTACGCGCTACGCTCCGAAGACACCGCCACGGAACTCACGGTTATCGGCACCTCTGCTGCGGGCCACGCGTTCAAGGGCAAATTGAAAATGGGCCAGGCCATCCGCATTTTTACCGGTGCGCCTGTCCCGACAACCGCTGACGCCGTTGTCATTCAGGAAAACACCACAGCCAACGGCAAGATCGTGACCATTTTGCAACCCGTCCGCGCGAGCCAGAACATCCGCCCTCAAGGACTGGATTTCAGGAAAGGCGAAACATTTTTGCCCGCCGCCATCCGCTTGAACGCCCGTGACATTGGCCTTGCCGCCGCAATGAATTGCGATATCCTCAGTGTACGGAAAAAACCGGTCGTCGCGGTAATTGCCACGGGCGATGAACTGGTGCTGCCCGGAAAAAAGCCGCGCACCGATCAGATCGTATCATCCAATAGCAACGCGCTCGCCGCCTTGGCTGAAGGCTTTGGCGCAAAAATCATCAACGGTGGGATTGTCCGCGATGATCTTAAAGCCACAGAACGCGCCATTCTTAAAATGGCCCGGGCCGATATCATCGTCACCACCGGCGGGGCCTCCGTCGGCGATCACGACTTCATCCAGCAGGCGTTAAAAAATACCGGCGTGAAGATCGACTTCTGGAAAATCGCCCTGCGTCCGGGCAAGCCCTTCATGTATGGCCGCAAGGGCAGGCAGCAGGTCTTGGGCCTGCCGGGAAACCCCGTTTCGGCCCTGGTCTGCGCCCGCTTATTTCTCAAACCCCTGCTCGATTGCCTGCAAGGCCTGCCTGTTGAAGAGCCCGTGGCCATGGCCCGCCTGGGCATCGCCATGCCCGCCAATGACAGTCGCCAGGACTACGTCCGGGCCCGGTTGGAAATAGCCGCCGATGGCTCCCGCACCGCCACCCCCTATGGTAAGCAGGACTCATCCATGCAACGCACCTTCCGGGATGCCCACTGCCTTATCATCCGCCCCCCCAACGCCCTCGCCGCCGGCATTGGGGACCTCGTCCCCATCCTCAATCTGGACTTTTAGCCGCCACAAAAAGTAAACAGTTGCAGAACTAAACCGGAACCTGTATAGATGTTGCAGGTTTGTTCCGAATCCGACTCCTGCAACGAAAGCGACCCATCATGCTCACGCGCAAACAACTCGAACTGCTGCTTTTCATCAATGAGCGCCTCAAGGAAGAAGGGGTTCCGCCCTCTTTCGAGGAAATGAAGGATGCCCTGAATCTGCAGTCCAAGTCCGGCGTTCATCGGCTGATTGTGGCCTTGGAAGAGCGTGGCTTTCTGAAGCGCATGGCCAACCGTGCCCGCGCCCTGGAAGTGATCAAGCTGCCGGAATCCCATTCGCCAAGCCTCACCTCTAAAAAATCCGGCTTCTCGCCTAATGTCATTCAGGGAAGCCTTGGCAAAGTGAAATCCATGCCTGCCGCCAATGATGGAATTCCCCGCGCCGTCATGGTGCCTCTCATGGGCAAGATCGCGGCGGGTGTACCCATCGCGGCCATTCAGGATCATACCAACAACATTTCCATCCCTCCCGAAATGCTGGGCGGCGGCGAACACTTCGCTCTTGAGGTCAAGGGCGATTCGATGATCGATGCCGGCATTTTTGATGGCGATACGGTGCTCATCCGCAAGGGCGACACGGCCAACAATGGTGAAATCATCGTAGCCCTCATTGATGACGAGGAAGCAACCCTGAAGCGCCTGCGCAAGAAGGGTGAATCGGTGGCGCTGGAAGCGGCAAATCCGGCCTACGAAACCCGCATTTTCGGGCCAGATCGTGTGCGCGTGCAGGGCCGCCTCGTGGGGCTGTTAAGGAAATACTGACGCGGGCGTTTCGCCCTTCATTGATCGCCGTCCATCGTCTAAGCTGGGCTTTCAAACGAACCGTTTCGGAAGGTAAGCCCCCCGTGAAAATTTATGGCGATACAATTTCTCCCTTTGTCCGCATGTGCCTTGTCACTGCCCATGAATGCGGGCTTGCCGGCAAGCTTGAGCATATCAAGGAAGCCGTAAAACCTACGCAGGCCAATCCGAAACTCACAGCCCTTTCAGCACTTGGCAAAGTCCCCGTTCTCGAAACTGACCATCACCACGCGATCTATGACAGCCGTGTCATCATCGAATACTTGGCCCATGTCGCCGGTAACAAGACCTTGATTCCCGATGATGGTGTCAAGCGCTTCCGCATTCTCACTCTGCAGGCCCTTGGCCAAGGACTGGCTGATGTCTGCGTAAGTTACCGCTATGAAACCGCCGCGCGGCCGCAGGGCCTGCAATGGACGGAATGGATGGCCCGCACTGAGCAACGTATCAACGCCGCCATGGATGAAATGGATAAGAACTGGCAGGCTGAGCTCGCCGAAGTCACCGCCGGAACCATCGCCGCTGCCGTTGCTTTGGCTTACATCGATTTCCGCCTGCCGGCGTTTAAGTGGCGCGACACGCGCCCTCACCTCAGCGCCTTCCATGAAAAATTCTCCACGCGCGAAAGCATGGTGAAAACTGCCTTGGCGGCGAACTAAATGACGGACTACAAAGTCATCGTTGCAGGCGCAGGCCCCGCTGGCCTTGCCGCTGCAGCGCTGCTTGCAAAGGAAGGGATCGCTACTGCCCTTGTTGCCCCTGCAGCAATTGAAGACCCCCGTACCGTCGCCCTCATGCAACCCTCCATTCAGCTCCTCCGCTACCTCGACATCTGGCCGGGAAATTTCAAAGCCCAAACATCTCCCTTGCGAAAGCTCCGGATTATTGATGATACGGGCTCGTTCATCGCCGCTCCAAATCTCGAGTTTGATTCAGATGAATTGAAATTGGAAGCATTCGGCTGGAACATTCCGCTAGGCCTGCTTCTGCCCACTCTCCGCAAACGGGTTGAAGACCTAGGCGTTGCCTTTATTGAAGCCAGCACTATCGGTGCCAGATCAAGCGGCGATGCAATTCATATGACCTTGTCCAACACATCTGAGATTTCCGCCTCTCTCTGCCTTGCGGCCGATGGCGCGAACTCCGCCATGCGTAAAGCTGCCGGCATCACCACCGATACATGGTCCTATGATCAAACCGCGATTGCCACGAGCTTCGCCCATTCCATGGGCCACGACAATGTTTCGACGGAATACCACAAGTCCGCCGGCCCCTTCACGACTGTGCCGCTGCCGGGAAATCGTTCAAGCCTGGTCTGGATGGAGCGTCCGGCCCGCGCCGAAGCGCTCATGGCCATGGGTGACAGCGAACTGGCCGCCGAAATTCAAATTGAGACTCACGGCGAACTGGGCCTCATCTCGAATCTCGGTCCCCGAAAATCATTCCCCATGAAAGGTCTCACCGCCCTTCAGTTTGCGAAGGGCCGCGTCATTCTGATTGGGGAAGCGGCCCATGTAGTGCCGCCCATCGGCGCGCAGGGCCTTAACATGTCGCTGCGCGATGCGGCTCTCACTGCCGATCTCATTCTCGCAAGCAAGGATGCTGGCAGCGACGGCCTCATGGCCGAATACAACACCGTGCGCCGCACCGAAGTTCTTCCCCGCCAGCAGCTCATTGATCTTATGAACAAATCCCTGCTGCTAGGATTACTCCCCCTTGAGGGCGCGCGCGCCTTAAGCCTCTGCGCATTGAACTATGTGGGGCCTTTGAAACGCTTTGTTATGGAACATGGATTGCAGCCAAAACGCAACCTGCCCTATGCCATGCGAGCCTTTTAAGAGCCTCTTGCCTTCGAGCCGGACTCTTGGCAATCAGGTGTCATGAGCGAGATGCCAACAGCCAAGTTTCAGATCGGCCAGATTGTAAAGCACCGGCTGTTCTCGTTCCGTGGCGTGATTTTTGATGTGGATCCGGTTTTCAGCAACACCGAGGAATGGTGGAGTTCGATTCCCGAAGAATCACGCCCGCGCCGTGACCAGCCTTTCTATCATCTGCTCGCCGAAAATGATGACACGGAATATGTGGCCTATGTCTCCGAGCAAAACCTGCTTGTTGACGTGACGGGAACTCCCGTGCGCCACCCGCAGGTCAACCAGTACTTCAAGGGCTTTGACGCAAAGAAGAACAGTTACCTGCTCCGCGAGCACCGCGCGCATTAAAGCTGTTCCCATGATTGCGCATACCCCAAACCGGCACGCCGTAACCTTTATCTTTATCACTGTGTTTCTCGACATGGTGGGCTTCGGCCTCATCATGCCGGTTCTGCCACGCCTGATTGAAGACGTGAGCGGCGCTGATCTCGCGGGCGCCTCACTCCTCGGAGGTTGGCTGTTCTTCGCCTATGGCGGAATGCAGTTCCTGTGCGGCCCCCTCTTCGGCAATCTCTCGGACGCCTATGGCCGCAGGCCTATCCTGCTTCTGTCGGTCTTTGGCCTCGGTCTTGATTACCTGCTCACTGCCTTCGCCCCCAATATGGTGTGGCTGTTCATTGGCCGTATTGTTGCTGGCCTATGTGGAACTTCCTATGCCACCGCCAATGCCTATCTCGCCGACATCACGAAGCCGGACGACCGCGCCAAGGTCTTTGGCTACATGGGTGCGGCTTGCGGCCTTGGTTTTATCATCGGCCCCGCGATAGGTGGCATTCTCAGCGAATACGGGTCGCGTGTACCCTTTTTTTGCCGCCGCCGGGGTTTCAATTCTGAACTTTGCCTATGGCTATTTTGTCTTGCCAGAAACCCTGGCTCCGGAATCGCGGAGGCCATTTGAACTTGCCCGTTCCAATCCAATTGGCGTGTTCCGAGTTTTTTCCACCTACAGGCAGGCGCTTCCTCTGTGCATCGTCATGGCACTGTATTTCTTTGCAACATCGGTCTACCCGGCAATCTGGGCGTTCTGGGGAATTGCCCGTTTCAACTGGAGCGAGATGACCATCGGATTCACACTTTCCATTTTTGGCCTGATTACCGCCATTGTGCAGGGTGGACTGACCGGGCCTGTGGTAAAATGGCTTGGTGAACGAAACACCGCCATTCTGGCCCTTGTCACGTCGGTCATTGCCGCCGCTGGATATGGCCTCGCCACGGGCATGAGCATGATCTTGATTCTGTTCATTATGCATGCGCCCGAAGGCTTTGCCCAACCGGCCTTGACGGCACTTATGTCAAGAGATGCACCAGCCGACGCTCAAGGCGAATTACAGGGCAGCATTGCCAGCGCACAAAACCTCGCCCTCCTCGCGGGCACGGTCATGTTCGCCCAGATCTTCGGCTATTTCCTTCAGGAAGCCTCACCGCTGCAGTCGCCCAATGTAGGCTACTTCATCACTGCGGCGCTCTGCTTGGCGGCACTCGTGATCTTTGTGCGCTTGCCCAGCCGCACACCCGCCTGATCAAACACCTTTGAAGAGGCAGCCGGCGGCAAGAACCGCATAGGCAACTGCCATGATCCACACCGACTCAAGCGGAATGAAGGCAACGGTTCCCAGCGCCGTAAGCGCTGCTATCACGGCAATCACCAATGAGATGACAAATACCAACACAGATGGCGCGCTAAATTTCATCTTCAATCTCCTCATTGCTGATTCGCTATAAGACTATACCGGAAATTTACGCGCCCCGAAAAATAAGGGAGAAGGACCAGTCCTACTCTACCGTCACGGACTTCGCCAGGTTGCGCGGCTGGTCAACATCGGTCCCGATGAAAACCGCCGCATGATAGGCCAGCAGTTGTACCGGAACCGCATAAAGCAACGGGCTGATGAAGGAATGCGCCTTGGGCACGCGGATGCGGTGGAATGTCTTGTGGGAATCGTTTTCGTCATCCGTAAGCAAAACAATTTTCCCGCCGCGCGCCGCCACTTCCTCCATGTTTGAGATAGTCTTGTCGTAGAGATCATCCCGCGGCGCAATCACGATCACCGGCATGTTCTCGTCAACGAGCGCAATAGGCCCGTGTTTCAACTCGCCCGCCGCATAGCCTTCCGCATGAATGTAGGAAATCTCCTTGAGCTTCAATGCCCCTTCCATGGCGATAGGAAAGTTAATGCCACGCCCCAGGTAGAGCACATCCTTGGCATGGGCAATCTCCCGCGCCACCTTGGCAATGTGCTTCTCCTGTTTCAGGATTTCCGACATGTGGCGCGGCGCCTCAACCAGCGCGCCCACGAGTTCCTGCTCCATATCCATTGAAAGATGCCCACGCTGCTTGGCCGCGAGCAACGCAAGGCAGGCAAGGGCCGCAAGCTGGCACGTAAAGGCCTTGGTTGAGGCCACGCCGATTTCCGGCCCCGCGAAAGTGCGAAGCGCCACGCTGGCTTCGCGCGCAATGGTCGACTCCGGCACATTCACCAGTGCCAGGGTGTGCTGCCCCTGGGACTTGCTGTAACGGAGCGAAGCCAAGGTGTCGGCTGTCTCGCCCGACTGCGATATCACAATGGACAGCCCGTTGGGAGTCAGCGGCGCTTCGCGGTAGCGGAACTCCGAAGCGATATCGACTTCCGTCGGCAACCGCGCAATGCGCTCAAACCAGTATTTTGCCACCAGCCCCGCATAAGACGCCGTGCCACAGGCTGTGATCGTCAGGCGGTCAAGCGAGGTGAATTCAAACGGCAGATTTTCCGGCACCTTCACCATACGGGTTGAAAAATCGACGTATTCAGCCAGCGTGTGGCCAACCACTTCCGGCTGTTCCTCGATTTCCTTAGCCATAAAATGCCTGTGGTTGCCCTTGTCCATCATCATGGAGGAGGCTTGGGAAAAATTCATTGGCCGCGACACGGGCAGGTTTGCGGCGTTGTAAATCTCTACCGAATTGCGGGTAAGCACCGCCCAGTCCCCGTCCTCCAGATAAGTCACCCGGTTGGTGAAGGGAGCAAGCGCTATGGCATCGGAACCCAGGTACATTTCCCCGTCGCCATGGCCCACTGCCAAAGGGCTGCCCTTGCGTGCGCCAATGAGTAGATCATTTTCGGACTTGAACAAAATGGCAAAGGCAAATGCGCCTTGCAGCCGCGGCAACACCTTGCCCACGGCTTCACGCGGAGATTTCCCCTTGTTGCGTTCTGCGGCCAGAAGATGGGCCACAACTTCCGTATCCGTTTGAGTGAGAAACACGGCGCCGGTGCCCGCCAACTCTTCTTTCAGCTCACGAAAATTTTCAATGATGCCATTATGCACAATCACCACGTCACCCGCTGCATGGGGATGCGCATTGGTCTCCGTGGCAGCGCCATGGGTGGCCCAGCGCGTGTGGCCAATCCCAGTAACTCCCTTCATCGGAAATTCACGCAGACGCTCTTCCAGATTGCGCAGCTTGCCGGGGGCTCGGCGCCGCTCAATTCCGCCATTTTCAAGCGTTGCAATGCCTGCTGAATCATAGCCACGGTATTCCAGGCGGCGCAGCGCCTCAACAATACTCAACGCTACCGGTTGCTTGCCGAGAATACCCACAATTCCACACATGCTTAACTCCTAAACCTTGGCCTTTGCGGCCTTGCGGCTTTCTTTCATTTTCCGGTAGCGTGCCGCCCAGCCGTCTTTTACCTGCAATTCAGCACGCGTAATGGCAAGAGAATCGGCCGGCACGTCCCGGGTAATAACACTTCCTGCTGCAATATTTGCGCCATCGCCAATTTTAACCGGGGCCACCAAGGCGGTATTAGACCCCACAAAGACCTGGGACCCGATATCCGTGAGATGCTTTTCGTACCCATCATAGTTGCAGGTAATGGTGCCTGCCCCGATGTTGGAACCTGCCCCCACCGTGGCATCGCCAATATAGGTCAAATGATTGGCTTTGGCCCCCCGGCCAATTTTGGCTTTCTTAACTTCGACAAAATTCCCGATATGGGAATCTTCACCAATTTCAGCCCCGGGCCTGAGCCGCGCAAATGGCCCAATCCTCGCACCCGAACTGATGTTTGCGCCCTCGATGTGCGAATTCGCAAAAATATGCACGTTATGGCCAACGGTGACCCCCGGCCCAAAGAACACGTTGGGCTCAATCACCACGTCCGAGCCGATCTTGGTATCCGCCGAAAAATAAACCGTGTCTGGCGCCACCAGAGTGGCCCCTCCGAGCATAGCATCGCGCCGGTACTGCACCTGCAACTGGGCTTCGATCGCACCTAGTTGCACCCGGTCGTTAACCCCCGCCACCTCGGCTGCCGGACAGGTCACATGCCCAATCCGATGATCTGCTTTTGCCGCGACCTCTACCAGATCGGTCAAGTAATATTCCCGCTTGGCATTATTGTTCTTGATTTGTGGAATAAGCTTCCAGAGGAGTTCAGAATTTATCGATAAAATACCGGAGTTACAAAGCCTTATCTTCTTTTCCTGCGGCGATGCATCAAGCTCTTCACGGATGGCGCGGATGCTGCCATTTCGAGCCTTGAGCAGGCGACCATAACCATGGGCGTCCGCCGCTTCGAAGCCCAGGACCGCCAGACGTGTTTTCTTGTCTAATTTGCCCGCCAAGGCGCTTAGTGAAGCAGCCTGGACAAGCGGTACATCCCCATAAAGCACAAGTACAGTCCCGCTGAACCCCTTGAGGCCATCCTTGGCCATGGAAACCGCATGTGCCGTGCCTTTGCGCTCCTCCTGGATGACGACAGTGCAACCCGGAAAATAGCGTTGGGCCTCCAGGCCCACGGCATCCATGCCGGGGCCCACCACCACAACAGCCCGTTTGGGTGACAAGCCGGTAGCCGAGGTCAGAACATGTCCCAAAAGGCTGCGTCCTGCGGCCCGGTGCATAACTTTGGGCAAGGCAGATTTCATCCGCGTTCCCATGCCCGCCGCCAGGACAATCAGTGCTATATCGGTCATTTCAGGAATCTGCCTCGCCCACAAAACCCGTTCATATTTGGCCTCTTTAAGACATTTGTGTGATCAGAGAATTAAACCCGAACAGCGCCCTTGACCCACTTAGCCCCCGCAACTATGGTCCGCGCCAATCCGCGAAGGCTGACTCGTGGGCCCGTAGCTCAGTGGTAGAGCGTCTGACTTTTAATCAGTAGGTCGCGCGTTCGATCCGCGCCGGGCTCACCAA
>JBBSBQ010000035.1:0-43075 GCA_038251095.1 Hyphomicrobiales bacterium
CTTGTCCTCGATGAAATCGCCGAGATGCGAATCCTCCTCGTCGCCCACTGGCGTTTCAAGGCTGATCGGCTCCTTGGCGATTTTCATCACCTTCCGCACCTTTTCCAAGGGCATGGAAAGCTTTTCCGAAAGCTCTTCCGGCGTCGGCTCGCGGCCGATCTCGTGCATCATCTGGCGCGAGGTGCGCACGATCTTGTTGATCGTCTCGATCATGTGCACCGGAATGCGGATGGTGCGCGCCTGGTCGGCAATCGAGCGGGTGATCGCCTGGCGGATCCACCATGTGGCATAGGTCGAGAACTTGTAGCCGCGGCGGTATTCAAACTTGTCGACAGCCTTCATCAGTCCGATGTTGCCTTCCTGGATGAGATCGAGGAATTGCAGGCCGCGGTTGGTGTATTTCTTGGCGATGGAAATGACGAGGCGCAGGTTGGCTTCCACCATTTCCTTCTTGGCGATGCGCGCCTCGCGCTCGCCCTTCTGCACCATGGCCACAATCTTGCGGTATTCTGGAATCTGCAAACCGGTCGCCGTGGCGAGTTCATAAATCTCGTCGCGGATGACGCGGATCGATTCCTTCTCGTCATTGGCAAATTTCTTCCAGCCGAATTTGGTCAGCCGCGCAACGCGCTTCAGCCAGTCCAGGTTCAACTCGTCGCCCTGATATTCCTTCAGGAACTCCGTACGCGGAACTTTGTAGGTCTCGGCCAGGCGCATGAGCCGGCCTTCCAACGAATTCAGCCGCTTGTTGATGTCATAAAGCTGTTCAACCAGCGCCTCGATACGCGCGTTGTTCAGCGCCAGAGACTTCACCTCGGCGATAATGTCATCGCGCAGCTTGCGGTAGCGCCGCTCCTGGCTTGGCGAAAGTTCGGTGGACTCCGCCACTTCCTGGTCCTGCAGCTTGCGCAAGCTTTTGTACTGCTTGGCAATGCTGTCGAAAATTTCCAGAACCTTGGGCTTCAGCTCCGCTTCCATGGCAGAGAGCGATACGCCGAGGTCATCGCCCTCGTCGTCATCATCGTCTTCAATGACCGGCTTGTCGAAATCCTCCGGCGAAAGAACATCGCCATATTCATCGTCGCGCTTGCTGGGCTGCGCCTGCTTCAGGCGCTCGGGGCGCTTGAGCTCCGCTTGCTTGCGCACCTCTTCCTTGGGCGGAACATAGGGCTGGGGTGCGGCCACCGGCTGGTTGTTCTTGGCATCAGGGCCCGCATAGGTCGCTTCGAGATCGATGATGTCGCGCAGCAAAATCTTTGCTTCGTTCAGTTCGTCGCGCCAGATGATGATGGCCTGGAAGGTCAGCGGGCTTTCGCACAGTCCGGCGATCATCGCCTCGCGGCCCGCCTCGATGCGCTTGGCAATGGCGATTTCGCCCTCGCGGGAGAGAAGCTCAACCTGCCCCATCTCGCGCAGGTACATGCGCACCGGATCATCGGTCCGGTCGGCCGGCAGCTTCGCCGCCTCAACCTTGATGACGGCGGTTTCCGAGCTCTCCTCGCCCTCAACCTTGGCGACGACGTTTTCGGTTTCCTCTTCGCTTTCGACAACCGTGATGCCCATGTCGGCGAGCATCGAATAAATATCTTCGATCTGGTCGGAGGTCACTTCTTCCGAAGGCATGACGGAGTTGAGTTCGTCCAGGGTTACATAGCCCTTGGCCTTAGCCGTTTTGATCAGCCGCTTGACGGCCGCATCGGTAAGATCAAGAACCGGCGAATCCGAACCTTCCGCCGGCACATCGGCGGCGTTGTCCTGATCTTCCGCCGCATTGGCGTTGTCTTGATCTTCAGGCTTGGTTTCGCGGACTTGGGCAGCACGGGCCATGGGCAATGATCTTTCGTCGGGTGAGTGCGTGTGATTCGCACAAAATTGGGTGATTCGGGTGAAAACTAGGCCTTACGGTCTTAAACACCGCTTAACTAATGTTGGTTCCGGCCCTTACGAGATGACGTCAACAACCCGGCCGGACGCGGCGCCGAACCCTGAAATGAGGGCCTCGGAGCCAACCGCCGATAGCAATTGTTCACGCACCCCCGAAAGGGCGTTGAAATTCTCCTCCGTCGGTTCGGCAGTGAAAGCGGCCTCCGCCGCCTTAAGCTCCCGATCGAGCGTTACGGTTTTCCGGTGTAAGGCGAACATCTGACGCAGGCCAGTCCGCGCATCATCTGGTGCAGCCGCAGGACCAAGGAACCATTCGTTCAAACGCATCGCCTGGTTTTCGAGGTGGTCCAGACTAGGGCCAAAGCCTCGAGACAACAGGTGGCCCTTGAGCCTCGCCGTATCAAGGCCTTGCTCAAGCGCGGCGCTATTTATGATTTGTGTACGGAGGGAGTCAAGCTCACGGGAAGCGAATTCCGCTGCGGCAAACTCGTCCAGAAAGTCCCGTAAAAGGTCAGGATGGTTGACAAAAGTCAGCACAATCAGCCGTTCGCGCCGTTCCAGGGCCTTTTGGGCGCCTGCAAAGGCCGCCATGGCCTTGAGCTGGGGCGAGGCCGGTTGCTGCGTTTCCCAGGCTTTTTGCCCCTTTTTCCACGGTTTTTGAGGGAAATTGGGGGAACGCGGCCGGAAAGTGCCGCCCGTCCGGTTGCGCTGGAAAAGCTGGTCAAAGCGGGACGTGAGGTCGGCCATATAGTGCTTGCGCACCGTTTCATCGCCAATTTGGTTCAAAAGCCCGCGTAAATCCCGCTCAAATTGCGCCTTGCGCTCAGGCGTCGCCCGGTCATTTTCGGTCAAAGCCCGCCGCCAGATCACGTCCGACAAGGGTTCAGCCGCCTCGATCACTGCTTTCACCGCCTCCGGCCCCTGGGCTTTCAACAGGTCATCCGGGTCCTGCCCCTCCGGCAGAAGAGCAAACTTCAGCGAATAGCCCGGCTTCAACAGGGGCAGCGCCAAATCCAGCGCCCGGTAAGCCGCCTTGATGCCTGCGCTGTCGCCATCGAAACACAGCGTCGGTTCCGCCGCCGCTTTCCATAACAGCGTAAGCTGGTCTTCCGTCAGGGCCGTACCGAGCGGCGCCACCGTATTGGGAAACCCAGCCCGGTGCAGGGCGATCACATCGATATAACCCTCAACCGCAATGATAGCTCCAAGCTCATGGGCGGCTACCCGCGCCTTGTCATGGTTATAAAGCACCGCCCCCTTGTGGAACAGCGGCGTCTCCGGCGAATTCAGGTATTTCGCCGCCACATCAGCCTTCAGGGCCCGCCCGCCAAAGGCAATCACTTTCCCGCGCGGATCGCGGATGGGAAACATCACCCGGTCACGGAAGCGGTCATAGGCCACGGGGATATCGTCGCCGGAAATCACCAGCCCGGCTTCCGCCATCTGCTCCACCGTCACATTTTTTGATGCGAGATGCGAACGTAACGCCGAACGGTCGTCCGGCCCATAGCCAATGCGGAATTCCTTCTGGATCGCCGCCGTCAATTGCCGGTCCGACAAATAGCCCCTGGCCTTCGCCCCGCGCGCCGACTGCAATTCGTCCTCAAAGAACTTGGCGGCAATTTCCATCACATC
Source organism: Hyphomicrobiales bacterium (assembly GCA_038251095.1). Classification (GTDB taxonomy): domain Bacteria; phylum Pseudomonadota; class Alphaproteobacteria; order Rhizobiales; family Aestuariivirgaceae; genus Aestuariivirga. The sequence goes on from JBBSBQ010000035.1 coordinate 3,520, forward strand.
ATAAAGGCTTGCCCGAACTTCCTCACGCTTTACGTCAGCTTCCGAAAATTGCGGCATCGGCAGGCCCGCTTCCTGTGCCAGCCGCTCCACCGCTTCCGGAAAACTCGCACCTTCCTTCTCAACAAGGAATGTGAAGATGTCGCCTGATTGTTTGCAGCCAAAACAATGGTACCGCCCCTTCCGGTCATCCACATGGAACGACGGTGACTTCTCATTATGAAAAGGGCAGCAGGCCCAGTAATCCCCCTTCCCCACATTCGTCTTGCGCCGGTCCCAGGCCACGCGCCGCCCCACCACGGAAGAGATCGAAACCCGCCCGCGAATGTCGTCAAGAAATGAAGGTGGAAACCGCATGCCCATGTCCTAGCAAGCCCGCTCTCCCATGTCACCGTTGCAGAAAGTTTTGAGCTTGTGAAGTGCAAGGCGGCATGACAGTTTAACCCCGACGACAAGCAGGAGAGCGCCATGCGCGGTCGCAGGACATTCCTCAAATGGGGTCTGGGAAGTGCGGCGGTGCTGGCAACGGGCGCCGGACTCATCGCCTACCGGTCCTATCCGATTAACGCCTGGCAACGCGCCGTCGTTGAGACCTGGCAGCCAGTAAATAGTAATCTGGCATCCAGCGAAGCCAGGCTCACGGAACTGACAAGGCTCGCCTGCCTCGCCGCTAACAGCCACAAGACGCAGCCGTGGAAATTCCGGCTGGCGGCGAATTCACTCACCATCATTCCGGATTTCTCGCGCCGCGCCCCCGTCGTCGACCCCGACGATCATCATCTCTTCGCCAGTCTCGGTTGCGCCGTCGAAAACATCGTCCAGGCAGCACCCGTGCTTGGGCTCGCGCCAAGCGTGGAACTGCCGGGCGATCTTCAGGATGGCATCACTGTGCGGCTGGAGAGCGCCGCCATTGGCCCCAGCCCTCTCGCCCAAATGATTCACCTGCGCCAGTGCGCATGCACCCACTTTGACACAAATCCAATCCCCGTTGGCGATCTCAAGGCCTTGGAGACGGCCGCTGCTGGCGGCAAGGCAAACCTCACCCTGCTTGCCTCAGCCGAGGACATCGGACGCTTCGGCAAGCTCATCGCCGATGCAACAATGGCACAAATGCGGGACGGCGCCTTCGTGGCGGAGCTCAAGGACTGGATACGCTTCAGCTACCGGCAAGCCCTGGACACGCGCGCCGGGCTGTTCGCGCCCTGCTCCGGCAATCCGGCGCTGCCTGGCCCTGTCGAGCGTATGCTGCTGGGATTCGTTGCCACCCCCGCCAGCGGAAGCCAACGCTACGCAGCACAAGTCAAGGCAAGTTCCGGCATTGCGATTTTCTTCTCTGCCGAGGACAATCCGCAACACTGGTTCGAAGCCGGGCGCAGCTACCAGCGATTTGCCCTGGAAGCCACGCGGCTTGGCATCAAGCATTCATTTATCAATCAGCCGGTGGAAGTGCCTGCCTTCCATGCGGACCTGTTGAAAGCGGCAGGCAGGGCCGAGGGGCGCGCCGATATTGTTGTCCGGTTCGGCTATGGACCTGAAATGCCCCGTTCCCTGCGGCGCCCCGCCGAAGCAGTCATCGTCTGATCAAAGCGTTCCGCCCTTGCCAGCCGCAGGGCTGCATGCCAGCATGATAACTCAACATGGAGGCCCCAATGGCAATCAAGAAACTTTACACTACCCATGTCACATCAACCGGGGGGCGCGGCCAAGGCCGGGCTGTATCATCCGATGGCATGATCGATTTCAAGATCGGCCAGCCAAAGGAGATGGGCGGCAAGGATGATGGCCTCAATCCGGACCAGCTCTTTGCCGCGGCCTATTCCACTTGCCTCTTGGGCACGATCAAATATGTCAGCGCCAAGGAAAAGAAAACCGTTCCAATTCATCCAGATTCGTCCATTACGGCGCATGTGAGCTTCGGCCCCCGCTCGGACAAGAAGGGGTTCGGTATCGCAGTGGCACTCGATATCAGCCTCCCCGGCGTGCCCAAGGCGGTAGCGGAAAAGATCGTCAAGAAGGCCCATGCCGCCTGCGCCTATTCCCACGCGATCAAGAAGAATGTGAGGGTCACGACGAAAATCGTTTAACGGACTATTCCAATGCCATTGACCGACCGCAAAGTTCTGACCTTCGATGTGGTCGGCACCCTCATCGATTTTGAAACCGGCATCCTCGATTATGTGCAGGGCAAATCAAAATTCGCCAGCCCGCAAGCCATCCTTGAGGCCTACGCGATTGCCGAGGACCGCCAGCATCACGAAACCCCGCGCCTGCCCTTCCCCTCGATGATGGCGCCCATGTACCGCGAGATGGCGGCAAAGCTCGGCCTGCCGTCAACAGAAGACAACGTTCAGGGCTTTCGCCTCTCCATTCCGCGCTGGCCCACCTTCCCCGATGCAGTCGCCGCCTTGAAGCGCCTGCGCAAACACTTCCGCCTCGTCGCCATGACCAACTCCGACAATTGGGCGCTCTCGCATTTCGCCCAGACCCTGGAGCAGCCGTTTGATGATCTGGTCACTGCCGAGGATGTGGGCTGGAACAAGCCTGATCCGCAGGTCTTCGCCTATGTCCGTGGCCGCCAAAGCGTCCACGGCCTAAAGTTCAACGATTTCCTCCATGTCGCCCAAAGCCAGTACCACGACCTCGCCGTGGCGAAGAGCCTAGGCTATCACGTCTGCTGGATCGAACGTCGCAAGAACAAGCAGGGTTCATGTGCAACTCCTGCCGCGGAAAATGTCGTCATCCCCGACTACCATCTCGCCACCCTCGCCGAACTTGCGGATGCGGTAGAGGCAGGTAAATAGGATCCCATCCACAATTTTCTGTCACCCCGACTGAAGTCGGGGCCCAGACTTAGGACGGGTTCGCTGATTGCAAGTCTGGGTCCCGGTGTCCGCCGGGATGACAGTTTGTGAGTAGTTACCCCAACAACCCCTTCACGATTCCGCCAGCCTTGGCCATGTCCATCTGGCCTGCGTACTTGGCCTTGAGCTCCGCCATCACCTTTCCCATGTCCTTGACGCTAGACGCGCCAACCGCAGCGATGACGCCCGCCACGGCCGTCTTCGCCTCGTCATCGGACAATTGTTTCGGCATGTAGCTCTGGATGATATCCATCTCCTCGCGCTCCTGCTGCGCCAGTTCGGGCCGCCCGCCTTGCTCATACATGCCGAGGCTTTCCTGCCGCTGCTTCACCATCTTGGCGAAGAGATCGATGAGGCCGGGATCGGCCGTCAGGAGCGAGTCATGCCCGTCGGTGCGGCTGTTGATGTCTTTGTCCTTGATTGCCGCATTCATCAGGCGCAGCGTCGAAATCCTGCGCTTGTCGCCCGCCTTCATGGCGGTCTTGAGATCATCATTGATTTTGGCACGAAGGCTCATGGGGCACTATCCTTGGCTGAAAACCCGCTGAATAGTCCCTATCGCCATGCGCCGCAACCTTGACGGATGCGCCCTGCTCCCCCATAGAGTTTGAAATTCCCGGAGATTCCATGATGACCAGCCCGAAAAAGGCCAAGGCCAAACCACGCAAGGCTTTCAGTGATTGGGACAAGCCCCGCATCACCGGCCTTCTCGTCCTCGCCGATGGCACTGTCATCGAAGGCCAGGGCTTCGGCGCCGAGGGCGAGGCGGTGGGCGAAGTCTGCTTTAACACCGCCATGACCGGCTATCAGGAAGTCCTCACCGACCCCTCCTATACCGGCCAGATCGTCACCTTCACTTTCCCCCATATCGGCAATGTCGGCACCAATGACGACGACCTCGAAACCACCAACCTCGCCGCTTCTGCCGCGGTCAAGGGCTGCATCGTCAAGGCGCCCGTCACCGAACCCGCCAATTACCGCTCCCACAAGCATTTCGACAAATGGCTCAAGACCAAGGGCATCATCGGCCTGTCGGGTGTCGATACCCGCGAACTAACCAACCTCATCCGCGACAAGGGCATGCCGAATGGCGTTGTCGCCCACAATGCCAAGGGCAAGTTCGACGTGAAGAAACTGCTCGCCATGGCCAAGGCCTGGGGCGGCCTCGAAGGCCTCGATCTCGCCAAGGATGTCTCTCTGACCCAGCGCATGGAGTGGGACGAGAATGAATGGGACTGGTCCACCGGCTACACCACGGCAGCCGGCGGCAAGTATAAAGTCGTGGCCGTTGATTACGGCCTCAAGCGCAACATCCTGCGCTGCCTGACGAGCGTGGGATGCGACGTCACCGTTGTACCCGCCAACGCTTCCGCACAAGACATTCTCGCCATGAAACCAGACGGCATCTTCCTCTCTAACGGCCCCGGCGATCCCGCCGCCACCGGCCAATATGCCGTGCCCGAAATCCAGAAGCTCATCGCCAGCGGCAAGCCCATCTTCGGCATCTGCCTCGGCCACCAGATGCTGGGACTGGCGCTTGGAGCCAAGACCAAGAAGATGCACCAGGGCCACCACGGCGCCAATCACCCCGTGCAGGATTTCACCACCGGCAAGGTCGAGATCACCTCGATGAACCATGGCTTCACCGTGGACCGCGACACCCTGCCCCAAGGCGTCACCGAAACCCATGTCTCATTGTTCGACGGCTCCAACGCCGGCCTCGCCCTTGATGGCCATCCCGTATTCTCCGTGCAGTACCACCCCGAAGCCTCCCCCGGCCCGCAGGACAGCCACTACCTCTTCGCAAGGTTTGTAGAAGAGATGGAAAAAACAAAGTGAAGTAGCAATCCAGTGAGCCCCGCTCTGAGCATTAGGCAGAGCACCCCTGCTGACTATGCGGCAATCAATCATCTCGTTACCCACGTTATAGCGGAGTGCTACGGCCACCTTCTGCCCAACTATAAGCCCGATCTAAATGCCGATTGGGAACACGCATGGTTGGTAGAGAAAAACGGGAAAATCATTGCAGTGATGCTGACAGCGCGTGAGTGGATTGATGATCTCTGGATCTCCAAGGCCGAAAGGCGATCCGGCATCGGCAGCCGCCTGCTGCAAATTGCCGAGCAGTAAATTGCAACCCGTGGCAACCAGCAAGCTCGATTGCGGTTAGTAGCGGAAAACTTGATAGCTCTAAAGTTTTATACCAAGAACGGCTGGCACCACGTTCGCCAATTTCCGCATGAAAAATTCGGCTTCGAAATGGTTGAAATGTCAAAGCCTGTTTCAACCGACACAGCATCTCATTGAACGTATTCAACCGTTGAAAAAGCCAAATTCTGATTTCGGCTTCGCGGCAGTTGGTAACGATCACTTACTGCCGCTCCCAAACCTCAAAGTAGCCATCTGAATTGACCAGCCTGTAGGAACTCCAGGCCTGCACAAAATCCGGCGAGCGGCTGAACCATTCGACATATTTGATCTCGTGTCCTTGCAGTCTGAGTGTATTGGACTGGCGGTCGACAATCACAAAATCCGGTTTCCATCGGTTCAGATCCTGCGCTACGAACGCGGCCGTTTGGGCAACGACCGCATCGCGCTGCGCGGCAGGCATAAGTTCCCTGGCGACCGCAGGCATCGTCCAAAGGGACTGGAACCGGCCGCACCAGACAATGTCCCTGGTTTCGACATAGGGAAACAACAGGCCAAGATCGTAGGTGAGCGCCATCAGGCACTGTGGCTTGTGCCCCGCCAGCAGCCAGTCGGCATAGGCGATCCGAAAGTTCAGCACGCCGACAAAAATCGAGAACGCCTTGATGATGATGATAACGAAACACCCGAATACAGACATCCGCGCGAAGAGGTGTGGAATGCGGGCAGCGTTCACAAGCAAAGGAACAGCGGCAAAGACCAGGGCCGGCAGCAGCTGATAGGGCCACCCTTTCGCCTGCACGAGATAGCAGACAAACCCGCCCGCGCTGGCTGCTATCCAAACCCAGTCGCCGCGGCACTTCACATTGTTGCGCTGAATCAAATAGGCGGCTGCGCCCAGGAACAATCCAAGCACCAACACGGGCTGGCGCGAAAGCGTCTCGAGGTAGGAAACTCTAAAGGCCCCGTAGGTCTTGAGCGCCAGAGGCACGATCACGCTGAAGTATTCCGGCGTGAATTGCCAGACGAGAAGCGGATAGATCGCCAGCACGCCGGCCACGCCCAGGGTCTCGGCCCGGAACAGCTGCCGCCAGTCCCGCCTTTCCCACAGCAGATAAGCTTCAACCAGTGCGGGGATAGCCAGCAGGTGGGGTTTGAAGGCCATGCCCACGCCGCCCAGAAGTCCCGCCAGAATGCAGAGCGCTGGCCGCGGCCTTCGGCCCTCCGCCAGTTGCGCCGCGGCTGCCACATAGGGCAGCGCCAGCAGCGCCGCGAAATGTTCGCGCTGGCCGAAGGCTTCTGCCGGCACCATCGTGAGCGCCGCGGCCGACGCAAGGATGAGCAGTGTCACATTCCCGGAAGCTTCTCCGGCCGATCGCAGCACCTGGCGCATCACTGCCAGCCCCGCTGCAATCATCAGGCAGACATAGACAACGAAGACGATATGCGAAGGTAGGTGCAGAAGGCGGGCCAGCCATATCGGCGGCAAGGTGATCCAGAAGGCCAAAGGCGGATTGGTTTCCAGGATATCAACATAGGGCACTGCCCCATCCAGGATGCGCTCGTCGGCCAGCAAGAAATAAGAGACATCCGAAGTCAGCGGCAGCAGGCTGTGTATCAGGAGCGCAAAGGCCAGAAACGGAGCACACGCCAAAGCCAAGGTCCGCCCGTCTGAAATCTGGAAGCCCATTGGCCCGCCCCTGATTCGCCAAAACCGTTCCCGGCGAAGAAATCCCTAAGTCACCTGTATTGCAAGTCAATGCAACTGGCTTGATGGCGCGTGCAACTACTGGCGGCCGTCTTAAACTCTATTGACTGCTTGAAAACTTTCTTCCACTCCCTAAGGTTGCCCCATGTCCTTCACCAAGCTCGACGACCTCGGACGGAAACTTGAAGCCCTCGAGCATGCCCAGTCCATGCTCGGCGTTGATGAGGCGGTGCAGATGCCGCCGGGCGGCGGCGAGAAGCGCGCCGAGGCCATGTCCATGCTCGCCGGCATGCATCATGAAATGGCAGCCGCACCCCAAATCGCGGTATGGATTGCCAACGCCCGCAAGGAACCGCTGAGCGACACGCAAAAAACCGCCGTTGACGAATTCGAGCGCAGCTACATTAACCGCACCTGCCTCTCCTCGGATTTCGTCCGCCGCCAGGTGTCGGCCCGGGTGCGCTCCGAGCAGCTCTGGCGCGACCTTCGCTCAAGCGGAAACTGGAAAGATTTCCTCCCCGCTTTTGAAGGGATGGTGCGTCTTGCCCGCGAGGAGGCGCAGCTTCGCGCGGCTGTTCTCAAACTCGATCCCTATGACGCCTTGATCGAGCAGTTCGATCCGGGCAGCCGCAGCGCCGACATCACGCCGGTTTTCACTGAACTCAAAACTTTTCTCAAATCCTTCATTCCCGAAGCCATCGCCGCCCAGGATGAACGCCGCGCCAGGCATCCCGCCAAGCCTTTCAACGCCCCCTTCCCCATTGAAAAGCAAAAGGCACTCGGCGAAGCCATGATGCAAGCCATCGGTTTCGATTTTAGCCATGGCCGCCTCGATGTCTCGCACCATCCCTTCTGTGGCGGCGTGCCCTCCGACGTGCGCATGACCACGCGCTATACGACGAGCGAATTCCTTTCCTCCCTCATGGGTATCCTCCATGAAACCGGCCACGGCCTTTATGAGCAGGGCCTGCCGATGGAGTGGGCCCACTGGCCCGTGGGCCGCGCCCGCGGCATGGCGGCCCATGAAAGTCAAAGCCTGTTCGTTGAGAAGCAGCTGGCGCGCAATCCCGCCTTCTGGGAATGGGCCATCCCCGTGCTGCGTCGGCATCTGGGTGATGCCGCCATCGAAGGCTGGAGCCTTGATGATGTTCTAGCCCATGTTCACCGCATTGAGCGCGGCCTCATCCGCGTCGATGCCGACGAGGCGACCTACCCTCTCCATGTTATCCTGCGTTATGAGATTGAGCAGCAGTTGGTCGCCGGAAACCTTGCGGCCCGCGACGTGCCCGAAATCTGGGATGCCAAGATGCGGGAATATCTCGGCCTCTCAACCATCGGCAACCTGAAGGACGGCCCCATGCAGGACGTTCACTGGCCCTCCGGCGCCTTCGGTTATTTCCCCAGCTACACCCTCGGCGCTATGATGGCCGCCCAGCAATGGGCCGCTGTCGAGCGCGAGAATCCAAAAGTGAACGACGATATCCGCAAGGGAAATTTTTCTAGCGTCAACGACTGGCGCCGCAAGAACATCTGGTCAAAGGCTTCCACCCTTTCAACCCCCGAGCTCATGCGCGCCGCCACCGGCGAAACCCTCCAGGCCAAATACTTCACGGAGCATTTGCGGAAGCGTTATCTCGCCTGACCGTCACACACATGTCATGCCCGCCCCTTACCCCACCTGACTCTAATCACACGGGAGTCGATCATGCGCCTTTTCACTTCAGCAGCCATTCTCAGCCTTCTCGCCACCACCGCGCTGGCCGGCCCCACCGTTACCGGGATCAAGGCTCCCGACTTGCCGCTCGGCGATGTCGCTTATCCCGGCGGCAAGACACTGAAACTCAATCTCGGCATCGGCTCCGCTGCCTGGCACGATGCGAAAGACCCTGCTGGCGTCGTCTGGACCATCACCGATCGCGGACCCAACCTGGATTGCGCCGGCATCGACGAATTGACCGGCCTCTCTATCGACAAGCTCTGCGCCGGCGACGATACGGCCAAGAACTTCGCCCTGCCTGACTTTGCCATCACCATCGCCAAGATCGAATTCGGCGCTGACAATACCGCCAAGCTCCTCGAAACCATTCCGCTGAAAGGCAAATCCGGCAAGCCCGTCACAGGCCTGCCCATCTCCTCCGCCAATTTCAAGCTCGAAGCCGCCTATGACGTAAACGGCAAGATCATTCCCGGCAATCCGTCCGGCCTTGACACGGAAACCCTCGCCCGCCTGCCCGATGGCAGCTTTATCGTCGGCGAGGAATATGGCTCGTCGGTTCTGGTGATCGCTGCCGATGGCACCGTGCTGAAGCGTCATGTGCCGGCGGGCGTCGAAGCCGAACTCAAGGATGCGGACTATGAGGTTGTGGGCTCGCTGCCTGCCATCATCGCCAAGCGCACCATGAACCGCGGCATTGAGAATGTCGCCGTCTCCGCCGATGGCGCAACGCTTTACGTGCTCATGCAAAGCCCGCTCTCCAATCCGGACAGCGCCGCCTACAAAAAGAACGCCGCCACCCGCCTGTGGAAAATCGAGCGCGCCAGTGGCAAGGTCCTCGGCGAATACGTTTACCAGATGGACGACGCCACAAGCTTTGCCAGCGACAACAAAAAGGAAGCCCAGAAGCAGAATGCCGTGCGCCTCAGCGAAATGGTGGCCCTCGCCCCCGACAAGCTCCTGATCCTTGAACGCATCAGCAAAACGACCAAATTCTACACCGTGAACCTTGCAGGTGCCGCACCGCTTGACGCCGCCTTCGATGATGTTGCCACCTCGCCTTCGCTTGAGCAGCTCAGCGCTGCCGACATCGAAGCCAAAGGCATCAAGCCGCTGGTCAAGACTCTGCTGCTGAACTCCGATGACGTCGAAAAAATGCCAAAGAAAATCGAAGGTGTGGCCTCATGTCGCCCACCGAGATGATCGTCATATCCGACTCCGATTTCGGCATCGAAGGCGACGAAACGCAGATCCGCCGCATCACCTTCCCTGAGTCGGTGCTGCAGTAAGCCCCGCAGCGCCCACCATACCGGGCTTCATCTGCGCCTGGCACTTTGGCGTAAATGGAGTTCCTGCTCCCCTCACGGAGCCTGGCCTTGAAGCTGCGGTCCGGGCAGGCCATGGCTGGATTTGGCTGCACCTTAATCTGGGTGACCAGCGTTGCCTCCGCTGGCTCACCCAAAGCCTTGCCCTGCCACAAGGCCTGGCGGCGGAATTTGCCGAATTCTCCCTGCGGCAATATCTTTCAAGCCATGGTGATTATCTCACCGGACATCTCAATGATTTCCGCCAGGAATTTGACCGTGACTGTAGCGAGCAGGCCTGGCTTCACTTCCTGATGGCCAAAAGCCTCTTGCTCACCGGCCGCGTCAAGGCGGTGCACTCGGCGGAACGCCTGCGCAAGGATTTGGCGCGCGGCATGGTTTTCGACGGCCCCGCCCAGCTCCTTTCCCACGCCATATCCAACTACCCCGACACGCTGGATGGCCTGCACCACCGCCTGCTCGACGAACTCGAAATCATCGAAGACCATGTACTCGACGAGCGTCACCGAGGCGAACGCAAGCGCCTCATGCTGGCGCGGCGCGAAATGGCTCAGCTCCACCGGCACATGCGCAGCCTGCGCCGCGCCCTGGTCAACGCCGAACGGACCCTGGCCAATTTCCCCGAAGGCCTGGCTCCGGTCATCCCAAGGCTCGCCCATCTCGACCAGGATTTTGAAGTCATGGAGGCCCGCGCCCGCTTCTTCCATGACGAAATCGACGCCAAGCTGGCCTCAGAAACCAACCGCCAGCTCTACATCCTTTCCGCTCTCACCGCCGCCTTCCTGCCGCCTACCCTGGTGGCCGGCCTTTTCGGCATGAATTTCGATGGCCTGCCCTGGTCCGGCTCGCCCTCGGGTTTTTACATTGCGCTCGGCCTTTGCCTGCTGTCGTCGGCGGCAGTGTGGCTTTTCTTGTGGAACGCGAGCCGAAGATGAACATAATAAACAATTCTGACCGCCGGATTTGGAACACTTTGTCGTCTTATGGATTGGGCCACCATGCAGGATCCGATGCGTCATCGTGTCCAAAGAGTGGTCGATTGGAGTCTAAATCATGTCGAGTAAATTCAGCACATTAGCGTTGGGAACCGTGCTGGGCCTCAGCACCTTGGCTTTCTCGGGCGCCTCTGCCGCTGCCATGCTTCCCCTGTCGCCGGCTGTGACCGGCCAGGTGAATGCCGGGAACGACGCCATTGTTCAGGTGAAGCACAAAAAGAAATGGAAGAAGTGGAATAACGGCAACTGGAACAATGACAACTATGATTGGCAGTACCGCAAGCACCGCCGCCGCAATAACGACGGCATATATCTCAGCTTGCCGCTGATCATCGGTGGCGCTTACGCAGCGAACCGCTACTATGGCGACGATTATTATGATGACGGCTATTATGGCTACAATGACGGCTATAGTGATTACCGTGGTGGCCTTAGCAGCCGGCACGTCCGCTACTGCCTGAACAGGTATAAGTCCTACAATCCGCGCACCAACACCTGGGTAGCCTACAGCGGCCGCGTTCATCGATGCCGCAGCCCTTACCTGTAAGCTGGCGCCATTAAACCCGCCGGCGTCCTCCGGGACGCCGGTTTTTCTTTTTCGGGCCGGAACACATTGTTTACCAGCCCGCATGATAAGGCGGGCAACTGAAATCAATGGCAAGCCGGCCACGTAGCTTCTAGTAATGCGTATCCTGATAAACCTCATTGCCATAGCCCTCATCATTGGCGGTCTCGCCTACCATTTTGCAGCCCTCAAGATCTTCAATGCCTTGGTTGCGAAGGATGCTGGAACCGCGCTTTTGGTGGAGGGAATTTCTTATGGCCCCGACCCGCGCCAGCGCCTTGATATCTATGCGCCAGACGGCATCAACGCAGCTCTTCCCATTCTGCTTTTCGTCAACGGCGGCTCTTGGAAAGATGGCACGCGTGGCGACTATGAGTTTGCAGGACGCGCCTTCGCCGCGAAGGGCTACCTGACCATCACCATGGATTACCGCGTGCTGCCGCAAAATCAGTTTCCCACCTTCGTGCAGGATGTTGCTCTCGCCATAGCCTGGGCGGAAAAGGAAGGCCATCGCTTTGGCGGTGATCCCGGGCGGATTTTTGCCGTGGGCCATTCCGCCGGGGCTTACAATCTCGCCCTTGCCGTACTGGACAAGCAATACCTCCGCGAGGCGGGCGCCGACCCCAAAGCGCTTCGCGCAATCGCAACGCTCGCCGGGCCATTTGATTTCCTGCCGCTCGATACGCGCGTAACGATTGATACTTTCGGCAAGGTTGCGGTCCCCGGCACGACCCAGCCGATAAACTTTGTCTCGCCTGAGGCTCCCCCGTTCCTGCTTCTGACCGGCACTGCGGATACCACGGTTTATCCGAAGAACAGCCGCTCGCTGGCCAGGCACCTGAGGGAAGTGGGAGCGGATGTCGAGATCAGGGAGTATGAGGGTGTGGGACATGCCCAGATCATGCTGGCGCTCGCCAAACCCCTCCGCAAGAAGTCATACCCGGTCTTTCAGGACATCCTTGATTTCTTTTCCAGGCAAAGATGAAAACCCGACTCCGCTCCTCTGTCCCTGCTTCTTGTGCGGGCGCAATTTGCCTGATGCGGATTGAGCCAACCTGAAACGGCCTCGCTTACTTTTCCTGCAGCACTGACAAAATGTGCCCGGCCGGGTCCTTGAACCAGGCGATGGCCTTTGGGCCTATCCCGCCGGTGTCATTGCGCAGAATGCCCTTCGCATCAGTCTTCAACTCGGGCAAATCGTAGTGTTCCATTCGCTCGCCACCCATTCCAAGCTTGTCGACCGCGTCGTCAACATCATCCACCATGAAATTGAGAACCGTGTGTTCGGGCGCATGATAATCGGTCGAATGATAGATGAACACCGGAACGCCGCCGCCCGCGAGATGCAGTTCCAGGCCTTCAGGAACCTCGCTTACGTCAATGCCCAGCTTCTCGGCGTAGAACGCATTGGCCTTTTTCATGTCATCTACCGAGAAACTGCTGAAGGCTCTGGTACCCTTGAACATCATACCTTCGGTGCCCAACGTTTCCATGGCTTTAGTCATTGCCGGCAAGGTCCGGCAGCTTGGAGCGTTTGGCCGTTGCCATTTCGTCGAGTTCCTTTTCGGTCATCGACTCATACATTCCGCGCGAGGCGCCTTTCAGCTTGGCTTTCGGAACCTCGCCGCGCTTTGCCGCAAGCGCGGCACCAGCGGCTTTCTGTTGAGCTTTGGATTTGGCTGGCATCACATCCTCTTGCGATTTGAAAAGGTTAACACGGGCACAACGCCCACACGCGGCACGAGGTTCCTTTTATTTGTAATCATTGGAACAAATATTCCCCAGGCCCGTTTAGGTCCCAGTTATTAACCCACAAGGAGCACGCCATGTCCTACACCGATCAGAAGCCCAAAACCACGGACTCGCGTCCGGGTGTTAACGTCACCCAGTCGAACAAGGGGTCCGGCACCACCATTGCTGTTATCATCGCGGCCATCGTGGTCGTCGTAGGCGCCTATATGCTGTTCTTCAACTCCAAGACCACTACGCCTATGGTCCCGTCTGTAACGCAGAACAACACGATCGTTCCGGCCCCGGAAGCAATGACGCCCGCAGCCCCGGCTCCCGATGCGGCAACGCCACCAGCCGCGGAACCTGCACCAGCAGCCCCTGCTCCTGCAGTAAATCCGTAACACTGCAATTGCCTGATGGCGCGGCAATTCCCCTTGCTGCGCCGCTCATTCACGGCAACGAAAAAGCCTCCCTTTGCAGGGGGGCTTATTTGTGGGTTAAACGCGTCAGTATTCCCCGTACAGGCTTCCGGGTTCTCTGCTTAGCCATATTTGGTAAACTGGCGACAATGGCTTCAACTCAAGCCTAAACCCGCCCTTGCTTTCGCCCCCTTTTTCCGCCATACACCCCCCAACTTCGACCACCCAGCCGGGGGCTGAACGGAAGGTCTGGCTTGCCAGATAGGAGAATAAGCTCCGTCTTCCCGTGTCTCCGCTCTTACGTTTGACCGGTCTTTCGAATCTTTCCCTGGTTCGTCAGAGGCTCTGCGCTGGATGGCGAAAACGAAACGAGAAACAGAAAGGTTATCAGAACATGGCTCTGTATGAGCACGTATTCATGGCCCGTCAGGACGCCTCGCCGGCCCAGGTTGAAGCCCTGGTCGAGCAATTCAAGGGCGTCATCACGGCAGGCGGCGGCAAGGTCGGCAAGGTTGAATCCTGGGGCATCCGCTCCATCTCCTTCCGCGTGAAGAAAAACCGCAAGGCCCACTACACCCTCATGAACATTGACGCGCCCTATGCGGCTGTGGCCGAAATGGAACGCCTCATGCTCATCAGCGAAGACGTCATCCGCTTCATGACGATTGCCGTTGAAGAGCATGAAGAAGGCCAGTCGGCCATGCTGCGCCGGCGCGATGAGCGCGAAGAGCGCGGCAGCTTCGGCGATGACCGCGGCTTCGGCTTCGGTGGTGGCGGCGGCGGCGGATTTGGCGGCGGTGGTGGCTTTGGTGGCGGTGGCCGCGGTGGTGCCGGCGGCGGCCGTGGCCGTCCCCGTGAAGATCGTGTCGAACCAGTGGCGGAGGTCCTCTAATGGCTATGGAACAAACTGCCCGCCGCCCATTTTTCCGGCGCCGGAAAAGCTGCCCCTTCACCGGTGAAGGTGCACCCAAGATTGATTACAAGGATGTGCGCCTGCTGCAGCGTTACATTTCCGAGCGTGGCAAGATCGTGCCAAGCCGCATCTCGGCGGTCTCCGCCAAGAAGCAGCGCAAGCTCGCCCAGGCCATCAAGCGCGCCCGCTTCCTGGGCCTGCTTCCTTACGTCTTGCAATAGGAGAATTGAAAAATGGAAATCATTCTTCTTGAGCGCGTCGCCAAGCTCGGCAGCTTGGGCCAGGTCGTAAAGGTAAAGGACGGCTTCGCCCGTAACTTCCTGCTGCGCCGGGGCAAGGCGCTGCGCGCCACCGAAGCCAACCGGGCAAAATTCGAAACCCAGCGCGCCGTGCTGGAAGCAAAAAATGCCGAGCGCCGCAAGGGCGCCCAGGATGAGGCGAAGGGCCTTGACGGCAAGTCATTCGTAATCATCCGCCAGGCCGGTGAATCGGGCCAGCTCTACGGCTCCGTGAGCCCCCGCGACATCGCCGAAGCCGCATCGACTTCCGGTGTGGCCGTCGAGCGCAGCCACGTATTGCTGGATACGCCGATCAAGACCATCGGCATGTATACGGTAACGGTGGCGCCGCATCCGGAAGTGGAAGTGAAGGTAACCATCAACGTTGCCCGCTCGGCCGATGAAGCCGCAGCCCAGCAGCGTGGTGAAAATCTCACCGGCCCCGTCTCCGACCGCGCCGAAATCCGCGCCGCGGCCGAAGCCCTCTTCGACGAGGAAGCCGCCATCCCTGAAGAACTGGAAACGCCAGCAAGCTAAGCTGACGGCATCATTTGCAATTGGGCCACCGGAAACGGTGGCCCTTTTTCGTTTGCAAGCGGCCGTTCCGGCGGAAAACAGAACGCGGAAACCTTGCGGCAGGCCACTTGCTGACCATGGGTAGGAGTACCTATTGCGATTGCGACACCAGGTAGTAGCTTACCCCTACGCACTTGCCAGCAATCACGGCAGTTGCGAGTTGATTCTTCAGCATCCGAGCGGACTTTCGAAGTCGCTCCCTCGTTGTATTGTCACAATTCACGCCTTGGCAGCGATCAGCGCCGCCATTCATCAATTCAACATGGGAGATTGCACAATGTATGCAATAATGAGAAGCTATTCCGGAAAAGGTTCGAAAGAATTGTTTGACGTGCTCGCAAAGGGCAAGACAGACATCGAAAGCGCCATGCGAGGCATAAAGGGGTTTGTGGGTTACACTCTGGCCCGTAGCAACGAAGGCGGATTTTCGCTGACCTCATGCCAGGACAAGCCAAGCGCGGATGAGAGCGCAAGAGTCGCTAAGGACTGGATTGCAAAAAATGCAGCAAGCGTTGTCGTGAGTCCCCCTGTGGTCTCCGAAGGTGCGGTTATTCTGCAATTGAAATAGCCGTTTCCGAAACCAGCGTAATCGAAGGATCGCGCAGCTTAGCTCCAATCTTCCTGAAAGTTCTGCGTTAGGCTCAATCCTGACTCAGCCAAAAAGGAGTATAACGACATGGACACACCCAACATTTTACAAGGTGAATCATTGAAGCGGCTGCTGCAAGGCATGGCCGTTGGCGCTTTCGCAACGATGGCTGTCGGCTTCTACTGGGGTGGCTGGATGCTCGGCAGCTCTGCCACAAAATTGGCAGATAGCACGGCCAAGACTGCGGTGATTGCCGCAATTTCGCCGATTTGCGTCGAACAGTTTCAAAAAAGTGCGGATGCCGGCACGAACATGATCGAGTTGAAGAAAATCAGTACCTACCAACAGGCAGCATTCGTTGAAAAGGGTGGTTGGGCGACAATGCCCGGCAGTACTGAGGTCAGTTCGGGCGTGTCACAGGCATGCGCCACGATGTTGAATGGTTTGAATTGATTTGGAAATTCTGCGAGAGGGAGCTGCCAGTTAGGTGATAAGCATAACGCTTTAGGTTGTTGTCTTAATGTGCAATTGGGTCACCGGAAACGGTGACCTCTTTTTATTGCGCGGCTGTCAACACCATCTTTTGCACAGGTCTGTGAATAACGCGTATAATTTGATTCAGAATCAATTCATCCCCGGGAAGCTGCTACCCTTTAGCCATGGCCACTCAAACGAATCTCCGTCCCGTCGAAGCCGACGGTCCAGACGATACCTTCCGCACCCCGCCTCACAACCTTGAGGCGGAGCAGGCCCTGCTCGGCGCCATCCTGGTGAACAACGAGGCCTGCGACCGGGTCTCGTCGTTCCTCCTGCCCGATCATTTCTCCGAAGCCATCCATGCCCGCATCTTTGAGGCGGCCTCAACCCTCATCCGCATCGGCAAGCTGGCGTCCCCCATCACATTGAAGACGTACTTCGACAGCGACGCAACGATGAAGGAAATCGGCGGCCCCGCTTATCTGGGGCGCCTGGCGGCTTCGGCCACCACCATTATCAATGCCGAGGAATATGGCCGCACGATCTATGAGCTGGCCCAGCGAAGGAAGCTCATCGGCATCGGCACCGACATTGTGAACGAGGCCTTCGACACGCCCGTGGAGGAAACCTCCCGCGACCTCATCGAGCGCGCCGAGCAAACCCTCTACGGCCTCGCCGAAACCGGCAAATACGGCCAGGGCTTCCATCCCTTCGCCCGCGCCCTGTCGGACGCCATCGACATGGCCGCCGGCGCCTATCAGCGCGATGGTGGGCTTTCCGGCATTTCCGCAGGCCTCAAGGACCTCGATGAAAAAATGGGCGGGCTCCAGGCCTCAGATCTCATCATCCTGGCCGGCCGCCCCGCCATGGGCAAGACGTCGCTTGCCACCAACATCGCCTATAATGTCGCCAAGGCCTACAAGGCCGAGCACCAGACCGATGGCACGGTAAAGGTGACGGATGGCGGCGTGGTCGCCTTCTTCTCGCTCGAAATGTCGAGCGAGCAGTTGGCCACCCGCATCATCGCGGAGCAATCCGGCATTTCCTCCGAGCGCATCCGCCGCGGCAAGATCACCGAAGATGAATTCCACCGCATCGTCGAAGTGAGCCGCGAATTGCAATCGCTTCCACTCTATATCGACGCCACCGGCGGCCTCACCATTGCGCAGGTGGCAGCCCGGGCCCGCCGCCTGAAACGCCAGCGCGGCCTCGGCCTTGTCGTGGTCGATTACTTGCAGCTCCTCGGCGGCTCCGCCCGCAAGGCCGCCGAAGGCCGCGTGCAGGAAGTTTCTGAAATCACGGTTGGCCTCAAGGCGCTCGCCAAGGAACTGGCGGTTCCCATCATGGCCCTCTCGCAGCTTTCCCGCCAGGTGGAAAACCGCGACGACAAGCGCCCGCAATTGGCTGACCTTAGGGAATCCGGCTCCATCGAGCAGGATGCCGACGTGGTGCTCTTCATCTACCGCGAGGAATATTACCTCGCCCGCAAGGAGCCCCGCCCCAACACCACCGAGCATCAGGAATGGCAGGACCTGATGGACAAGGTCAACGGCGTGGCCGAAGTCATCATCGGCAAGCAACGCCACGGCCCCACCGGAATCGTGGAGCTGCAATTCGACGCCAGCCTCACCAAGTTCCAGAACCTCATCCGCGCCGACTACCTGCCGGAGCAGTTTTCGTAACCTTGAAACTGCGGCCCAAACCCCGTAAAGCGCGGGGATAATGGATCAGACTGCAACTGTAACGCCGAAAGACCTTGCCGGTGCTGTGCTCTCGATTGACTTGGGCGCGGTGCAGAAGAATTGGCGTTACCTCAAAGCCCACGCAGGCGCGGCCGAATGCGGTGCTGCCGTGAAAGGCAATGCCTATGGCCTGGGGGTTGAGCCCGTGGGCCGCGCCCTGTGGGAAGCGGGTTGCCGCAGCTTCTTCGTCGCCCGCCCGAAAGAGGGTGAAGAACTGCGCGGCGTTCTTCCGGAAGCCGTGATCTACGTGCTCGATGGCCTGTTCCCCGGCCAGGCCGAATTCTATGCCCAGAACAATCTCCTGCCCGCGCTGATCTCCACCGAAGAGGCGCGCGAATGGGCGGCGTTCGGGCGGGTCTATGGCCGGAAACTTCCCTGCGCCATTCATGTGGATACGGGCATAAACCGCTTAGGATTCCCCATCCGCGAATACACTGCCTTGCTGGAAGAGACCGCGACCATGGAAGGCCTCAACGTCAGCCTGCTCATGAGCCACCTCGCCTGCGCCGAAGAAGCCAGCCATCCCCTCACCCTGAAACAGCGCGACACCTTCAAGGAAGTGCGCGCCAAGCTTCCCGGCGTTCCCGCCAGCCTCGCCAATTCCAGCGGCATCTTCCTGGGCCAGGACTACGCCCATGATCTCGTCCGCCCCGGCATTGCCATCTACGGCGGCAACCCGACGCCGGCACTGGCCAATCCCATGCAGGCCGTGGCGCTGCTCGAAGGCACCATCCTGCAAACCCGTGACGTGCACGCCGGCGAAACCGTGGGCTATGGCGCAACCTGGCAGGCGGGCCGCGAAACCCGCATCGCCGTGCTGGGTGCGGGCTACAAGGATGGCGTGCCCCGCGCTTTAAGTTCCGGCAACAGCAACACCCCACCGCAAGTATTCCTCGGCGGCCAGCGCTGCCCCATCATCGGCCGCATTTCCATGGACATGATGGCCATCGACGTGACCGACCTGCCCCGCGCCGTCAGCCGCGGCGACTGCGCCGAAATCCTCGGGCCCCATATTCTGATCGATGAAGCGGCGGGCTGGGCCGGCACCATATCCTATGAATTGCTCACCCGTTTGGGCAGCCGTTATGCCAGACTCTATTCTGAACTCGATTCGGGACCTGCTGCTTGAACCCTCTCCAGCCCATCGGCCGTGCCGTGCTTGCCCTCCTGGCGGAAATTGGCCGCGTCAGCCTTTTTCTCAGGGATGCCACGGTGCAGGGCCTCACGCCCACCTATTATGTCCGCCAAATCCTCGAGCAGATGTGGCGCATCGGTTACAACTCGCTCCCCGTCGTGGGCCTCACCGCCTTCTTCACCGGCGGCGCCCTGGCCTTGCAGATCTATCAGGGCTCAACGCCGGGAACAGCCAGCACGCTGGTTCCAAATATCGTTGCCCTTGGCATCACCCGCGAGCTCGGCCCCGTGCTGGCGGGCCTCATGGTGGCGGGCCGCGTCGGCGCCTCCATTGCCGCCGAACTCGGAACCATGCGCGTCACCGAACAGATCGACGCCCTTGTCACCCTGTCTACCAATGCCTTCAAATATCTCGTGGGGCCGCGGCTCGTGGCGGCGGTCATAACCCTGCCGATCCTTGTGGCCATCGGCGATACCATCGGCATCATGGGCGGCTACATCGTCGGCACCCGTTCGCTGGGCCTCAACTCCTACTCCTATATCAAAACCACGGCGGATTTTCTGCATCTCGATGATGTGACGTCGGGCCTCATCAAGGCCGCCGTCTTCGGGCTCATCATTGCGATCATGGGCTGCTACCACGGCTTCAATTCCAAGGGGGGCGCGCAAGGCGTGGGCCGCGCCACCACCAATGCCGTGGTCTCCGCCTCCATTCTCATTCTCGCCGCCAACTTCGCCCTTACCAACCTGCTGTTTTCGGAGTGAGCGATGGCTGACGGGCACATCATCCTCCAGGACCTGCGCAAGAGCTTCGGCCCCAAGCAAGTGCTGAACGGCATCAACCTCTCCGTGCCCAAGGGCCATTCCCTTGTGGTGATCGGCGGCTCCGGCACCGGCAAATCCGTGATGCTGAAATGCATCCTGGGAATCCTCCGCCCCGAATCCGGCTCGATCAATGTGGGCGGCGAGGAAGTGGTGGGCCTCAAGGGCCCGGCCCGCGATGAATACCTGCGCCGCTTCGGCATGCTGTTTCAGGGCGGCGCATTGTTTGACTCCCTGCCCGTCTGGGAAAATGTCGCCTTTGGTCTCACCCATGGCCGCAACGTGCCGCGCGCCAAGGCCAAGGATATTGCTATCGAGAAACTCAGCCAGGTGGGCCTCACAGCCGAAGTGGGCAAGCTCTACCCGGCGGAACTTTCCGGCGGCATGCAAAAGCGCGTGGGGTTGGCCCGCGCCATCGCCGCCGATCCCGAGATTATTTTCTTCGATGAGCCCACCACCGGCCTTGATCCCATCATGGCCGATATCATCAACAAGCTGATCGTCGATTGCGTGAAGCGCCTCGGCGCCACCACCATTTCAATCACCCACGACATGGCCTCAGCCCGCAAGATCGCCGATGACATCGCCATGATCCACAAGGGCGAAATCATCTGGCAGGGCCCCGCCAAAACCATCGACTACAGCGACAACCCCTACGTCGACCAGTTCATCCACGGCCGCGGCACCGGGCCAATCCAGATGGAAGTGCTGAAGGCTTAGGCCTTATTTACAAAGTAGCATTGGAAGGCGGGTTGGACGCAGCTTAGTCAACTGCCGAGTAAAGCAAGTTAGCGAATTGCCTGGCGGATTCATGTGAACGGCGGGCAGCGCGAGATTTGAGATTGAGCTCACCTCTCGCTATATGAGGTGGTATGAATCGCCAAGAACGCCAAAAACAGAAGGCATTGACACACAAAGCCCAACACTACATCGCCCAAGGATACACGCGTGCGTGGTGCGACCCAGGGAAAGCCACCCACGAAGAGCCATACGTCTGGATATTTGATCGCGACGGTCCCACCGCGGGAAGGCCGGGCATGCGCAAGGCTCCAGTAAACATCTTTAAGGAACCGGAGATGTACACAATCACCCCCGCGGATGATCCGCACGGCCGCGATCTCTCACTGGAGCACGGCTTGGGCCAAATCGAGCGCGACTTCTGCACGGTCAGACGCGAATTCATCGAGCCGGCACGCCCTCTGGGCGAGCGTGAGCGCGCGATTCTGCTCGCGTTCGCGGCTAGCAGTCAATTCAGAACGCCCGGCTTCCGCGAACACACACGCTCCCAATGGCAACCAGTCTTGGACATGGGCCGGGAGGTGGAGGAGCAGATGCGGAGCGCCACACCCCAGCGGAAGGCGAACATGTTGCGCGCAGGCAGCCTCGGATCATCGGATCGCAAGAAGAGCA
Source organism: Hyphomicrobiales bacterium (assembly GCA_038251095.1). Taxonomy (GTDB): domain Bacteria; phylum Pseudomonadota; class Alphaproteobacteria; order Rhizobiales; family Aestuariivirgaceae; genus Aestuariivirga. The sequence continues at coordinate 24,924 of JBBSBQ010000035.1, forward strand.
TGACCATGGAGCAGGTGCAACAAATTGTAGACAAGCCACTGCAAACGGTGCTGGCCTCGCACATTCGCACAACGGTGCCGTTGCTACGCAAGATGACGAAGTTGACAATCCTCTGCACTGACCAGATGCCGGGATTCATCACCAGTGATGAACCGGTGGTATGGTTCGACCCGGAGTCCTACAAGCGCCCACCGATGTTCCAGGGACCAGCACTTATGTACGAGACAATCGAGATTACCATGCCCATCTCGCCAAGGCGGATGATGTTTCTCGGCCGCCAGAACAACGGGTGGCCCGAATACACAAATCTCGACGCATTGGATCTCAATGAGCGGCTGCTCAACGATCTAAACCGCCGGACCTGCAGAAGCGCGCGTAGGAATGTTGTGGTGTCGCGCAATGAGTTTCGATACATCTGGGCTGAGAATGGCGAACTGCCACCCGACGCATGGCGAGCAACGGAAGAAGAAGACGAAAACGCGGCCTAAATTACGGTGGTGTCGACACGCATTCGCGCGTTGACAAAAGGAGCACAAAAAAAGAGGCCGCTGTGAGGCGGCCTCTTCCGTGAGATGCGTTCCATCAGCATCCCGGTATGAGATCGATCAGGCAGTAAATCCTGCCAAGAATTCGATCCGCACGAGCCTGACGGCATACGCTGTGAACTCACTCGACATCGGATCACCTCCTTTCAATTGTTGAAGACCGGCCAAATGTGGAGGCTTGTGGAATTAATTGCAAGCGGGCATTTTGGACCCCGCAAAACAGGGAAAAATCATGCCATCTGCCGATCTGATCATCACCAATGCCCGCCTCCTCACCATGAACAAGGCCGCCTCGCGGGCCGAATCGCTGGCCATCGCGGGCAACCGCATTCTGGCCGTGGGTTCCAACGCCGACATGAAAGCCCTGAAGGGCAGTCACACCCGTGTTATTGACGCGCAAATGAATACGGTGATGCCCGGCATCGTCGAAAGCCACATCCACTTGTTTGGCGGCGCGGTCGAGCTCGACAGCCTGATGATCAACAACATCAAAGGCTTACCCGCCGTATCGGCAGCGATACGTGAATATGCGGCGGCCAACCCGAAGGACCGCATCATCATCGTCAACAGCGCCTCGCCCGTATCGCTTGGCGACACCACGGCCATCACCCGCCAGGTTCTGGACAGCATCATCGCCGACCGGCCCCTGGCGCTCATCTGCTTTGACCACCACACGGTCTGGGCCAATACCAAGGCGCTGGAAGCCGCAAACCTCCTGCATGGCGCCAGCCTTACCCCAGGCAATGAAATCGTCATGGGAAGCGATGGGCTGGCAACCGGCGAACTGCGCGAAGCCGCGGCCTTTGCGCCGCTCCTTGAACTCACCGCCACGGGCGGGCGCGAATGGCTCGGCATGGTGACCGGTGAAAACCCAGTGCCACCCGCCACCGCCGCCGAGCGCCTCATCGACCAGAATTTCATGAAGCGCGGGCTGGAATACTGCGCCTCCCTCGGCATCACCTCCATCCACAACATGGATGGCAACTGGTATCAGCTCGAGCTGCTGAAGGCGCTCATGGACAAGGATGAGCTCATCGCCCGCGTTGAGGTGCCCTTCCACCAGAAGAACTATTTCGAAACCTCCCGCGTCGATGAAGCGGTTGAAATGCGGGCGCAGTATCAGGGCGACATGCTGCATTCCGGCCGCGTGAAAATTTTCATGGATGGCGTTCTGGAATCCATGACCGCGCTGATGCTTGATGACTACCCCGGCTTTCAGGGCGAGCGCGGCGCGCCGCTGTTCACCGCCAAGCAATTCAACGAAGTCGCCACCCGCGCGGATAAACACGGTTTGCAGATCAGCGTTCACGCCATTGGTGACGGCGGCGTGCGCCGCACGCTGGATGGCTATGAAGCGGCGCGCAAGGCCAATGGCCCGCGCGACAGCCGCCACCGCATCGAACACATTGAACTTATCGACAAGGCCGATATTCCACGCCTGAAACAATTGGGCGTCATCGCCTCGCTGCAGCCCATCGTGGGCCTGGGCGTTCCCGGAAATCCGCTGGAACCCTGCCGCAGCCGCATCGGCGACAAGCTGCCGCAAGCCTACGCCTGGCAAACCCTGCGCGAAACCGGGGCGACGGTTGCCTTCTCCTCCGACTGGCCCGTGTCGCCGCTTGATCCGTTCCTCGGCATTCAATCCGCGATGACCTCCCTTCCCCTGTCGCCCGACAGCAAGCCCCAGGCCCAGTCCCTGATGGATGCGCTCGACAGCTTCACCGCAGCCGGCGCCTACACGGAATTTGCCGAGGCCAAGAAAGGCAAGCTGATGCCCGGCATGCTGGCCGACGTGATCGTTCTCAATGGCAATATTGAAGCAACGCCAGCCGCGCAGATGTCTACCCTGAAACCCGTGCTCACCATCTGCGATGGCCGCATAACCTTTGAAAAATAGGAGGGCCTAGGCGGCGCTTCTCAGCTTCTCGACTTCAACCAGGGCGGCGCGTGTTTCCCGCACGATGATGTCAACCAGGTCGCGCGCCTCGAATGTTTGCCCGGTGCGCGCCAGAAGCTCCAGATTCTCGCAGGCCTTCCCCGCCCGCTTGGCGCCTAAACTTGAAACCACGGATTTCAGGGCATGCGCCGCATTGGCCAGGGCGCCCACGTCCTGCGAGTGGGCAATGCCCTCGATCTCGGCCAGGCGTCCCGGAACCTTCTCGACAAAATGGTTCGCCACCCGTTTGAACAGCGCTTCCGTGCCGCCAATGGCCTTCAGTTCGGCAATGACAGTGAGGTCAATGATGTTATGGGCGGCGATTTCCAAGATTGCGGTCCTGTCTGTTGCGTGGGCATCAACCTTAACGGCCAAGTCTTAACGCGGATTTTGACGGGGCCAGCGGAATCGACTGATTAGTTAAAGGTAAAATTATCCTTTTTAACGATTGCGTTCCCTTATCGTTCCAGATTAGATACGGCCCATGGCCAAATCAGCTTCAACTTTCGTCTGCCAGTCCTGCGGCAGCACCGGGTCCAAATGGTCCGGGCGCTGCGATAATTGTGGCGAATGGAACACGATTATTGAGGAAAAGGGCACAGCCCCCGTTTCCGGCGCCAGGGGGGCGAGCCTGCCCAAGGGCAAGGCCTCCCGCCTGGTAGGTTTGCGCGGTGAAAGCCCCCCTCTGCCCCGCATTCAAACCGGCATTGCCGAATTGGACCGGGTGGCCGGCGGCGGCTTCGTTCCGGGCTCCGGCGTGCTGATTGGCGGCGATCCCGGCATCGGCAAATCCACCCTCCTTCTCCAGGCCCTGGCATCCCTCGCCCGCACCGGGGCGCGTGTCATTTATGTCTCCGGCGAAGAGGCCATCGCTCAGGTGCGCCTCCGCGCCCAGCGCCTGGGACTCGACGACGCCAACGTGCTGCTCGCCACCGAAACCAATGTCTCGGATATCCTCGCCACCCTGAATGAGGGTGAGCCGCCCGCCATCGCCGTCATCGATTCCATCCAAACCCTCTGGTCGCCCGTCATCGAATCCGCTCCCGGCACCGTGTCCCAGTTGAAGGCCGGTTCAGAAGCCCTGGTGCGCTATGCCAAGCAAAAGGGCACCGCCATGCTCCTCGTGGGCCATGTCACCAAGGATGGCCAGATCGCCGGTCCCAAAGTCATCGAGCATATGGTGGACACGGTGCTTTATTTCGAAGGCGACCGCGGCCACCAGTACCGCATCCTGCGCGCCGTCAAGAATCGTTTCGGCCCCACCGATGAAATCGGCGTCTTCGAAATGTCCGACGGCGGTCTCAAGGAAGTGACCAACCCCTCCAAGCTCTTCATGGGCTCAAGTGACAGGCCCACAACGGGCACCGCGATCTTCGCCGGCATGGAAGGCACGCGTCCACTGCTCATGGAAGTGCAGGCCCTCGTCTCGCCTTCTCCGCTTGGCACGCCGCGGCGCACCACCGTAGGCTGGGATTCCAACCGCCTGTCGATGATTCTCGCCGTGCTGGAAGCCCGCGCCGGCGTCATCATCGGCGCCAACGACGTTTACCTTAATGTCGCAGGCGGCCTCAAGGTGCGCGAACCTGCCGCAGATCTTGCCGTCGCCGCCGCACTGCTCTCCTGTCTCACCGGAACTGTCATTCCCCACGGCACCGCCGTCTTCGGTGAAGTGGCCCTTTCCGGCGCCATAAGGCCCGTGGGCCAAACGGAAGCCCGCTTGAAGGAAGCGCAAAAACTGGGCCTGCGCGAAGCTGTTGTTGCCGCGGCAACCGAGCAGGCGAGCTTCAAGGGCTTGAAAGTGAAGTCAATTGAAACCATTTCTGATCTCGTGGCGTGGACTGCGGCACAGGACAAAGGTTTACGACGAATCGTCTAGATCAGTTGGCAAAAGCTGCCTATAAGGTGGCTCATCCGACCAACCGGGAAATTTTTATGCCCTTCCAACTGCTTGACCTCATACTTTTTGGAATCATGCTGGTCTCCGGGCTCCTCGCCCTGATGCGCGGTTTCACCCGCGAAGTTCTTTCACTTGTCGCCTGGGGCGCGTCCGCCTTCGCCGCCTATTTCGCCATCAAGCAGCAGCCCCTGCTCGATCTTGCCATGCCTTACGTTGACAAGCCCATCCTCGCGCAGATTGCCGTGGGCGCCATTGCCTTCGTCATCACGCTCATCATCGTGTCGCTGATCAGCGTGAAGATTTCCGATTCGGTTGTGGACTCGGCAGCAGGCGCTTTTGATCGCACCCTTGGTTTTCTCTATGGCCTCGCCCGCGGCTTTGTTCTCGTGGCCATCGCCTATCTTTTCTATGGCTGGCTCCTGCCCTTCGATAAGCAGGAAGACTGGGTGCGCAATGCCTCCTCGCTTCCGGCCATCAAGGCGGTGGGTGAAACCCTGCTTGGCTTCATGCCGCCTGACATTGCCGAGACCTTATCCAACACCGCATTGATGAAAAATCCCGATGGGCCGGCGGCCACTCAACCGGCGCCCAACGCCGTAAAACCTGAATCCGGCTATAAGTCCGGCGAAACCCCGGGGCTGGACCCTCTCATCGAAGGCACCGGCAACAGCACCCAGCAACCCGAATTCGGACAAAGCACCGGCCAATGACAGAAGATTTCGACATCAACGGTGACCGCTTACGGGAAGAATGCGGTGTCTTCGGCGTTTTTGGCCATCCCGACGCGGCAGCCCTCACCGCACTCGGCCTTCATGCCCTTCAGCACCGCGGCCAGGAAGCCGCCGGTATCGTCACCTTTGACGGCGAACGTTTTAACGCCGAACGCCGCATGGGCCTGGTCGGTGATCATTTCTCCAGCGAAAAGGTCATCAACCGCCTGCAGGGCCGTTCCAGCCTTGGCCACGTCCGCTATTCCACCACCGGCGAAACCATCCTGCGCAATGTCCAGCCGCTGTTTGCCGAACTTTCGGCCGGCGGCCTAGCCGTTGCCCACAACGGCAACATCACCAATGGCCTGACGCTGCGTCGCGACCTCATCAGCCAGGGCGCCATTTGTCAGTCAACCTCCGACACGGAAGTGATCCTCCATCTCGTTTCGCGCTCGAAAAAAGCCCGCATCATTGACCGCTATATTGACGCGCTGCGCAGCCTCGAAGGCGCCTATGCCCTCGTGGCCCTCACCAACAAGAAACTCATCGGCGCGCGCGATCCCTTGGGCATTCGCCCGCTCATTCTGGGTGAACTCAACGGCGCCTACATCCTCTGCTCGGAAACCTGTGCGCTTGATATCATCGGCGCAAAATTCGTCCGCGAAATTGAGAACGGCGAAGTCGTGGTGATTTCCGAAGAAGGCATAGAATCCCATCGCCCTTTCCCCAAACAGCAGGCCCGCCCCTGCATCTTTGAATATATCTATTTCTCAAGACCTGATTCAATTCTCGGCGGCCGCTCGGTTTATGAAGTACGCAAGGAACTCGGCAAGCAGCTCGCCATCGAATGCCCCGTGGACGCCGATGTTGTCGTTCCCATTCCAGACTCCGGCGTGCCCGCCGCTTTGGGCTATGCCCAGCAGACCGGGATTCCCTTTGAGCTCGGCATCATCCGCAATCACTATGTGGGGCGCACCTTCATTGAGCCCACCCAGACCATCCGCTCGCTTGGCGTGAAACTCAAACACAATGCCAACCGCGCCGTCGTTGCCGGCAAGCGCGTCGTGCTGCTGGATGATTCCATCGTGCGCGGCACCACTTCGGTCAAGATCGTCCGCATGATGTATGAGGCAGGCGCCCGCGAAGTCCACATGCGCATCTCGAGCCCGCCGATCAAATTCCCAGATTTCTACGGCATCGACACGCCGGAGGAAAAATCACTTCTTGCCGCCACCCACACGCTGGAAGAAATGCGCCAATTCATTGGCGTCACCTCGCTGTCATTCATTTCGATTGAAGGCGTCTACCGCTCAACCGGCTTTGCCGGCCGCGACAGCCACCGCCCGCAATTTACCGATCACTGCTTCACCGGCGATTATCCCACCCATCTCACCGACATCATCGGTGAATCCGCCAAGCAGCAACTCTCGCTTCTCGCCGAAGCCGGCTGAATCCGTGGCAAAGCAGCTTGAAAACCGTGTGGCCGTTGTCACCGGGGCCTCACGCGGACTTGGCCGTGCCATTGCGCTCGCCCTGGCAAAGGATGGCGCCCACATTATTGCCCTAGCCCGCACCCAGGGCGGTCTTGAAGAACTCGATGACGAAATAAAGGCCCTTGGCGGCTCGGCCACGCTGGTGCCCTCCGACATCAAGGATTACGCCGCGATTGACCGTCTCGGTGCCGCCATTTTCGAGCGCTGGAAAAAACTCGATATCCTGATCGGCAATGCCGGCATTCTGGGCAAGCTCACGCCCCTTCCCCATCTCGATCCAAAAGTTTTCGATGATGTGATGGCCGTGAATGTCACCGCCAACCTGCGTCTCATCCGTTCGCTCGACCCGCTGCTCCGCGCCTCCGATGCGGGCCGCGCGGTGTTCGTGACCTCGGGACTTGCCCAGAAGTGCTTTGCCTATTGGGGCGCCTATTCCATCTCAAAGGCAGCACTCGAAGCCATGGTGAGAACCTACGCCACCGAGAATGAACAGTTTGCCATTCGCGCCAACTGTTTCAGCCCCGGCGCCACCCGCACCAAAATGCGGGCCCAGGCCATGCCGGGCGAAGACCCGGAGACACTGCCCTCCGCCGAGGAAGTTGCAGCCCAGATCATTCCCCTGTGCTTGCCGAGTTTCACCGACACCGGCGCGGTTTACAAATACGCGCCCACCGGCCTGTTCAAGTTCGTTGCATGAGCCAAATCCCCACCATCAATGCCCTGCGCCAAGCGCGCCTCTCCGGCGAAAAGCTTGCCTCCTACCCGGGCCCGACGCCCTCCGGCATGGCCGAAGCCTTCGCCATTCAATCGACAGTCCGCGCCTCCATTGGCTGGACCCACGCCGGCTGGAAAATCGGCTGCACCAGCGAGAAGGCACAAAAAGCCCTGCACACCGACGGCCCCTTTCCAGGGCCCGTCTATAAGGAGCGGTTGTTTCCCGCAGGTGCCCATGTCGCAACATTGCCCAGCAACAGCCGCACCACCGAACCGGAAATCGCCTTCACCTTGGCAAGCAACCTGCCCGCTAGGGACAAACCCTGGTCCGTGGATGAAGTTCTGGAAGCCGTGGCAACGGTTCATCCCTCCATTGAAATCGTCAATCCGCGTTTACCGAAAGGCTTCAACGATGTCGTCGAATGGTACGTGGCCGATGGCGGCCTCAGTCACGCACTGGTATTAGGCCCGGGCGTCAAGCCGCTCAAGCGGGCCGACTATGCCAAAATCACCAACCGAATTTCCATCAATGGCCAGCAAAAATATGAGGGTCTTGGCGCCAATGCTTTGGGCGGCCCCGAACTGGCCCTCACCTGGCTTGCAAATGATCTCATGGCAAAAGGCTTGTTCCTGCGCGCTGGCGATGTGGTGACAACCGGCGTCATCACTGCGGTTTTCGAAACCAACATCGGCGATCTTGTCGAAGCAAGCTATGACCAGATCGGAAACGTTTCAGTCCAGCTCTGAGAGCGGCCTGTCACTTGTCCTTGTCGAAGGGATTCTTGCCGCCGCGCAGGCTGAAGCGGATGGGAACGCCCGCCAGGTCAAAATTCTTGCGCAGCGTGTTCATCAGATAGCGCTTATAGCTTTCCGGCATTTTCGCCATCTGGTTTCCGAACACCGCAAAGGTCGGCGGCCTTGAACTCGCCTGCGTCGCGTAGCGGATCTTGATGCGGCGTCCTGATGGCGCCGGCGGCGGATTTTTTGAAACAGCGGATTCAAGCCAGCGATTGAGTTGCGATGTGGTGATGCGCGCACTCCACCGGTCAACCGCCTCGAAAACCGCCTTCATCATCTTGTCAACGCCGCGCTCCTGCTTCGCCGAAAGTGTAACCACGGGCACGCCGCGGATTTCCGGCAGCACGTCTTCAAGCTGGCTGTGAACTTCCGCCAGAACTTTTTGCTTGTCCTCAACCAGGTCCCATTTGCTCAAGGCCAGCACCACCGCGCGGCCCTCCGTTGCCACAAGGTCAGACAGCGCCAGATCCTGGCGCTCAATCTCCATCGAGGCATCGATGAGCACAACCACGCAATCCGCAAAGCGGATGGCCCGCAGCGCATCGGAAACCGCGAGCTTTTCGATCTTGCCGGTGACCCGCGACTTGCGCCTGATTCCCGCCGTGTCCCACAATTTTATCTCACGGCCCCCGAAATACCAGTCGGTGGCAATGGCGTCGCGCGTGATGCCCGCTTCAGGCCCGGTCAGCATCCGTTCCTCGCCAAGCATGGTATTCACCAGCGTGGATTTGCCCGCATTGGGCTGGCCGATAATTGCAAGCCGCAAGGGCCGCGTCAGTTCCGCTGCTTCCGCTTCCTCTTCTGAAACTTCTTCGGTCTTGGGTGCCAGCGGTGCAATGACATCATAAAGGCTCTCCATGCCTTCGCCATGCTCGGCCGAAACGGCAAGCGGTTCGCCAAAACCCAGGGAATAGGACTCCAAAACACCGGCTTCCGCCATGCGGGCCTCAGCCTTGTTGGCAACAACACGAACCGGCTTGCCGAATTTTCGGATTTTCTCCGCGAACTTCCGGTCGATAGGCGTGATGCCCGCTCGCGCGTCTATAACAAAGAATACCAGATCGGCTTCTTCCACCGCCATTTCGGCTTGCGCACTCATCCGCGCCTCAAGGGTTTCCTTCTTGGCGTCATCAAGTCCCGCCGTGTCAAACACGCGGAAACTCAGGTCACCGATTTGTGCAAGTCCTTCGCGCCGGTCGCGCGTAACGCCCGGCTGGTCATCGACAAGCGCAATTTTGCGCCCAACCAGGCGGTTGAATAGCGTCGACTTCCCCACATTGGGACGTCCGAGAATAGCCACTGTAAACGTCATTGCGCCGTACTGGATTCTTGATCAATTTCGGGAGTTTCTTGATCGCCCGGCGGAGTATTGCAGCTTGCGTCATCAGGGCTGCATGGTGCTTTCTTCTTGCCCGTCACATCAGGATCCCGTGCGGTCTGCTGTTCCGGTGTCAGAATTTCCTCCCGGGTGCCCGGCAGAATGCTGTTGTCTTGCTGGCCGGTGAACCTCTTCACCGTGCTGCAGGCCATCAATGAGGTTGCAAGCAACGCCATCAGCAGAAGTGTCGGAAATTTTTTCATGGGCAATTACTTCTGCAACAACGGCGTGAGGAGTTGGATCATCACCTGGGCGCGCTGGCGCATGTCCTGCGGTGTCTCGGGATCGGCAAAATTGGCGTTCATGTAACGGTCTGCCATGGAGTAATCTCCAGTGCGATAGGCCGCCAGGCCAAAAATTTCCCGTGCTGCATGGCGCCAGACCTCGCCATCCCGGTCAAAACTCCCAAGCCGCGAAATCAGCTCGTCGGGCTTGAGGCTGTCGGCCAGCAGGTAACCGGCGCGAATGCGCGCCAGGTCACGCAGGCTCTGGTCCACCGAAGCATCGGCCGAAAGTGCGTCATAGGCCGCCACGGCCTCTTTCGTCTTGCCCTGCTCCGCCAGAATGCTGGCTTCCTGCAAAAGCCCAAGTTGCTTGAAGCCCGGGTGAGCGACTGCTGCCAACGCCTTCAAGGCATCGTCGAATTTCCCTTCAGTAGCCCGCTTGACGCCGTCAAAATAGACCACCGCCGCCGCTTCCGATTGCTTCACCTGGAAATACTCGTAGGCCTTGACGCCCGCCACCAGCGCCACGATGGCAACGCACAAGCCTACGAAATAATTGCCAAATTTATCCCAAAGCTTTTTGTATTGTTCCTGGCGAACTTCTTCGTCCACCTCGCGGAATAGAGATTCATCGCTCACAGCCACCAGCTCCATTAATGCTGCCGTGGGGTAAGCCAGTGGAAGGGCTAAATCAAGGCAAATTCAGAGCAAGGGGCCGTAGGTATCACGGATCGTCTTGCGCGTTTGCCACATCATGAAAACGCCCATGACAGTTCCACAAACCAAAAAACCGGCAATCAGTCCTAAAAGTCCATCTGACATGACATCCACCCTCTCAGATGAAACTAGTAGGCAGAGAATGTGGTTAATTATCGGTTAAGGTGTGACGATCCTGGGCTACTCTGTGGCAAATGAGGCAATCAGCCCCGAATCCACCCGCTCCGCCACCAGGCTTTGCAGCACCCAAATCCCGGGATTATCCGCTACAAAAACCAGCTTTTGCGTCTGCATGGCGGGAACCAGCGCGGTGTCGCGCCAGGGCTGGCCCTCCTGCACCGCACTCCCCTGCTCGATCACTTGCCAAACATGGCCGTGAATATGTAGCGGTTGGTCAAACTGCGTGGCGTTGTCAATGTCGAGGATGATGCTCTCGCCTTTAGCAAACTTCCCGATCACCTCGCCGCCGGGACCGGCAACCCCGTTGATGGCCCAGGCCATGTCCCGCTCAAGCAGGCCGCGCAGGTCGAGCACTTCATTCTTGAATGTCGCCGATTTCAATCCGCCCTTTGCACCGCCGGCGATGAGCACAGGAATGGTTCTTGCCTTGGCCAAATCCACATTCACCGAGATGGGATTTATCGGGAGGGCAAAATTGTCCTCCAGCGCCGCAGCGCCCGCCCCGCCTTCCCGCTCCAGATAGCAGACCTCCACAATGTCCCCGGAAACATCAAGCGCCATGACCGCATCGTCACCGCCCGCATCCAAAACCAGATCAATGCGTTGCCCGGGCTGCAGCACAAGTCCCAGCATTCCTCCCTGACGCGGCGCAATCGGCTGGCCATCAAGCGCCACGACCAGCGGATCGGCACCTTTGAACTGCAGTCCCATGGCCCGGCTGTTTGATGCATTGAGCAAGCGCAAGCGGCAGGGCCGGTTGGCAGGCAGCTTGAGATGCGGCAGGTAAGCCCCGTTCACCGTGAACCAGTTGCCCAGCCGCCCCACGCCAACCGCGGCCTGGAGATCGCCAAAGCTCTCGTCTATTTTTCCGTCGTCGGCAATTTTCCAGTCATCAATGATCAAAGGAACATCGGTGAGGGCGGGAAGGGCCTGCTGCTCTTCTACGATCAGCATTCCATAAAGCCCCATGTCCCGCTGCCGCGAGGCATCGGTGAGCGGCCCGAACCAAAATGTGCCCGCGTCGGGTGGGGTAAAAATGCAATCCACCGCATTCGCCTCGCCGGGCTGGATGTTCAGTGTCATCATTTCGGAGGGGCCGCGAACTCCAAACCAGTGGAACCAGATTTCGCTGTCCAGGTCGTTGACGATGCGCACCTTGAGTTCGTTGCCTTGCTTGGCGCGGAGCACGGTTGTTTTCTCTTCAATCGAAAAGCGCCAGAGCAGGGTCTTGATTTCGGTGTTCTCGAGAAGCTCGGCCACATATTTCTGTGCCCGCAGGATTTGAAAACCGTCGGCGCTGGTTTCGCCAACCGCCAGCCGCGGAAACATGGCCGCAAAACCGAGCGCCCCAACAAATCCCCGCCGCGAAAGTTGCATTCCACACCCCATCGAATCGGTTGAAATTTACGGCCCCTATGTGGCGATTCGTAGATCAGCTCAGGTCATTGTACCTCCCGTCCACTCGTGATAATAGCCGATTAAATCAATCGGATTTATGATGAGCCTGAAAAAATGCTTTTGAATATCGCCGACGTATTGGATGCAGCCGCCATTGCCGCCATCCACAACGAGATCAAGTCGGGTGGCGTGGTGTTCACCGATGGCGGTGCCACCGCAGGCTGGCAGGCCAAGGCGGTGAAGAGAAACGAACAGGCCTCCGGCCCGGCGCTTGAAGGCATCATCCAGAAATCCGCCGCCGCCATACTGGCCCACCCGCTGTTCCGCGCCGCCGCTGCCCCCAAGCAACTCGTGAAAGTCATGCTGTCTCGTTACAAGCCCGGCATGGCTTACGGCACCCATGTGGACAACGCCCTGATGGGCGGCGTCAGAACCGATCTGTCCTTCACCCTGTTTCTCAAGGAGCCCAATACCTATGAGGGCGGAGCCCTGGTGCTGGAAGGCAATGATGACGACAATGAAATCAAGCTGCCCGCCGGAAGCCTCGTCCTCTATCCCACCACGACACTGCATCACGTGTCCGAGGTCACCTCAGGCGAAAGGCTGGCCGTCGTCGGCTGGGTGCGCAGCTACATCCGCAGCCATGAAGACCGCGAGACGCTTTTCGATCTGGAAAACGCCATCTCAAGCCTCAGGCTCGCCAATGTCGACCGCGCCATTCTTGACCGCCTGCTTAAGGTGAAAGCGAACCTGCTCCGCGGCTGGGTGGAAGACTAAAGAGAGAGCTTTGAAAGGCACATTATGAAGGAATTCAAGGTCAATCCGAAATTCACCATATCAGATGAACAATCACTTCGGAGTCTGTTTGAGGCGACACATACTCTGGCCGCATTGAAGTGCCAGGGCTCACTCGACAAACACGCACAAGCCTTTATCAGGCGTTCGCCGTTCATGTGCCTTGGCACACAGAGCCTGGATAGAAAAGCCGATGTCAGCCCTCGCGGTGACCCTGTTGGCTTTGTCAAAATTCTTGATCAGCACACGCTGGCGATACCGGATCGGCCCGGCAATAACCGTCTCGATAGTCTGGTCAATATTATCACCAATCCCAGCGTTGGACTGTTGTTCACCATCCCGGGATTTGACGATACATTGCGCGTGAGCGGGCAGGCCAGTCTGGTGAACGACCCCGAAATTCTCAAGATCATGAGTGTCAATGATCGCGTTCCAAAACTCGCAATTGTTGTCAAAGTAAATGAGGTTTTCCTGCATTGCGCCAGGGCGTTTCGGCGCTCTCGATTGTGGAACCCGGATTATTTTCAGGATCGCGGCGAGATGCCGTCGCTGTCAAAGATCATTCTGGATCAGACAACGGGCGCTCCCAGCAATGATGATGAGATGTGCAAAATAGATGACGAACTCGAAGATGAATATAGGAAGACGCTCTACTAGGCGCAAAACCGATTTGCCAACAGGGCTTAATCCTTCACGTCGTAAGTGTTCTCAGGCAGCGGGAACTTCCGCGCCCGCACTTCATCCGCATAGGAACTGATCGCCTTCTCGATGGCCTTGCCCACTTCGCCGAATTCCTTGACGAATTTCGGCACGCGGGGCGAAAGCCCCAGCATATCCTCCATCACCAGGATCTGCCCGTCGCAGGCCGCGGAAGCTCCGATGCCAATCGTCGGAATGGCCAGTGACTTGGTAATCTTCTTGGCCAGCGGCTCCACGATGGCTTCGAGCACGACAGCGAAGGCCCCGGCCTCGGCCACCGCCTTTGCGTCTTCTTCAATGGCCGCCCACTTGTCCCGTGTGCGCCCCTGGGTCTTGAATCCGCCGAACACATTGATGAACTGCGGCGTCAGCCCGATATGCGCCATCACCGGAATGCCGCGTTGGGTCAGGAAATGGATGGTGTCGGCCATGCGCTTGCCGCCCTCCAGTTTAATGGCGCCGCATTCCGTTTCCTTCATCACCCGCGCCGCATTGCGAAAAGCCTGGGCGTGGCTTTCCTCATAGGAGCCAAACGGCATGTCAACCACCACCAGCGCCTGCTTGGCACCGCGCATCACCGCCCGGCCATGCAGGATCATGAGGTCAAGCGGCACCGGCAGGGTTGAATCAAACCCGTGCATCACCATGCCGAGTGAATCCCCCACCAGAATGAAATCCACATACTTGTCGGCAATGGCCGCCGTATGCGCATGATAGGAGGTGAGCGCCACGATGGGATCACCCCCCTTCCGCTCGGTAATCTCCGGGGCGGTCAGACGCTTCGACATTTTTTGAACGGACATGGCTTAACCTGCTTTCGATATTGCAAAGATCGGAACGCCGATGAGGACGGGATGAAGCTGCGTCATGACCCCGTAAAGGGCCGCGCCAAAAATCAGCGACAACCCGTTGTGACCAGTTCTGACCTCGGGAATGGGGCGAATGCCATTGGCCGCGGCGGCCGCCATATGCGCTACGCTCCCCAGTAACAGGCCGCCAAAAAGGATAAGGCTGGCGAGGTCGCCATTGGCGAAAAGATGGCCGACTGCCCAGAACACCGTGGCAATCCCCATGGGAAACCGCAGGCGCTGGCGGTAGCTTCCGCGGAACAGGAAAATCCCCAGGCAGAGGAAGCCAATGAAGGTGAGCCCATAGTTTACATACCAGCCCCAAAGGCGGGGCTCATAAACCGCCACAAAATCTGAACTCCGCCAGCCCAGCACAATCACCGCGAGCGCAACAACCGACGCCATGCCAAAAACCGGGCTGTACCAGCGTTCGCCCGTCTGCGATTTGACCCAGCTTTTATAACGCGGGACCGCCGCTACCCCATGCAGCAGCACAAACAGTAAAACACCGGCAGCCAGGATAAGCATCAGACGATGGGCACGTTGAAGATGTAGGGGTGAACCCCGAACAGGAACACGGCATAGAGAACCACGCCCGTAACCACGGCAATCATGTCCGAGCGGATCTGCGGCTCATGGCCCGGCCGCTTGCCGCGCGCCATCGACAGAACTATGTCCAGCACCGCCAGAACCAGAAACGTTCCAAAGAGCAGCACGTCATGCAGCATGCCGTTCGCCAGAAGATGGCCCACCGACCAAAGCACAATGCCGATGGAAAACGGATTGCGCAGCCACTGCTTCAGATAGCCCTTGCCGTGGAACCCGCTCAGCGAAATAAAACCGAGCAGTACCAGCAGCATGGTCACATGACGGGCCCATGGCGCAGGCTGGTAGACAATACTGCTTGCAGCCGGATCTGAGCTAAGTCCCCAGAACCCCCAAATCATCAGGGCAAGGCCCGCCAGGGAAACCAGCGAGTAAACCCCCTTGAAGGGGTCCTCGTCCATGCGGGCCTTGAGCGCATTGCGCTGCTCCGGCAAAAGCATCGAAAATAGATGCGCGCCTGCGAAAAAAACAATGCCAAAGATCAGGTATCCCATTCAAGTTCCTCCAAGCGGAATGTTTGCCAGATTTCGGGCACCGCGCCAACCGATCTCCTCAGCCGCCCTGCTTTGCCACATTTTGAGCGTGATCATTGCTGAAAACAGGGGCCAACTGCGACGCTGGCTGTCATGCAACTGAAAAAGCCTTGTGTTTTCTTCAGCCCTTGAGTGTTTGCGTTCAGTTCGGAAACCATGATAACAATTCCTCAATAAAGAGGCTAATGCGGAGGGACTACCATGAAACCAACACTCATTCTCGTGGGCGCGGACAAGGGCGGCGTGGGCAAAACCACGGTATCGCGCGCCTTGCTGGACTTTTTTGCCCGCAAAAACATCCTCACCCGGGCCTTCGACACCGAAAACCCGCGCGGCACCCTGAAGCGCTTTTATCCCGATCTCGCCGAAATCATCGATCTCGGCAACGTCGCCCACCAGATGAAAGTGCTGGACACCATGGACACGGCCAACGTGCCGGTCACCATCGTCGATCTCAAGGCCGGCAACATGTCCTATGCCCTCGACATCTTTGAGCGCATCGGGGTTCTCGAAGCCGCCCGCGCCGGCGCCTTCAACCTTGGCCTGTTCCATGTCATCGGGCCGTCCATTGCCTCGCTCGATGAAATCGCCGAAATCGCCCACTACCTGCAAGGCGTACATTATGTGGTGGCTCGTAATTTCATCAATGAAACGAATTTCTTTGAATGGGACGAGGCCACCCAGCGCAAGTACTTCGCGCAAATTCCCAAGGCGCAGGAAATCGCCATCCCGAAACTCAACGAAATGGCCTATGAGCAGGTCGATCTTGCTGGCGTCACTTTCAAGGACTTCATCGAGAACCGCTCGCCCGATGGCTCGCCCGGCAAATATTCCTTCGTGCTGCGAGGCTATGTGCGCAAGTGGAGCTCCGAGATCGATGAGCAGTTTGCCCATGTGAAGCTGATCCATGATCTTCTCACCGGGGGCCGTCTGCCGCAACCACACCTCGTCGCCCAAAACTAGACGGAAACGGCTAAGCTTTGGCTGACAAGCCAACGATCTACATCGTCTGCTCCGACCGGCACCGCAATGGAAAAACCCTTCTGGCGCGCGTGCTGGTCGATTATCTGCTGCTCGAGAAGCGCGACCCCTTCGTCATCGATGCCGGCTATCCCGAAGGTCCGTTGCGCGCCTTCTTTCCCGGTCGTACCGCTCTCGTCGATTTTTCCCACGTCCAGGGCCAAATGAAAATGTTCGACACGATCATGGGCTCTCCGGGTCGCGATTATGTGATCGATCTTCCCGCCCCCCAGACCGAAATCTTCTATGCCACCTACCGCCAGCTGGACTTCCACCTCGAAGCCACACGGGCCGGTTTCCAGATTGTCGTCTTCTTCATCGTCGACAAGGACTATTCATCTCTCAAATTTTCGGAAGAAATCCAGCGCCAGGTGGCCCCCGCCCTGTTCATTCCCGTCCGGAACATGGAGATCGGCAGCGCCCTGGTGCCGCGCAGCGATACCCTGTCGATTGATATTCCCGAGCTTGACCGCGAGGTCATGAGCCTCATTGAGGTCCGTTATTTTTCCCTGCGCAATTTCATCCTGGGCGACGAGTCCAACATGCCTGCCCCGCTCTCGCGCAAACTCAAAATCTTCCTCCTCGAAATGATGACGGCGCTGCGCGACATCGAACCCGCCATGACCCTGGCAAGGCTCAGGGCCTGAGCCGCTTGAAACCGTTTTTGCAAATACCCATTTGGGCTATGAAATTGCCATTAAGGAGAAACCTTATGCCCCGCATCCAAACCCTCGTCCGTTCCGCCATGTTCGGTCTGGCAGTTATGGCGCTGTCGCCACTAAGCCTACCCGCCCAGGCTTTTGACGGCACCACCTACAAAGCCGAAGCGGCAATTATTTCGGCAGGCTCGCGGGCCGGTGCCGTGAGCAGGCTGAAGGCCGTCCCAAGCGTTGGCGTCATCAACCTGAACATCCTCCGGGCGCCGAGATTTGGTTCTGATGTTCCAGATATTGCCGAGTTCCGGGTCAGCGCCGGCAAAAACGTCAGCGGCATCAATCGCCTGCGCAATGCTCTTGCCTCCAACCCCGTCACCCGCCGCGCCCTTGGAAGCCGTGGTATTTCCATCGGCCGGGTTGTCGGCGTGGATATCTCCTCCAACGGTTCCCTCAGGCTTTACGTGCTGTAACGCGAAAAAACTGCGCCTGCTCAAACAATCAGCGGCACTGACCTGCCATCAATAATGCTGATCTCAAGGGCCAGCGGATCGATGCCCTCGACACAGCCGAGGTTGACGCGGTAACCATCCTTGCCGTTTTCGCCGTCGCCGATGTAGGTGAATACCCCGCAAGCCTTGCAGAAGTAATTACGCAGGACTTTCTCGTTCCAGAGATACACGCACAAGTCATTCAGATCATGGTGCGGCGTGAAGTCAGCGGCCTGAATGTAACCCGATGACAGCACCGCCTCCCGACGAAGACAGAGAGAGCAGTTGCAGCGGCAACCGGCCTTGATCTCAGGACTGCGGAACGAGAACCGGACACGTCCGCAATGGCAGCGGGCCTTGTACTCCACGGTGTCACTCCCACTCAATCGTCCCCGGCGGCTTGCTCGTCACATCATAAACCACGCGGCTCACACCTTTCACTTCATTGATGATGCGCGTCGCCGCCCGGCCGAGGAAATTCATGTCGAAGGGGTAGAAATCCGCCGTCATGCCGTCA
>JBBSBQ010000036.1:0-39696 GCA_038251095.1 Hyphomicrobiales bacterium
CGGCGGTTGACGCAAACTGCGCCCACGCTTTTGCGGCGATTTCGGCTTCCGGTTCGTATTTCGGCCCTGTCTTCTTCAGACTGCCTAACTGCCATTCGGCGCGCAGGTCATAATGCCCGCGGAACTTGCCGGAAACTCCCGGGAATCCAGTGTTCGTCTCACCAAACCCGCAGGCGCCACATCCACCCCATCTATGATCACCGTCGCGACCGAGACCCCTTCCAGGATGGACGAATTGAACGTAGATCAAATCATGAATCTTGTTAAGGATTAAAAGCATATTCTGGGACTATTTAATTTTTTCTGTCCACTGTCAGATTCCGCAATACTCGTGCGTCTTCATTGCAGCGGTCATCGTGGAGCGCGTTCAATGTGGAGGATTTTGATATGCAGTATTTGCTTTTGATCAATTCGGAAGAGGGCGGCTGGGAAAAAATGACGAAGGCCGAGCAGGAGCAGGGCATGGCGGCCTACACCGCTTATGGGCAGGCCCTGAAGTCGGCCGGCGCCTATGTTGGGTCGGACCGTTTGCAACCGAGTTCCACGGCGTCCACGGTGCGGGTCAAGGATGGCAAGACCAAAGTGCTCAACGGCCCCTATGCGGAAAGCAAGGAACAGCTTGCCGGCTATTACCTGATTGAAGCCAAGGATATTGATGCGGCTATCACCTGGGCGGCGAAATGCCCGGGGGCGCATCACGGGGTGATGGAAGTGCGCCCCGTCTGGCCCATGTAAGGGATTCATGCCGGCACAGGGCGATCAGCTTGTTCATGACATTGCGCAGAAAGTTGCGCGGACGAGCTATGGCAAGCTGATTGCCTTTCTGGCGAAACAGACGCGTGATGTGGCAGGGGCCGAGGATGCGCTGTCTGAGGCTTTTGCGGCTGCCTTGGCCGACTGGCCGCAGAAAGGCGTTCCGGACAATCCGGAGGCGTGGCTGATGGCGGTGGCAAAGCGCAAGATCATCGATGCCGCGCGGCGGCGGCGCAGCGGTGAAGCGTCGGCGGATCACCTGCAACTCATGGCGGAGGAGCTTGAGGCCATGACATCAAAGGTGCGGACAATTCCGGATGAACGGCTTGCCCTGATGTTCGCCTGCGCCCATCCGGCGATTGATCCCGGCATCCGCTCGCCACTGATTTTGCAAACGGTTTTGGGTCTTGATGCCGCTGACATCGGCTCGGCGTTTCTGGTCACACCCGCAGCCATGGGGCAGCGGCTGGCGCGGGCCAAGAACAAAATCAAAGTGGCGGGCATTCCGTTTCGCGTTCCGGATCGGGCGGAGCTCGGTGAACGGCTGGATGCGGTGCTTGAGGCCATTTATGCGGCTTACACCAAGGGTTGGAATGATCCGTCCAATGTTCAGAACAATCTGGCTGGTGAAGCGATCTGGCTTGGGCGTTTGATTGTTGAACTGCTGCCGCGCGAAGCTGAGGCTTTGGGATTGTTGGCACTGATGCTGTTTTTGCAATCGCGGCGGGGGGCACGTCGAAGTTTGGGCGGCGAGTTTGTTCCCTTGAGCGATCAGGATCCGTTGCTTTGGGATGGCGAGATGATTGACGAGGCCGAACGGCTGTTGCGGCGGGCGGGTGAGATGGGCGTTATCGGTCGCTATCAACTGGAAGCGGCCATTCAATCGGCCCACGCGGCGCTGCGTGTTGCGGGTGCCACTGATTGGGAGGCCATCGTGGAGCTTTATAAAGGGCTCTATAAAATTACAGTCTCGCAGGTTGTGGCGATCAATCTCGCCGTTGCGCTATCGGAAGCTAAAGGTCCGGAGGCGGGACTTGCGGCATTACCAGAGCTATCTGCAAATCCGGAACTGATGGAATTCCAGCCCGATTGGGCGGCGCGGGCGGCCTTGCTTTCCCGGGTGGAGTTGTTCGGCGAGGCGGCTGAGGCTTACGGGATGGCGATTGGACTGGAATCGGATCCGCCGGTACAAAATTTCCTGCTGACCCAGCTTTCTAAAGTGAATTCAAGAATGCAATGAGCGCATCGCGTTCCGGCTTTGCCGCGTTGCGGAAAGCCTCGCGGGATTTCTCCGCTTCGCCGCCGTGCCAGAGAATGGCTTCGGCCACACCCCTTGCCCGGCCATCATGAAGAAGCAGGTCATGCCTGTTCACAACGGGAATGAGACCGAGGCCCCAGAGCGGCGGGGTGCGCCATTCCCGGCCGGTGGCCTCGAAATCCGGGCGGTTGTCAGCCAGGCCTTCACCCATGTCATGAAGCAGCAAGTCAGTGAAGGGATGGAAGGTCTGGTTTTCCAGTTCAGGAAAATCCTTGACGGAGCTGGTTTGCAAGGTCGGCATGTGGCACGAGGCGCAGCCCATGGCACGGAACAGTTCTTCGCCGTGTCTTACGACGGGATCCTGGAAATTGCGTAGGGGAGGCACGGCAAGGGTCATGGTGTAGAGCGTGAGCTTGTCCAAAAACTCGTCGCTCATTTCCGGCGTGCCGCCGTCGATGGCCTCGGCGCAATCCGGCTGGGCCGACGTGCAATTCTGGCCATCGGCCATGGAGGTGGCGATGCCGATATCGCCCACGGCCGCGCCGGCGTTCTGCTGGCGGAGGTTGGGCTGATTGGCCTTCCAGCCGAAGCGGCCCAGTGATTTTTTCCCGGCGAGAGAGTCCCACACTTCATTGGTCCGGCCGGAAATGCCGTCGCCATCCGCGTCATCGGGGTCGGCAAGCGCCAGCAAGGTTTCATCGGGCACGGATTGCAGAAGGCCAAGGCCGATCACGGCGGGGGCCACGCGCGGTGAAATCATGAGGTTCTTGCCGAGTTCGCCGTATTTCAGGTCGGTGATCGCATAGTGCGGCTGGCGCAGGGAAAACTTTTCGCCATCGCCATCGCCATAGGCGCTGGGGAGCCCGGTATAGGAGATTTCGGCGCGGCCCTCGGGTTTGACATGGAGAATGGCGCGCTCGCTGAGCTGGGCGCCATAGACGGGGTGGGGCAAGACACCGCCATTGGCTGCCTTGCCCGGAATGCTGATGCGGAGCAGCATGGAATCCATCGGCCCCTGATTATTCTCCGGCGGACGGCCGCGGCCATCCTTGGTGTGGCAGCCGGAGCAGGAGACGCGGTTGAACAGGGGACCCAGGCCATCGAACGCTTTCACGGAACCCGGCGCTTCCACCCAATTGGTGTTGAACAGGCGGTTGCCGAAGGAAAAGGGGCGCTGATGGCGTCTGGGGCTGTTGGGCGTCTGGAACGAGAAGGCATCCTCGTTGGCGATGGGCCGGGTACCATCGCCGCCCAAGTGTTCCGTCAATGGAATTGACAGGAGCATTTCACGCAATGCCACAACGCCAGCCTCGCCGCCTAGGGTGGCAAGGGAGGCCAGGGTGAGGGCTGAGGCAACTATGTGTCCGGAGCGGGGCATTATTCCGTGGGAATGAGAACCAGAACGCCAAGCTTGCTGCCGACGTCCGTCAGGCCGGTACCGAGAGCCTGCAAGGCTACGACCATTTCTTCGGCAGCCTTGCGCTCAGGCGATTCCTTGGGCTTGGCCAAAACCTGGTCCCAGGGGTCGCCAAGGGCTGCCACCTTGGTTTCGGCGTCGGCGAGGAGGCCATCAATGCGGTCTGCCAAAACGGCATCCTGGCTGCGGACCAGATCATTGAGCCCGGCGCGTTCGCCACCTTCATTGTCACCGGTCCAGACCTGCTTGATGCCGGCGAGATCGTAGACGAAGTCCTGCTTGGTGGTGTCGGAGAAACAGGAATGCTCATCTTCCTGATCGCCGGAATCAAGGGCAACCGCCAGGCGCTCTGACATGAATTCAAATCCCGCCAGAATGGCCAAGCCGTTCACCATGCGGCCAATCACTTCGCGCTCGGGCATGGCTTTCAGCTTCCTGGCGTAGCCCAGGGAATTCTGCAATTGCCAGGTGCCTTCAAGATCGTTCAGCTTGTGGGCCAGATCATCGGTCACCAGCTTCAGGTATTCACGCCTCCGGTCATTGTTGCCGGTCCCGGCGACATAATCCGTAAACGGACGGTTGCCCGGGCCATCGGCAGAAAGATCCTGGCCCCAGAGGAGGAATTCAATGGCATGCCAGCCGGTGGTTACATCGGCCTCGTCCTGCTTCTGGTTGACGCCTTCCAGGCCATCAAGATCCAGATTGAATTTGGGATCATTGATGATTCCGGAGTCCGGTTGGCCCTCGACATAGTCGACATAGGCCTCGTTTATGGGCCAGGCATTGATGGCGCCTTCAACGTCGTCAATGGGGCCGTCATAGAAACGGAAGGCTTCGGTTTTCAGATAGGCCGGGCGGGCCTCCACCCAAGCCTGGCGCGCTGCCTTCAAAGTGTCTCCGGAAGGCAGGGCAAGGAAAGCATCGACGGCCGAGGCAAGAGTCTTGACATCATCGGCGGCTTTCCTATAGGCGCTGGACACCAGATCAATATAGGTATCGATCTGGGGCTTGGCGTCATACTTGAAGGCATTTGGATCGGTCGATTCGAGAGCATAAGTTGCAGGTGCGGACCCGCCACCTTCGCCGCCGCCTTCACCGCCTTCGCCGGCCTCCTGGGCGAGGATGATCGGCGACTGGTTTGCGGCGTTCCTGAGCGTGATTTCATCGGCCTGGGCCGACATTGACCCGGCAAGTGCCGCAACGCCAAGGCCCGTCCATAATTTGGGTATCCGCCTCATCGCACTCATCCTGTGTTTGCTGTTGTGTTGGCTGGGTGAGTAGCATGAGGGAGCCAGCTGTTCAATAGTTGATTAATTTAGTCGGATTTAGAATTGTTCCAGTTTGCGGTGAATTCGGCGCGAGATCGAGGCAGAGCGCCGCCGCGATATTCTCTCGTGTTGACAACGAAAGTTGCGGCTCGCCCGCGGTCATGCAATCGTCTAGATTTATTGGAAGTGTGGGGCTCGCGGGAGGCGGTTGAGGATTCAATGGCAGATATAAATGATACGACAGTGCTGGAGCCGCCGCGCGTTTATCTGGTTCATATGGTTGTGTTCACGCTGGTTGTCGTTGTTCTGGCGGCCATTCTTTTTCCCAGCATCAAGGCAGCCTTTCTGGCCAATGTGGGCCTCAACGCCCTGATTATCGGCATCCTTGCGCTGGGTGTTTTGTATGCTTACCGCATGGTTTGGCGGCTGTTCCCGGAAATCAGCTGGGTCAATGGCTTCCGGCTTGGGCAATCGAGTGACGAGAACCTGGCGGAGCCGGTTTTGCTCGCTCCCATGGCTACCCTTCTGGGCGACAGGCAAGAGCGCACGGTTTTGTCCACCAATACCATGCGTTCGCTGCTCGATTCGCTGGCTTCACGGCTCGACGAATCGCGCGACCTCATGCGCTATCTGGTGAGCCTGCTGATTTTCCTGGGCCTACTCGGAACATTCTGGGGCTTGCTTGCGACGGTGACCTCGGTTGGCGATGCCATCAAAAACCTTGACGTGGGGTCGGGGCAATCCACTTCTATGTTCGAGGAACTGAAGACCGGATTGCAGCGGCCGCTTGAAGGCATGGGCCTTTCGTTTTCCGCAAGCTTGTTCGGACTGGCGGGTTCCCTGATCCTTGGCTTCCTGGATCTCAAGGCAAGCCAGGCGCAGAACCGGTTCTACCATAATTTGGAAGATTGGCTTTCCACCATCACCGACATTCAGGTGGGCGAGGGAACCAGTCAATCCGGGGCCGCCAATTACCTGCGCTTTGACATGCAGGGCTTGCAGCGTGGCCTGGACAAGGTTGGCAAGCAGCTTGAAGGCGTGAAGGTCAATGGGACCGGAGGCAATGCCAATGAATCGATCGAGCAACTGGCTGAAGCGGTGGCCAGCCTGGTGCAGCAGATGCGCGAAGAACAGAAGATGGTGCGGCAATGGGCGCAGAGCCAGCAGGTGCAGCAGAATGAAATTCAGCGCCTGCTGATCCGGTCGACGGGCCAGCCGGCAGGGCGGGCCCGCGGCAAGGGTGACGAGTAACAGCCATGGCCGGTGCCCTTTCACGACGCAGACGCCAGGAAGACGCACCCTATTGGCCGGGTTTCGTCGATGCCATGGCCCAGCTTCTGCTGGTCATCACTTTTCTGCTTTCAGTGTTCATGACGGCGCAATTTTTGCTGGCGCGGGAAATTTCCGGGCAAGATTCGGCCTTGGGGCAATTGCGTTCGCAGATTGCCGAGCTTACGCAATTGCTGGCGCTGGAGAAATCTGCCAAGGGCGCGGTGGAAGCAAACCTGCTGGCGCTGAGCGATGATTTGAGCGCCGAACGGCAAAAGAATGCAGGCCTTATCGCGAACCTCGCAGCGGAAGGTTCAAAGGGCTCGGCGGCCAGCCAGACAATCAGCGGATTGCAAACGGAGCTGGACAAGGAAAAGGCACTGACTTCGGAAGCGCTGTCGCAGGTTGAACTCCTAAACCAGCAAATTGCCGCCATGCGCCGCCAGCTGGCGCAGTTGAACAGCATCCTGACGGATGCGGAAACCCGCAACAAATCCTCGGAAGCGCAAATTGCCGATCTGGGCAAGCGGCTGAATTCGGCGTTGGCGCAGCGGGTGCAGGAACTGTCGCGCTACCGCTCGGAATTCTTCGGGCGTTTGCGGCAAATTCTTTCGCAGCGTTCGGATATCCTGGTGGTGGGCGACCGCTTCGTGTTCCAGTCGGAAGTCCTCTTTGCGAAGGGTGATGCGGAAATCAGCCCGCTTGGCCAAGAGGAAATGCTGAAGCTGGCGGATGCGCTGCAGCAGCTTGAAGCGGAGATTCCGGCGGACATTGCCTGGGTTTTGCGGGTTGACGGACATACGGATATCGATCCGATCAAATCGCCGTTGTTCCAATCCAACTGGGAACTCTCGTCGGCGCGCGCCATCGCCGTGGTCAAATACCTGATTGCGCAGGGGGTGGCGCCCAAGCACCTGGTGGCGGCGGGCTTCGGCGAGTTCCAGCCGCTGGATGTCGGCACTTCAGAAGACGCAAAGGCGCAGAACCGGCGCATCGAGCTCAAGCTGACGGAGCGTTGAACTGGAGCTTTGCCAGCCTGGCGTAAAGGGCGTTTTTCTTGACGAGTTGGCCGTGAGTGCCCTGCGCCACGAGTTTTCCATTATCGAAAACAAGAATGCGGTCGGCATTGCGGACGGTCGAAAGGCGATGGGCCACGACAAGGGTCGTGCGGTTGGCGGTGAGTTTTTCCAGCGCCTCCTGAATGAGCGACTCGCTTTCCGCATCCAGGGCGCTGGTGGCTTCATCGAGCAGCAGGATGGGGGTGTCGCGCAAGATGGCGCGGGCGATGGCGATGCGTTGGCGCTGGCCGCCGGATAGCGTGATGCCGCGCTCGCCTACTTCGGTATCAAATCCCTTGGGAAGTTTTTCGGCAAACTCATCCACGCGGGCGGCGATGGCCGCAGCCACGGCGGCTTCGCGCTTTGCTCCGGGCGCGCCGAAGCGGATGTTGTCGAGAACCGAGCCGGAGAAAATGATTGTGTCCTGCGGCACCACGGCGATGTGTTTGCGCAAGTCCTGAGGATCGACAGTTTTGACGTCGAGGCCATCGATTGCGATGGTTCCCGATGCCGGATCATAGAAACGCTGGATAAGGGCGAAGAGGGTTGACTTGCCGGCTCCCGAGGGGCCGACAATGGCGGTGACTTCGCCGGGTCTGGCTGTGAAGCTCACGTTATTCAGAGCGGCTGTTTTCAGGCGCGTTGGATATTGAAAGATAACGCTGGAAAACTTTATTTGCCCTTTGGGCGTGTGGGGAAATGCCACAGGATTCGCGGGAGCATTGATCAAAGGTTTTTCATCCAGCAATTCGGAAATGCGTTCGGCGGCTCCGGCGGCGAGCTGGATTTCGCCCCAGACTTCCGACAACTGCCCGAGCGAACTTGCAGCGATGACTGCGTAAATCACAAACTGGCTCAAAGTACCGCCTGAAAGGTTTCCGCTGATCACTTCCTGGGCGCCGAACCACAGCAGGCCGACTATGGAGCCCAGGGCCACGAAGATGATTGCGGCGGTGAGGACGGCGCGGGCGAGGGCGCGCTTGGCCGCGGCCGAAAAGGCGAAATTCGTGGCGTCTGAAAATTCTCTCTTCGTGTAGTTTTCCTGCACATTGGACTGCACAGTGGTGATGGCCGAGAGACGTTCCTGGGCAAAGGCGGCGGACGCGGCAAGGGTATCCTGGGCGGCGCGCGACAGCACCCGCACCCGGCGGCCGTAGATGACAAGTGGCAGCACGATGAGAGGGATGGCAAGGCCTGCGAGCCCCGCAAGTTTCGGGCTGGTGACGATCATCATGACGATGGCCCCAATCAGCATCACAGCGTTGCGAAGGGCTATCGACGCGGTGGAGGAAAAGGCGGATTTGATTTGCGTGGTGTCGGCGGTGAGCCGCGAGACGACCTCGCCGGTTTTCTGGGTTTCGTAAAAGCCCGGGCTGAGTTTCAGGAGATGCGTGAACAGGGCATCGCGCACGTCGGCCACGATCTTTTCGCCAAGCCACATGACGTAGTAGAAGCGGATGGCAGAACTCAGCGCCAGCAGCAGGACCACGGCAATCATCACGCTGAAATACTGGTTCACCAGCGTGGCGTTGGATGTGGTGAAGCCATGGTCAATGATGCGGCGGACGGCGACCGGCACGACGAGGGTCGAGCCTGAGGCAAAGGCCAGGGCAATCAGTGCCTTGGCGATCTGGGGCTTGTAGCGCGTGATGAAGGGCGTCAGGCGCGCCAGCGGTTTCAGGCTTTTGCGGCCTTGTTCTTGCTGCATATTTTCTGCCATTTTG
Source organism: Hyphomicrobiales bacterium (assembly GCA_038251095.1). GTDB lineage: Bacteria > Pseudomonadota > Alphaproteobacteria > Rhizobiales > Aestuariivirgaceae > Aestuariivirga. The sequence goes on from JBBSBQ010000036.1 coordinate 8,748, forward strand.
GGCTACTTGCCTCCCCTTTGGGCTTCCTGTATAGAGCGCAGCCGAAACTTCACAATAGTGACGAGGCGCGGCTTTTTTGCGCCATACCAGAGAGATTAATGCGATGAAAGAAGGCATTCACCCGGACTATCACACCATCAATGTTGTGATGACCGATGGCACCAAGTTCGTAACCCGCTCAACCTATGGCAAGGATGGCGATACGCTGTCCCTGGATATCGATCCCAAGTCGCATCCGGCCTGGACCGGCGGCGCCCAGACCATCCTTGACCGCGGCGGACGCGTTTCGCGCTTCAAGCAAAAGTTCGGCTTCCTCAACAAGTAAGAATTTTCCCAGGTTTGAAAGCCCGGCTGCAAGGCCGGGCTTTTTCAGTTTTTATCAACTATGCAGGCGCCGTTCTGCGCCCTCAGCTTTTCACACAGCGCTTCTGCTTCCTGCCGGCTGTTGCGGCCGATCATGACGCGCACGAGAAGCTTTCGGCCCCGGCTCAAATTGCGGGTTCGCACCACCATGGGCAGTTCGTCATTCAGAAGCGTGGCGTAGCGGGATTTAACCCGCTCAAAACTTGCCAGCGTTTGCGTTTCAGAGAAGCCCCCGGCGATCACCACGCCCCAGGGCTTGGTTGTGCTGCGCCGGATTGCGGGCGATGGCGGCAGCATTTCCCGGAGCACCAGTTTGGCGCAGGTTTCCGGAAAGTTGCCGCTGCCGCCAAGCCCTGGAATATCGAGTTTTGTTGAGGGTGAACGCCATTCCGCCGCCGCGTGGCCGGTGATAACCAGCACATAGTCTTCGGTTTCAGCGGGCAGGGTACGGCGGTTTGCCAGCCAGGCGCTGGTGCCATCTTCGCCAAAATTGTAAGCGGCGGCCGCGAGGCCGAGGTTGCCGAATTTTTCGGTGAGAAAAGCCAGATAGTCAGCGGCGGCGGCAAGCGCCTCGCGGTGGTCGAAGGAATTTTTCAGGCCGCGCAGCTTGGCTGTTCCCGGCATGAATTGCGCAATGCCTTCGGCGCCCACCGGGCTTACGGCCTGCGCGTCAAAGATGCTTTCCTTCCAGATCAGGCGGGTGAAGAAATCAATGGGAAGACTGTTGCGCTTGGCATGAAAGCTGAGGAGGCTGCATACCTCGGCGGCATAGACCGTCTTATCCGGCTGCGGCTGCACCGCGGCGTGCGACAGCGAGCATAATAAAAGCGCAGAGATGAGACTGAGGACCACACATCGCATCATTGAGGTCTAAGCTGATCGTGGGGCGAAAATAAAGCCCGCAGGTTTAGCCGCGCGCAACTTTCAGCATGGAGGCGAGACGGTCGATCTGGTCGTTGACCGGGCTTGGCATTTGGACCGTCGAAGTCTGGGCGCTGATCATGCTGTCCAGTTTCTGGACGCGCTGATGCAGGGTGAGCGAACGCTCGACCAGGGCCTTGAGGGCGTCAGGCAGATCGTTCGCGCCGGTGAGATCGTGGCCCTTGCCGATGTCGTTAAGGCTAATGCGATGAGTTTCCTTGCGGGCATCCTCAACCGTCAGTTCGCCGGCGCCGATTGCACGTTGCAGGAGCAGCCAGGAGGCAAGCTGCATGAGGCGGGTGGTGAGGCGCATGCTTTCGGTGGCATAGGCAATGGCGCCGTGGCGCTCAAGCACGCGGGCATCAAGGCGGCCCGGGCCATCGAGGTAATTGGCGGTCTCCTCAACCAGCGACATGCCTTCCCGAAACACTTTCTCGAATTGCTCGGAAGAAGTGAACTTGGTGAAGAAATTAACGGTAGCCACGTTACTGGACGAACCCTGCATGCCTAATGACCCCTTACTCAAATCATGAAATTTTTACCCACCAGGCGGGCCGATCATGACGCTTGCGCCATTTCCGGTCAATATCCAGTACGCAAATAGTTTGCCTTATGAGCAAGCAATATCGGGGCCAAAAAAAAGCCACGTAAAAACGTGGCTTTAAGTTCTAACAGGGAGGCGTCAAACAGAGTGGAAAAGTGCCACTCGGAGAATCCAAAAAGACTTGGATTGCAGTCTCTATAAGTAAACAATATTCCTTACCAAATAGTTAACGCCGTTAACCTAGTTTCTAAAGAAAGCGTTGGCAGCGCTGCGGCTTGACTGTTTTTTGGCAATTTCGGTCCGAAGACGGATGATCTCGGAGTCCAAAGCCTGAAGCCTCTGTTCCAATTCGGCTACGGAAATGGCGTCGAGATTTTCACCGATAACCATGGTTGGGGGCTTTTTTGGTGCGTCGTCGAGGTCCATGGCTCTGGCTCCTTGTGCTGTTGCCGCATTTTGCCATTGCACGGCCAGGGTGTGCAACCCATTGTGGGACAAAAAGGGATGTGGACATGAAAGCAATCGAGATTCGGGAGCCGGGCGGGCCGGAGGTTTTGCAGATCTGCGAGTTGCCAAAGCCAGAGCCCGCCGCGGGCCAAGTGCTGGTAAAGGTCCATGCGGCGGGGGTGAACCGCCCGGATATTTTGCAGCGGCAGGGCGGCTATCCGCCGCCGCCGGGAGCGCCCTTGACGCCGGGGCTTGAGATTGCGGGCGAGGTGATGTCGGCGGGTACGCGCTACGAGATTGGCGACAAGATCTGCGCGCTGGTGCCGGGCGGCGGCTATGCGGAATATGCTGTGGTGGCGGAAGACAATGCGCTGCCCGTGCCACAAGGGTTCTCGATGATTGAAGCGGCGGCCGTTCCGGAAACTTATTTTACCGTGTGGACCAATGTGTTTGACCGGGGCCGCCTGCAGTCGGCTGAGACCATTTTGATACATGGCGGCTCGAGCGGAATTGGCACAACTGCGATCCAGTTGGCCAAGGCTTTTGGGTCAAAGGTTGTTCTCACTGCGGGCAGCGACGGGAAATGCCAGGAATGCCTCGCGTTGGGGGCCGATGTAGCGATCAATTACAAGACGACGGATTTTGTTGAAGAGCTGAAGGCTCGCGCCATTGCGCCCGATGTGATCCTTGACATGGTGGGCGGCGATTATGTGGCCCGCAACCTGCGCTGCGCTGCGCCGCACGGGCGCATTGTGAATATCGCGTTTCAGAAAGGCTCGAAGGTCGAGATTGACCTGCTGCCCATCATGGTGAAGCGCCTCACGCTTACCGGTTCAACGCTGCGCCCGCGCTCGGTGGCGGAAAAGGCCGAAATTGCCCGCTCTCTGGAGACCAGGGTCTGGCCGCTGTTTGCGGCGGGGCGCTGCAAGCCGGTGATTTTCAAAACCTTCCCGCTGGCGGATGCGGCCGGGGCGCACCGCCTGATGGAGACAAGCCAGCACGTGGGCAAGATTGTTCTCACCGTTTAAAACGCGTTGCATCTTCAGGAGGCAGCGCCTATATAGCTGGCATTCCCAAGCCTATTTACCATGATGTTACGGAACCCCAGACGGTTCCGAAGGAGCGAAAAAATTATGTCCAATGCCCCGTTGATGCCGAAAGCGACCGCTGTTTGGCTGGTTGAAAATACCGCGCTGACGTTCCGCCAGATTGCGGATTACTGCAATCTGCACGAGCTCGAAGTGAAGGGCATTGCCGATGGCGACGTGGCCACGGGCATCAAGGGCCTTGATCCGGTCACCGGCGGCCAGCTCACCCGCGATGAGATCGAGAAGGGTGAGGCTGATCCAACTTATGCCCTCAAGATTCTGGTGTCGAAGGTAAACATCCCGGTGCAGAAATCAACGGGCGGCCCGCGCTACACACCGGTTTCGCGCCGGGGCGAGCGGCCCGATGCCATCATGTGGCTGCTGCGCAATCATCCTGAATTGCCGGAATCAACCATCATGAAACTGGTTGGCACCACCAAGACAACTATTGCCGCCATCCGCGACCGCACCCATTGGAATGCCAGCAACATCAAACCGGTCGATCCGGTTTCGCTGGGCCTGTGCTCGCAATTGGAACTGGACTTCGCAGTCCAGAAGGCCGCGCGCAAGGCGGGCAAGGGGCAGGTTTCGGATCCGGCTCCGGTGCGCACGCTCATTCCTGCAGCTGAGGTTGTGGGCACCGTTGCAAACGTGGCGGCCGTTGCCGCTGCCGCAGCGGAAGCCGAAAAGGCCGTGACGGCGGAATCGGCGAAGAATGACGGCAAGCAGTACAGCGCCGACTCGGTCTTTGCAAAACTGAAGGGCCTGAAGCTCGAACCCACTGAAGACACCCCAACAGAATAATGCGCATCCTTGTTGTTGGCACGGCAGGCAATGTGGGCAAGGCGGTGGTGGCCGAACTCAAGCCACGCTATGACGTAATCACCGCCGGACGCTCCTCCGGCGATGTACGCGTCGATCTCCTCGATGCTTCATCGATCAGCGCCATGTACGATAAGCTTGGCAAGCTGGATGCGGTTGTGGCCTGCGCGGGCCATGCCCATTACGGGCCACTGGCGGGCATGACCGAAACGCAATTCATGATGGGATTGAAGGACAAGCTCATGGGGCAGGTGAACCTGGTCCTGCTTGGCACACCGTACGTGAATGACCGAGGTTCGTTTACGCTGACCAGCGGCGTGCTTGATCGTGATCCAATTCTCAAGGGTGTCAATGGTGCCACCGTCAATGCGGCGTTGAAGGGGTTCGTTACTTCCGCTGCCATAGAGCTGGAGCGCGGCATCCGCATAAATGTCGTGAGCCCCGGCCTGCTGGAAGATTCGGCAAAAAAATATGAAGGTCTCTTCCCAGGCCATGAAACTGTTTCATCGAAGCGGGTTGGCCTTGCTTACGCCAAGAGCGTCGAAGGTGCATTGACCGGGCAGGTCATTATTATAGGATAACGCAATCCCCCATGCTGAGGCGCATCGCACTTGCGATGCCTCGAAGCATCTCGTTCCGCATCCACCAGCCCTTCGAGGCCCTGCGGCGCGGGGCTCCTCAGGGTGAGGTTTTTTAGTTCTTCACAGGCATGGTGTAATTCAGGGGCATGCGGCCACCATCGGCGTAGATGGTTTGGCCGGTGACATAGCTTGAGTCATCGGACGCGAGGAACACGGCAATGGAGGCGATCTCGGAGGGCTCGCCAACGCGCCCCATGGGGGTGCGCGACATCACCCTCGCCATGGCAGCCCTGTCGCTCACAACACTTTGCAGCATGCTCGTCATGATGGAGCCGGGGCCGATGGCGTTCACGCGAATGCCGTGCGGGGCGAGCGATATGGAGGTTGCGCGGGTGAGCTGCGAGACGCCGCCCTTGGCGATGCAATAGCTGACGATTGTCGGAATGGCGAGCGTATCGTTGACCGACGACATGTTGATGATGGCACCTGGCGGTTTCCCTGCTGCCACCTGTTTCACCATTTCGCGGGCGCAGGCCTGCAGCATGAGGAATGAGCCCTTGAGATTGATATCGAGCACCCTGTCGTAATCGGCCTCGCTCGTCTCGAGGAAATCGCCGCTGATATTGATGCCGGCATTGTTCATGAGAATGTCCACGCCGCCAAACTGCTTCACGACCGCGGCAACGGTGGCTTTAACATCGCCGGAATTCGACACGTCGCAATGCAGATACGTTGCGCCAAGCCGCTTGGCTTCAGCCTTGCCAATATCATCCAGCACATCGGTGACGACGACGTTGGCGCCTTCAGCCACAAAGCGTTCGGCACAGCTCAGGCCAATGCCACGGGCGGCGCCAGTAATGATGGCGGTACGGTTCTTGAGTTTCACGCGTGTCTCCTAATTGGTGTGGAAATTGCCGCTGTCGGATTCCAGCATGAGAGAGGATATGGTCAGATGGCGCGGCCGGCTCAGGGCAAAGAGGGCTGATTCAACAATGTCGCGATTGGTGGGCCATGAGGTATCGGGCGGCGTGGCATTCCAGGCGGCGGCATCGAGCGGTGAGATATCCACGATATTGGGTGGATAGATTCCGGTTACGCGCACGGGTCTTCCGCGCAATTCCAGGCGCAACGCATCGGTCAATCCGGCCTGGCCATGCTTGGAGGCAATGTAGGCAACCGAAGCACCCAGCAGCGGCACGTTGTGGATGCCGCTGGTGGAAATAATATTCAGGATATCGCCGGCGCCGGATTTTTCGAGAAGCGGCAGAAGCCCGCGGGTAAAGAGCAGCGTGCCGGTCACATTTCCGGTGACGGTGTTGGCGATGGCGTAGGCATCATGGCTGTCCATGGCGCCGGGAAGCCATTGGGCGGCGTTGTTGATGAGGATATCGAGGGGCGTGCCCGCATCGCGCATTTTCTTGGCGGTTAGAGTGACTTGGCTGATATCGGCTAAATCAATGTGCAGGGTTTCGGGGCGTTTGCCGGTGCGCAGCTTGATTGACCCGGCAAGAGAGTTGAGGTTTTCCATGTTGCGGCCGGTCATGATGACTTCGGCTCCGGCATCGGCCAGCACCACGGCGAACGCCGCGCCAAGGCCTCGTCCGGCGCCGGTCACTATCACGCGTTTTCCCTTGAAGCTCATGGTTCGACCCTAACTTAAATCCTGCTGCTTAGTAAGTGTCTGCCGAGCGGGCCCTGTTGCCGAATGCGGCGATGACCAGTGCTGACAAAACAATCAACCAGAAGGCGTGACCAAGGCTGGTAACTTCGGCGGCAAAGCCAATGAGCGGCGGACCTGCCAGGAAGCCTGCGTAACCGAGCGTAGTGACGGCGGCAATGCCGCGTCCCGGAGCCAGGGGTTCCAATCTTCCCCCGCCTGCAAACAATACGGGCGCGATATTGCCGATGCCAATTCCGGCGAAGGTGAAGGCCACCACCGCCATCAGGAACGATGACACGCTGACGGCAAGCGCAATGCTCACGGCGGTGAGAACGGCGCTGGCGACCACCATAGGCACCGCGCCGCATTTCTGGCGCAACCAGTCACCGGTAAAACGCGATGCGGCCATGCCGCCGGAAAAGAAGGCATAGGCAAGGCCTGCGGTTCCGGCGTCGACTTTGAACTCCGTAGTGAAGTAAATGCCGCTCCAGTCCAGCACCGAGCCTTCGGCCATGAGTGTGAGGAAACACAGGAGGCCCAGACCGATGGTTGCCCTGGTGGGCCAGCCGAAATGGGTATCGGACAGGCCCTTGTCGATGGAACGGGGCAAGAGGAATCGGTCAGCGATGAAAAGCAAAATGAGACAGGCGGCGCCGGCAAGCGCGATGTGGGTGAATTCACCTATATGCTTCATGGCCCAGGCGCCGGCAAAGGCGCCCACCATGCCGCCGACGCTGAAGCCGCCGTGGAGCATGGACATAATGGGGCGTTTCAGTGCCTTTTCAACCGCGATGCCGTGGGCATTCATGGCAACATCCATGCTGCCGATCATTGTACCCACAATAAATCCCGTGATGACGAAAGGTATAAAGGTTGGCGAGCTGACGGGCCCCATGAAGGACAGGCAAAAGAAGATGCCCGTGACGAAGGATACGCGGGAGCTGCCATAACGGTTGATCATGGCTCCGGTCAGCGGCATGGCGGTTACGGCGCCGGCGGCGATGGCGAGCAGCGCCAGGCCAAATACGCCGGGGCCCACGGCGAGGCGTTCCTTGGCCAGGGGAATATGCGGCACCCACGAGCCCACCATGATTCCGTGCAACAAAAAGAGCGTAAACGTGGCCCAGCTTGCGTGGGCCGGCGTATTGATTTTCATGATGATCCCCGGTTTTTCGAGCCTGAATAGCGTGGCGCGCGTCAATTACCAATGCTCGTTGGCGCGAGGGCAGGGGTGCATGCGCTGAATGGAATTAAAGGGCCGTTTACCACGGGCGGCGCAGCGGCTTAACCAATTCTAAGCCGGATCTGGCCATATTGGCTGCCGATCTCAAATTCGGTGGTGAATTATGGACTTGCCAGCAACTGCTGTGAACCGGCGCATTGAAGCTTTTCCTACCAGCAGGTTTTCCAGCCTCTTGCGAAAAAGCATTTCGGCGCATGCGATTTTCTCGCTGATCGTGGTGAGCTACGTTGCGGGTTTTCTTGTCCTGTTGCGATTGCGCCCGGACCTGGTGCCACTGGACTTCATGATGATCGCCGTCGGCTTTCTTCTGGGGTCAGTTCCCATCATGCTTGTGAGCCTGTCTTTCCTGCGGTTCTATCATATTGCCCGGCACGCTAAGCCGGAGCGGCCAATTCCGGCACTGCTCACGGATCTTTGGAAATTCTTAAGCAGCGGGGCGCGGATGGCCAATGGCATTCCCATGGTCGTCATCATGGTTATCTTCATGTATGTGTTTGTTGGCTTGAAGGCCAGCATTCCACACCTGAATCCCTATTCATGGGATCAATATTTTTCCGAACTGGACCGGACCCTGCATTTTGGCCTGCAGCCCTGGCAATGGCTGCAGCCGGTTCTGGGCCATCCAATCATTACCTTCCTCATCAACATCAACTACAGCGGCTGGTTTCTGGTGATGTGGATGACGTGGGTCTATTACGCCTTTGCCGACAGTCCCAGCCCATTGCGCACGCGTTTTTTTCTGAGTTTCTTCCTGATATGGATCCTGATTGGCGGGATTTTGGCCATAGTCTTCTCATCGGCGGGCCCATGCTATTACGGAAGGCTCGGCCTTAGTCCCGACCCTTTTGCTGATCTCATGGTTTACCTGCGTGGCGCTAACGAGATTTTGCCGATTTGGGCCATTCCGGTGCAGGACGTGCTGTGGCAGGGCCATATCGGAAAATCCGCCATTGACGGCATCTCGGCCATGCCTTCCATGCACAATGGTTCGGCCCTGCTGTTTGCCCTTGCCGGCTATCAGGTCAGCCGTTTTGCAGGACGGCTGCTCAGCGTTCATGCCATCCTGATTTTTATCGGCTCGGTTCATCTGGGCTGGCATTACGCGGTGGACAGCTATCTGGCCTGGGGGCTCACGCTGGTGATCTGGTTTGCCATGGCACCGGTTTCGCGGTGGTGGCACAGCACGACGGCACAAAGTGACTTTGATCGCGCCTTAGCTCAGGGTGCCTAGCAAAGTTTAGCTTCACTTTGGCTTTGAATTTTTACAGTATGAGGCAGTTCTCACCCTAGGATTGCCTCCATGTCCATTTATGACGTCGACCTCGACAAGACGCCTGCCAACTACCAGCCTCTTACACCTCTCGTATTCCTGGCCCGGTCGGCCTCGGTCTATCCCGAGCATATCGCCATTATCCATGGAAAGAGCCGCATGAATTATGCCGCGTTTTATGCCCGAACGCGGAAGCTCGCTTCGGCCCTGGTGAAGGCCGGGATCAAGAAGGGCGACACGGTTTCGGCAATTCTCGCCAATACGCCGGCAATGCTGGAATGCCATTACGGCGTGCCGATGATGGGAGCGGTTCTCAATACCCTGAACACGCGTCTGGATGCGGCCAATATCGGCTTTTCCCTGGACCACGCAGAAACTAAATTACTGATTGTTGACAAGGAGTTCTCCGGACTTGCGAAGAATGCGATTCAACTGATGAAGGGGCAAAAGCCCATCGTCATTGACTATGTCGACCCGGAATTTCCGGTGGAGGGCGAGCGGCTGGGCTCAATCGAATATGAGCAGTTCGTTACGGGCGGCGACGCCGAGTTTGAATGGCTTTGGCCCGATGATGAGTGGGAGGCGATTTCGCTGAACTACACCTCGGGCACGACTGGCAATCCCAAGGGCGTAGTCTATCATCACCGGGGCGCATATCTTATGGGATCGGGTAATGTGCTTGCGGGCAACCTGCCCAGGCATCCCGTCTATCTCTGGACGCTGCCGATGTTCCACTGCAATGGCTGGTGTTTCCCCTGGGCGATTTCGGTGGTGGCAGGCACCCATGTGACGCTGCGCTGGGTGCGTTCGAATCTGATCTGGAACGCGCTGGCAGACAACAATGTCACGCATCTCTGCGGAGCGCCGATTGTGATGTCCACCATCCTGAATGCACCCGGGAGTGAAAAGCGCCGCTTGAACCATACGGTGCAGTTCATGACGGCCGCGGCGCCGCCGCCGGAAGCGGTGCTTTCAGCCATGGCGGAGCAGGGCTTCAACGTTACGCATCTCTATGGGCTAACGGAAACCTATGGCCCCGCTACGGTGAATGACTGGAAGGTGGAGTGGGACGAACTTGACGGTCCGGCGCGGGCCAAGATGAAGTCGCGGCAGGGCGTGCGCTATCATCCCCTGGAGGATTTGACCGTGATGGATCCTGAAACCATGACACGGGTTCCGGCCGACGGGGAGACCATGGGCGAAGTAATGTTTCGCGGCAATGTGGTGATGAAGGGCTACCTGAAGAATCCCAAGGCCACGGCCGAAGCCTTCAAGGGCGGCTGGTTCCATTCCGGCGATCTCGGCGTGATGCACACGGACCAATATATCCAGCTCAAGGACCGCTCGAAGGACATCATCATTTCAGGCGGCGAGAATATTTCCTCCATCGAAGTGGAGGACTGCCTTTACAAGCACCCCGCCATCCAGGCGGCGGCAGTCGTGGCCAAACCCGACGAGAAATGGGGCGAGACGCCGTGTGCCTTCGTGGAATTGAAACCGGGGAAGGCGGCGAACTCAGAAGATATTCTGGAATGGTGCCGCAACGGCCTGGCGAAATTCAAAGTGCCGAAATATGTGGTGTTCACCGAGTTGCCGAAGACGAGCACGGGAAAGATTCAGAAGTTCAAGTTAAGGGAAAAGGCGAAAGAGGTTTGAGAGCCGCATCCAAAAAATTTGAAGCAAAGTTGCCACTAACAGTTTTAAGCGCCTAACGAATGCCAAGAAGGTCGAACAAAAACGTCACGAACGAGTTCATTTTTGTTGATTGCATTGTACCCATTACGCCCCAATACTTCTTGGTGCCGACTGCGCTAGTGCTCTAATGGCCACTTGCTTTGCTATCAGGTGGGGAGTTGTCTTTTGCATCATTTTCTGTCGACTCAGCGCTCATAAAAAAATGGCCGTCCTCGGATAGAACGCTCGGAATAAGAAATACGTCTACAGACGGGAGGCCAATCATGGGGCCCTCCCGCATCGCTAAAATTTAAATTTAAAACTTATCAGGCCGCGTGGGGCTGGGCTTCTAGCCTGGTGATTTCGTCTTTTATCTTGAGTTTTCGGCGCTTGATTTCGGCGATTTCCTGGTCGGTGGAAGCCGGATGGGCGATTGCGTCGGCCAATTCCGTTTCTAATGCCTTATGCTTGGAGATCAATTCACTCAAGTGGGCCTGAAGGGTCATCAATATCCTCCGCTAGTGCTCAAGTTAACGACAGCATGATGACATAGACTTGGGGGCTTGTCGAACGCCTTTCAAGAGCATAGTTGAAGAGGTTTGAAATCAAGGCTTTGGGAGCGGGTTGAGGGCTATGGACACCTTGCAGGAGGTAGCGCTTCGGTCAAAGCTGCAGAATTTGCTGCAGCAGCACCGCGACCTCGACACGGCCATTACCTCACTGGAAGAAACCGGAACCGGCGACCAATTGCAGCTGCGGCGGCTGAAAAAAATGAAGCTCGATCTGAAAGATCAGATACAAAAGATCGAGAACATGCTGATTCCCAATATTATCGCGTGAAAGGCTGGGCATTTTGAAAGCACCTGTTGCCATTGTCATGGGGAGCCAGTCGGACTGGGCCACGATGAAGCATGCGGCGGAAATTCTTGACGTGCTGGGCGTGGCGCACGACTCGCGCATCGTTTCGGCGCACAGAACGCCCAAGCGGCTTTATGATTTTGCCGGAAACGCCAAGGCGGAGGGAATCAAGGTGATCATTGCAGGCGCCGGTGGTGCGGCGCATTTGCCGGGAATGGTTGCTTCCCTCACGGTGCTTCCGGTGTTTGGCGTGCCGGTGGAATCAAAAGCGCTTTCTGGGCAGGACTCGTTGTTATCCATTGTGCAGATGCCGGCCGGCATACCGGTAGGCACCCTGGCCATTGGCAAAGCGGGCGCCATCAATGCCGGGCTGCTTGCGGCCAGCGTTCTGGCGCTGAACGACAAGGCGCTGGCCAAGCGGCTTGAGGCCTGGCGCGAGAAACAGACGGCGGGGGTTGCCACCACGCCGAAGGACGATGCCTGATGCGGCTTGCGAAACCTCTGGCACCGGGTTCAACGATTGGCATTCTGGGCGGCGGGCAATTGGGGCGCATGCTGGCACTGGCGGCGGGTCAGCTTGGACTCAAGTGCCACATTTTCGCTCCGGAGGAAGACAGCCCGGCATTTCAAGTGTGTGGTGCACACACGGTTGCGGGCTATCACGACTTTGCCGCGCTGGAAGTTTTTGCAAGCAAGGTTGATGTCATCACCTATGAATTTGAGAACGTGCCCAGCGACACCGCGGGGTTTCTTGAATCGCAGACCGTGCTTGCGCCAAGTTCGGCAGCCCTAAGGACAGCGCAGGACCGGATTGATGAAAAGACTTTCATCACCGGGCTGGGGATTCCGGTTGCGCCCTTCGTTGCTGTGAATTCCGAAGCGGACCTGCATGACGCCATTGCCCGCATCGGCAGGCCCGCGGTGCTGAAGACACGGCGCTTCGGTTATGACGGCAAGGGACAGACCAAAATTTCCGCCGATACATCGACGGGCGTGGCCTGGGCGGAAATCGGCAAGGCGCCCGCCATTCTTGAAGGCTTCATTTCCTTCAACAAGGAAATCTCGGTGATCGTGGCGCGGGGCTGGGAGGGCGCAATTGCTGTTTATGACGTTCCAGAGAATCATCACGAAAACCACATTCTCAAGACCTCAACAGTTCCGGCCGGCATTTCTCGGGCCACGGCGGACGACGCGCGCGACCTCGCCCGTACAATTATCGGGGCGCTCGACTATGTGGGGGTGATGGGCATTGAGATGTTCGTTTCGGGCGCGAAACTTATCGTTAACGAGATTGCCCCCCGGGTACACAATTCCGGCCACTGGACCCAGGACGCCTGCGTGGTTTCGCAGTTTGAGCAGCATATCAGGGCCATTTGCGGCTGGCCGCTGGGCTCCACCGAGCGCCATTCCAACGTGGTGATGCATAATATTTTGGGCGGAGAAAGCAACCGATGGGCGGAATATGCAGCTTCTGCCCATACGGGAGTGCATTTCTACGGCAAGGCGGAAGCCCGGCGGGGGCGGAAAATGGGCCATATAAACGTGCTGACCCCTCGACAGGGATGACAGGCTGTGGTACGCCACGCCAACTTTTGAGCGACCCCGATCCGGGGCCCTTTCAAACAAATTTAACTTTGACCAATTTTGAGGTAGCACTTGCAAGTCGTAGTCCGTGACAACAATGTCGACCAAGCCCTGAAAGTTCTCAAGAAAAAGATGCAGCGTGAGGGCATTTTCCGCGAGATGAAGCTGCGCGGACATTTTGAAAAGCCGTCGGAGAAGAAGGCCCGCGAGAAGGCGGAAGCGGTTCGCCGTACCCGCAAGCTGGCCCGCAAGAAGCTGCAGCGCGAGGGCCTGCTGCCCATGCCAAAGAAGGTTGAGAAGCCCAAACGCTTTGGCGCAGGCGGCGGTGCCAGTACTGGCGGCGCGTTCTAAGCCAGTTCAAATTCTGAAATTTAAAGGCCGCGGATTTGTCCGCGGCCTTTTGATTTTGAATTCAGGTTTCGCTGTCAAGGTTGGCCATCTGGCTTGCGTCGTAGCGGGTTCCGGCCGCCGCGTTTTTAGGGATGGCCTGTTCAATTGCTTTTAGGTCATCCGGGCTGAGCTTGAGTTCAAGTGCGCCGAGGCTTTCCTTTAGCTGATCCCGTTTGCGGGAACCAACGAGAGGGATGATGTCAGTGCCTTGTGCTGCAACCCAGGCGATGGCCATTTGCGCCACGGTAGCACCCCTGGCTTTGGGCACTTTTCTCAAGACTTCCACCAGTGCCAGGTTCCTGTCGACATTTTCCTTTTGAAAGCGCGGGCTGTAGGTCCGGAAATCCTTGCTGGTTTCCTGGCCCTTTTGCCAATGGCCGCTGATCAATCCGCGTGACAGGACGCCGTACGCGGTGATGCTGATGCCCAGTTCGCGGCAGGCCGGCAGCTTCGATGCCCCGCGAAATCAGCGAATACTCAATCTGCAAATCGACGATGGGGTGGACTGCCGCAGCGCGCCGGATGCTGTCGGCGCCCAGTTCGGAAAGCCCGATGTGGCGTACGTAGCCGGCCTTCACCAGATCGGCAATGGCGCCGATGGTGTCTTCGATGGGTACGCTGGAGTCCAAGCGGGCAGGGCGATAGATATCGATGTAGTCTACGCCGAGACGCTGCAAGGTGTAGGCGAGGAAGTTCTTGACGGCGACGGGCCGCGCATCACTTCCGGCCCAGCCGCCGGCGGGATCGCGCAAGGCGCCAAACTTGACGCTAATGAGGGCCTTCTCACGGTTCCTACCCTTGAGGGCTTCGCCGATCAACATTTCATTGTGCCCCATGCCGTAGAAGTCACCGGTGTCGAAGAGGGTGATGCCGGCTTCCATGGCGGCGTGGATGGTGGCGATGCTTTCGGCGCGGTCCGACGGGCCATACATGCCCGACATGCCCGTGCAGCCAAGGCCAAGGGCTGAAACCTGTGGGCCGGTTTTGCCGAGTTGAAGGTATTTCATTTTGCTTTCTCCTGTTTCCTGTTCCTCCTTCTATCCACTGGAAATATGTGCGATAATCCGGTTAGTTATAAATAAATTGTACGGAAAAACGCACAATGAAACGATTGCCTTTGGCTGATCTTGAAGCATTCGCGGCTGTCGCCGAAATGCGAAGCTTTAGAAAAGCGGCTGCGCTGCGGGGCATTTCCGCCACTTCGTTAAGCGATGCTATGCGCCGGCTGGAAGCCAGATTGGGTGTGAGGCTGCTTACGCGCACCACGCGAAGTGTGACGCTCACCGATGCCGGGCAACAGCTTTTGACGCGGCTTTCGCCGGCCCTGGGGGACATTGTCTCCATGCTGGATGGCCTTGGCCCAGGAGGGGATACGCCAAGTGGAACGCTGCGGCTCAATGTTCCAACCATCGTGGGGCGATATATCCTGCCATCAATTATCGCGCGCTTCCTCCTGACCTATCCGCGCATTTCAGTGGAAGTCATCGCCGAGGACACCTATTCGGATGTTTTTTCGAAAGGCTTCGATGCGGGTGTGCGCTACGATGAGCGGCTGGAACTGGACATGATTGCCGTGCCACTTGGGCCACGGTCACAGCGCTTTATCGCCGTTGCTTCGCCGGACTATTTGAAAATACACGGCACGCCTTCCCATCCTGAGGACCTGCTCAAACACAAGTGCATCCGGTACCGGTTTTTAAGTGGCGTCATGCATCCCTGGGAGTTTGAACGCGAAGGTGTTGTGGTGCGCATTGATCCGCCAAGCGTGGTGATCACAAATTCACTCGATATCTCCAGGGCTGCGGCGGTGGCGGGGCTCGGCATCATGTCCTCGTTCAGCGAGTTTACCGAAGCCGAAGTTGCAAGCGGCGCGTTGCGGCCGGTAATTGAGGACTGGCTGGCGCCATTCTCAGGGCCCTTCATCTATTATCCCAGCCGCAAGCACATGCCGCCGCCCTTGCGGGCGTTTCTGGATTTCATCAAAACCGAGAAATAGCGGCCTCTTGATCTCAGGCTTGTGAATCCGCCATGAAGGGGCATGGTCACGCTGCATGAAAGCTGGAAGACGCCGCTTCAGGGGGAGTTCGATGCGCCCTACATGGCGGCGCTGAAGAAATTTCTGGTTGCCGAGCGGGACAAGGGCAAGCGGATTTTTCCCAAGGGTTCCGAGTGGTTCCACGCACTTGATGTGACGCCGCTTGAACAAGTGCGGATGGTGATCCTTGGGCAGGATCCCTATCACGGGGAAGGGCAGGCCCATGGGCTTTGCTTTTCGGTAAAGCCGGGGGTGCGGCCGCCGCCATCGCTCATCAATATCTACAAGGAAATGAAAACTGATCTCGGCCTTGAGCCGCCGTCCCATGGAAATCTTGAAGCCTGGGCGAAGCGGGGCGTGCTGCTGCTCAATGCAGTTCTCACGGTTGAGGCGGGGCTGGCGGCCTCGCATCAGGGCAAGGGCTGGGAGCGCTTCACCGATGCGGTGATCCGGCTGGTGAATGACCAGCCACGGCCGGTGGTGTTTATCCTGTGGGGTGCTTACGCGCAGCGGAAGGCGGCTTTCGTGGACCGCCAGCGGCATATGGTAATTGCTTCGGCACATCCATCGCCGCTCTCGGCGCATAACGGTTTTTTCGGTTCACGGCCGTTTTCCAAGGCCAATGAATTTCTGATCGCCCATGGCCAGGATCCCATCGATTGGGATTTGCGGAAGTAAGTTACGCGCCGGCGATTTTTTTGGCGGCGGCGAGTTCTTTCTTGAGTTGGGGGAGCAGGTCGGCGTTGGCGGCGATGATGTTGCCGGTTTGCAGCGGGCTTGCATCGCCATCGCAATCGCTGGTGAAGCCGCCGGCTTCGCGGACGAGCAGGATTCCCGCGGCCAGATCCCAGGGTTTCAAATTGCGCTCCCAGAAGGCGTCGAGGCGGCCTGCCGCGATGTATCCCAGTTCGAGGGTCACGGAGCCAAGCCTGCGAATACCGATGGCCTTGGCCTGGACAAGGGCAATCTCAGCCCGGTTTTCAGCCTGGCCTTCGCTGCCGCGGTGGGGAATGCCGCAGCCGATCAGGGCTTCGTGAATGTCGGTCCGGCTGGCAACGCGCAGGCGCTTGTTGTTGAGAAAGGCGCCGGCGCCTTTTTCGGCGGTGAAGAGTTCATCGGAGATGGGATTATAAGTGACGGCGGCGACGATTTCGCCCTTGCGCTCCAGCGCCACGGATATGGCAAACAGCGGCAGCGAATGCATGAAGTTCGTTGTGCCGTCGATGGGATCGATGATGAAGCGGTGGTCCGGGTCGGTGCCGGCCACGGTTCCCGACTCCTCCATGAGGAAGCCATAGCCGGGGCGGGCTTTCTCCAATTCCGCGCGGAGCACTTTTTCACAGCGCTTGTCGGCGGCGGTCACGTAGTCGCCGGGGCCCTTGACGGAGACCTGCAGGTTGCTGAGTTCGCCGAAGTCGCGCTGGACGCCGCGGGCGGCCTTGCGGACAGCGGCGATCATAATGGTCATGGAGGGGGAGGCGGCCACGGAAATATCCTCGATTGTGTGTGGGCGGGAGTTAGCAAACCTCAAGGGGGAAGGCCAGCGCGGTAAATTTGGGCTTGACAATACAGTAATAAGATATATCTCAAGTTCAGACTTAAGATATCATTTAAAGAAATAACGAATGTTTAAAGGAAATCACGTGTTTGGCCACCGTGGCCGGTCGGCGATGCAGCATGATTGCGGGCCGCGTGAGCGCGGCGGCGGTTTTGGCCGGGGGCCGGGCGGATTTGGCCGTGGCCCAGGTGGATTTGGCGGCCGCGGGGCGCGCATGTTCGGGCATGGCGACTTGCGCCTTGTGCTGCTTGCGCTCATCGCGGAGAAACCGCGCCATGGCTATGACCTGATCCGCGCCATTGAAGAAAAATTCGGCGGTGCCTATGCGCCGAGCCCCGGTGCGGTTTATCCGACGCTCACTTTGCTCGTGGAGCAGGATCACCTGCAAAGCGAAGAGGCGGGCGGTGGCAAGAAGCTTTACACCATCACGGCGGAAGGCCAGGCTTTTCTCGAGCAAAACAAAGCAACCGTTGACGGCGTCATGGCGCGCATGGATCTGGCGGCGCAGGCGTTCACCAATCACGCCACGCCGGACAGCGTGCATGAGGCGTTCCATACGCTGCGCCATGCGCTGCATATACGGCAAGGGCCATGGACGGAAGAGGAAGCGACGCGCATCCGCGCCATCCTTGAAATGGCGGCACGTGATATTGTTGGCGGCAAGCGGCAGGCTTAAACGTCAGCTTCCGCTTTTATCCTCAGCTGGCTTGAAGGCCGCGCCTGGCATTTTCCCTTGATATAGACACTGATGATTGTGCTGTCGGGGGGCCAGTGCTCTGGGGCCACGGGGGTGAGGTGGGCCTGAATGCATTTCCAGGCTCCATGCTCAAACACGTACGTATCGGTATAGTTCGTCATGCCGGTGGTTTCCACACCGTTGTGGCGCTCGGTGTGCTTGTTGGTGGCGCTCACCAGCGCCACCGTGCCGTGGATGGTGATGAGTTCGTCGCGGGTATCCCAATAGATGACAACTTCGGGATCAAACAGGTTCGCCCAACGCTTGAGGTAAGACGCGCGGTCAATGCGCATGCCGTTGCTGGACAGGCAGATGAAGTCGGGATGGAGGATCGCATCATGCGAGGGCACATCGTTGGTCAGTAATTATGAATGAAGCGGGCATTCAGGGCGCGCAGATAGCGCAACGCTTCGGGTGACTGGGTGTAGGCCAGAGTGGAGTCCATTGTCGTGTCCTGTTTTAGTTAGGGAGCGAGTTTCCGTGCGATCTCGGCGGTGGCGTCGTCTACCGGATAAAAGCACTCGATTTTCAACTGCTGTATAGCGGCGTCGGCCGGCATTGCGAAGGTCGTGAAGGTCGAAAAAAAGTCGAGCCGGCGGTAACCCTTCTAAAGCTGCATGGTCATGACCGGTGACGATGCCTCAGGCGCCCTTGCGGGCTTCGAGAAAACGGACAGGCTGGGATAGGCCATGATCTCGTCCAGGAGCTGTGCCGAAATCCGGCTGCCCTGGGCAACTTCGCGGTGGAGAATTTGAATCATTCCGCCGGCAAACTCTTCCCAGTTCACGATGAATTGCCGCAAAGCCTTCGGGTGGAAAACCGTGTGCATCGCGTTGTCGGCGATGGCGGGCTCCACCTCGTAGGCTTGGCGGAATACCGAAAACATGCGCCGGGTCGCATCGTTGCGCAGGCGGATATCCCAGTGGCCATCGATTACAATGGCGGGATAGGGTTCCTGCTGGCGCAGCATGAAATCCAAGGCCTGACGAACATGGGGTATGTTTTCAGGTGCCTGTTCGCGGTTGCCGTAGGGCGACACGAAGCCTGCGGCGACATGCAGGACATTTCGTTCTTCAAGCGGCAGATCGAGCGCCATTCCGAGCAGTTGCACCATCTCGCGGCTGGGCTGGGAACGGCCGGATTCAAGAAAGCTCAAATGCCGGGCAGAGACATTTGCTTCACCTGCCAGTTCAAGCTGGCTCAGCCTGCGCTGCTGCCGCCAATGCCTGAGCAGATGGCTGAACTTGCCATTGGCGCCTTGCATTTTTTTTGTCATCCAGCCGTCCATGGTGGCTAAGTAAAGGCCGCCATGTTAGCGCGCAATTACCTCGGAGGTAAGCGAGTGGATGATTCAAATAAACTCTTCCTCTGTTTTCCTTCTCCCCAGCGGGGAGAAGGAGGGGCCCAAGCAAAACTTGGGAGGATGAGGGGGAACAGATCTTGAAATTGAATCACCAGCGCCCCCTCACCTTCCCAACACTTGCGTGTTGGGCCCCTTCCTCTCCGCCAAGGGGCGAGGAAAACTAAAGATTATCGCTGTGTGTAAAGATGATCTGGGTCTAGCTTCCGCTTTTGGCAGTTTCCGGCTTGAAGGCGGCGGCGCGGGTTTCGGCGTCTTTTCTCTGGGCTTCGGGTTGCTTTCCGGCAAAGTCATCGAGCCATGGGTCGGTGCGTCCGCCCTTGCTTGCGAGGATGTTCCACTTCATCGCTTCGACGGGATCGAGCGCCACGCCGCGGCCCGTGGCGAAGAGCTTGGCGACGCGGTTTTGCGCCACGATGTTTCCGCGCCGTGCGGCAATGAGCATCCATTTGGCGCCGACGGCTTCATCGCGTTGCACGCCTTCGCCGCGGAATACCAGCACACCGTAATCCATGGCGGCTTCAGGCATGCCCTGCACGGCGGCCTTGGAAAACCAGGTCGCGGCAGCGACATGGCTTTGCTCCACGCCGTTGCCGTCGAGATAGAGCAGGCCCAGATTATATTGCGCTTCGGCGAAGCCCTGAGCGGCGGATTTTTTGAACCATTCGGCCGCCTTCGGCCATTCGGCCGGGGTGCCATAGACACCGGTGTAGAGCAGGCCCAAATTGTATTGGGCTTGCGAATTGCCGCCGGCTGCTGCTTTTTCCAGCCACATTGCGCCCGTGTCAGCATCAGGATTTCCGAGCGAGCCGTCGAGGTAAAGCATGGCCAGCGAGAACTGTGCACCGGGATGGTTTTTTTCCGCCGCCTTGGTGAACCAGGAGACAGCTTTCTTGAGATCAGCTTTAACACCATTCCCCAACTGGTAGAACGCGCCCATCATCGCCATGGCGCGGGCATCGCCGCCATTTGCCAGGGGTTCGGCGATTTCGCGGGCGGATTTGAATTCCTTGTCCTCGAAAAGGGCTACGGCCTCTTCAAACGTCGCTGCCGCAATGGCGGGCGCGCCCAGCGTGAGCAGGAGAAGCAGAGAGAGGACAAATTTCATCAGGCCATCCGTTGCGTAAGCTCAGACACGATCCGCCGGGCTTCCCCGGGGGAAGTCCACATGGCGTCCGAGGGGCGGATAAAGTCCGGTTTCTGCGGCAGCAATATGTCGAGCTTGTCCAGTTCTACCGGATCAAAAGCCACGCAGGGAATTTGAAAAAGGTCGGCCCACCAGCCGATGATGGGTTCGCTTGGCGAATAGGTGTTCTGCGAGAGGGCGATGTAATCGGCGCCGTCCTCGGCGGCTTGCATGGCAGCATGGCGCGAGGCAGCGCAAAAGGCGCCGATGATCGTGTCCTTGCCGAGGCTGGGCCGCGCCATGGCCACATCATCGACGAGCGCGTCGAGATGCACGCCGTCGCACTTCGCTTCGGTAGCCCCGTTCGCGAGAACGGCGAGGCCGAGACCTTGAAGCTTTGTTGTTACCGCGGCCAAAACTTGGAGGGGAACGACAATGCTGGCCACGTCACCTGCGGCGCAGGCCGCCGTGGTACAGGCCAAAATCTGGTCTGCGCCGAAGTCAATCGGAGCCACGAGAAAGAGGCGGGGCATTGCCATGGCGGCTGCAGCTACTTTTCCAGCGACTTCGACCATTTGCCGACGGAAGCCAGGGCATTCATCCTGGCGCGGTGCGAGAAGGCGGCGCGGGCCGCCTCAATGTTGGCATCCTTGCCGCCCCAGGCCTTCAGCGCATCGGCCTGCAGGGCGCGGCCATAGGAGAAGGTGAGCTTCCACGGCAGCGGGCCGGCGGCATTCATCAGGCTGAGATGCGCCGTTGCATCCTTGCCGGACTGGCCACCGGAGAGAAAGGCAATGCCGGGCACGGCGGCGGGCACGCAACGCTTCAGGACGATCAAAGTTTTTTCAGCAACTTCTTCCTGACTTGCCTGCGTAGGGCATTTCTTGCCGGAGATCACCATGTTGGGTTTCAGGATAATGCCTTCGAGCTTCACCCCGGCATAAAAGAGTTCTTGGAACTGTTCCTTGAGGGCCCATTCGGTGATGCGCATGCAGGTGTCGATGTAATGGTCGCCATCCATTAAAACTTCAGGCTCGACCATGGGCACGATGCCGCCGGCCTGGCAGATGGCGGCATAGCGAGCCAGCGCATGGGCGTTGGCTTGAATGGCATTGTGGGTTGGAATGCCTTTGCCCACATCAATCACGGCGCGCCACTTGGCGAACTCGGCACCGAGCTTGGCATATTCCTCAACGCGCGCTGCGAGGCCATCAAGGCCTTCGGTCACGGTTTCGCCGGGCGAGAGGGCCAGCGGCTTAGCGCCCGTATCAAGCTTGATTCCAGGCACGGCACCGGTGGACTTGATCACATCAACCAGCGGTGTGCCGTTGCGGGCTTTCTGACGCAGCGTTTCATCAAACAGAATGACGCCGGAGATGTTGGCCTTCATCGCCTCGGTGGCGCCAAACAGCATCTCGCGATAATCGCGGCGAGTGTCCGGCGTCGAAGGCGTGTTGATGGATTCAAGGCGCTTGGCAATTGAGCCGGTGCTTTCATCGGCGGCGAGAATGCCCTTGCCTGCGGCCACCATGCGTTGGGCAACGTCTGCTAGCTTGTTGGTCATTGTCATGTTCTCTCCAGAGCCTTGACGCCGGGCAGGGGTTTTCCTTCGAGCCATTCGAGGAAAGCGCCACCGGCTGTTGATATGTAGGTGAAGTCGTCGGCCACGCCCGCATTTTTGAGGGCGGCCACCGTATCGCCGCCACCTGCGATGGAGGCGAGGCGGCCAGATTTGGTCAGCTTGGCCACGTGTTTTGCACAGGCAACGGTTGCCTTATCGAAGGGCGTGAGTTCAAAGGCGCCGAGCGGTCCATTCCAGACAATGGTTTTGGCGGCATCAAAGGCGGCGTTGATACGTGACACGGTGTCGACGCCGGCATCGAGGATCATGTCATCGGCAGACACATCGGCGATGTTGATATTACGGCTCGGTGAATTGGCCTTGAACTCCTTGGCGACAACGACATCGGTTGGCAGGAGCAGGGTGCAGCCCTTGGATTTTGCGGTGGCGATGATTTCCTTGGCGGTGGGCAGCAATTCATGTTCGCAAAGGGATTTGCCCACTGGGTAACCCTGGGCTGCCAAAAATGTGTTGGCCATGCCGCCACCGATGACGATGGTGTTGGCGAGGCCTGAAAGATTTCCGAGAAGTTCGAGCTTGCTTGAAACCTTTGCGCCGCCAACGACAGCGATGAGGGGACGCTTGGGTTTTTCCAAAGCCTGTTCGAGGGCACGGAGTTCTGCTTCCATCGCGCGGCCGGCGTAGGCCGGAATGAGATGGGCGATGCCTTCGGTAGACGCGTGCGCACGGTGGGCGGCGGAGAAGGCATCGTTCACAAAAATATCGCCGAGGCCGGCCAGCATCTTTGCAAAGCCCGAATCGTTTTTTTCTTCACCGGCGTTATAGCGGGTGTTTTCCATGAGCACGCATTCGCCCGGCTTCACGGAGATAGAGGGCGCGGACTGCCAATCGGTGAAGACGAATTTGACCGGGCGTCCGAGACTGGCCTGAAGGGCAGGAGCCACGGGCTTCAGCGACATTTCCGGCACGACCTTGCCCTTGGGCCGGTCGAAATGGGCCAGCACAATCACGGCGGCGTTCTTGTCGAGAAGTTCGCGAAGTGTCGGGACCACGCGCTCGATGCGCGTGGCATCAGTCACCTTGCCGTTATCAACCGGCACATTGAGGTCAAGGCGGATGACAACGCGCTTGCCAGCGACATTGACATCATCAAGAGTGCGGAAGGCTGGCATGATCCGCTTTACTTCTGTGCGGCTTTGACGATGGCTTTGGCGGTGATGCCGAAATGCTTGTAAAGTGCCTCCGCCGGGGCCGAGGCACCATAGCCTTTCATGCCAATGAACACGCCATCATTGCCGATGAAGCGGCTCCAGCCCTGGGCCACGCCCGCCTCGATGGCGATGCGAGTTTTCTCAGTACCCAAAAGCTTTTCCCTGTAGGCCTTGGACTGCTTCTCGAAGAGTTCCATCGAAGGAACCGAGACAACGCGGGTTGGCGTTCCGGCCTTATCAAGCGTTGCCTTGGCTTCCATGGCGATTTCAACTTCGGAGCCGGAAGCAAAAATCACCACTTTCGATTTCTTTGCGGAAGGGGCGATTTCGTAGGCCCCCAAGGCACAGAGATTCTTGGCCGAATAGGTGAGGCGGACGGGTTTCAGTTTCTGGCGGGTGAGGGCCAAGACGCTGGGACTTGTCGAGGTTTGGAGCGCAAGCTGCCAGCATTCGGCGGTTTCAACCGCATCGCAGGGACGGAAGGTCAACAGATTTGGAATGACGCGCAGCGCCGCGAGATGTTCCACGGGTTGATGAGTCGGGCCATCTTCACCGAGGCCGATGGAGTCATGGGTCATCACGTAGATTACGCGCTTGCCCATGAGGGCAGACAATCGAATTGAAGGACGGCAGTAATCGCTAAAGGTCAGGAAGGTGCCACCATAGGGAATGACGCCGCCATGGAGTGCCATGCCGTTCATGGTGGCGGCCATGCCGTGCTCACGAATGCCGTAATAGACATAGCGCGCGCCATAGTCGGCGGCGGTGAGGGCTTTCATGTCCTTGGATTTGGTATTGTTGGAACCGGTTAGGTCGGCGGAGCCGCCGATGGTTTCCGGCACGGCGGCATTGATCACATCAAGGGCATTTTGAGACGCGTTGCGCGTGGCGATCCACGGCGGATTTTTGGCCAGTTCCTCTTTGTAGGTGGCGACAACTTCATCGAAGTTGGCGGGCAAGGCGCCGGATGTGATGCGTGTGAATTCGGCTTTTTGCGATGAAGCGGCAAGGCGCTGTTCCCAATCCTTGCGCCGTGAAGCGCCGCGTGATCCGACGGCGCGCCAGGCATTGAGGATTTCATCTGGAACGACGAAGGGTGGGAAATCCCAGCCCAAGGCTTTGCGGGCTCCGGCGATTTCTTCCGCACCCAGCGGCGAGCCATGGGTGGCAGAGGTGCCCTGCTTGGTGGGCGCGCCAAATCCGATGATGGTTTTGCAGGCGATCATGGTGGGCTTGTCGGAGCTTTGTGCGGCCTGGAGGGCCGCTGCCACTTCGCTGGGGTTGTGGCCATCGACGCGGCTCGCATTCCAGTTGGCGGAGGCGAATCGGGCAAGCTGATCGGTCGAATCAGACATGCTCACTTTGCCGTCAATGGAGATGCCGTTGTCGTCCCACAATACGATGAGGTGGTTGAGCTTCAGGTGGCCAGCCAGGGTGATGGCTTCCTGGGAAATGCCTTCCATCAGGCAGCCGTCGCCGGCCAGCACATAGGTTTTGTGATTGACGAGGTCGTTGCCGAAGCGAGCCGCCAGATGGCGCTCGGCAATGGCAAAGCCCACGGAATTACCAAGACCCTGACCGAGGGGCCCGGTGGTGGTTTCAATCCCTGCGGCATGGCCATATTCCGGGTGGCCCGCGGTCCTGGAACCCAACTGCCGGAAGTTTTTGAGCTGCTCCAGCGTCATGTCCTTGTAGCCCGTCAGAAACAGCAGTGAATACAACAACATGGACCCATGACCGGCGGAGAGAATGAAGCGGTCGCGGTCTGGCCAGTGCGGTTCGCTGGCGTCAAAATTGAGGAATTGGGTGAACAGGACCGTGGCAAAATCCGCAGCGCCCATGGGCAGGCCGGGGTGGCCGGAGTTTGCCTTCTGAACGGCATCCATGCTCAGCGCGCGGATGGCGTTGGCCATGGTTTTTTGCATGTCGAGGGAGGGAACAGTCATTCTCGGGGAAATCCTTGCCGCAATCGGGCTTCTGAATAACAGCAGTTAAGGCCCTGTCAACCGCGCTTTTCCCGCCACTTAACGCGGCAAATTAAGCTATTGAAGTGCGTTTGTTTACGTAACATATTGGGATAGGCGGCAAATTGGTTGATTTGCCAGCGTGTGGTTGGGCAGCGTGAGACCAGTATTAGTGTCCGATCACGCGCCGGAAAACTGGTGGCGGTTATGTTTTGATGCTTCAGGCTGTTGCCCTGAGGAGAAACGTGATCTAGGGACGGACATGGTTGATACACAAAAATTGAACGATGCCTTTGATCGTTTCGATGCGGCATTGAAAGCATTTGAAGGGGCGCTGGCCAAGAAGCAGGCGAGTGCCAACGAAGCTGAAGCCTTGCGCGGCGACCGCGCGAAGATCGCTTCGGAGCTTGACCTTGTGCGCAGCAAGGCGACTGAGCTTGTCACTACCAACAAATCGGCTGTCGGAAAAATTGACGCCGCCATGTCCCGCATTCGCGCTGTGCTGCACAGCAACAGTGGGGGCTAAGGCATGGCCAATGTTGTCGTCTCGGTCGCTGATCGTCCTTACACGATGCAGTGCCCCGATGGTGAGGAAGACCACCTGCGCGAGCTTGCTTCGCTGCTCGATGCGGAAATCGTGCGCATCAAGCAAAGCGTCGGCTCGATTGGCGATATCCGCCTGCTTGTGATGAGCGGTTTGATGGTGGCGGACCGCCTGTCGGAAGCCATCCGCAAGATTGAATCACTTGAAGACCAGATCAAGGGCTTGCGCGAGTCACGCAACCAGGCGCAGGCCCAGACGAAGGACATGGAAGCAAAATTCGCCGCGCGGCTTGAAAGCGCCTCGGCCCGGCTGGAGAGCATTGCGAAGGCGATGAAGTAGTCTCGCCTAAACGTGGGCCATGACGTAGCGGTGGATCAGGATGGCAAGGTTCGGCACGCTGACGAGCGAAAGCGCGGTCTTCACATTGCAGCGCAGCACTGATCGTTCATGCATTTCCGTCCAGGTCTGCATCTGTTGTTCAACCCTGAGGGCATAGACATCGACCAGGCAGGTGGTGTCCCGTCCGTTCCGGTTTCTGTCGAACTTGAAGGTTCCGATGCAGCGCTTGCCCACGTGGCCCACAAGGCCTGCCTCCTCAAGGGCTTCCTGGGCTGCAACCTCATGGGGTGCGAGGCCGCGGATGGGATTGCCCTTGGGAATGATCCAACGCCCGCCACCCCGGGAGGTCACAAGGCAGACGTCCACACCCCCACCCGGGTTGTCATAAAATGGCAGAGCGGCAATCTGGTGCATTGCATTCTTCCGATTCAAGCGACTCAGAGTCCATTTGGCGTTGATTCGTCAGCCTAAATCAATAATATTCGGTTACTCCCTCTGGTTTCCGGAAGTGGCGCAGGTACAAAAAGGCGGGTTCGAGATGTCTGGGTCGGCGGTGGGGCGGGATCAGGAGATCGAAATCAAATTCAGATCAGATGCCGTCGGGCTTGCGAGGCTCATGGACGCACCGCTGTTCAAAACTGCAAAAAAACTCCAAACCGAAAACCTGAAGGCCACATATTTTGATACGCCTTCAAATGCCTTGCGGGAAAAAGGGATCATTTTGCGGATCAGGAAGTCCGGGAATGATGTTCCTGTGCTAGGGATGAAGGCGCCAGGTGCGGCTGGTGACGGCCCTTTTCATCGCAGGGAAGTTGAAGTCAGCTCGCCTAGCCTGAAGCTCAATCTTGCCCTGTTCGACAAAACCATGGAGAAATTTCTCACGCGGATCATCGGGGATCAACCGCTTGCCGCAAAAATCAAAATGGAGTTCAAGCGGCAAAGCGGCCTCGTTACTTCCGGCAGCTCGGTTGTCGAGATCGCTGTGGACCAAGGTCATATCTCGAACGGAAAGCAGCGTGTGACATTGGCCGAAGTCGAACTGGAACTGGTGTCAGGAAACAAGGCGGATCTTCTTGATCTGGGGATAAGGCTCGCGAAAGATTTTTCCCTGCGCCTTGATTTTGTCAGCAAGGCGGAAAAGGGTTTCCGTGCCCTGCTTAAGGAAAAACCGGTCCCGGCCAAGGCAGCACCCCTAAAATCCAAAGCGCTGGCCACCTTTGACGACCCAGTGACAGCCATCATTTCCAACACGCTGGCACATTTCGTGGCTAACTGGGCCTGCCTGCGCGAATCCGATGAACCCGAATCCATTCACCAGATGCGGATCGCACTTCGCCGCATGCGCTGCGCCCTGTCAATGTTCAAGCGCGCTTTACCCGATGCGGGCTTTGGAGCTTTGCGGGATGATGCCGGGCGCCTGGCTTCGGCATTTGGCCCGGTGCGGAACGCGGATGCCATTCGCCTTTCGGTGCTTGAGGGTCCTTTGGCAAGCGTAGATTGTCCAGAAAACTCCGACGCCCTGCGGGACATCATGGAGAAAAGGCGCATTGCAGCCTATGCACTGGCGCGTTCCGAGATAGAAAGTCTTGCCGCGACCTTGTTCGTTCTCAATGTGCAGAGCTTGTTCGCCCATAATGACTGGCGTGAAGGTGCCAAACCAAAAATACAGGCACGGAAATTTTTCAGGGCTGAGCTGAGCAGACTGAGGGCCCGTGTTCTCAAACGCGCAAAGGCAGTACACGTTTCGGATCAGGCACGGCACAAATTGCGTATCGCGCTCAAGAATCTGCGTTATGGCGTAGATTTTTTTGAATTGCCTGGCAACCGCCGGGGAAGGCAGACTTATAAAAAGCGGATGGCCGCCTTGCAGGATCTTCTCGGCATGCGAAACGACATTGTCGCTGCCAAGACATTTCTAAAGGAGCTTCGGGAAGAGACTGGCCCGCAGACGGAACAGGTCTTGGAATTCATCCAGGGCTGGTATGCGCGCGATGCAGCCGCCGCCGACAAGGCAATTGGCAAGTCATTAAAAAAATTCAAACGCATGGAACCTTTTTGGAATTGAAAAATACGTGGCAGAGCCTTTTCAAGTTTGTCCAAAATGCGCCCACAAAATTAAACTTTCTTAACTGTAACAGCGCGGAGGCATTGCCCACGTGGGGGAGTGTTCGCACGTGTTTTGCGTCGGACGCCGGATTGGATCGATCCTCCGGGAATTGAAACTGCCCGTGTTCGGCGCGCGGGCATCAAAACGAAGGAATAGTGAAATGAAGAAGTTTGTAGCATTGCTGATCGCATTTGCCGCAATGGTGGCAACTGCCTATGCCGGCCAGATTCAGGGCACTGTAAAGGCCTTTGACCCAGCCACCAAAACCGTTACCCTTGAAGACGGCTCGGCCTATGTTCTGGCTGAAGGCGTAGCGGCTGACAAAATTGCTGCCGGCGCCAAGATTCAGGTAACCTTTGATGACACAAGCAAGGCGGCGACCGCTGTAACTGTCACTCAATAGTTTCACGCCGGACGGTTTAATCGTCCATTGGTGATATTTGCGCGTCCGGCCTGACGGCTGGGCGCGTTTTCGTTGATGTACTGGATTTTCCCGCTCCGAAGGCCTATATACAGCCGTGGCGGGCTGCCCGGTTTGTGAGGAACATTTTTCCCAGGGCCTATAATCGATCTTTAGGGAGCTGTCCCTGGGCTGGACCGTGGTCTGGCTTAAACGGCACCCACCTACGTGAGTAGGGACCAGGGATCGTCAGTTCCCACGGCCCATGGTGGCTCGCCGCTTAGTTTGAAGGAAAATATGAGTCTTGCTGAAATAAAACGCCTGGCGCGAAGCAAGGCCACACTCATCAGGAACGATGTGCACGAGATCGCCAAGCATGACGCCGGAACGGCATTGGCGGCGCGCGGGCTTCCCATTGCCAGAAATGCCCAGACCCAGGTTATTTCAGCCTTTCATTCCTTTGACACCGAAATTTCCACCTTCCAACTTTTTGACAAGCTGGTGGCCGATGCTTGGACTACTGCCCTGCCGGTGGTGGTGGCCAAGAACGCCCCACTGGTGTTCCGGCAGTGGGCACCGGGAGAGCCGCTGGTCTTGGGCCGCTGGAATATCAAGGTTCCGCCCGAAGACGCTCCCGAAGTTCTGCCCGATGTCTTGCTGGTTCCGCTGCTGGCCTTTGACCGCAAGGGGTTTCGCCTGGGTTATGGCGGCGGGTTTTATGATCGCACCCTTGAAAAGCTGCGGACCCTCAAGAAAGTTACTGCCATTGGTATTGCTTATGCCGGCCAGGAAATGGATACGGTTCCCCGTGACGACTTTGACCAGCGCCTGGATTGGATCATGACGGAAAAAGAGACTTTCAAATGCGGTTGATTTTCATTGGCGACGTGGTGGGTAAGTCGGGGCGCGATGCGGTCGCCCGCGAGCTACCGCTTCTGCGCGAGCGCTACAGGCCCGACATCGTCGTGGTGAATGGCGAGAACGCCGCGCACGGCTTCGGCATCAGCCAGGACATTCACCAGAAACTGCTGGCTTGCGGGGCGGATGTCGTGACCCTCGGCAACCACGCCTTTGACCAGCGCGAGACGCTGGTTTTCATCGAGCGGGAACCTAACCTCATCCGGCCTCTCAACTGGCCTGCCGGCTGCCCGGGGCGCGGCACCTGCATGGTGGAAACGGCCAAGGGCCAGCGGGTGCTGGTGCTGAATGCCATGGGCCGGGTGATGATCGAGCCGATGCTGGATGATCCCTTTCCGGCAGTGGGACGGGAACTCGACCAGTGCCAGCTGGGCCGGGATTGTGATGCCATTCTCATAGATTTTCACGCCGAAGCCAGTTCCGAGAAAATGGCCATGGGGCATTTTGTGGACGGGCGCGCCAGCCTGCTGGTTGGAACCCACACCCATACGCCCACGGCGGACCACCAGATCTTGACCGGCGGCACCGGGTATCTGACCGACGCCGGCATGTGCGGCGACTACAACTCGGTCATCGGCATGGACAAGGCGGAACCTCTCAACCGATTCCTGCGCAAGCTGCCGGTGGAGAAATTCAAGCCGGCCGAGGGTGCGGCCACGGTGTGCGGAGTGGCAGTAGAGACCGATGACCGGACGGGCCTTGCCACCCGGATTTCACCCCTCCGGCTGGGGGGCAGACTGTCGCAGGCCGAGGTGCCTTTTTGGTAAAAACCCACAGGTATGACAATAATTCTGCCTCGGGCATAAAAAAACTCTAGTGACCTTTCCCCAAGCCATGCTTAGTATATTTTCCAGCGCCTCGAAATAAGAACTTAAGTCAGAGCTGCCCACAGGGTTGCGGTGGCACTCACAAAGTCGGCGGGGTCGTGATCTAGGGGAGGACGTCTAGGCTCGTTGTGGTGGAAGGCCTGCATTTATGCTGGGCTGCCGCAGCCCGTTAGATTTCTTCTCCATAATGCTATTTCAGCCGGAAAATCCGGCGCTTTTGGAGGAGTTACATGAAGAAACTTTCAGTTCTATTCACTGCCGCCCTGCTTGCCGGAACAGCCTTTGCCGCATCGGCCAAGGCGGGCGACGAGCTCACGGTCACGTCTTGGGGTGGCGCCTATTCCGAGAGCCAGCGCAAGGCCTACTACGAGCCCTACAATGCGGCCGGCAACAAGGTGACCGAAGCCGAGTACAATGGCGAAGTTGCCAAGATCAAGGCCATGGTCGAGGCCAATGCCATCACCTGGGACGTGATCGACGTTGACACGGCTACTGCCCTTCAGGGCTGCGCTGAAGGCGCTCTCGAACCCATCGATTGGGCCAAGCTTGGCCTAGACCGTTCAAAATTCATCGGAGGCGACCTTTTTGAGTGTGCGGTTCCCGGCATCGTTTTCGGCACCGTATTCGGTTATGATACTTCGAAGCTAGCCGAAGGTCCCACGACCATCAATGATTTCTTCGATCTTGCCAAATTCCCAGGAAAACGTGGCATTCAAAAGAATCCAATCGTTAATCTCGAGTGGGCCCTGATCGCCGATGGCGTTGACGCCAAGGATGTTTACACAATGCTCGCAACG
>JBBSBQ010000037.1:0-39620 GCA_038251095.1 Hyphomicrobiales bacterium
CGGCGGTTGACGCAAACTGCGCCCACGCTTTTGCGGCGATTTCGGCTTCCGGTTCGTATTTCGGCCCTGTCTTCTTCAGACTGCCTAACTGCCATTCGGCGCGCAGGTCATAATGCCCGCGGAACTTGCCGGAAACTCCCGAGTGCAGGATGTTCGTCCCACCCCGCCCGCAGGCACCGCATCTACCCCATCAAAGCCACCGTCATGACCAGGACCCCTTCCGGGATGGACAGGAACATACATGCCATAATAGGAATATAGATGTCAAGGAATAAATTCTGTATTTTGAATTTTATTTTTTGATCCGCTCTCAATAACGTGATGGAAATGCCGGGCACAATTTTGCCGAGGTGTGCTATTATCCCACTGGCATGGCTGAACTCACACAGGCTCGCATTGAGCGTAAAATTGCGGCAGCACGCTTGGCCCTTTTCTGGGAAAGGCTGTGGGATGCCCTGTGCTGGCCACTCATACTCACGCTGGTCCTGGCTGCAACGGCCCTTTCCGGCTTCCTTACCCAACTCCCTGACGTGCTGCGCTATGGCCTCCTGGGCCTTCTCGTGGCAGGAATCATCTGGTCGCTCCGGCATGTCTTGAGACTCACCTGGCCCAGCGCATACGCCGCCATGCGTCGGATCGAGGCCCATTCCAGTCTTTTCACCCGGCCGTTATCGACCAGCAATGATACGCTTGCCGGAGAGAGCCTGGATGAAAGAAGCATTGCTCTTTGGGAAGAGCACAAGCGCCGCCAATTGGCCAGGCTCAACGACCTGAAGGTTGGAACCCCGCAATCCAACTGGCGCGACCTTGATCCCCGATCCTTGAGGGTGCCGGTGAGCCTCGCCCTACTCGCGGTTCTTTTCCTCGCCCAGGGCGACGGCGTCTCGAATCTCAAGAATACCTTTCAGGCAGGTCCTGCTGTTGCCCAAATGCCCATAAGCCTTGATGCCTGGCTGAAACCTCCGGCCTATACGGGAAAACCGCCGCTGCTGCTTACCAGCCCGGCCCAGACTGAAAAACTCAAAACCGACAGCAACATTCTCGTCCCCGAGAACAGCGGCCTCGTGCTGCGTCTCGACGGCGCCGGGAGTCCGCGGCTTGCTTTCTATGATCTGTCAAAACCCGATGTCGAACTGAAAGACCGGACGGCGATAACCAAATCAGCCAATGGCCTGTTCGAAGCCGAGGCCAAACTCAACGCCCCTGCTCTCATCAAGGTTCTCGATGGCAACACGGAACTGGCGGCCTGGCATGTTTCCCTCATTCCCGACAATCCGCCGAGCGTCTCCATTGTTGACGAGCCGAGATCGGAAAGCCTTGGCTCCCTGACCGTGAAGTGGAAAGCCAGCGATGACTATGGCGTGTCCAGCATCACCTCGCAAATCGATCTCTCCGACAACCAGCAG
Source organism: Hyphomicrobiales bacterium (assembly GCA_038251095.1). Taxonomy (GTDB): domain Bacteria; phylum Pseudomonadota; class Alphaproteobacteria; order Rhizobiales; family Aestuariivirgaceae; genus Aestuariivirga. The sequence continues at coordinate 1,407 of JBBSBQ010000037.1, forward strand.
GATGGCGTTGGTTTCGCCAGCAACGGCGTATTCCTGTTTGATCCGCCTAAATTTCCCGTAAGCCTGCGCAAATCCTCGCCCCGTGAGGAACAGGGATCAACCAGCGTCGATCTTACTGCCCATCCCTGGGCCGGGCTTTTCGTGGACTTCACCCTTGAAGTCACCGACGCCGCCAGGCAGACCACAAAAAGCGAAGTGAAAACCTTCAAGCTTCCCGAACGGTTTTTCACCAAGCCCCTGGCCCAGGCCCTGATTGAACAGCGCAAAACCCTGATCATGGACCCCGACGAGGCGGGCAGCGTGGGAAAATTGCTCCAGGCCCTGCTGATCTATCCCGCCGGCCTTATTGAAGACAGTGGAACGCAAATTGCCATCGCAACAATCGTTTCGCGCATCAACAACGTGCGCGATCACAGCGATGTGGAAGAGGCCGTCGATCTGCTGTGGCAAATGGCGCTGAGCATTGAGGAAGGCGATCTCGCCGATGCCCGCGCCGAACTCGAAGCCGCCCGCAAGGCGCTGGAGCGCGCCCTGGCGCAAGGTGCTACACCCGAGCAGTTGCAGGAATTGATGAAGAACCTGCGCGGCGCCATGGACCGCTACATGGAGTCCATGCGCCGAGAAACCGAAAAGCGCATGGCTCAGGGGCAGCAAAACAAGAACCGGCGCGCCCCCAACGGCAAGATGATCACCCAGCAGGACCTGCAGGAGATGCTCGATACGATTGAAAAGCTGACCCAGAACGGCGCCAACGAAGCGGCCCAGGAACTGCTCGCCCAGCTTGATGAGATTCTGAAAAACATGGAACCCGGCATGGCCCAGCAGGGCGGGCCTCCCGGCGATTCGGCAACAACAGAAATGCTCAACGAGCTGTCCGAGCTCATGCGCCGCCAGCAGGATCTGATGGATAAAACCCAGCGCGCCCAGCCCGGAGACGAAGGCGATCCCCTTGACCAGGAAGGCGATGATCCCGGAAACCGCAGCGGAAACCAGGGTCAGGGCACCAACGGACTTGCCGGCGAACAGGGAAGCCTTGGCCGCATGCTCGAACAGTTCATGCAGCAGTTGGGCCAGAACGGCCTGCAGGCGCCGCCCTCGTTCGGTGAAGCCGGAAAGCAGATGGGCGAGGCCGAACAATCCCTCCAGCAGCAGCAGCGTGAACAGGCGCTAGGCGCGCAGGGCGAAGCCCTGAACCAGTTGCGCGCCGGGGCCCAGGAGATGGCCCGCCAGATTCAGCAGCAAGGCCAGTCCGGCCAGGACAACACCGGTAGGGATGGACAGGCAAGGGGCGAAACCCATGATCCCCTGGGACGCCCCATGCCTAATAGCGGCGACAATTTTGGCCCCAAAGAAAACATGCTGCCGTCCGAACTTGCCATCAGGCGCGCCCGCGAAATCCTCGAAATGCTGCGCGCCCGCGCCAACACCCCGGACCTGCCGCGCATCGACAAGGACTACATCGACCGCCTGCTGCGTGGACTGTATTAGGGCGTAATCATTTTTATATGCAGCGATGATCTTTGATTTTCCTCGCCCCTTGGGGGAGAGGAAGGGGCCCAACACGCAAGTGTTGGGAAGGTGAGGGGGAGCAGGTCCAGCAACTGCATCACCGGTTCCCCCTCATCCTCCCAAGCTGCGCTTGGGCCCCACCTTCTCCCCGCCGGGGAGAAGGAAAACAAATGGAATTTCGGTTTAATTAATCACACTCTAAATAGCCGTCACCACATGCCCGACAAAGGGCAGTTCCCGGAACTGATGCGCCATGTCCATGCCGTAGCCCACGACAAATTTGTCGGGACAGGAAAAGCCGCAGAAATCCGCCTTGATGTTGGCGGCGAGATGGCCGGGCTTGTCGAGCAGCACCGCCGTCATCACGCTTGACGCACCCCGCGCCATCAAAAGGTCCTTAGCAAAGGCCAGCGTCCGGCCTGATTCTAGGATGTCATCAACCAGCATAACGTCGCGGTTCTGGATCGGCGATTCGATGTCGCGCAAAACTTCGACTTGCCCCGAGGAAACCTGGGCCGTCCGGTAGCTCGCCAGAATCATGAAATCCACTTCCGGCGACAGGCCCGCATGGTGCATGGCGCGGATCAGGTCCGCCGCGAAGATGAAGCTGCCCTTCAAGACCGGCACAACCAATAAGTTCTTGGGCTTTCGCGCCGCGATTTCGCGCGCGAGCACGGTAATGCGTTTTGCAATGTCCGCTTCCGAGAACAGGACCGAAATGCGGTGGCCGTCGATGGTAATATCGCTCATGGGCTAGGCTTTGAGCCGATTTCATCCCTGTGTGCAAAGCGAATTTGCAGATTCTGCGCAGATTCCGGAGGCGACGCGACACGGGTAACGAAACTGGTGGATTCACCGGCCCGCAAGGGCCGGGCACCTGTATCCAGTGTCCACGTGTAAACCTCGGTCCACTGCCTGTCATTCAGGGCAAAGCGAAGCCACGGTATTTTCTGGGTGCTGTTTGAAATATTGCTGATTTCGCCCTTGATGCTCAACACCCGCACCCCGTCAACAAAGGCATGCTGCTGCTCAATGCGGCGAACTTCGAGCCCGTAGATATTGACGTTGTAGCCCACGGCGTCATAGGCCCGCACCGTGACCGGCGCCATGCTGACCACAAATTCCGGGAATGCGGTAGCGGCGGCCACCGGCATAAGCATCGAGGTGCCCAGAATGGCCCAGCCCCGCAAACGCCCCAGCCGCTGGCGCTTCTTCACCGCAAAGGCTTCCTTGGCCCGCCGCGATGCCTCGACCAGGCGCTTCACTTCGCTGTCCGGCTCAAAGCCTTGCTCGATGACGGCAGGCACCTTGCGCGGTGAAATGTCGACGATTTCGATGGCCCGGCTCTCGATCCAGCTATGGCCGCAGGCCGAACAACTGATGGCCATGCCATCGCCCGACAGGCGCTGGTCTGGAAAATTGTAGTGCGTCGTGCAGGAAGGACAAGAAATTATCATCTGAAAATCATATCATCCATTGATTCGCCCGCGCCCTCCGCCTAAAGCCCAAGCATCCCTCATTTGTTAACAGCAAACAGGGTTAATGCGGCGTTAAGACCGGGCGTGGTGTGTCAGCTATTTCGACGTGGAGTTCGGTTTAGTGGTTCGTCTTGACAGTGTCGGCCTGCGTTACGGCGATGGGCCCGAAATTTTGAAGGATGTCAGTTTTTACCTGCAGCCCGGTTCCCTGTGCTTTCTCACCGGGCCCTCGGGGGCGGGGAAAACCTCCCTGCTCCGCCTGCTGTTCCTGGCCTTGAAGCCCACCCGCGGCCTCATCAGAATATTCGACAAGGACGTTTCCCAGGTGAGCCGCTGGGAATTGCCGCTGCTCCGCCGCCGCATCGGCGTGGTGTTCCAGGAGTTCCGCCTTCTCGACCATCTCACGACTTTTGACAATGTGGCGCTCCCCTTGCGCGTCATGGGCCAGCGCGAAGACAGCTACCGGGCCGACGTGATGGATCTGCTGAAGTGGGTGGGCCTTGAAGATCAGGCCCAGGCCTATCCCCCCGTGCTGTCGGGCGGTGAAAAGCAGCGCGCCGCCATCGCCCGCGCCGTCATATCGAAACCGGAACTGCTGCTCGCCGACGAGCCCACCGGCAACGTCGATCCGGTTTTGGCCAAGCGGCTGCTTCATCTTTTCATGGAATTGAACCGCCTCGGCACCACGGTGTTCCTTGCAACCCATGACCTCAAGCTGGTGTCGCAAGGCAAAGGCTCCGTGCTGCATCTGGAAAAGGGAATATTGAAAGCCGCATGACGCGCTCGAAAAAATTCCGCACCGGACCCATCATCCCGCCTGAAGCCGCACCGCTCCGGGCGCTCACCGTGACCATGACAGTGATGTGCTACCTCGCCTGCCTCGCCATCGGCGCGCTGATCCTCATTGACCGCGCCGTTGAAAGCTGGACCAGCGGCCTGTCGCGCGAGGTCACCGTGCAGGTCCGCCTCATGCAGAACGCCGACAATGACAAGGAACTGGCCAAGGCGAAAGTCCTGCTCGAGACAACGGTGGGCGTGACCAACGTCGAAGTTCTTGAACGCGAGGCCGGCGCCAAGCTTCTGGAGCCCTGGCTTGGCACCGGCAATCTCGATGACCTGCCGATCCCGCGCCTCATCCGCGTCACCATCAACGAGACGGCGCCACCGGATTTTGTTGCCCTGGACAAGCAACTGAAAAAATCCGTGAGCGGCGCAAGCCTTGATACCCATAGGAGATGGGAGGCGGAACTCACCCGCATGGCCCGGGCGCTGTCGACACTCTCCTATGCCATTCTTGCCCTGATCGCCATATCGGCCATCGCCATGGTGATCTTTGCCACGCGCACCGTGCTGGATGCCAACCGCCAGGTGATTGATGTGCTGCATCTCGTCGGCGCCAAGGACAGCTATATCGCCCACCAGATCGACAGCCGCTTCCTGCGCACCGGTTTCACGGCCGGGTTGCTCGGCGTGGGCCTTGGGGTTTTGACCTTTTTTCTTCTCGGACTTTCCGGAACCATGGGTGCGGGCGGCGTGGCCGATGCCAGCCGCGGGCTGTTGTTTGCGCCGCCGGAAATTGCCGTGTGGAGCTATGGCATTTTGTTCAGTGTACCGATCATTGCTACTGTGATTTGCCTCGTCACTTCGCGCATGGCGCTTATCCGCATGTTGAGAAGCGTGCTGTGATTGCTGTTCGCTCGCTGGTTTTCAATGTCGCCTTCTATGTGAACCTCACGCTCTTCCTGGTGCTGGGCGCCGGATTTTTTATAACCCCGCGCAAATGGGCGGTGCGCGCCCTTCAGGCCTGGGCGAACACGTCGTTGTGGCTGCTGCGGGTGATCTGCGGCACCCATATCGACGTGCGCGGCAAAGAAAATATTCCAGAAGGACCGGTTCTGGTGGCCGGCAAGCATCAGTCCGTGTGGGAGACCTTCGCCATCCTTCCCTGTCTCGATGATCCCTGCATGGTTTTGAAACGGGAGCTGTCGTGGATTCCGTTTTTCGGCTGGTTCATCTTCAAATTCCGCATGATCAGATTGGAACGCGGCGCCGGCTCCGCTGCCCTGCGCAAGCTTCTGGCACGGGGCGTTGAGGAACTGGCGGCTGGCCGGCAGATCGTCATCATGCCGGAGGGCACCAGACGGGCCCCCGATGCGCCCCCCGCCTACAAGCCCGGGGCCGCGGCCCTCTACGGCACCTTGGGCTGCGCCTGCCTGCCCTTCGCCGTGAATTCCGGCTTGTTCTGGCCCCGACGGAAATTCCTGCGCTATCCCGGCACCATCATCCTGGAATTCCTGCCGCTCATCCCTGCAGGCCTTCCCCGCAAGGCCTTCCAGGAAAGACTGCAAACCGACATCGAAACCGCCACGGCAAAGCTGGTGGCGGAGGGGCGAGAGGTTTGAAATGGTTTTTGAAAAATTGGTCCAGCAAGAACCGAGCGAAAGTCAGTCAAGTTGACTCAGTGTCCACTGAGGTAGCGATAGCTCTCCAATAAGAACAAGAGTACCGCAGCAGCAGTGCCGATTATTATTCCCCAGAAGATACAGGATTCTTTGAAATTTTTCCTTTTTACCAATACTTCTACGCGATCTTTTGAATTTCACATTCGCTCAAAGAGCGCCAAAATCTCGTCAAACCCACTTTTTTCGATTTCGTCATAAATTCCATTTCTCGCTGCGTTTCGATCCTCCCTGGATTCAGCAATTTTGTCCTGGATGGATGATATTCCAGAGGCAAGATCAATATAATCCGGAAACAATTCGAGAAGGCCACGAGTTCCCAATTGCGCCTCAAGATTACCGAACCATATGGTTACAAAAGTCAGCATAGCGTCAATCGCATCATGCTTGGGTTTTACGCAATCCTCAGTAGCGTCCTCTAACTATTCTCTGATTTTGCCATGTCGGGCCGCGTCTTTGGTCCAATCCCCCTCAAGTGCCAATTTGAAGGCATCAACCATTTTTCGGCCAGCATAACGCAGTTCAAATATAGCCGGCCCCACCACTTCGTCACCTTGGACGTATTCGGCTTTTTTGATGGGTCTCTCGGCAATATTCCATTGCTCGATAAGCGCTGTCATTGTGGCATTGAGATCTTTATCAAACATGGTAGCCCTGATCCCTCAACGGACTAGAACTACCATGGGGACGAGTCAAATCAGGAGGGCCGTTTCCGCTTACTCATCTTTTTGGCTATGAGTACCGCTCGTTCACGCCGGGCGGCCTGTTCCTTCGCGAAAATAACCCTGCCATACTGAGCAGCAATGTTTCCACGAGTAAAACGAGCTACGACTTTGCCTACTGCTTGTTTCCAAGCATTAGTCACGTTAAAAGGCCCTGTGAGGACCGTCATGCTGCGCGTTTTCATTGTTAGTCTCCCGACTCACAAGTCGGTGGGCCGCCTAGCCACGCCTTCCTGATTTGTCAATTCAGATACGTATCGGAGAGTTAACCTTTCCCATCACTTTTTGTTCCAAATGTTAACACTTTTCTGGGCACGCCAACACAATATCGCCCACCGAGGAACGGTACGAATCAAGAACATTTCTCGACTCTGCCCTGACTTTGCGATACACTCCCTGCAGGAGTGACCGAGGTCGTCATGGATCAAAGCGTTGGTGTTCTCGATCCCATCTCGCGAGAGATCTGGGACATGAAGTATCGGTTCAAGGAGGCCGATGGCCCCATCCATGACCAGACCATCGAGGATACCTGGTGGCGGGTGGCCCGCGCCGTGGCCGAGGCCGAGGAACCTTCCCTACGCGAGACCTGGGCTTCCACGTTCTATGACACGCTTTCGGATTTCAGGTTTTTGCCTGCGGGCCGCATTGTGGCGGGCGCGGGCACCAAACGCAGCGTCACCCTGTTCAACTGTTTCGTCATGGGCGCCATCGATGATTCCATGCGCGGCATATTTGACGGTCTGAAGGAAGCAGCCCTCACCCTGCAGCAGGGCGGCGGCATCGGCCATGATTTCTCGACTCTCAGGCCCAAGGGTGCGCCCGTCAAGGGCGTGGGCGCCGACGCCTCGGGACCTTTAAGCTTCATGGATGTGTGGGACTCCATGTGCCGCACCATCATGTCGGCCGGCGCCAGGCGCGGCGCCATGATGGCGACCATGCGCTGCGACCATCCCGACATCGAGGCCTTCATTGCCGCCAAGCGCGATCCGCTGCGCCTGCGCAATTTCAATTTGTCGGTGCTGGTGAGCGATGCCTTCATGGCCGCGGTGAACGCCGATGCGCCCTGGACCCTCACGTTTGCCGGCCGCGACTACCGCACCATTTCGGCCCGCAGCCTGTGGGACCAGATCATGCAGTCAACCTATGACTATGCCGAACCCGGCGTCATTTTCATTGACCGCATCAACGCGCAAAACAATTTGGGCTACTGCGAAACCATTCACTGCACCAACCCCTGCGGCGAACAGCCCCTGCCTAGCTATGGCGCCTGCCTGCTGGGTTCGATCAATCTCACGCGCTTTGTGAAATATCCGTTTGAGGCCAATGCCTCAATCGATGAAGCAGCCCTGAGCAAGACCGTGGGCATTGCCATCCGCTTCCTGGATGATGTCGTCGACGTTTCAAATTATCCGCTGGAGCATCAGGCGGCGGAAGCGCGCGCCAAGCGCCGCCTTGGCCTGGGAATGACCGGCCTTGCCGATGCGCTCGCCATGTGCGGCTTGCGTTATGGTTCAAGCGCTGCCGCCGAAGCGGCAAACACCTGGGCGAAAATCATCGAGAACGCCGCCTACAAAATGAGTTCGAAGCTCGCCGCCGAGAAGGGCTCCTTTCCTTTGTTTAATGCGGAATCCTATTTGAAAGGCGGCCATGCCGGAACACTTCCCAAAGCCATAAGGCAGGACATTGCCTCATCGGGCCTGCGCAACGGCCTGCTCACTTCGATTGCTCCGACGGGCACCATTTCGCTTTTCGCCGGAAATGTCTCAAGCGGCATCGAGCCCATTTTCAGCGTGAGCTATGAACGCAAGGTGCGGCTCGCCGACAACAGCAGCATGACGCTGCGCGTCGATGACTATGCCGCGCGGCTCTGGTGGCATCTCAAGGGCGCAGATGCGCCGCTGCCGCCGGCTTTCGTCACCGCCGATGACCTCAGCCCCCACGAACATCTTGTCATGCAGGCCGCGGTTCAAAAGCATATCGACAGCTCCATTTCGAAAACCATCAACGTGCCCGAAGACTGCGACTTCGAAACCTTCAAGGATGTCTACAGCGAGGCCTATGACCTGGGCCTCAAGGGCTGCACCACCTTCCGCCCCAATGAGGTGACCGGATCAGTTCTGTCGACCGCTTCGGTGAGCGAGGACAAGGACGTGACCGTCATGGAGCGCGACGCAGCACTCAATGGCATCACCTACAAACTGAAGTGGCCCGAAACCGACCACGCCATCTACATCACCATGAATGACATCGTGAAGGACGGAAAGCGCCGCCCCTTCGAGATCTTCATCAATTCAAAAAACATGGAGCACTTCGCCTGGACCGTGGCGCTCACCCGGATGATTTCCGCCGTCTTCCGGCGCGGCGGCGATGTGTCCTTTGTGGTTGAGGAACTGAAGGCGGTGTTTGATCCCCGCGGCGGGCAGTGGATGGAGGGCCACTATGTGCCGAGCCTGCTGGCGGCCATCGGCGGCGTCATTGAAAAACACATGGTCGAAATCGGCTTTCTCGAACCCCGGCAGAAGCCCGAGTTTGTGGCCACGCCTAGCACCAAACGGGCCTCCTGCCCGCGCTGCGGCGAGCTTGCGCTGGTCTTCCAGGAGGGCTGCGCCACCTGCCTTTCCTGTGGATTTTCGAAGTGCAGCTAAATAAGGCTTGCATTTGAATCAATTATGTTCTATTTTTGTTCCTATGCTGATACAAGGTTCCCCCATCTCCATCAATTTCCCCCTGGGCTCCAATGACAACGAGCGTTTTTGGTACTGGCGGGGGCGTTCGGGCAAAAAATACATCCATTCCATCTACGCTGCGGGTGCCTCTCCGCCGCTTCCCGGCGCCATCTATGTGGCCGTCCGGCGCATTGGGAACTTGCGGACCGTTGTCGCCATGGGCCGGTTTTCGCCCTTCTGGGACGGCACCTCTTCGGAACTGGCCGGTGTGGACGCCGATGAAATCCATGTTCATCTGCTCGCTCGCGACAATGCGGCGGCCAACGCCGTGCTGAACGATCTCCAGGCGGCCTTTGTTGAAACCCGCCAGGCCGTGAGCCTAGCCGCCTAGGAGGTGCAGTTCGGCGCCGACGGCTTCCAGCGTCTTGTCGTGAATGTTCATCTGGCGGAGATGCACCAGCGTGTTTATCACATAATCCCGGCAGTGGCCCATCTTCCCCTCGCCCTGCATCACATGCTTCATCAGGTCCGCGTGCGAGAGCTTGCCCGCATATTGGCTGTGCGCCCGGTCGACGACATAAACTACCGCCTCAACCTTCTCCTGCCCGCCCAGAAGTTCAACCGTCTGGGTTACTTCCAGATAGACCTGGCTCACCTGCTCGCGCTCGCGCAAGTAAGCCAGCGTTGCTCCCCATTTTGAAGGCCTGATTTGAAACGCCACACCGACGCACGAGCCGCCGCGGTCAAGCCCTAGCACAAGCCCGGGCAGGGCTTCGGTGCCCCGGTGGTGCAGCGAATAAACGCAAAGGCTGCGGTGAAAGCCGCGGATGCGCCCGTGCGCCTGCGACTCAAACTCAAAGCCCGGCCGCCACATGAGCGACCCATAGCCAAATATCCAGCGCTGTTGCATGCTTCAATCTAACCCCAGAGAATAAGAAAATCATATGGCTTCTACGGCAAAACGCCCATGGTACATGTTCTATCCGCTCGCCGGAAAGATCCTCTTGAGCCTCGCCTGGTGCGCCTACTGGTTTATCGCCTTTTCAGGCGCCAGAGAACTGATACAGGCAAATCGCCTGGAATTCGCAGGCCAAGGCATGGAACTCACCTGCGCCCGCGAAAACTGGCGCGGCTTTCCCTTCCGCTTTGAATTCCAGTGTGAAACGGCAAAGCTGCAATTTATCCACGGCAGCGAAACTTACAACATCCAGACAACAAAAATCCTGGCCATCGCCCAGGCCTATAATCCCCTCCATGTCATTGTGCTCGTTGACGGCCCCACATCAATTGACCGGACAACCGTCATCCATGAGCGCGCCTTGATATCCGTGACGGTCAGCCTCGACAAGGACTGGGATGCAAGCCTGGAAGCAGCCCGTGTAAATGCCCATGACCTGTTTACGGCCGGCCAACTGAAACTCTTCGCCAGAAAACTAAACGGCAGGCTGGATCTCGCCGCCGACACCAAGGAACTCACAGTGATCCAGCCGGAAAATTCGCCCATCATCGTTTCAAGCGCGGAACTCGTCGGCCAGACCAGCGCCTCGCTCCTCGCCCAACAGCGCCTGGCCGGACAATCCCTCGAAGTAAGTTCGCTTAAAATTTCCCAGGGCCCGGTGGAGTTCGCGGCAACAGGTACCGTTTCACTCGATGCCCAGCACCGACTGGCAGGCAAGCTCTCCAGCCAGACCAACGACATCGACGGCGTGATGAAATTCATCGAGCCCATCCTCGCCTTGAATGAACAGGACAGCGCCACGATAAAAAATCTCGTCGCCCTCACGGGCAGCGATCCAAAGACCAACACCACAAAGGCGGATTTCAGCGCCAGGGATGGCGCGCTCTACTGGGGACTGATCAAGCTGGCAGACCTCACGCCGCTCTATTAGCGGTGCTTTGGATCGCGTCCGAAGTCCGGCGCCGCAGTTTCCTGGCCCGCCGCGATGATGTTCCGCCGCACTTCCCGGGCCCGCGTGAAAAGATTGAAAAGCGTTTCGCCGTCACCCCAGCGGATGGCCCGCTGCAGCGCCGAGAGATCCTCCGAAAACCGCCCCAGCATTTCCAGCACCGCTTCGCGGTTGTTCAGGAACACATCGCGCCACATGGTGGGATCGGACGCCGCAATGCGGGTGAAATCGCGAAAGCCGCCGGCGGAATACTTGATCACTTCCGAATCGGTCACCTCTTCCAGATCGGCCGCCGTGGCCACCGTGTTGTAGGCAATGAGATGCGGCAAGTGGCTGGTGATCGCCAGCACAAGGTCGTGATGCTCCGGCGTCATCTGGTCCACGAAAGAGCCACAGGACTGCCAGAATTTTTCCAGCCGCGTGACGGCTGAAGCATCGCTATCGGGAAGCGGCGTGAGGATGCACCAACGCTTCTGAAACAGGTCGGCAAAACCGGAAGTTGGCCCCGATTGTTCCGTGCCGGCGATGGGATGGCCGGGAACGAAATGAACTCCCGCCGGCAAATGCGGCGCCACATCGCGCACCACTGCGGCCTTGACCGAACCCACGTCCGTGACAATGCAGCCCGGCTTCAGCGCAGCACCTATTTCCTTTGCAATGGCCCCGCAGGCACCCACCGGCACACACAGGATAACCAGATCGGCGTCTTTAACGGCAGAAATTGCCGTGGAATGAATACTGTCAACGAGACCGAGTTGCACGGCTGTGTTCCGCGTCTCCTCGCTTTTCGCAAAGCCTGCAATATGCGCAACAATTTTCTCGCGCCGCATGACATGGGCCAGTGACGAGCCGATGAGGCCGAGGCCGATAAGCGCCACGCGTTCGAACTGCACGCTCATTTCAGAAAATCCGACAGGGCCGAAACGACAGCACGGTTGGCCTCTTCATCCCCGATGGTCAAGCGCAGGCAGTTGGGCAGGCCATAGGCTTCCATGCGCCTGAGAATGATCCCGTGATCATTCAGATAGGCGTCCGCCATCGCGGCAATATTCTTTCCGCTTGCGGCAAAATGGATGAGCAGGAAATTTCCCACGCTCGGCGTGACTTTCAAACCAAGCGCCTGCAACTGATCGGTAAGCAGGCCCAGCCACTTTTCGTTGTGCGCAATCGCGGTCTCAACAAATTTCTGGTCGCCAATGGAGGCAACGCCCGCCGCCATCGCCGCCGCGCTCACATTGAACGGCCCGCGAATGCGGTTCAGCACGTCAGCCACATGGGCCGGGCAATAGGCCCAGCCCAGACGCAAGCCCGCAAGGCCATAAATTTTCGAGAAGGTGCGCGTCATCACCACGTTGTCGGACGTGGCCACAAGCTCGAGGCCTGATTCATAGTCATTGCGCCTGACATATTCCGCATAGGCCGCATCCAGCACCAGCAGGGTGGTTTTCGCCAGCCCCGCATGCAGGCGCTTCACCTCGTTGAAGGGCAGGTAGGTGCCGGTGGGATTATTCGGATTGGCAAGAAACACCATCTTGGTGCGGGGCCCAACGCATTTCAGCATCGCATCAACGCTGGTGGTGTGATCGACTTCCTGTGCAACAACGGCCTTGGCCCCATTGGCGGCGATTGCGATGGGATAAACCAGAAATCCATATTGCGAATAAACCGCTTCGTCGCCGGGAGCCAGATAGGCGTGCGCCAGAAGCTGCAGCACCTCATCCGAACCTGCGCCGCAAACGATGGAGGCCGCATTCAATCCGTAGCGCGCCGCAATCGCCTCGCGCAATTCCGTGGCCGAACCATCGGGATAAAGCGCAAGCAGGTTACCCTTGGAGGCATAGGCCGCCATAGCCTTTGCCGAAGCGCCAAACGGCGACTCGTTGGAAGAGAGCTTGTAAATCTTCTCGCCTTTCGCCGCGCTCTTTCCCGGCACATAGGGCGAAATATCAAGAATGCCCGCCTTGGGAAGCGGGTGGATAGCTTCTGACTTCAGACTCATGATTTGATCTCAAAGGGGGAGGGATAGCGCCCGGCCACTTTCAGGCCGAGCAGCGTGTTGGAACGGTTGAGGCCCACAAGCGGGCTCTCGTGATCTGACAGGAAGCCCGGCAGGCAGGACACCCGGCGCTGCCCCAGCTTGATCTGCCACAGGGGCGCAGGCGAAAAATCCCGGGGCAGTTTGCCGTCACTGATGATCAGGGTTTCATCATCTCCCGTGGGTTCCGATGGAGCGTGCCCGAAGACCAAGAGCTTGGGAACCGTATCGTCGCGCAGGAAGGGCAGGCAGGCAACTACCTTCGCCTGGCCGCCCTTGCCGTCGACAAAGGCTTCCACCCAAGGCGATTCCGTTTCAACGATGCAAATGTCGCCCGGGCTCGTATTGACCTGCATCAGGGCCTGCGCCTCATCGCGATATTCCTCCACCGGAAGGGTGCCGAAATAATCCCGGATGCGCAGCCTCAGGCCCATTGAGGCATTGAGTTTCTTGCTTATATGAACTGTAATATCCGCCTGGTTTTGAGCCGATCGCGCCAGGATGTTTCGCCAAAGACGCACCAGAAGTTCCGGCGGCACAAGGCTTGCCGGCCGCGACAGGAGCCGGCGCAGGATGGACGCCTCGCGCGCCGGCCGGAAGGCCGAACCGCCAAGGCCGCCATTTTTCGACTTGATGGCCCGCACATGTTCGGTGGCCGCAAAGCGCCGTTCGAGCAGGTTTACGAGGCCGTCATCAATGGCATCCATTTCACGGCGGATGTCTTCAAGCTCAACGTCTGATCCAGCTGGTTCACTCATGGTCTTCAATCTCTATCGTACTCCGGCAGCCCTACTGGCGCCGCTCCAACAGGATTGGACCTTCATACTTGGAGCCGTCACAAAAGCAAAGGCTTCCCGTTATTGGCCGCCATCAAAGCGGACCGGAGAGGGCAGCAGGGCCGGCTTGAACCGCGGCATCAGGCGCCTCACCCTTTTCCCCGAAGAAAAGGCATAAACCTGCTTCACCGCCTCGACGATGATGAGGCCCGAGAACCGGGAGGTGATCAAGTCGCCTATCCGTTCAATGGCGCTGGCCCCTGAATGGACAAACCCTTTCTTAGTCGGGGGCATTTGCAGCGCGTGCGACCACGAAACCGCCGAAAATTGCGCCTCCTTGAGCGGGCCCGCAAGCTGGGTACGCGAAAAGGGCTGGCCGTAGCCAAAGGGCGATGTATCGAAGGCGGCCCACAGTCCCCGGCGGTTTGGCACCACCAGAACCAGCCGGCCCTGCGGTGCCATCACCCGCCAGACCTCCTGGAGCATCTCGATGGGGCTGTCCGTCAGTTCCAGCCCGTGAACCACAAGGGCGAGATCCACCGTGCTTTCCAGCAGCGGCAGGTCAAATTCATCGACCAAAGCCGATTGCACAGTACCTTCCCGCGGCCAGTGAATAACCCCCTGGCGGGCCATCATGAAGGCAAGGGTGCGTTTGGGTTCCGAAGACAGGTCGTCAAGGTAAGGCGTGGCAAACCCCATGCCCATGACGCAGGCATCACTGAGCGAACCCAGCCGCGGCCTCAGCTTGGCGGAAAGCAGGCGGCGTGTAGCATTTCCCAAAGGACTCGCGTAGAATTCGCGCAGTTCAACAACATCCATGATGGCAGGTTTTAACGTTTAACGCCTAATGGGTCATCAACGAAGAAAAACAGGGTTAGCAAATCATATGCCCCATCTCGATATGCGCCAATTCATGTGCCGCTCCGACAACTATGGCGTCATCATTCATGATTCCGAAACCGGGGCCACCGCCTCGATTGACGCGCCCGATGCCGGCGCGGTGGAAGCCGAGCTCCGGAAATTTGGCAGGCAGCTCACCCATATTTTCACCACCCACCACCACGAAGACCATGTCGCCGGGAACCTCCGGCTCAAGGAACTTTTCGGCTGCAAGATCATGGGACCCAAAAATGAAGCGGCAAAGATTCCGGGTATCGATATCGCCGTGGCAGGCGGTGACACATTCAGTTGGGCCGGCCGCGATGTGAAGGTCTTTGATTGTCCGGGCCACACGAAGGGCCACATCGCTTTCCATATTCCATCGGAATTTTCGCTCTTTGCCGGTGACACGGTTTTTGCCATGGGCTGCGGCCGCGTCAACGAGGGCACCATGGAGGAGATGTGGCATTCCGTTAATCAGTTCCGCACCCTTCCGCCCGTCACCTATGTCTATTGCGGCCATGAATATACGGAAGCAAACTGCCGCTTTGCCCTGTCCGTCGAACCGGGAAACCGCGCCTTGCAGCAACGCTCCGTCGTCGTTGCGGCCCAGCGCGCCAAAGGTGAAATGACCTGTCCTTCAACCATTGGCGACGAGTTGAGAACCAATCCCTTCATGCGCTGCGACAGTCCCGAGATCCGCCGCCATCTCAAGATGGAAACCGCCACGGACGCCGGGGTGTTCGCCGAGCTGCGCCACCAGAAGAACAGTTTCAAGTAGAGCTCAGCTCTTCCGGAAAATCATGTCCTTGGCGGCAATGACAGCGCCTGCGGAAATGAGCAGGCACGCCACGGCAATGGACCAATGAAATTCCGCGTAACCGAAAGACAGCAGGACAAGTGTTGAAAGCAGAGGGGCGGCGTAGGACGACGCACCAAGGACCATGATGTCGCCATGCTTCAGGCCGTAGTCCCAGGTATAGAACGCGGCTCCCAGGGGCAGGAGGCCAAGGCCTGCAACGGCCAGCCATTCAACGGCATTCTGCGGCCACACGGTTTTTTCAAAGAGAAGATGAGAGCCCAGAGACAACAGCGCCGCGGCAAGGCAAAATACTGAAATCACATCGGTTGGCACATGACCAAATCGCCGGGCCAGAACCGAGTAGCCCGCCCAGATAACGGCGCAGGGAACAGCGAGGACATGGCCCAGTTTGAGGCCCTCGCTCAATCCGAAGCCGTGGCCCCGGGTGATCACCATGAATGCGCCGATCAGCCCCAGCACAACACCCAGAATATGGTGCAGCTTTAATTTTTCACCGGGCAAAAACGCCGAAAAAACCACGAGGAACAGTGGCCAGAGATAGGCGATGAGACTGACCTCGACCGGAGGTGCATTCCTGATCGCGGTGAAATAGATGAAGTGGTAGCCAAAAAGACTGGTGATGCCCAAGGCCCACAGCCGCCAGTCCTGGTGCCTGAGCGTGGCCAGCGCGGCAGGCCGGAACACCCACGTCATCGCGCCCATCAGGCCGCCAATGAAAAAACTCATCGCCGCGAGTTGAAACGGCGGAACTACGCCGGAAGCGGAGGTAAACAGGGCGAGGAAGGCCCACATCAAAACTGCCGTGAAGCCGATCAGCGTTGCAGTTCTGCGTGACAAGGAAAATTCCTCAAGTTGCGAAGCGCACTGGAATATGGCCAAGCCGCTCGGCGATCAAGCCGGTTTTTCTGCGGCGTTCAGGTCAGCCGCGGCGGCTCTTGAATTGTAGAGTTTGCGTCCGAAAACGCTGATCAGGACAGCCCCCACAATAATCACAGCGCCGATTAAAGCGGCGCGCCCAGGGTTTTCGCCCACAAAAATCCACGGCCACATCGGATTGATGACCGCATCCAGCATGGCGATCAGCGTAAGCGTCACGGCGGGAACCGAGTGCGCCCCCTTGATGTAAAAGACCAGTGGAATGGCGAGCTGAAGCGTCGCCATGGCCGCCAGCAAGAGAACTTCGCGCAGGCCCACATCAAAACCGCCGCCAGCATGCCCCGCCGTAAATCCCAGAAATCCCGCAATGAAAAACGACATGACGCCGCCAAGGCAAATCGACGGCACCATGTCCACATTGCGGTACCGGCGCAGCGCCAGGGTTTGTCCGGCAAAGGCCATGGGAACACAGATGGAAAGAAGCAGCCCCAATGTCGAGTGGCCAGCCTCAAGTCCATCCCAGGCGATAACGCCGACGCCAAGAAGCGCCAGCGTTGCCGCGATCCATGCCTCAAAGCCGGGCTTTTCGCCCGTGACCCAGGGGCTGAGGAGAGCCGCAAACAAGGGAGAGGTCGCTCCAATCACCGAAACTGTGGCCGTGCTGACCATCGTCAGAGAAGATACGTAGAGCGTTGATCCCAAGGCAAAGAAAAGGGCTGATGCGAACAGGGCCACCCGTGGTATGTCCAGAAATTTACGGAAAGCCCCGCGGCCATAGACGGCGATGAGATAGACCATGAGGGCAACGGCCATCCAGTAGCCACGCCAGCAATTGATCTGCCAGCCGTCGAGCCCCGGCATGATGCGGACAAAAACCCCTGAAAGGCTCCATCCAATGGTAGCAAGAAACACAAAGAATACGCCCGTGCCGTAACTTTGTTCAGATGTCCCCAATATTGCCCCCGCCGCCGCTCAATTCTCGCCAACGTCAAAACGCATACATCGAATGTTGAAAATTACGGCCGAGAGAATCAGGCGCGCAACTTCAGATTGTCCGCATCATAGGGGCTTTCCGCGATAACGCTAGCCTTGAACGTTTTATCGAGGATCTTGATTTCCAGTTCAGTATCCAGAGTTGCAAACTCCGGCCTGACCATGCCCAGCGCCAGCGACTTGTTCACCCGCCAGCCAAAACCGCCGTTGGTGGCGCGGCCCACCAGCTTGCCCTTGGCATAGATGGGTTCCGAGCCCCGCGTATCGGAGTCCGAATCAGTGACGCCATGAACTTCCATGGTGACAAAATTCCAGTT
This sequence comes from Hyphomicrobiales bacterium, assembly GCA_038251095.1. Classification (GTDB taxonomy): domain Bacteria; phylum Pseudomonadota; class Alphaproteobacteria; order Rhizobiales; family Aestuariivirgaceae; genus Aestuariivirga. The sequence continues at coordinate 18,847 of JBBSBQ010000037.1, forward strand.
CAGGCCTTTCTCGCAGCCCGCAACCAGCGCATCCCTACCAAGGAACTGCCCCTTGTTGGGATGCACGAAACGGTCGAGGCCTGACTCGTAGGCTGAATATTCGATGGAGAGTTCGCGCGGCACCAGACGGTAGCTTTTTTCAATGGAGAGCGACGACATGGCCTTGATGCCATAGGGACGAATACCGAATTCGCGGCCTGCATCCATCAGTAAATCGAACAGCGCAACCTGTTGCTCGATAGGGTGGTGGAATTCAAAACCCAGTTCGCCCACAAAGTTGACGCGCAGCGCATAGCAGCTTGTGGGACCCACCGAAATCGATTTCCCGGAAAGCCAGGGGAAAGCCTCATTGGAGAGATCCGTTGTCGTCAGCTTCTGCAAGACTTTGCGCGAGTTGGGACCAGCCAGCACCAGAACGCCAAGCCGCGTTGTGATGGGGTTCAGTTTCACCGACCCGTCCTTGGGCAGCAGCTTGTAAAGCGTGTCGTGATCGTGGCGCTCAAAGGCGCCGGCCGACACGAGATAGAAACGCCCCGGCGCCCATTCATATACCGTGAACTCGGCGCGGACTCCGCCGAGCTTCGTCAGGAGATGGCACAGCGCAATGCGCCCCATTTTTTTTGGAATGCGATTGGCAAGGATTGAATCCAGCCACTCCCGTGTCCCCGGCCCCGACACTTCCATCTTGGCAAAAGCCGACATGTCCTGCAGCGCCACATTCTCCATCACGTTGCGGCATTCCTCACCCACAAAACGGAAAGCATTGGAGCGGCGGAACGACCACTTCTCGACAATGCGGCCATCTTCCGTAGGGGCCGCATGATTGTGGTTGAGCAGCACGTTGGGCCGGTCCAGATCTTTTTCCGAAAGTGCATAGCCCTTGGGCGCAAACCAGCCAGGCCGCTCCCAGCCGTAAACCGAGCCAAACACCGCGCCCAGATCCTTCATCCTGTCATAGCACGGCGTGCGCTTCAGGGGACGCGCCGCCGCACGCTCCTCTTCCGGATAATGCATGGTGAAGACGTTGGCGTAAGCCTCTTCGTTCTTCTCCTTGAGATAGCCCTTCGTGGCGTAGGGTCCGAAGCGGCGGGGATCGACACCCATCATGTCAATGGCGGGCTCGCCATCCACAATCCATTCCGCCAGTTGCCAGCCCGCACCGCCGGCCGCCGTCACCCCAAAGGAGTGGCCTTCGTTCAGCCAGAAATTCTTCCGGTCCCAGGCCGGGCCAATGATCGGCGAACCATCCGGCGTGTAGGCGATAGCGCCGTTGTAAATCTTCTTGATGCCCAATTCGCCGAAGGCCGGAACCCGCGCAATGGTTGCTTCAATATAGGGTTCCAAACGCTCAAGCTCGCCCTGGAACAATTCATACTCGCTCTGGTCGGAAGGCCCGTCCACGTAGCAGCAGGGCGCACCCTTCTCATAAATGCCGAGAACAAAGCCGCCGTTCTCTTCGCGCAGATACCAGGATGAATCGGCCTCGCGCAGCACGCCCATTTCCGGCAGGCCCTTGGCCTGGCGCTCCTTGATCAGCGGCGAGGGTTCGGTGACGATATATTGGTGCTCAACCGGAATGACCGGAATATCAAGCCCCACCATGGCCCCCGTCTTCCGTGCGAAATTGCCGGAACATGACACGACATGTTCACAGGTGATGTCGCCCTTGTCAGTCTTCACCAGCCATTCGCCGGAAGGTAGCTGCTCGATGGCGGTAACCGTGGTGTTGCGGTAAATCTCAGCACCCCGGCTGCGCGCCCCCTTGGCCAAAGCCTGGGTGAGGTCGGCAGGTTGGATATAGCCGTCATCGGGATGCTGGATGGCGCCGAGAACGCCATCGATCTCGCACAGCGGCCAAAGCTCCTTCAACTGCTGGGGGTTAAGCTTGTTGACCTTGACGCCGATTGTTTCGGCAATGCCGGCGTAATACATGAACTCATCCCAGCGGTCCTTGGTGCGCGCCACACGGATGTTGGAAACCTTCCTGAAGCCCACGTGCTGGCCGGTTTCCGCTTCCAGTTCGCCATAGAGCTTCACCGAATACTTGTGAATCTGGCCCACCGAATAGGACAGGTTGAACAGGGGGAGCAGGCCCGCAGCATGCCAGGTTGAGCCGGAAGTGAGCTCCTTGCGCTCAACCAGGACAACATCGCTCCAGCCCTTCTTGGCAAGGTGGTAAAGCGTTGAAACGCCAACCACGCCGCCACCGATAACAACCACCCGCGCCTGCGTTTTCATGGAAATTCCTTTGGACCCGGAAACTCGATTTTGGTCACATTAGTGAGAGAAATTCAACAGACGTGAAGTGGAGCGACGGGGGCAGGGCCGAATCCGACACGCGCGCTAGCTCTTCGCCAGTCCCATGTGGCTGATTACGAAGGAACTCAGCGCCCTCACGTCGTCCCGGTCAAAAACCGGAACCGGGGCGCCCGCAATGGCCAATGCGGCCGCGATGGCAACAATGGTGGGATCGTTGCCGGCGAGATGGGGATGGTCCAGCGCCAGATTGCGGACTTCGATCTTGTCGTGGGTATCGCGTTTGTAGCCCTCGACAATGACAAGATCACAGGGCTCCAGCTTTCGCAGGATATCATCTAGGCTGGGTTCGACCTCGTCGCGCAGTTCGTGAATGATCGCCCAGCGCCCGCTTGAAACAACCGCCACTTCCGTGGCGCCCGCCTTGCGGTGACGGAAACTGTCGCGGCCTTCATGATCGATGTCGAAAGAGTGATGCGCGTGCTTAACGGTCGAGATGCGATACCCACGGCCTGTGAGATCAACCACCAGTTTTTCAACCAGCGTGGTTTTGCCGGCGTTTTTGAACCCCGCTACGCCGATGATTTTATGTTTCATGCCGCACCAAAAATTTGTTCGGCGATCCGCAGGTCTTCCGGCGCGTTCACATTGAAAAAAGGATCATAAGGCTCAACCGGCCATGCTACCCTCTGTGCTGATGCCCGATTGACCCAGTCCTTGACCCGGAACAAATTATCCCTCGCTATAGCGCTCTCAAGATCGTCCAGAAGTTCCGTTTTCCACGCGCCGATGATATAGTGTTCCTGGTCACCGGAAGCCGCAATGGCAGCACCCCTCACCACGGCTTTCTCCAGAAGTTTTACAGCGAGATTAAATGGCAGGAATGGTGTGTCGGAAGGAACCGTCACCAGCACCTCCGCCGCAACGCTTTTCGTGAATTTTAGAGCCGCATGCAAACCTGCAAGCGGAGTTGTCAGTGATGTGAGAGCATCTGGCAAAATGTCCAAACCAAACTCCGAAAATCTTGCGGGATCACCATTGGCATTGATCACAAGCTGGTCGACCTGGGGTTCAAACTGCTCGATCACATGCAAAATGACGGGCTTGGAAGCAAGTTCAAGAAAGGCCTTCTCGCGGCCCCCCATGCGGCTGGACCTTCCGCCCGCGATTATGGCGCCAATGATTTTCATGGCCTCATGTGGGCATAAAGCCGCTGCGGCGGCACCCAGACAATAATGTCATTCTCATCATTGATAATGCCTTCCCGTTCAACCCATGCCGTTACACCGCGCTTGTGCATGCCGGAGGTCACAAACCCTTTTTTCGGTTCGGGATGGTGCTGCGCCACCACATCCGCCACCTGGCGGCAGGGGAAGTTTTCCATATCCACAACGATGGTGGCGCCTGAGGGAAACTGCAGCCGGGTGGAAGGCGGCAGCAGCGTGAGATCGGGAATGCCCGAGGTCACCACATTGGCCCCCAGCCATTCCGCTTTCATTTCAGGGATGCCCATGAGATCAGCGATTTCGGCAAGCTCTTCCTCGGAAACTAGGGTGAGCTGCCGCACATTGCGGATATCCGTATCCCTTGCGTACTGCTTGATTGTGCGGATATCCGACTTTCGCGTGAGGCCAGCATGCATATCGCCCTCTATGCCTGAAAACCGCAGCTCAAGCCTGTCCACTTCCGCTTTTTCCAGCCCGGCCGCTCGGTCCCCGCTGAGAAGCAGTTTCCGGGTCCGGCCAACAAAGGGCGCTTTTGACAATAGTTGCGGCAAGGATGGCTCCCATTCCGGTGATTTTGGCCTATACAATAGCCATGTCTTACGCTGAATTTGAAGAGTTCATCGATCTTACGGGGCTTCTTTGCCCTCTGCCAGTGCTGAAGGTCCGAAAGCGCCTGGAATCCATGCCGTCCGGCCATGTGCTGAAGGTTCTTGCCAGTGACCCCATGTCCGCCATAGACATGCCGCACTTCTGCACCGAGCAGGGCCATGTCCTTCTCACAAATGCCAAACAGGGCGACGTGTTCACCTTCAGGATCAAGCGTAAATGACTTATGATTTCGGCAGTTTCAACAATTGGGGTGCCCTCAAGAAAGTGGCGCTGCGCACTCCCGCCGTGGCCTTTCACAGCGACACCAGGATCGATGCCGAATGGCAGAAGCTCAACTTCCATTCAAGGCCCGACCTGGCCGCGGCAAAGCAGGAATTCATTGCGGTTGAAACAATCCTCGGCAACACCGGCGCGGAACTCATCCGGCTGCCCGATGGCGATGGCCTGACACTTGATTCCCTCTACACCCACGATGCACTGGTCATCACACCACGGGGCCTTGTGCGCCCGCATATGGGAAAGCCCGCCCGCCGGCTCGAGCCCAAGGTCAATGGCGCGCACCTCGAATCCCTGGGGATTCCCGTCATTGGCGAAATCACCGCCCCGGGCCAGCTCGAAGGCGGCGATCTCGTCTGGATCGACCGCCACACCTTGCTTGCCGGCGTTGGTTACCGCACCAATCAGGAAGGCATCCGCCAGCTTTCAAAGCTTGCCGGCCCCGATGTGGAAATTCTTGCCTTCGACATGCCCCACTACAAGGGCAGGTCCGACGTTTTCCATCTCATGTCATGCCTTAGTCCGCTTGATGCGGATCTGGCCGTTGTCTATCTGCCGCTCATGGCGGCGCGGCTGGTGGAGTTTCTGGATTCGCGCGGCATTGCCTTCGTTGAGGTGCCCGACGATGAATTTGAAACCATGGGCTGCAATGTCTTGGCCCTTGGCCCCCGCCACGCCATGATGGTGGAAGGAAATCCCGAAACCGAAAGGCGCATGCGCGCTGCGGGCGTGAATGTCGAAGTGATCAAGGGCTATGACATTTGCCGCAAAGGCGAGGGCGGCCCCACCTGCATGACCAGGCCTCTCGTCAGGGCTTGAGCTGGCCCCTCACTTTTTCAGAGAACCCGACTGTCACCGATCCATCCGCATGTTCAATCAGGGGGCGGCGGATGAGCGAAGGATTACGCAGGACGAGAGCAACTGCTCTCTTTTCCGTAAGATTGGCTGTGTCCGCCGCCGAAAGGCCGCGCCAGGTATAGCCCGCGCGGTTGATCATCTTTCCCCAGCCGCCCAGCGCAGTGGACCATTTGGAAACCTGCACGGAATCAAGAGGCGACTCTTTCACATCCGAGAAGTGATAATTAAGATCATTCTCATCCAGCCACGCCAACGCCTTTTGACAGGTCGAACATTTGTTCAATCCAAAAACCTTCAGCTTCATTGCTCACCTGTTGAGAGAAAGTGTCTTGTCAGTAAAGGCTTCCGCGCCGCCGGTAAGCTGGTCGGTGAAGGCCTTGAACAGGCCTTCGATCATGGCTTTGTCGATATCCCTGACGATGAACACCATGCGCGTGGTTTCATCCCCGTCGGGCCAGCTGGGCAGGCGCACGGGGGGATGAAAGACGTGCTGCACCCCATGCAGCACAATGGGCTTGTCCGGCTCATCGGTCATTTTCACGATGGCCTTCATGCGCAGCATGTTGGCCCCATGATAGGATTTCAAAAGTTCCATGAAAAGCTCCAGCCCCGCCGGGCTGATGGCTTGCTTCTCGGTGAAGCTGAACGAGCGAATGTGCGCGTCATGGCGCGACACGTCATGGTGATGATGGCGGTGGCGTTTCTCCGCCGTCTCATAGGCCTCCGCCGCCAGCCATTTCCGCACGTCAACGGTTTTCTTTTCAGGATCAAACAGGCCCATCTTGAACAGCCGGGGCGCCGTAGCCTCGTTGCGGTGGGTGGTGAGTAACCGTGCCGCCGGATTGAGCTTGCGCAGGCGGGCGATGATGGCAAACAGCATGTCCTCTCCCTCGCGGCCCGAGAGAAGATCAACCTTTGTCAGCACGATGCGGTCGGCAACCGAAACCTGCTTGACTGCTTCCGCATGGGCATCAAGCGTGGCCCAGCCATTGAAGGCATCGACGACCGTCACGACACCTTCGAGGCGGCAGCGCTCCAGCAGCGTGGGCTCGCTCATCACCGAATGTAGCACAGGCGCAGGATCGGCAAGGCCCGTTGTTTCAATGACAATCCGGTCAAAGGCTTTCACCTCGCCCCTGTCCCGCTTGCCCAGCAGGTCATTCATCGTGTCGATGAGATCGCCGCGGATGGTGCAGCACAGGCAGCCCGACGCCAGTTCGATGATGTTCTCGTCTGATTTTTCAACCAGCAGATGATCCAGCGAAACATCGCCGAACTCATTGATGATTACGGCGGCGTTGGACAGCATCTCGTCCTTCAGCAGCGAATTGAGCAGCGAGGTTTTGCCCGAACCAAGGAAGCCTGTGAGAATGGCAACGGGAATGGGAAGCGCGGTCATGTCCTGTTTTCCCGCTTTCCCAGCAGGCTTGATACAACAAGAGCGGCAAGAACAATGCCGCCTCCGGCATATTGGTTGGGCGTCAATATCTCTCCAAACAGCAAAGCGGCAAAAGCCGTGGTGACAATCGGCTCCAGATTGTAGAAGGGCGCAACGATCGAAGCGGGGGCAAAACGCAGGGAAGACATTTGCAACATATAGGCCGCCACATAGATGCCGGCTACGCCCAGGAGGAAATAGAGCCCCGTTACGGTGCCAGCCCCGCCTGGCATCATCTGCAGGGTTCCGTTGCCCACATAAAGTGCCACCAGCAGGGTTGCCGGCCAGATGACGATATGCACCAGGCTGCCGAACACGGCCGGCGTGAGATAGCGCGAGATGGAACGCCCGGTGAAAAACTGTGCCACGCCGCCAAGCGAGGCAAGCGTTGCAAGCCCGATGCCGCGAATATCAAGATCACCGAAGCCCGGGCCTATGGCCACCACCAATCCGCCAAAGGCAAAAATGGCGGTGACGATCCGTAAAAATCCAGGGAACTTCCCTTCCACCATGGGCGAGGCGAGCATGATGAGAACCGGGAAGGTGAAAAAGATGATGACCGCGAGGCCAATCGGAATGAACTGGACGGACGCCAGATAGGATACCGAGATCACCAGGGTGGCAATGGCCTGCCCGGCGAAGGCACCTGTTGCGGCGCGGGGAATTCTGAAACTTTCGCCTTGCACCACGGCAATGAGCGCAAACACAACTGCAAGAGCTGATGTCCGGAAGAATGTCGCTTCGACGGGAGGAATTCCATTTTCGAAAGCCCCCCGAACAAAGTTTGGAACAAGGCCGTAGATGCTGGCCGCCGCCAGGGCGCAACCAACTCCGAGCCTGACCCGACTGATCATTTTTTCAAAGCTCAGTTGGCCGTTTTCTTGATGATTTCTTTCTCTTCCGGTTTTTGCCCATCGGACCCCTGGGCCACGGGAGTCTGCGCCTTGAGCTTGGGTTCAGCGTCTTTTGAAACAGCCGCGATCCGGGCAAAGGCCTCGGGCGTCATCACGTCGCACGGCGCGTTCTGCGAGCGATAGTCCGTACATAACGCCTGGCTGGTGGCTTGATCTATATTCCAGAGCATGGCGGCAAAGCCCTGCTTGTTAGGCATGGGAACGACACCAGCCTTGCCCGGCGCATCCATGCCCACCGGGCTGATCAGCCGGCCACGAAGCGCCATGTCGGCCTTCTGCAGGGTGTCATAATTGCCGAAGGAAATGCCCCATCCGGCAAGCTCCTTGGCGCGAACCGCGGTCACCGGCGCCTTCTTTTTGCAAACGGCGCCTGTCAAATCCGCGGGGACAATGGCGCCCAGCGGACTGTCGGAAATCTGCGCGAGGCGCGGGCGGCTTGGCAAGTTTCCTTTTGAAAACCCATCGTTCAAAAGTGTGCGCGCAATTTCCGCGCGACTTCCCGAATTGGGTGCGCCCAGAACCACGGCGATAAGTTTGCGCCCGCCGCGCGTGGCCGAGGCCACAAGATTAAATCCTGAATTGCAGACAAAGCCTGTCTTCATTCCGTCCGCCTCCGTCATCGTCCGGATCAGGCTGTTGCGGTTCATTAGTTTTTTCTTACCGATCGCCACGTACTGCTGGGAAAAGCGGTGGCTGTGTTCGGGAAACTCCGAAAGTATCACTGCGGCGAGAACGCCGATGTCTCGCGCCGAGGTGAGCTGGCGCGGATCAAACAGGCCATTCGGATTCACATAATGCGTGGCGTCCAATCCCAGTTTCTGCGCCGTCGCATTCATCTCATGGACGAAATTGAACACCGTGCCGCCCGCACCTTCGGCGAGAACATAGGCCATGTCATTTGCCGAATACACCAGCAGTGTTTGAAGTGCCAAATCCACCGAGATGGTGCTGCCCGGCCGCATGCCGATCTTGCTGGGTTCCTGCGAAGAAGCCAGCGGCGAGACCACGATTTGCTGGTCAAGGCGCAAGGTTCCGGCTTTCAATTTCTTGAAAACAATATAGGCGGTCATCAGCTTGGTGAGCGACGCCGGATACCACGGTTCGCCCGCCCGCTCGTGCGAAATAACCTCGCCTGTCGCGGCGTCAAACAGAACGGAAGGCCCGGCTTGGGCCGCAGGTGAAACAAGGAGACTGAATAGCCCCAGCATAAGAAGCGGTTTTCGAAAATGCGTCGCCAAACTATGTTCCTCGCCTGATCGCCTCGATTGCCGCCCCGGAATTTGCTTCAAGCTGACCACCCATCATTAACACCAGGAATGCGATGAAAGTGCGGCCACAGGTTCTGGTGCCCTTGGAGGGACTTGAACCCCCACCTCTTTCGAGAGCGGATTTTGAGTCCGCCGCGTCTACCATTCCACCACAAGGGCGCACCAGAACTTTCCTCTAAAGCGTCGAGGCTTGCGCCGTCAACCCGAAAGGCGCTTAAACCAAAAATCATGATCCGAATCTCGAGTTCCATAAGCATCGATGAGCGGGATATCTCCGAATCCTTCATTCGCGCGTCTGGACCCGGCGGACAGAATGTGAACAAAGTCTCCACCGCGGTGGAGCTCCGATATGACGTAGCCAACGCCATTCTGCCTTATGAAGTCAAGCAGCGCCTGGAAGCCATCGCAGGCCGGCAACTGTCCCAGGATGGGATCCTCATCGTGACCGCGCAGGAACACCGCTCGCAGGAGCGCAACCGCGCCACCGCACTTGAAAAATTGGTGGCACTCCTGCGCAAGGCCTCGGTCCGTCCAAAAAGACGCATTGCAACAAGGCCCACCAAGGCTTCAAAGACACGGCGTCTCGAATCAAAATCAAAACGCTCCACCACAAAAAACCTGCGGCGCTCCAAGCCGTCATTTGATTAGGCTTAGGCATGCTGCGCAAACTTTACGATTGGACCATCTCGCTCGCTTCCCGGAAAACCGCCGAAGTCTGGCTTGCGGTCATCGCTTTTATCGAGAGTTCGATTTTTCTTGTGCCCGCCGATGTGCTCTTCCTTCCCATGGCTCTGGCGCGGCCCGAGCGCGCCTATCGCCTGGCGCTCATTGCAACCCTGGCTTCCACGCTGGGCGGCATGGCCGGATATTTTCTCGGTTACTTCGCTTATCAAACCATAGCACAGCCCATTCTGGGTTTTTATGGCAAGCTCGAAGCCTTCGAATCGCTGCGGGCCTGCACTGATGAAAACACCATTGCCCTGCTTCTTGTCACCTCGGGCCTCGCCCATCTCCCGCCGATCAAGGTCGTGACAATTCTGGCTGGCGTTGTTCACGCAAGTTTCCTAGTTTTTGTCATCTCCTGCATTTTGGCCCGTGGAGCCCGTTTCTTTGCTCTCGCCTGGGCCCTGAAAAAATATGGCGAACCCATCCGGTTGTTTATCGAAAAGCGCCTGGGCCTCATTGCTGCCGCAGTGGCCGGAGTCCTTATTGGCCTTTACGTCATTCTAAAATATCTCAGCGCATCAGGAATGGGAACCACATGCTAGAAAAACTGGATCCGCAAAAAGCTTCACTTGCCATATTTGTTGTGGCAACGGCGACCATCGCAGGCGCCTGGATTTTCCAGTTCGCCGGTTATGATCCCTGCCACCTCTGCCTGCTGCAACGCTGGGCCTATTATTTTGCTATTCCCTTTTCCCTGCTGCTCTCCGTCAGCGCGGGTGCATATCCCAAGGGCGCAAGGCGCGGCCTTTATCTTCTTGCGCTCGTCATGCTGGGCAGTGCCATTTTCGGCGCCTACCATGCGGGCGTTGAATGGAAGTGGTGGCCGGGCCCGGATACCTGCAGTGGCGACATCTCAGGGGGTTTGCCGGATCTCACCAAAGTGGTTGTGGCCTGCAACGAAGCCGCAATCCGCATTTTCGGGATTTCACTTGCCGGATGGAATGCAATAATTTCAGTCGCGCTTGCGGCAATCGCCTTGGCAGGCGCGCGCCATCAAGGATCGAGTTCCGTATCCCAATAGAGATAATCCTGCCAACTCTGGTGCAAGTAGTTTGGCGGGAAATGCCGGCCATTGCTGTGAAGCTGGTTGACCGTCGGGCAGTGCGGCTTGTGAGCCGGAAACATTTTGACCTCATGGGGCAAATAGCCGCCCTTGGCGAGATTGCATGGTGAACAGGCCGCCACGACATTGTCCCAGGTCGTATAGCCACCCTTTGAACGTGGCGTCACGTGATCGAAAGTGAGATCATCGTGGGCCCCGCAATACTGGCAGGTGAAGCGGTCGCGCAGGAAAACATTGAACCGGGTGAAGGCCGGCGTCCGCGACGGCTTCACATAGGTCTTGAGCGAAACAACGCTGGGAAGCTTGAACTCGAAGGTCGGGCTGCGCACCACCCGGTCATACTCTGAAACGATATTGACGCGCTCGAGAAACACCGCCTTGATCGCATCCTGCCAGCTCCACAGCGACAGGGGGTAGTAACTCAGCGGCCGGTAGTCGGCGTTGAGGACGAGCGCAGGGCAGGCTTCCAATGCGGCGGCTTCGTTGTACACCCTTAACCTCTTGAGGTTTGACGTGGGTGGCATACTATATATCGGCAACAATCCTGTGAAGGGCTCAATTAACCCGCTGGGAAAGACCCTTTAACGCCCGGTAATGGCTCCACAGCAACCTTGCCGCGACCGAGCGCCACGGTTTCCAATTCTCAGCCCTTTCGAGAAATGCCTTGGGGCTTGGCCTGCCATCCATGGCGAACAAATCCTGCGCCGCCATCTGCAAGGCCAAATCCCCTGAGGGGCAGGCATCGGCCCGCCCGAGCGCCGTCAGCAGATAGATATCGGCCGTCCATGGCCCGATTCCCGGCAGCGCCAGCAATTTGGCAAGCACATCCTGGTCAGGCACCTGGTGCAATGAGTCGAAATTCAACTCACCGCTGTGAACGGCGGTTGCAATGGCCTGAAAGCTTCGCGCTTTGGCCCGGGTTAATCCCAGGCTTTGCAAATCTTCGACACCGAATTTCAGAATTTCATGGGGCTCAAAGGGATGGAGTTTGATTTCGATGCGCCGCCAAATAGCATCCGCCGCCTTGAGTGAAATCAACTGTTCGGTGACAATTTTCAGGAGGCTGGCGAGGCTGTTTTCAACCCTTCGCGCCGAAGGCAGCCCGTGAACTGCAACGACCTTCGCAAAACACGGTTCGCGCGCCACCAGAAATTCAGCCCCGGTGGCAATGTCCGCGTCGGTTTCAATGACGAGAAATCTTTTGGCATCAGAAGTCTGAGGCAATGCCCTTGCTTTCCCAATCGCCGTAACGCGTGGGCTCCGGCCCCTTGCGGCCATTGATCTCCCTGGGCCCTTCCACCGTCAGGGCAGCCGCACGGCGTAGCTCCACCTCGGCGAGGGCCCGGATGGCAGCGGCGGGTAAATCACGTTTTTCCATCTTGTCGAAACTCCTGAGCAACACCATTTTATTCCGGAACAAAGGAAAAGTCTCGACCCATGAACACCTTTCGAACCGGACTTCTGCTCGCAGGCCTCACCGGCCTTTTCCTTGCCATTGGCTACCTGCTGGGTGGCCAGGGCGGGATGCTGCTTGCCCTCGTGTTCGCCGCGGGCACTAACCTGTTTGCCTATTGGAACGCCGACAAGATGGTTTTAAGCATGCAAGGCGCGAGGCAAGTGGATCGGGCCACGGCGCCTGAATATTTTGACATCGTGGCGACCCTCGCCAAGCGGGCCAATCTTCCCATGCCCAAGGTCTATATCATGGACAACCCGCAGCCCAACGCCTTCGCCACGGGCCGCAATCCGGAGAATGCTGCGGTCGCCGCCACAACCGGACTTCTGCAAACGCTCTCTCCGTCTGAAATCGCCGGCGTCATGGCCCATGAGTTGGCGCATATCAAGCACCGCGACACGCTGGTCATGACCCTGACGGCAACCCTTGCCGGTGCCGTATCCATGCTGGCGAACTTTGGGTTTCTCTTTGGGGGCCGCGACCGCAACAGCCCCTTGGGTCCCTTGGGCGGCCTGCTGCTGATCATCCTGGCCCCGCTTGCCGCCATAATCGTGCAACTGGCCGTGAGCCGCACCCGTGAGTATGAAGCAGACCGCGGCGGCGCTGAAATATCCGGAGAACCGATGTCGCTGGCCTCAGCCCTGCATAAAATTTCAGGGGCTGCCCATCGCATTCCCAATGAAGCGGCCGAGGCCAACCCCGCCATGGCCCATCTCTTCATCGTCAATCCTTTGTCTGGACAGCGCATGGACAATCTGTTCTCATCGCATCCCGCAACGGAAAACCGCGTTGCCGAACTTCAGAAGATGGCAGCAGAAATGGGCACTCCCGAAACTTTCCAGAACACAGCACCAAGGGGCCCTTGGGGCTGATCAGTGTCGGCTGCAAAACAGGAAAAACCCGGCCTGCTGGCCCGGCGCGCCGCCATAAGCCTGCTGCAAGGCGTGACCCTCGACCAGCAGCCGCTTGATCAATTGCTCGAAACAAATGCTGAATTCCGGGGGTTGGAAGGCCGCGACCGCTCCTTTGCCCATGCCCTTGTGGCCTCATCCCTGCGCCATGGCGGCGAAATCAAAGCGGTTCTTGGAAAATTCCTGACAAAGCCATTGCCGCGCTCGTCCGGCATGTCGGTGGATATTCTCATCATTGCCGCAGCGCAACTCCTGTTCATGGAGGTGAGCCCCCACGCGGCTATTGACCTCTCCGTTGATCTGGCAAAGCAGGACAAGAAAGCCCAGCACTTTTCCGGATTGATCAATGCGGTGCTACGCAAGGTTTCCACCGATGGGAATCCGGCGCTGATAGATCTGGACGGTCCAAGGCTCAACACACCGGATTGGCTGTGGGAGCAATGGGTCGCCGCCTATGGCGAAGAAACCGCGCGTAACATTGCAGCCTCCCATCTCAAAGAGGCGCCGCTCGATATTTCCGTCAAAGACAGGCCTGAGTATTGGGCTGAGCAATTGAAGGGCGAACTTCTCCCCACCGGAACCATCCGTTTGGAATCCAGCGACAGCAATTTGCAGGAGCTGCCGGGATTCAGCGCAGGAGAATGGTGGGTGCAGGATGTCGCATCGGCCTTGCCTGCAAGACTTCTGGGCAACATCGCAGGACAATCGGTACTCGATCTCTGTGCGGCACCGGGCGGAAAAACCGCACAGCTTGCAGCCGCCGGAGCGATTGTGACTGCGGTCGATGATTCTGTAACGCGCTTGAACCGGCTGCGGGAGAATCTCGCACGATTGAAGTTGCCGGCCTCCACGCTGCTTGCCGATGTATTATCCCTGCCGACCGATACGCTCTACGACAATGTCCTGCTCGACGCGCCCTGTTCCGCCACCGGAACCATCCGGCGTCATCCGGATCTCGTCTATTTGAAATCGCCCCGGCAACTGGCCGGGCTGGTGGGGCTGCAGCAGAAAATGCTTGGCCATGCGGCTCGTCTGGTTAAACCCGGCGGGAAGCTGGTCTATTGCACCTGTTCATTGTCCCCCCTCGAAGGGGAGCGGCAGGTGTTCAATTTTTTGCGGGCTCATGAAGATTTCACGCTTTCCACCATCGTTCCTGAAGATCTCTCCCAGCAGGCGCAGTTCATAACGCCGGCGGGCCTTATGCGCTGCCTGCCCTCCATGGCCATTGGCAAGGGCTCCGGCCTCGACGGCTTCTTTGCGGCCCGCCTGGAGCGGCGTTAGTAATTCGTTAACCATCTGCGCACCAGTGTAGGCCATTGCACCATCACCGGAACGGGTTTTAACGCGGCAGAACATGCGCGATCATTGGGCTACGCAGCAATTCGACGCTCCCACCTATTTTCAGGTGTTGTCGGGCCATGGCGCCGTGCTCAAGCACTGGGCTGCCCATGGCTTTGGCCTCGGATCGCCGCAGCGCATAAGCATTTCCGGCCTTGGCACGAGGCTATTGGCCCTGAAACCAGGCGATCCAACCCTGGCCCAGGATATGGCTCGCGGAAAATTCAGTTTTGCCGGCGCAGTTGTTACCGGAAGACCAGTCGACGTGTTTGACGCTGCCCCACCCTGTCCCCAATGGGCCATGGCACTCCACAATCTCTCCTGGCTGCAGCACTTCGTGACGGGAGGCCATGAATTGCACCGCATCGTTGCCCGCTCGCTGATTCTGAAATGGGGCGAGCAGCGCCGTGGCTTCCGCACACCCCTGGTCTGTTTCCATGCCCTCGCCTCGCTTGCAGGTGCCGCGCATTTTCTGGTAGGGCCGTCGCCCTCTTCCTTTGAAAAATCATTTTACGAACTTGTCGAAAACCTCATCCACCGGGTTTTGGCAAGGCGCCCCTCCACCCACGGCGAGAGTTTTTGGCAGGCCGTGGCATTGCAATATGCGAGCCTGGCCTTTCGCGGTTCAGAGTCGCTTCGTGACCAGGCCAATGCCAGGCTCTGCACCGTCATGGACCAGATCATATTGCCCGACGGCGGCCACGTTTCGCGCAATCCCCAGGCCTTGCTTGAGGTTCTCCTCGCCGTCATTCCCATCAGGGATGCGATGGTGGCAAGGCGTGAGGCTGTTCCGAAAGCGTTGGGCGCTGCCATTGAAAAAATGTTTCCCATGCTCCGCATGCTCAGCCATGGCGACCGGGGCCTCGGCAATTTTCAAGGGGCCGGGGCAACCGAGATGGCCGGCATAAAAACCCTTGTGGAGCACGATACGATTGCCGGCCGGCCGCTGCTCTGCGCACCTCATTCCGGCTATTGCCGGCTCTCGCACCGCTCCGGCCTCCTGATTATGGATACGGGCGTTCCCGTTGAATGCAACAGCCCGCTGGCGATTGAATTTTCGGACGGGCCGCACCGCATATTCAACAATTGCGGCATGCCAGACTCCGCCACGGACGACTGGTGCAGGGCAGCGGCAGATATCGCCGCCCACAATACGGTTGAAATTGCCTCCTTCGAAAGCGGGATAAAAAACAGTCCCGCCGCCGAGGTGACCGCCTCTCCCCAGGGCTCGCTGATCAACGGCAGCAACGAGATTTCCGGAAAGTCAGGAAAGGTCAGTCACCAGCGAAGCATCTTCCTGTCGCAGACCGGCAGTGATCTTCGCGGCGAAGACCGGGTTTCATCCCTACCTTCGGGACCGTTGGATTATACCATCAGGTTTCACCTCCATCCCGGCGTGAAGGCAACCCTCAGCCGCAAGGAAACGCGGATTGTGATCATGCTGCCCAATAAAACCGCCTGGCAGTTCAATGCCCGCGGCGGCATCATGTCCCTTGAGGACAGCGTGTTTCTGGGAGATGCCCTCGGACCCCGAAAAACCCAGCAAATCGTCATCCGGGGTTCGACCGAAACGGCTTTCCCCGTAAACTGGGCCTTGCGCCGCGTGGAGAAATCGGCTGCGGCCCTTGGCGACCGGGTAGAAATGCCGCAACTTCCTTTCTAGTGGCCTAATCATCCCGGCATGCTATGTGCCTGATCAGCATCTAGTTCCGGGATACGCCCCATGACCCTTCCGATCCGCCGCGCCCTCATTTCCGTTTCCGACAAGACCGGCCTCATCGAATTTGCCCGCGCCCTTGCTGCCCTCAACATCGAAATTATTTCAACCGGCGGCACGGCAAAGAGCCTGCACGCCGCCGGCATTCCGGCCATTGATGTGGCGTCCGTCACCGGCTTCCCCGAAATCATGGATGGCCGCGTGAAAACCCTGCATCCCAAAATTCATGGTGGACTTCTGGCCGTGAGAAATGATCCGGCCCACGACAGCGCCAAGCTGACCCACGCCATCACTGATATCGATCTGCTGGTGGTCAACCTTTACCCGTTTGAAGAGACTGTCGCCAAGCAAGCCGACTGGAACACCACCATCGAGAACATCGATGTGGGCGGCCCCGCGATGATCCGCGCCGCTGCCAAAAATCATGGCCGTGTCACTGTGGTTGTAAGCCCCGAAGACTACGCAACTGTGGTCTCGGAGCTCAAGTCCCATGGTGGAAACACCACGGAAGAAACGCGCTGCTTGCTGGCGGCCAAGGCCTTCGCCCGAACAGCTGCCTATGATGCCGCAATAGCCCAGTGGTTTTCCACCGAACTCGGCGACACCACACCGGGTTATTTCGCCATTGGCGGCAAGCGCCTGCAAACCCTGCGCTATGGTGAAAACCCCCACCAGACCGCCGCCCTCTACAGCAGCCCCGATCAGCGTAAAGGTGTTGCCAGCGCCAAACAGGTTCAGGGCAAGGAGCTTTCCTACAACAACATCAATGACACGGATGCGGCTCTCGATTGCCTTTCGGAATTCCGCAATGAACCGGAGGCCGCCTGCGTCATTGTAAAACATGCCAACCCCTGCGGCGTGGCCGTCGGCCATTCGCTTTTTGAAGCCTATGGCAAGGCGCTCACCTGCGATCCGGTCAGCGCCTTTGGCGGCATTGTGGCGTTCAACCGCAACCTCGATGAAGAAACCGCTTTTGAAATTTCAAAACTTTTCACCGAAGTCATTATTGCGCCCGGCGCGGACGAAGGCGCGCGGGCTATCATTGCCGCCAAGAAAAATCTACGCCTCCTGCTTCTGGGTGAACATCCCAATTCAAATGCCCCGGCGATTTCTGTGAAATCCATCATCGGCGGGCTTCTCGTGCAAACCCGCGATGGCTACTCCGTTGATGAGATGAACTTGCGGGTTGTCACCAGACGTGAACCCACAAAATCCGAGCTCAAGGACCTGAAATTTGCCTTCCGGATCGCCAAGCATGTGAAATCCAACGCGATCATCTATGCCAAGAATGGCGCAACCGTCGGCATTGGCGCAGGACAGATGTCGCGCGTCGATGCCGCACGAATCGCCGTCCGCAAAAGCGTGGATGCGGCCAAGGCGGCAGGTCACAGGGTGCCGCTTGTCCATGGTTCCGTTGTGGCCTCCGATGCATTCTTCCCCTTTGCCGATGGCCTGCTGCAGGCCGTGGAAGCAGGCGCCACCGCCATTATCCAGCCCGGTGGCTCCATCAAGGACGATGAAATCATCCGCGCCGCCAACGAGGCCGGGCTCGCCATGATTTTCACTGGCATTCGGCATTTTCGTCATTAGATTAAATCTTCAAAGAGGAGAGCGCCATGCTGGTCACCACCACTCACAATATCGAAGGCAAACGCATCCTGGAATACAAGGGCCTTGTTGCGGGAGAAGCCATTCTCGGCGCCAATCTGTTCCGCGATCTCTTTGCCTCCATCCGCGATATCGTCGGCGGCCGCGCGGGCTCCTATGAAAAGGTGTTGAACGATGCGCGAGAGACCGCAGTCAGTGAAATGACCAACAAGGCCGCCCAGCTCGGCGCCAATGCCGTGATCGGCGTTGACATCGACTATGAAACCGTTGGCGCCAATGGCAGCATGCTGATGGTGACGGCGGCAGGCACCGCCGTCAGGATAGAGTAAACAGCGTTCAGTTTTCCGGGTTCACCTGATAGCCAGGCCCGACAACCAGCGCCTCGGTTGGCAAGGTCGACTGGTCGACATCCGATCTGAAAACCTGCTCGACAGCGCCAAGCGCCTTGCCCGTCTTCGCTTCCAGAAGCTTAAGCTGAACCTTGTATGGTATGTCTTTCTTCACACCACGCAGCGGCTCCGTTTCAAAACTGTATTGCAGCTGTCCGCCTTTCGCGGGCTTGCTGATGACAAATTTGCGGTTCGTATCAGGCAAGTCAAAGCTCGCTTCCAATACACTTCCCTCTGGCAGGGGCTTGAGCTGACGCGCCACAAAGCCGTAGGACATTTTCGAATAGCGGTAATTGAACATGAAGCTGCCGCCGACAATTTTCAGGAACGGCGTTGGCGCCTCTTCCTTGCACGCCGACAGCCCAAGACAGCAGCACATGACAAGTACAAGCCTCATCTAATCTTCGCTTTCCCGTCTGCCTGTTGAGCTGTAAAGCCCTTCCGGTTTTAGCATGAGTATCAGGATTATGAAACCAAACACCGCCACGTCACGGTAAGCCAAAGGGAAGGCGGCCGTCCACAGGGTTTCGACAAAGGCCAGAAATATGCCGCCGGCGATGGCCCCGCTCACCGTTCCAAAACCGCCGATGACTGAGGCAAACATCGCCTTGAAACCCAGCATGAGTCCCATCGAAAAGGTAACCCCGCCATAGGACACGGCAATGATCCAGCCCGAAACGCTGGCCAGCGCCGCCGAGCCGACGCAGGACCAGCGCAGCACCGTGAGCGTATTGACGCCGCTAAGCTTTGCCAGCCTTTCCGATTGCGAGCATGCCTTCCAATTGCGCCCGGCGGCGGTGAACTGCATGATGAAAAACACCGTGCCGATCGCCAAAGTGGCCGTGACCATCGCAATGAGCTGCATGATGCCGATCTGCACCGGAAAGCTGCCGTCAAAAATCCGCAACGCCGCGCCGTCAAACAGCGGCATCATCCACAGGTCCCGGGCCCCACCCTGAAGCCGCATGATTTCCTGCAGGGCAATGGAAACTCCGATGTAGCCGATCATGAAGGCCTGGGAGGTGTGGCTGATGAGCGGCGCGAAGACATGGATGGCGGCAAAGTGCCCGAGTGCCGCGGAGGACAAGACCGCAAGCGTCAGGGATATGGCGAGTATGGTGGCCGTATTGTTTCCGGCCAGAAGGCTGGCAAGCCCCGCATAAATCGCGGCAAAGGCCGCATACATGGCGAAATCGCCAAACGACAGGAATATCTTGTTGGTCAGGCCCTGCACCAGGGCAAAGGCCACGGCCAGCGGCACATAAAAGCTGGCAAGCGTGCAGGCATTGAGAAATTGCTGCAGCCAATAGCCAAATTCGTGGCTAAGCATGGATGCTCCGAAACCGTGCCTGACAAGAATGGCAAAACTCTCTAGAAAATACGCCAATGGTAGCAGACAAATCACCGCTCACAACAGTTGGACTGGATGCCGATGACACGCTTTGGCAGAGCGAGCATTTTTTCAAGCTCACGGAAGCCCGCTTTGTCGAGCTTCTCGGCGGTTACGCGGAAGGGTCCGACCTGAGCGCCCGCCTGCTGCAAGCCGAAATGAAAAATCTGGAATTCTATGGCTTCGGCACCAAGAGCTTTGTCCTCTCGATGATCGAAACCGCCATCGACATCACGCATGGCCAGGTTCCGGCACCAATTATCCAGGAAATTCTCAGCGCCGGCCGCGAAATGCTGTCCCATCCCATCTTGCCCCTGCCGCACGTCCGCGAGACCCTGGAAGAACTCGGCAACGCCTTCCGGCTTGTCCTGATCACCAAGGGCGATCTCTTCGACCAGGAAAGGAAACTTGCCCAATCCGGCCTGGGCGAACTCTTCGACGGCATTGAAATCGTCAGCGACAAGACGCCCCAAACCTACAAACGCATTTTTGACCGGCACGGGGAAGGGCCGGAACGGGCGGTGATGGTGGGAAATTCCCTGAAATCAGACATTGTTCCGGCCATTGCCGCCGGCTGCTGGGGAGTCTTCATACCCCATGAATTGACCTGGGCGCTGGAACACGTCGAGGCCCCAACTCACCATCCACGCTTCAAGCAACTGAAGGGTTTCAATGAACTCCATGAATTCATTGCCAAAATTTCCTGAACCGGAGATATTTGGAAAATTGGAGCGGGCGAAGGGATTCGAACCCTCGACCCCGACCTTGGCAAGGGTGGGGTTGCGCCATAAGGAAGCTATGGACCCTTTTAGAAAACTTGAAATATCCAGCATTGTGGCGTATATTTTACGATAGGATGCCATAGGCCGCGCCACGACAAATTGCTGCCAAGGCGCTGCCAAATCGTAGGGATCGCCATGATCACCATTCCCAAAGAGAAATTGAGTGACTTCATCGCCAAAAGCAGGCCCGCGCCTGAGGGGCAACCTAACTACATTGTGTGGGATTCGAAGGTTGTGGGGTTCGGACTGCGCATTGGCGCGACGTCCAGGGTGTGGATCCTTTATTATCGGAACCGCGCAGGCAAACAACGCAAGATGCGCCTTGGCGCCTTTCCCTCTCTCGGGGCGGAGAATGCCCGTAAGATTGCTCAATCAGCTATTGGCAAGGTTGCGGCCGGCGGCGACCCTGCCGAGACGCGGGCCGAAGAGCGCCGCCAGGAAAAGGCCAAGGTGGGGCTGCTGTTGGATACCTATCTTGCCGAACGTGAAGCCCGGGGCCTCATTGCAGCTAAGCAGGAGGATCGCCGGCTCCGCACAGGCTTCGGCGAG
>JBBSBQ010000038.1:0-38992 GCA_038251095.1 Hyphomicrobiales bacterium
ACTGGATGAGCCACTATGATGCCTTCTGGCGCAAACACTTTGCAAACCTCAAAACACTTCTGAAGGAAATTGATCCATGAATGACGCTAGCTTGAAGCAGGCCACGCAGGACATCGTGATTGACGACGTTTTTCCCCATACGCCGTCAACAATTTGGAGAGCCCTGACGACCGGAAAGTTGATGGACCGCTGGCTCATGGCGCAGAAAGGCTTTGAACCCGTCAAGGGCAATACCTTCAGCTTCCAGACGCCGCCGGACAGAGATTGGGACGGCATGATCTATTGCCAGGTGCTTGAGGTCCAGCCCAATGAGCGCCTCTCCTATTCCTGGAAAAGCGGCGTTCAAACTGCCGCGGGTTATGTCTCCCGCCTCGACACGGTCGTCACCTGGACGCTGGCGAAGCATGACGGCGGAACCCGCCTCCGGATCGTCCACTCCGGCTTTGTCATGCCGAAGAATGAATCGGTATTCAAAAACGTCAACGCAGGTTGGTCCGTTGTTTTGCCGAAGCTGATCGCCGTCGCGGCCGAATTGTCACTTGCAGAGAAGAGCGAAAAACCATGAGTGAAGCCTATACGGGCGGCTGCGCCTGCGGCGCCATCCGCTATGAAATTCCAACGGAACCCGTATCCATGCTGCACTGCCAATGCCGGCAGTGCCAGCAGAAGAGTGGTACCGGACACGGTTCATACCTTACATTCAGCCATCGCAGTAAGGTCAAACTCACGCGGCAAGCGACCACCTGGGACTTTGCGGGCGACACCGGCCTCGTTAAGACCCGCGCCTTCTGTCCCACCTGCGGGACGCCGGTTTACATGACCATTGCAGCCGCACCCGACATATTCATCATACACGCCGCCAGCCTGGATGATCCCAGCCGCTTCAAGCCGCAGAAGGTGATGTTCAGTTCAAGTGGCCACGCGTGGGATTACATCGATCCGGCACTGCCGACGTTCGAAAAAATGCCGCCCCGGTGAATCGGACCGGACTAGCCAAAGCGCCGATTACAAAGTTCATTTCTCAAAGATGAGCCGAGGCTCAATCTGCGCCGTGAAATGATAGTTCATGGCCGGTCGCCACGACAATGGGACGTTGGTCTAAGGCCCACTCAGCACAATTGTCTTTGCCATGTCGGGAGGAGTCAGAAGCGGAAGACAGCCTCTGCAACTTCCATGTCAGCTACGCGCCAGAGGCGGGTACCAGTTTCTTTTCCTCGAAAGACACACGCACCTGTCGTTGCCGCAGTGAGAGATGGCCAGCCACGCTCAGAGGCGTGCAGTACGACTTTAGACAAAGATGAAGTCTTCAGGGTCGAGGATAAAGGCCGACACACTGGACACGACAATGCTGTCGACGCCATGGCTTATTGTGACGCTACTGGTGCCATTGTCGGTTATCACCAGATCGCCAAAGCTGGTGGCCACATCGCTGGTAAAGGCGAGTTTGTCCAAGCCATCCTGGAAGTCGGTGATCGTGTCGTGGCCAAAGGCTGCATTACTGAAGTAAAAAGTATCGCTGCCGCCGCCGCCGGTGAGAATGTCATTGCCGAGGCCGCCATCGAGACTATTTGAGGCGGAGGAGCCAGTAAGTTTGTCATTGAAATCTGAACCCTTCAGATTTTCAATGCTGATAAACCGGTCTCCCGATGCGTCGCCGCCTGAGGCCCGGCCGCGGCCCAGGTCAACGGTGACGGCGGCGGAGCCTGCGTAGGAGGCCCAGTCGGAGCCGCTGCCGCCATTCAGGGTGTCGCGTCCGGCGCCACCCACGAGGATGTCGTCGCCGCTATTTCCGCTCAGCGTGTCATTGCCGCCCAGGCCATAGATCACGTCGGCGTCGGCGCTGCCATTGAGCCTGTTGCTAGCATTGGTGCCGCTGATCAAGTTCAAGCCCGACGGCTCGCCGGCGTCAGTTTCTGGCTCCTCGGCGACAGGTGTCGATGCGGCGACGCCCACCAGGAAATCAGTAGACTGTGTCAGCGTATCTTCCAGGGTTGCGATCAGCACGGCGTCACCGCCGCCAAAGCCATCAGCATCAATGGAGATCCGCGTATCCAGAATGCTGGCGCTGTTTGAGGTGAGACCGGTTGCGAAATAGCCCGTCTCGATGATCAGGTTGCCTTGGGCTACCAGCGTCTCGTAGCTCAAATCTCCGAGGCCGACTGAGTTGAGGAGATCAACTAGCCCAATGTGGTCCACGCCTGTTGCAAAGTCGGTGATGATGTCGCTGCCATCGGCGAGCGAGGAGAAGTCGAAGGTATCGGCGCCGGCGCCGCCCGTCAGAATGTCGTCGCCGCCTCCGCCATGGAGGAGGTTGGCGAGGGAGTTGCCGGTCAGCCTGTCGTTGAAGGCGGAGCCTGTGAGGTTCTCGAAGCCCGATAAGATATCGGTTCCGGCGCCGGTCGTCTTCTGCGCCTTGGTTGTGGCGAGGCTGATGGTGACGCCGGCCGACGCATTGGCGTAGCTCGCAGTATCAATGCCCAGGCCGCCGACCAGGACATTGTTGCCGCCGTTACCTTCCAGGATGTCGTCTAAGGCCGAACCTGTAAGGTTCTCGATGGAGACGAGCGTGTCCCCCTGGGCGTCGCCGCCAAAACCCAGGCCGGTCATCAGGCTGACATTCACGCCAGCTGACGAGGCGGCGTAGGTTGCCATATCGGTTCCGAGGCTGCCATCCAGGACGTCGGCGCCGCCGAGGCCTGCCAGAATATTGTTACCGTTGTTTCCCGTAATGATATTCGACAAGGCACTACCCGTACCATTGATCGCGCTGGTGCCGTTGAGGGTCAGGTTTTCGACCTCACCCTTCACATGGAGCGCATCAGACAGGTTGAAGGTGATCAAAGATTGGACCGTGTCGGTGCCGTCGCCGTCGGTCTCGTCAACGATGTCTCCGGCATTGTCCACCACATAGGTGTCGTTGCCGGTGCCACCCAGCATCGTGTCAGCGCCTGCGCCGCCGTTCAGCGTGTCGTCGCCGTCGAGGCCGATGAGAAGGTTTTTCCCGCCGTTGCCGATGATCAGATTGTCGAGGTCGTTTCCGGTTCCGCTGATCGCCGATTTCCCGGTAAGCGTCAGGTTTTCCACAAAGGCCATGGCGGCGAGGGACCAGGAGAGTGATGACTGGACCGTATCAGTCCCCTCGTCGGCGAATTCGATCACGACGTCGCCCACATTGTCCACCACGAAGGTGTCGTCGCCGAGGCCACCAAGCATCGTGTCGGCGCCTACGCCGCCATTCAGGACATCGTCGCCGGCGCCGCCGTCAAGCACATTGCTTCCGCTGCTTCCCGTCAGTTTATCGTTAAAGTCTGATCCCGTTATATTCTCGAAGCCACTGAGGGTGTCACTGCTGCCGCCGCCGGTTTTCTGGGCCTTGGTCGTAGCCAGGCTGACGGAGACGCCCGCAGCCGCGTGGGCGTAGGAGACGGTATCAATGCCGGCGCCTCCGATCAGCTTGTTGGTGCCCGCATCTCCCTCCAGGGTATCGTCAAAGTTCGAACCCGTGAGGTTCTCGATACCAGACAGGGTGTCGCCCTCGGCGTCGCCGCCAAAGCCCAGGCCCGTCATCAGGCTGACATTTACGCCCTCAGCGGAGGCGATATAGGTCGCCGTATCGGTGCCGAGGCCGCCGATCTGGGGGGGGGCGCCGCCGCGCCCCGCCAGGGTGTCGTTGCCGGCGAGGGCGTCGATGAAGTCGATCCCCGTCGTCCCATTTAATACGTTGTTGGCGCTCGTGCCGGTAATTAGGGTCACGATCTGGGACTCATCCTGATCGGTAACAGTTACTGAAATTGATTTCGTGTCGGTCAGGGTGCCATCGGAGACCTGGACCATAACGTCGTAGACATTGTCGCCGTCTGCGTCGGCTGGCGCCTCGAAGTCCGGCGCCGCAATAAAGCTCAAAGCGCCCGTCGTGGCGTTAATCTTGAACTTTGAGGCGTCGGCACCGCCGATCAGCTTGTAGGTGAGGCTTGCCCCAAAATCGGGATCGACCGCGACAACTGTGCCCACGTTGGTCGTGCCTTCGGCAACATCGACGGAGCCAGTTGCGCCCGTGGCAACTGCCGCAAATGCCGACGTCACAGTGTTGATTGAAATAATAGTCGGCGCCTCGTTGACGTTGGTGACGGTGATGGCAACTGCCTTGGTAGACGTGAGGCTGCCATCGGACGCCGTGACGTTGATGTCATAGACATTGTTGGCGCCGGCATCGCCAGGAGCCTCGTAGTCTGGTGACGACTTGAAGGTGATGGCGCCGGTTGAGGCATTGATGTTGAACAGGGATGCATCGGTGCCCGAGAGCGAGTAGGTGAATGTGGTCGCGGCATCCGGGTCAGTGGCGGCTGCCGTATAGACCGTGCCCGTGCCGTTTTCGGCAACGCTCGCCGTGGCGCCCGAGCTAATGACCGGCGCCTCGTTGACGTTGGTGACGGTGATGGCAACTGCCTTGCTGGTGCTTAGCGCGCCGTCAGACGCCGTGACGGTGATGTCATAGACATTGTTGGCGCCCACATCGGTTGGCGCTTCGTAGTTGGGCGCGGCCTTGAAGGTGACTGCACCGGTGGTCGCATTGATGTTAAAGCGAGCCGCATCGGCACCCGAGATCGAGTAGGTCAGCGTCGCTCCGGCATCCGGGTCAGTGGCGGCCGCCGTATAGACGGTGCCGGTGCCGTTCTCGGCAAAGTTCGCGGTGGCGCCCGAAATGATTGTGGGGGCCTCGTTGACGTTGGTGACCGTTACGGCAATGGCCTGCGTGTCAGTCAAGGTACCATCGGAGACCTGAACCACGACGTCGTAGACATTGTTGGCGCCCGCATCCGCTGGTGTCTCAAAGTTGGGGGCGGAGACGAAGCTCAGGACGCCTGTCGCGGCATTGATGGTAAATTTTGCGGCGTCGGCGCCGCCCGTGATGGCGTAGGACTTGGCTGCGCCGGTGTCGGGGTCGACGGCTGTCACGGTCGTGACGGCCGTGCTACCCTCGAGGACATTGATGGCCGACGTCGCGCCGCCGCCATTGGAGGTGATGACTGGCGCCTCGTTCACGTTGGTGACGGTGACGGCAATAGCCTGCGTATCAGTGAGGGTGCCGTCTGAAACCTTGACTTGCACGTCGTAGACGTTGTTTGCGCCGGCGTCGGTGGGCGCCTCAAAATTGGGGGCGGAGACAAAGCTCAGCACACCTGTTGCTGCGTTAATCGTAAATTTGGCGGCGTCGGCGCCGCCCGCGATCGAATATATGAGGACTGTGCCTGCGTCGGCATCGGTTGCCGTTACAGTGCTAACGATTGTGCTGTTCTCTGCGACGGAGATTGCCGCCGTCGTCCCGCCGCCGTTGGAGGTGATAACAGGCGCAGTGCCTACGCCCGCATCGGGCACATAGACCTGCGACGTGACGTTTCCGGCGGCGTCGTAGGTCGTTGTGAAGGCTGACCAGCTCTGATTGTTGTAGACGTCATATTCGGTTACGGTTTTGATGCCGTTGTCGTAGGTGATGTCACACTCGTAGTAGAGCCCCGAGACGTCATAGAAATCCGTCTGGCTATCCCAGTTGGCTGTGCCGAGATCAGTGATGATATTGAGGAGACGCTCAAAATTGTGGCTGGCGTAGTCGAAGGTGATGAGGACGCCGAGTTGGATCAGCGTGTCGAAGCCGGCGCCACCATCGAGGAGCGCCAGATTATCCAAAATATCAAAGTAGATTGTGTCGTCGCCGTCGCCGCCGATCAGGATGTCGACGCCGGTGCCGCCGTCCAGGATGTCATTTCCTGCGCCGCCGTTGAGCGTGTCGTTGCCGGTGCCGCCGAACAGAGCATCGTTGCCGCCTGCGCCGATGAGCGTGTCGTTGCCGCCGTTGCCGATGAGGATGTTGGCGAGGTCGTTGCCGGTGATGGTGTCGTTGCCCGATCCGCCGGTGCCATTCTCGATGTCGACGTCGTAGGCGATGGCGAGGTTCTTGGTCATGCCGTTGACATCGGAATAGGAGCCGGCGGTCAGGTTAAGGATCGAGGCGGACGACCAGACCGACAAATCAATGGTGTCGATGCCGCCGCCATCCCAGATGGTGAGGATCGGCGACGTATTCTGGCTGAAATCGTATGTGGCGTTTCCAGCGTTGGAATTGAAGCCGTAGGTCGTGTTTCCTGAGCGCGTCGTATAGTCGGCCCCATAAAGCTGCTGGATCGCCAGGATGTCGTAGACCATCGGCGTCTGGGCATATTTGCCGCCCCAGTTGGCGCCCGTGACGCTGGCATTGAAGTAGGACATAATGGTAAACTGGCGGGAATCCTCGGTGTAGAGCCAGCCCGTCGAGGTGTTTCCGTAGGCGGGCGCGCCGCCATTGTAGTTGCCACCATGGTTGAGACCTATGGCGTGGCCAATCTCGTGCATGATGGCCATGTAGCCATAAATGCCTAAGGTAGGCGCGACCAGGTTGTTAGTGCCACTGTTGTAGGCGGGATTGAGCCAGACCGAGCCGTTCATTTTGTCGTAGGTACTGACCTGCGTGTTAACTTGGCCTGGATACCAAGCCCAGGCGTAGCTGGGGCCCGTGGTGGTATTCGAGAACTTGATGTCGGCGGTGTTGGGCGAGGCGGTGGATTCGACGAAGGTGGGGGTGATGAGGTCATCCCAGAGGGTCATCATCTGGCGCGCTGCAGTTTTTTGGGCTTCGGTGAAGGCCGACCAGCCCCCGGCCTCTGAATTTCCCGTCGCGAAGGCACTGCTGGTGGTGAAGCCGTAGGTAATCGTCTGGGCTATGGATCCATCGGTATTTCTCCAGTAGGAGCCGCTGTCGAGTTGGTCGACGAGGTTCTGGTTGAAGGCTACCGATACGCCATTGCTGGTGCCACCGGCGACGGTGCCAATCTCCAGGGGTGCCGCTGCCTCGGCGTCAAGCGCGTGCCAGTCGACAAGCGGATACTTCTGACACAATACACACATACGCCGACCCTCAATTTGTCCCCCGCCTGGCTGTAGCCTTAAGTCTGGGGATCGTGTTTTGAGGGTCCAGTTTTACCGGCGGGGTCTTAACTTGGGGTGGGTAGGGGCTCCATAAGTTGACGCTAATTTGAAAGGAATTCTTAGAAATTACCGATAGTTAAGGAGTTTTGTTAACCACGCAGCTAAGGCTTTCAGTAGGCGTTTTTCCCGGTGACGCAGATGAGCAAGGTGCGCATCAAAATCCACAGGTCGAGGGAGAGTGACCAGTTCTCGGCGTAGAAAATGTCGTTGCGGATGCGCCCCTCTAGCTTCTCATCTGTGTCGGTGGCGCCGCGGTAGCCGCGGACTTGCGCCAGGCCGGTAATCCCGGGCTTGACGCGGTGCCTGGCGAAGTAGTCGCCGACGCGGGCGGCGAACTCCTCATTGTGGTCGAGGGCGTGGGGCCTGGGGCCGACCAGAGACATGGAGCCGTTCAGGACATTGAAAATTTGCGGCAGCTCGTCGAGGCTCCAACGCCGGAGGAAGCGGCCCACACGCGTGACGCGCGCGTCGTCGGGCGCCGTCTGGAGGGTTTTTTCTGTTGGCAAGTCGCTGTGCCGCATGGAGCGAAATTTGTAGACGTCAAAAACCTGGTTGTTGAAGCCCAGTCGCTTCTGACGAAAGAAAACAGGTCCTGGACTGTCTAGTTTGATCAGCATAGCGATCAGGAGGAGGAGGGGTGCGCTCAAAATGAAGGCAATGGGCGCGAGGGTGTAGTCCTCCACTTGCTTGATCCAGCCGTCCCAGCCTGACATCGGCTTTGCCGTCACCTGGAGAATTGGGAGGGAGCCGAAGTGGCTCGGGGGGCTCCGGAAGACGGTGCGGAAGCCGATGAGATCGCTGAGGAGGTAGACGTGCACCGGTAACTCGCGAAGCCGCGTCACGATCGCCATGATGCGGTCATCCTCCTGCCAGGGAATGGCGATGACGACGTCGTCAATGTAGCCCGCGCGGGCCTGGTTTATCAGCTGCTCCAGGCCGTGTGCGGGAGGTAGTTTTTTTTCTGTTCCATCTTTCGTTTGGGCGACGGGGCGCAGCGTGTCGTCGAAGACGCCGTGTATTTTGAGTGGCCGGTTGGTGTCCCTCAGAATTTCGGCGATGAGGCGCCGCCCCTGGTTGCCGGCGCCAATAATGGCGAGGCTTCGCTTTGAAATGTTGACGTGGAGGAGGTGGCGGAGGGCGAGGGCAAAGATGAGGCGCAATAATACAACGCCTCCCGCGGCGGCGGCGGCGAAGTAGATAAACCAAAGCCTCGAGAAGGACTCCGAAACCTTGATGGAAAATGCCGCGGCGAGGAGAAAGAGGAATGCCGTGGCGATGGCGACGACAATGCGGTGAAGGTTGGCGAGGGGACGCGCGGCTGCGTCGTAGCTGTAGAGGTCGGCAAAATTCATGAGGGAGAGGCTGCTGATCCAGACAAAGACGGCGGCCGCCAGGTAGAGGCTCTGCGCCAGGGAGTAAACCACCACCGAGTCGTAGGTCAGGTAGCTGGCGGCAAGGATCGCAAGCGAATCGATGAGGCTCAGGAGCGTCGCAACTTTGGTGGAGGAGAGGGGTGGCAGCCTAGTGCGCCAGCCTCGGAGGCTTTGGGTGTCCGCGCTGTCCCCCTTGTCGAAGTCGTTCACGTCGTCGCGGTCCTTCCTCAAGTTCAATCAAATTTATCTGTGTCGCAGCCTCGCGCATTGCGACGCTGTGACGACTATTTCAACCCTAACGCCGGTTTCTAATCGGGGCCAGCATTAAGCGGAAATTAAAGCTATTTAATAGGGTTAATGAGCCTTTCCGAAAGTTAAATCTTGGGACTTTCGTAACCCTGTCCGCAAATCAATTTGCACATTACGGCGGGGGAGGGATTGAGGAAGTGTCGCGCCGCCACGGAGCCCCGAGCGGGTAAAAGAGTTCCTTTGGCGTAGGAGAGCCCTCGATTTTGTGCAGTGTGACCTAATGGGCACAGGGGCAATCTTTAGTGCATTTGGGGGGGGCGGCGTTTGACAATGGCGTCGGATTGGCCGATTTTTCCGGCTTGGGCTAAAATGTACATAAAAACGGGCTCTACAGGTGGACGGGCAGGCAGGTGGGGAGTGATAAAGATGCGTGCAATACTGACTTTACTGGTGGCACTCATGGTAGCTGCGGCGGGCATAGCCCAAGCAGACAGCTACCGGCTGCGGCCGGGCGATGTCCTCGAAGTCACGGTCTTCCAGGATCCCAAACTCAACCGGCAAATCGTCGTGGCGCCAGATGGCTACGTGGCCTTTCCGCTGGCGGGGCGGTTCAAGGCGGGTGGCTTAACGACGTCGGGGGTCGAGAGTGCCCTGAAAAGCGGGCTACAGAAACAATATTCAACGGACCTCGACGTCACCGTGAGCTATCTTCAGTCGGAGAAGCGTGAGCCGCGGCAGCTCAAGGAGGCAAAGGATGCCGAATATACCGTCTACGTGACAGGTGAAGTGGCAAAGCCTGGCGCCTTCGTCGTCCCCAAGCGTCCTCCCACCGTGCTGCAGGCGATTGCGCTTTCAGGTGGCCTAGGCCCCTTCGCGGCCGAACGGCGCATCCGGGTGCTGCGCAAGGTGAATGGCGGGGAGAGGGTCTACCCTTTCAACTACAGGAACTTTACCAGGGGCCACGACATGGAGGGCAACATCACGCTCCGCAATGGCGACGTAGTCGTCGTTCCGGAACGCGGCCTCTTTGAGTAGACTGAAACGTGTCCCGGTTCGGCAGAGCCTCCCGGTGGGCAGGAGCCAGTTTCTGGCTCCTGCCGCTGGGACTTGCCGGCCTTGGGGTCACGGTCCCCGCGCTCGCCGCCGACTGGTCCCTGAAGTTCGGCGCCTCTGAATCTTTGACCTTTGATGACAATCTTGACCTCACGGAATCCAACCGCGATGCAGGCGTAACCAACTCCAGCGCCGTCAATCTCGATTTGCTGGGCAAGGGGAAGACCTACAAGATCGAGCTGCGTCCGGCGCTGAGCGTTCAGAAAACCTTCTTCAGCGCGGAGCCAGACCAGTGGAGTTACTTCCCCTCCGGTAACCTGTCGCTCAGCACCTGGTCGAAGCTCACAACCTACGACCTTGAAGCCTCATTCGCCCGCAGTGAAGCCTCGTCGAACGAGTTGGTGGATGGGCTCTACACCGTGAATGAGGGCGACGAGCTCAGCTACGCGGTGACCGGCACCATCACCCACAAAGTGAATGAGCGAAATTCGCTAATCTGGTCAAATTCCGCCCGCCTGGTCGATTACACGCTGCCCAGCGACGACCTGGTGCCGGCAACTACGCTCACTTCGAGCGCAACCTGGCGCCACGACTTTAGCCAGCTGGTTTCCGGCAACCTGATGGATTCGGTTGAGTACTACGATCCGGATTCGACGACGGTCGAGGGGCGGCTCCTCTACCGCGCCACGGCGGGACTGAATGCGCGGCTGACCAAGCGCCTCTCCGTTGCTGGAGCGCTGGGCGCCGTCTTGCTTGATCCGGATCGTGGCGGCAGCGAAGTGGATATGATCTTCAATGCCAGCGCCGACTACAAGCTGAAGGACACCAGCTTCGCCCTGTCGCTCTCGCGTGACCTCTCGCCGAGCCAGGATGGCTCACTGAATGACCGCTACGCGGCTGGCCTTACCGTGAGCCACGAGGTCAATGACCTCACCACCGTCGGTTTTTTTGCCAACTACGCCACGCAGACCGACTCAGACAATGCGGAGTCGAGCGCCTTTACCATTTCGCCGTCACTCAGCTACCGGTTGTCCGAAGACTGGACATCGAGCCTGAGCTACCGCTTCATCCACACGGACGATGAGACCGAGACGGCCTACTCCAATGCCGTCACCCTGACCCTTTCCTACGGGACAGTTCTCCTGCCCTGATATGAATTGTAGAGTGAGGGGAAACCGCATTGACTGCGTCCATCCCAGAGGACGGCTTCCCGCGGAGGGGCACCGCGGCTATTTTCTTTCAACTGATTTCAGATCTTTAGAAATGCCTCAACCGCGCTGGCAAGTTCTTTCCAATCTGTAAACTCATGGTCCCGCCTGAGGGAACCGAGGTCGCGGTTCTTGAGAACCACATACTCAAGGATCTGCTGCTGGAAATAATCGTAACTCTCGTTTCGCAATGCGCCTGCGACCGGCAAGCTGACATTTGGCATCCAACCGGTCTGTTCAATGAATTTGGCTATACATTCCTGTGCCTCGACGCGCCCTTCTTCAAACGCAGCAGCTAGGCTAACTGACAGAAACATTGTCCGTTTCGCGCTGAGGATGGCGCGGCTTGCGCTTACAAAGATATCGATCTCTTCCTGGTGCGCATGCTGGTGCACTGAAGCAGCCAAGATCACCGCATCGAAATCATCCAGTCTAATGTCCTGGCGCTTGTGGCCGATATCCACCACTTCCACGACATGGCCCAATTTGCGAACTTGGTCCGCAATTTTCTCTGCAATTTTCTGCGTTTGCCCCTCGGTGGTGGCATAGACAATCAGGACTTTCATCGGCGCATTCCAGGTGCATTTGCTCTTCCCACATCAGAGCCAATTGTTTCTAGCCAATCGTGCTCAAGGCCGCGAAGCCGGCTCATAAGTGAAATTAGAAAAGCGGTTGACCAGGCTAGCAGGATCAATCCGTTGACGGCCTCGATTGCACCAAACAGCCGCCACTCAGAACTTAATACGATATCACCATATCCCAGGGACGCAAACGTCACAGTAGAAAAGTAGAGCGCTGACTCAAAGTCGTCAATGGCTCCAATGCCAAGGAAACCGAGGGCGTATAACCACACTTCCAAGGTGTGTATCGCAAATATCCCAAGCACAACCATGAGAATGAGCACACATTGACCGAGCACACTCTCTTGGGCACGGAACCTGTGCCCGCGATAGCGCAAAACGCGAAGAAGGACCAGCAAGCCGATAAAGTGAATTACGACCGTCAAGACCACCATGACGGTCGCGAGTGAGAGATTTACAAGCAAGTTTGCCGGACCTCCATTTTCATTTTTTATAGCGCATTAATCAGCTTTCAGAGTCGTCCACATGCCAGCCACATAGTGACGAGCAATATTGCATTGCAGAATATAAAGTCCGGGCTTCATTTCAACTGTCAGGGCAACCGACGTGCCTGAAATTTAACTTCGCAGCTTGGTCCCGGCACCCGAGACCGTCATTGATGCAGATCAATCGAATTGGTGGCTTTTTGGCAGCCGCACCGCTCTTGGCAGCGAAACCGAGACAAGATGGCTCACTGAATGACCGCCACGCTGCTGGCCTACTGTGAGCCACGAGGTCAATGACCTTACAACCCTCGGATTTAATGCTACCTACGCCACGCAGACCGACTCAGACAATGCGGAGTCGAGTGCCTTTACGCTTTCGCCGTCGCTCAGCTACCGGTTGTCTGAAGACTGGACATCAAGCCTGAGCTACCGCTTCATCGACACGAAAGATGAGACCGAGACGGCTTACTCCAATGCAGTAACTCTGACCCTTTCCTACGGGACATTTCTTCTGCCCTGATATAAAATAGTTTGTTATCCGTCGGACGATGCTCCGCCGTTCTGGAGGTCTCATGCGGGAAAAGACCCCACGGAGGCAAAGCCGGAGCCTCAGGATCTTAGGGTGTGCGGCATCGGTCTCCCGCCTCTTGGGTGGGGTGACTGGGATATTTTAGGGTTAAGCGCGCCTGTTGAGCTCTGAAGTTCGGAAGCTCACTTCATCCTCCTCTTCATCCTCTTGTTGATCCTCATCGTCGGTATACTCTTCACGGAAGTCTACTCCCGCCAGTAGTTTTTTTATTTCCTCCTCGTTCCGCGGCCCCGTAAACATCGCCTTCTTATTCATGTGGTCGAGTACGATATGGTCGGGGCTCGGAACTTGATTTAGCCCTCCAGGTTCGCGGTTTTCCCAGTGGGCTTTGTAGCCTACAGCGTAATTGTACTCCGCCTCCTGCCGCGCGGCGTCGGCCGCATCCACGGCGCGAAGGGAAGTAATTACAAGCTGCATCGCACGTATGTTGCCTGCGAGGGCCAGGTCTGCCAGCTTCTGGGTCACGGCCCTGGCGGTTGATACGGTCTTCCCGTCCTTCACCTTTACTTCTTTATAGAGTTCGGACCGCAAAATTTCGTTGAAATTCTTATCAGTCAGCTTTTTGGGCTTGTTCTTTGAACCTTTGGGCCGGCCGCCGGGATTTCCCGAGGTGCCCGGACGGTACCAGCTGCCTTTCGGGGGATTGCCGTAGCCCCCATCGAAAGTAAACAGTTGCTTGAGCTCTAGCCTGGGTTTCATTTTTTCATCGTCGGGCGTTGCATCCGTCTCCTCGTGGCCTGGCTCGTTGTCTACATTTTCTTGGTTTGGGTCGGAACGGGGTTCGTACCGGCCCGGCCGAGGGCCCGCTTCTTCGGGTTGCGACTTGGTGGTCGGTGCTTCGCGGCTGGGGTTGGTGATTGTTTCGGCGGAGTCTAGCATGGTGTGTCCTTCCTGGACGTGTTTTTGGCGTTGTGCCGCCTAGGCGGCGATGAGATCAGCGAGCGAATGCTCAATTCAGATTATTTCGCAAACCGCGGCCCGAATTTACGGTCGCAGTCTCTCAATTGTCCGGTTTAGCGGCGCGGTTATCGTAGGGCCATCTCTGGGGGAGCGACTGGGCCAAATGGCATTCCGTCCGGCGTAAATCTCGGCATCAGGCGAATGTCGCCCATCGGTTATCGCACCACCAGCCCTTTGTGAAGTGACTGGCGCAAAAAGTTAGGGGTCACTTCTCTTCAATTTGATTCAGGATGGGCAACTTGGTGTGGGTTAATATTTGAGGAACTTTTTTCCCGCATCTGCATTAATACGGAACTGGCAGCTTGGATCTAGTCAGCCCCCCGTCCCTCCAAGCTGGATCAGGTTTGCCCCGACACTCGCGCCCCCGCAAAGTGTCGGGGTTTTTGTTTCGCATTGGGTTAGCAGAAGCTAACAAGTTCAGTTACTTTCGAAGACTCCCTGAAGTTCTTATTCAACTTCGCTCGGGATTCTCGTGGCTAAGGTTGCTGCGATTACTATGGAGTTGGGTGGGCCTCCACAGGAGCCAAAGCAACAGATAAGTGGTGCAGGTTATGCAGAGAACAGCAACCGCTAGAGATGGCCTCATAAATTCCAAAAAACCGAATCCGGTGAAAAGATAACTGCGCACTGCCTGGCCTTCAAACGTTGAGCAATTGTAATGTGAGAGGCAGCCTTTAGTTCCGTGTGGGTCTTTGATGGGGATTGCGGAGGTTGTTCATTTCAATCATAAATTCTTTTCCGATGTGAATTTGACCATGAATTTAGATCAAGCATATAAGACTAGCGTGCAGCTCACATGTGACGGTTGCGGCGGACGCCAACCCGGATTAATCGTCCAACTTATGGATGAGCACGGCGAAGATGCTGAAGTAAACGACGCCATCGTGGACGCCCCCTGCATGTGGTGTTCAAGATCTGGAAAGCTGCGGATTTCGCCGGTAAACGCTTAAACCTCATCTCAGACTAATATTCAGATTTTCACGGTCAGAATAAGCCCGTGCACCCTTCATAATGATCTGGCTGGCGGGTACCGCTGCATCGCCGAAGTGGTGAGCTATTTGACGATTTTTAAAGCCGCATTTGTTGGTTCGCTCTCGAATTGCAGGCCCACCACAGGTCCTTTCATCCAGCGTACCGAGACGCTGTAGAGCGCCTTTTCTGCGGGGATAAAGAGACTAAATTTCCCGGACAGGTCGGTTGAACTCTTCAGCTGGATGCCGGCGCCACTCACGCTCAAGTCCTTAACGATCACATCCACCAGGCCGCGCTCGTCGGGATAAATAACCCTGGCATCTTTCGAAACCTTATATCTGGGATTGGAGCGCTGATTGGCGGGAATAGAAAATCTACTCAAGGTCGGCTACTCCTGCACCAAGGATCAAGTTCTTCCGTGCTTGAGATTTAGCAGCGAGGTCCTTTAAAGGCCCTAGGAAATTAGGTTAATTTGTACAGAACCTCACATGGACTGCGCATCCGTCCCGCAGATGGACCAAAGTTTTTACTGCGATTGCCAACTTATTCAATTTCGAGGAAGGCAATTGAATAACCAGGGTGGGCCCGGCACCTTAGTTACTATCTGAGGTAGAACTCAGCAAGCTGCCCTGGGTTTTGGCCGTCATCCACTGCCGTACCTGAAAATTTATCTCCATCTGGCTTAACCCGGCCAAGGCGAGACCTGTTTGGCTCTCGAGGCGGGCGACAGCCAAGTCGACTGTTTCTTGCCACTTTATGGAGGCGAGTGATTCTACCATGGGTGAGGACAATCTATGCGAGTTATGAGCGCCGCTCAATCCCCAGAGGTCCCGACAGCGGTGTCCGCTAACGCGAGGTGATCAGGTTGTTCCTGTGGGACTTTTCACGGCGGCTCACGTATGCTTGACGTGTCTGCAACGGTAATTGGTTTTACGGCATCCATGGAAGACGACGATTTCGCGCGGCGGGTCTACTGCATTCTCGGCGTCCCCATTGATGATATTGACATGTCGGGGGTGGTGGAGCGCATCCACGGTTCCACCCGGGCACGCCGGCCCCTGTTCCTCTCCACCCCCAATCTGAACTACCTCATGTTGAGCCAGAGAGACGGAGACTTCAGGGGCTCGCTGCTGGAGAGCGACCTCTGTCCGGCCGATGGCATCGGCGTCCTGCTGATTTGCAAACTGCTGGGAGTTCCGATCTCGGCGCGCGTCGCAGGCTCGGACTTGCCGGCAGCCCTCCAGGCTTCGCGGGGGCTGTTTCGCGACGGGCCGCTCCGTGTGGCCCTCTTTGGAGGGGCGCCGAGGGTGGGAGCATTGGCGCGCGAAGCTCTCAATGCCGGAAATACGGAGTGCTTGCTGTGCGTGGCTGCCATTGACCCTGGTGTGATCGCAGACGGGGGCCTTTCACATCCGGCACAGGTGAAGAGTGTGAATGCGACTTACGCTGACTTTCTAGTCGTCGCATTGGGGGCCAAGAAGGGTCAGGCTTGGCTGATGGCTAATCGCGCGAAGCTTACAACTCCCATCGTCAGTCATTTGGGCGCCACCCTGAATTTTTTGGCGGGCAACGTCAGGCGCGCTCCCGCCGCCGTCCAGAAACTCGGTTTGGAGTGGCTGTGGCGCATCGCGCAGGAGCCGCAGCTTGCGCCGCGCTACGTCTCGGATGGTGGCCGGCTCGGCTGGATGCTGCTGACGCGTGTCCTCCCCCTCGCCCTGTGGCTGAGGCGGAGCCAAAAAAAGAACGTTTCACCAGGTAGCGGCATCTGGCTTGATATGTCATCGCCCCGATATTGCAACGTCGTAGTGGCCGGGATCCTGGATGATGCGCAAATCGCGCCGGTGCGGGAGGCATTTCGAAGTGCGTCCCAGGCGGGGAGGGATATTCGCCTCGATTTCGGGCGCCTCAATTCATTCGGAATCGCCTTTGCGGGGCAGATCCTCATGCTGGAGAAATCATTGCATAATAAAAAGCGGCTGACCATCGTTGCCGCAAGCAAGAGCGTTCGGCGGGCGCTTCACTGGTGTGGCTTGGGTTACCTCAACGATTAGGTAACATTGGATTACGCGCCTCCATCTGTATGAAATCAGGACGCTGCAGCCTCCAATCCGGTTTCTGCAGCGACCAGTTGGGCAAATCCATCGCAAAGTGGTTCACACCAGCGTCCGAATCGGTCTTCAAACATTATACTTTCGTAGCCACCGTCTTCTTTTTCTGCGCGCCGGGCAGCTTCGCGGGCCTCATCCAGACTTGAAAAGAGTTGGGAGAAGGCACCCTCACGCCGATATGCCCAACCCTGAGTTTGCTCCACGAAAGTGTAAACAGTGTTTCTCAATTGATCCTCCTTTGGATGGCGCGGTGCAGACAAGCAATCTCACCACTGGCAGCTAGTGCATTATTGTCATGTCGATAGCGGCTTCTAATTTAGGTGGAGCGTCGCCATCGCCGGCGTCCAGCAGACCAACTGGGGTTACTCCTGCTTATCTTTCACCCGCTTCGAGGTTTGTTTCGGACACCACGCGCGTGGCGCCATAGCCGCTATCGGCGAATTTGGACGCCGACGGCGCATGCAGGGTGGCGGCAAGCCACAGCATAATCGGGCCTGACATCAGAGTTCCCGCGATCATCACGATTCCCGCCCTATAGAAAAATTGATGCTCCAAGGCTCTGTCCGATTGGGTTAGTTGGTCCAAGATTTTTTATCCCTGCGGTTGTCGGCGTTTGAGAGGGACAGGCCCCCTAGGAACGAGCCTGCACCCAGAGGTTTGGTCTATCCGCGCCAGACTGCGCCGGTACGGGAGTTCACGTAGACCCTTACGTCGCGGCCGCGGCGGGTCGCCTCGAAGGTGTAGGTGCCGCCCTGGCATTCGATGGTGGCAACATTTCTGAAGCCGCTACTGCGGACACGGGATCTGGCTTCACCACAGGAAAGGCGTCCACGGTTGTATCCTGCCACGGGGCGATACCAGCCGTAGCCTTCGCGGAAGCGGTAATCTGGTCCCACCTGGTAGCCATAGTGCGGCACACCCAGATAAATTTTAACTTTAGTTGCGGCGTCAGCTGCGACGGGAAGACCCATGGCGAGCGTTGCTGCCAAGGCGGATGCGAGGAAAAATTTCTTCATTGATGTCTCCTTGGTTGGCGCCCCTGTCTTCAGGGATAATTGGAAAACTGAGAAACCCTCGGAAAGTTCCGCGAAAACGTCGGAAGCTGTTATAATTGCTGCAACATTTAAGTCTGTAGACTGAACGTTTATTCAATAATAATCCGACATGAAACGTTATCGCGCTTCCAAGACATTGGGGGTTTTTCTTTCGAACAAAGGCTGAACGTGGCTCCGGTGCTTCCCTTCGTTGCGGGCTAGGATTCAGAGGGAAGCGAAACAAATCCGCCGGCGTGCTAATCTATTTTTTCGGACTGTTACGCATTGGGCGAGGCGCTACTTTCGTAATTTTTTCCGGCGGCTGCACGAGGAGTTTCTCTTCGCTCTCGGTGGTGGAAGTGGATTCACCGATGAGTTCGCCCACGGCCGCCAACTCCTCAAAGTGGGAACTGAAAACCCTGAGTGTGACAAGCAGGGGAACGGCGACGACAATGCCAAGTATTCCCCAAAGCCAGCCCCAGAAGGCGAGGGCGAGGAGAATAGCAATTGAATTGAGCTGGAGTTGGCGACTGAGGACATGTGGGGAAACAAACTGGTTTTCGATGGTGACGACCACCGTATAGAAGACGGGGGGAATTAGCGCGAAGCTTAGCGAGTCGAATGCGACGATAGACACGAGGGCTGCTAAACTTACGCCGATGAGGGGGCCGGCATAGGGAATAAAATTCAAGATGAAGACGACAAAGGCCCACAGGTAGGCCGTCTTGAGGCCGAAAAAATAAAAACCAACGGCCACCACAATTCCCACGCCGGCATCAATGGCAGTGAGTGAAAGAAGGTATCGGGAGACGTCGCGCTCGATGTCGAAGACGAGGCGGAGGGCATTTTTTTGTCGGTGAGGGTAGGCATCAGCCTCAATATTTTCTCGTAGATCAGGTTGCCGGAGGCCATCAGAAATAGCGGGAGGACGACTGCCCCCGAGAGTATGATGATGTAAGTCGCCGGGTAGCCGGCGAGCCAGAGGAGGGCGGGGAGGCTTCCCTCTTTCACAACCACCTCCTGCACTTGGGGTTTGTCTGCGGGGACGGCGGCGTCCTTGATCTGCTCAGTAATTTCGGAAACTTTGTCGAAGGGCCCGCGGAGTGCCCGGATCTTTTCGACAAATGTCTGCTGAATGGCGGGCGCGTCTGCAACCCAGGAGGCAACTGGGCCACTCAACAGGTAGGCTCCGAGGAACCCCCGACCAGCAAGACGTCGGCAAAACCAGTGGCGGTGACGTAGGCAGGAATGCCGCGCAGTGCGAGACGCCTTACCGTGGGTCGAAATGTAACTGCAAGTAGAAATGCGGTGATGACCGGCAAAAAGAAATCCCGCGCCGTGTAGAGCAAATTAACGCAAACGGCGAGGAACAATGAGCAATAAATTGCGGATATGGCGGAGGTAAAAGGCACGCTCGTCCAATTTTACGCCCGCCATATGATAGCCGCTAAATCTTACCCAGTAATACCAGAATGACCAAAATTACGAGTATAAGGCCGAGCCCGCCTGACGGTCCGTAACCCCAATTTCGGCTGTAACCCCAGCTGGGCAGGGCGCCGATCACGATGAGGACGAGGATGATTAGAAGTATAATTCCAAGGGTCACTTAAGTTGCTCCATCAAGTTTTCAACGTAATGCAAACTCCGTTTGGCCTTATTTGGTTCCACATACTTTAGGCTTTTAATGACTTACGTGGGGCTGCAACACGTGCAGTGGGTTAGCGTGGATAAAATCCCCTGTAAATTGCTTGTATTTTTGTTGGGCATCTGCCTTATGCGATCAGATTGAACGGTTGACTTCTTCGAAGAGCCAGTCGCGAAAGGCCTGCACTTTGGGCCGTTGGGACGTTTGTTCAGGGGAGGCCGCGTAGTAGGCAAGATCGGCGGGCAGGCTAATCGAGAATGGCTTGACCAGCCGCCCGGCCTTCAGGTCATCGCCTACGAGGGCGCTGCGGCCAAGGACGACACCCTCACCCTGAATTGCCGCCTGCACGGCGTGAAAAGAGGACTCAAACCGGGGGCCGCGGTGCGGGTCGATTACCTCCACTGCCGCCGACTTGAGCCACGTGGCCCAATCGATGTTGAAGTCGTCGTGGATCAGCATGTGGTGCTTCAGGTCCGCCGCAGTTTTGAGCGGGTGCGCGCCTTGCAGCAGCAGGGGGCTGCATACCGGAAACACGTCTTCGCGCATCAGCAACTCGGCCTTGACCCCGGGATAACGGCCGCTGCCATAGCGGATGGCGATGTCGATGCCATCATTCACGAAGTCGGCCAGTTTCTCGGACGTGGAGAGACGCACATCAATGTCGCCATGGGCCTGGCGAAATCGGAACAGCCGGGGAATGAGCCACTTGGCGGCGAAAGAATCGAGCGTGCTGATATTTAGAACACCCGACGACTGCTGGTCCATGATCGCCGCCGTGGCCGTCGCCAGGCGGCCGAGCATATCGCGCACCGAGGCGGCGTAGGCAGCACCCGTGGGCGTGAGGTTTACCGCCCGCACGCTGCGCTTGAAGAGCTTGACGCCGAGATGGTCCTCGAGATGGCGGACCGCATGGCTGACGGCGCCGTGAGTTACATGCAGCTCATCTGCGGCCTTGGAGAAGCTCAAAAGGCGGGCCGAGGCTTCGAAGCTCCGAAGGGTGGTGAGGGGCGGAAGCTGCTGGGACATGGGGCCTGCTTATGTGTGATTATTACTCATATATAACCTGCTCCTTAGTCGTTTGTCATGTCACGGACTATAGCTCAAATATAACTTCGGTAAACTGGTGTTTAAATGAAGAAGCGCAACACCTTAAACGTATAGGAGAGACCCATGACAAGCATGATCAACCATCACACACATGGCCATTCGCCGGCAAGCCATATGTCAGCATTCCTTGGCCATCCCATTGCCCTCGCAGGGCGCATCGCCCGGCGCATCCGCGAACGTCGCGAAATGAACCGGCTGCTCCGCTTGCCCGACTATCTGCTGGAGGATATCGGATTGCAGCGTGATGAAATGCAACGGAAGGCGCTTGATCCGCTTTGGCGGGAGTAGGAAGCGGAGCATCGTTGACGATCCTGCACCCTGAGGCTATCGCCATCTCCCATTGGAGAGTCATGGGAGGCAGCGGTGCCGCAGGCCACAAGGATGAATGTTTCGTGGCGCGAGATTGAGGCGCTGCCGCCGGATATCGCCGATTACAGCATCAGCTATGGTAGCGATGCCTTGCAGTTCGGCGCGCTGCGCCTGCCGGAAACGCCCGGGCCATATCCCGTGATCGTGTTCATTCATGGCGGCTGCTGGCTTAACCAGTTCAGCCTCGATCATGTTTCGGCGGTGAGCCGGGCGCTGGCCAACCAGGGCCATGCGGTGTGGACGCCGGAGTATCGCCGGGTTGGCGATGCGGGCGGCGGCTGGCCAGGAACCTTTGAAGACATTGCCAGGAGCGTTGCGGCCCTGCAGGGCATGGTGCTGAAGCATCAGCTCGATCTTAGCCGCCTCATTGTGATGGGGCATTCGGCGGGAGGGCATCTGGCGCTTTGGCTGGCGGCGCAGGGCAAGCTGCTGCTGCGTGGGGCGATTTCCCTGGCGGGCATTTGCGATCTCGCGGCCTATGAGAGGTTGGGCAATGATTGCGCCGCGTCCCTGCCGGGGCTGCTTGGCGGTACTTCACTGGAGGTGCCGGAGCGCTGGGTGCTGGCAAATCCCACGCGGCTCTTGCCTTTGAAGGCCCCCGCCTGCCTCATTCACGGCGCGAGCGACACGATTGTGCCCCTTTCGCAGAGCGAGGATTTTGCCAGGGCGGCGGATTGCGAATTGCAGGTTATCCGGGGCGGGGGGCATTTTGACCTGGTGTCGCCCCATTCGAGTGCCTTCGAGGTTATTTCACGGACTGTG
Source organism: Hyphomicrobiales bacterium (assembly GCA_038251095.1). Lineage (GTDB taxonomy): Bacteria > Pseudomonadota > Alphaproteobacteria > Rhizobiales > Aestuariivirgaceae > Aestuariivirga. Next base: position 21,516 of record JBBSBQ010000038.1, read on the forward strand.
CGGCGCATGCTGGAGGCGGCGAAGTGACGGCTTGGGACGAGGTGAAAAATTCCGGGGTTGGCAATTTTCCCGGGCTGGTGCGGGCCCGGATGCAATTGCGGGATGCCACTTTCATTCGCGGCGATGATGGCCGCACCTTCACCTATGAAGATTACTGGTCGCTTTCGGGCCGCCTTGCCAATGCACTTGCCCATCATTCGGTTGCTGCTGGAGATCGGGTTGCAGTGCAAGTCGCCAAGAGCGTTGAAGGGCTCGCACTTTTTTTGGCTTGCGCCCGGCTGGGAGCAATTTTTCTGCCCCTCAATACGGCCTATACGCCCCCGGAAGTGGATTATTTCGTCAAGGATGCGGAACCTTCGCTCGCCATTTGCGAGCCCTCGAAAGCAAGTGTTCTGTCGGGCATGGCCAAAACGGTTCTCACCCTTGATGACCAGGGCGGGGGAAGCCTGGCCGAGGCGCTTCAATCGCAGCCCAGCGCCTTTGCCGACGCGAAGACCGGTTGGGATGATGGCGCTGCTCTTCTCTACACCTCAGGGACAACGGGCAAATCCAAGGGCGCACTTCTCACCCATGGAAATCTTGCCTCGAATGCCGTGACGCTGGTTGAGGCGTGGGACTTCGGGCCAAACGACGTGCTCATCCATGCCTTGCCGATCTATCACACCCACGGTCTTTTCACCGCCAGCAACACGGTTCTGCTAAGTGGCGGCAGCCTGTTGTTCCGGCGCAGGTTTGATGTGGATGAGGTGATCGCGCTCCTGCCGCAGGCGACAAGCCTGATGGGGGTTCCGACATTTTACACACGGCTTCTCAGCCATGAAGGGTTGACGCGCGAGAGCGTCAGACACATGCGGCTGTTCATTTCGGGATCGGCGCCCTTATTGGCGGAGACACACCGCGGGTTTGAAGAGAAAACCGGCCACCCCATTCTGGAGCGCTTTGGCATGACCGAGACCAGCATGAATACGTCCAACCCCTATATTGGTGAACGGTGCGCCGGAACTGTGGGCCCGCCACTGCCCGGTATTGAGGTGCGGGTGACGGACCCCGTCAGCGGCGCCTTGCTTTCCCAGGGTGACATCGGAATGATTGAAGTACGCGGCCCCAATGTGTTTAAGGGTTATTGGCGCAATCCGGAGAAAACTGCGGCCGAGCTCAGGCCCGATGGCTTCTTTATCACCGGCGATTTGGGATCGTTTGACGGGCAGGGGTATCTGACGATTTCCGGGCGCGGCAAGGATCTGGTCATTACTGGTGGCTTCAATGTCTACCCCAAGGAAATCGAAACGGAGATTGACCAGTTTCCCGGCGTTGAGGAATCGGCAGTCATCGGGGTTCCCCATGCGGATTTGGGCGAGGGGGTCACGGCAGTTGTGGTGCTCAAGGCCGGCCACTCGCCGTTTGATGAGAGCGGGATGATTTCCGAGCTTCAGAAGCGGCTAGCGAATTTCAAGGTGCCGAAGCGAATCATCGCCGTTCCGGAGCTTCCCCGCAACGCCATGGGCAAAGTGCAAAAAAGCCTGCTGCGCCAGACCTATGCCGAACTCTACAGGCTTAAGCGTCGACCGGTATGAATTCCGAAGGTGTTGACGATGTGAACCACGGCCACAAGGCAGATGAAGGCGCCCAGGAACATAAACGGCGTCGTGGGCACCATTCTTGGATTGAGGGATTTGCGCGGCCGCTTTTCGAGCCAGACCATAATGGCGACCAGCGCGAGGCCGAGGGCCAATGCCCCGTAGGTGAGTAGCATTCCAACGTTATTCTGCTTCATTTTCAGGGCTTTGGCGTTTGAGTTGACAGGTTGCGGCACCATCACTATGGTCCGCCCAAATTCAGGGGATACGCCCCTTATTAGGTGAAGTTATGAAAGTTCGCAATTCTCTCAAGTCCCTTATCAAGCGCCACCGCGACAATAAGCTGGTGCGCCGCAAGGGCCGGGTTTACATCATCAACAAGACCAATCCGCGCTTCAAGGCGCGTCAGGGCTAATTCCTTCAGTTGACGAAAATTTGAAGCCGCGGCCGTTCATTCGGGCGCGGCTGGCGTTTTAATGGCCCGGTTTCTGCGCTACACTCTGCACGATGAGACATTCGCAAATACTGGTCATGGCGCTGGGATTGGTGATTTTCGCCGCTCCGGGCCTGGCGCAAGGCAGCGCTGACGGTCCTGCTTCCACGCAAAAGCTTACGGCGCGGGAAACGCGCGAAGTGGCACTGGACCGGCTTTTTGCCAGCCTCCATAAGGCCTCCGACGAGCAGTCGGCAAAGGGGGTGGAGGAAAAAATCTGGGAGCTCTGGTCGCGGTTTGATTCGCCCACCGCCGAGGTTCTGCTTGGCCAGGCGGTTGTGGCCATGGGTGCCTCGGAGAACACCGCATCACTGGACATCCTGGATCGTATCGTAGCGTCCTATCCCACCTATGCGGAAGCCTGGAACAAGCGCGCCACGCTGCATTTCGCCCTCGGTAACTATGAGGCATCGCTGCGTGATATCGACAAGGTGCTTGAGCTGGAGCCGCGGCACTTCGGGGCGCTTGCGGGCCGAGGGATGATTTACCAGAGCCAGGAAAACTGGACTGCCGCGCTCAATGCCTACCGGGAAGCGCTGAGCCTGAATCCCAGCATGACGGGGGTCAAGAACGCGGTTCAGGAATTGTCTAAGCGCGAGCGGGATATTTGAAGCAGTTTGATATTGTATGAATTCGTATCTCGCGCTTGAGCGATAGTTTTTGTCTCTGAAAAGGTTCAATGAGGCGAATTATTTGAAGATTTTTGTTCTGAGCGAGCGAAGAATACTGCGGCAATGCGTATGCAGACTATTGAAGCACCAGCATAGCAAACAGGCACCCACAATAGCAGAACATGAGTTCCGAAAATGATTCTGTCGATGGTGGTGGTTCCATCGAAGCCATTGTAGACGTATGCGATTGCAAAAGTTAGACCTAAACCTAATGGCGCAAGAAAAAGTGAATCTGGTTGCAACATTAATTTTTCGGGCCGAGAAAAATCGGCTACTTTATGCATCTTGACAATAAACCACAAATCACAGCAAGCATGAGAATTGTGAAAGTTGTTTGCGCCAGAAGATAAGGTCCGACGAATTCTGGTATTTGGTTTATCGATCCTATGAGTCTCGCCTCACTGGCAGCTTTTGGCCAAAAGGAATCGAAGTGCGAGATGAGTTGGCGATGCCAGTCCTTGCCGAATAGGCTATCGATAGGCCATGCGATCCCGGTGACCACGAGCATCGCCACAACAAAAAGACGAAAAACGCGGCCGTGAAGTTTTGAATCATACTGGTCGATGGGAGTTTTCATTCGCCGCTTCCCAAGACTGGAGAAATCTGAAAGAAATATGCTCTAGGTCGTGGGCGCTTTCCTGTTTCCCACCTGGGCAATGCGCAGCATGTTGGTGGCGCCTGGCGCGCCGAGTGGTACGCCGACGGTGATGATGATGCGCTGGCCCGCTTCGGCAAAACCCTCGGAAGAGGCGAACTGGCAGGCAGTATCAATCATGTGTTCAAGGTCGTTGGCGTTTGGTGTGAGCACGCAATGCTGGCCCCAGGCAAGAGCTAACCTTCTGGCGGTTGCAGGGATTGGCGTGAGAGTAATGATCGGCACATTGGGCCGCTCACGCGCCACGCGCATGGCGGTTGAACCTGACTCCGTGTAGCTGACGATCGCCGCCACATCGAGGGTTTCAGAAATCGAACGCGCCGCCGTGGAAATGGCGTCGGCAGTGGTTGGCTGCGGATCATTGCGCTGGGCGTTCATAATGCCACGATAGAAACTGTCGCCTTCCGCCGACTGTGCAATCTTGTCCATGGTGGCCACGGCTTTTTCAGGCCAGGCACCGGCGGCGCTTTCGGCCGACAGCATGATGGCGTCGGCACCTTCATATACGGCGGTGGCCACGTCGGAAACTTCGGCGCGTGTCGGGACCGGTTCGACGATCATGGATTCCAGCATCTGGGTTGCCACGACAACGGGTTTTCCGGCTCTGCGCGCGGCCCGGGTCAATTGCTTCTGGCGGGCCGGCACGGTTTCCAAGGGAAGCTCAACGCCCAAATCGCCACGGGCCACCATGATGCCATCGGACACTTTCAGAATGTCTTCAAGGCAGAGCAGGGCCGAGGGCTTTTCAATTTTTGCCATCACCCCGGCGCGGCCGGCGATAAGTTCACGCGCTTCGGAAACATCTTCGGGGCGCTGCACGAAGGACAGTGCAATCCAATCCACGCCAATGCTGGCGGCGGCTTCAAGATCGGCCCGGTCCTTTTCGGTCAGCGCCGGGATCGGCAGAAGCGTGTTGGGAAGGTTCACGCCTTTGCGGTTTGAAAGGGTGCCGCCAAAAATAATGATGGTCTCAATACGGCTGGCAGTGACGCTGGTGATTTCCACGCGCAGCCTGCCGTCATTCAACAGAAGAAAATCACCGACTTTGACGGAGGCGAAAATTTCAGGATGCGGCAGGTGAACGCGTTTGCTGTCGCCGGGCGTTACGTCCGTATCAAAGATGAACTTCTCTCCCGCCTTGATCTGCACTTCCTTGTCCTTGAAGGTGCCAATGCGGATCTTCGGTCCCTGGAGGTCGGTGAGAATGCCGATGGGCCGGTTCACCTTGATTTCAATGTTGCGAATGCAGCCATGCAGCTCCTTGAGCAGGGCATGGGAGGTGTGGCTCATATTGATACGGAAAACATCGACGCCCGCCACGAAGAGCTTCTCGATCATTTCAGGGCTCGACGAGGCAGGCCCGAGGGTTGCGAGGATCTTTACTTTACGGTTTCTGCGCACGTGAAATTATTGCCCCTGGCTGGTCTTTTCACCAGACAAGGAAATTGTCCAGTCAGCCTCTTCGGACGTGTCGACTTCGAAAAAGCCGGTTTTCTGGTAGCCGCGCTCGGTGCAGCTATCGATGCCGCGAATTGTGAAAATCTTGTCACGAATGCACATCATTGCCTTGCCGCCCCAGGAGCCGCCCTTGTCGTAATCTACAGCATAGACATAATAGTAACGGGCAATCAGGGTGCCTTTCAGCAGGGTCAGGCATTTCTGCGGTTCGGCGGTCCACCAGCCTTCACTGGCCCAGCCTTCGCGATCCTTGTAGCCGATGGCCACGCCGACACGACTCGCGGTATTGTTGCACAGCTTGAGGTCAGCGCGAGCCGGGGTGGTTCCGGCAAATCCGAACAGCACCAGGGCACTTGCTCCCAAGGTGAACGCCCGAAGCATTTTTTGGCCGCCCAGCAAAAGTCTCGAATCGCTCATGACATTCCTTTTAATCCGGCAGGCAAGTTTGGCAAAGAATTGGCCTTACGCCCATTTTGCAGCCTATAGCATGAACTTCTAACGTTTTCCAAATGAGGTGTGGATGAGTTGTCCGTGCCACTGGTAAGCTTCGAATTAGCCGTTATGAAGGGCCTCCGGGACTGATATGAAACACGATGAAAAGACCCAAATGGAACTGGAGGCTGCGGTTTTCCGCAGGCTTCTGGGGCATTTGCGCAAGCGCAGCGATGTGCAGAACATTGACTTGATGAACCTTGCGGGCTTTTGCCGGAATTGCCTGTCAAACTGGTTCGAGGAGGCGGCAAATGAGCGGGGCCTTGGGGTTGCCCGTGAGGAGGCCAGAACCATGGTCTACGGCATGCCGCAGGAGGAATGGAAGGCACGCTTCCAGAAGGACGCCGGCGAGGCGCAGAAGGCGGCTTTTGATAAACGTGAAAAGCATTAAATTTTTTGGAGGCTCCAGACGTGAACAACAAATCCAGTTTCGCCCAGGGACAGTTGAAGAGCATTGTCGAGCGCATCGAGCGCCTTGAGGAGGAGAAGAAGACCATCGCCGCCGACATCAAGGAAGTTTACGCTGAAGCGAAGGGCAATGGCTTTGATACGAAAGTCCTGCGCAAGGTGATTTCACTGCGCAAGAAAGACGCCAATGAGCGCGAAGAAGAAGAGGCGATGCTCGATCTCTACCTGCAGGCTCTCGGCATGATTCCAGGCGAAGCAGAAGAAGCGGCATAGGCCGCTTCAACTTTCTTTGCCAAAGCATCACTGGGATCAATCGGTTTCGAGCTGACCGAGCTTCTCGAAACCATTCAGGAGCGAGGGAAGCGTTGATGGCAGGCTGCCCTTGCCGGCGCGCTCAACCACCAGCATATCGCTCTTGCCGAACGCCTCTGACATAAGGGTCATGCCGGCTTGCGCATTCAGGGTGGCGCTTGTCCGCATGACCGGCTGTGCGACGGCGTTGGGAACGAGAGAAATTTCATTCGTCGTAAAAGCCTGCGGCGCGCCATTCTGGCGCACGGTTTGCGCCGGGTTGAACAGCAGTTCCTCTGGCCACCAATTGATGTCTGAACCGCTGAGGGACGCCATCATCGGCTTAATCAGTGGCGCGCCCTGAGCCGTGCCGTTACGGATAGCATCGGCAAAGCTGCCTTTTGCGGCGGCATTCGACATCTGGGCGAGGGCGGTTTCATCACTCATCGTTTCGGCGGCTTCAACCACGCCCAGATTATCGGCAATCGCTGAAGTGTTGGATTTGATTATCTGGTTCTCGGGTGAAGCTGATGCAGGCTCAATCACCATGTTTGCGGCGGCCATCATCAGCACTTCAATTGGCTTGGGCCGTGGCTTTGGAACGGGATAGCCCTGAACGATTTCCTTGGGAGCAACCAAAGCGGGCTTCGGTGCCGGCGGAGTCTTGCTCGCCTCTTCGCTCATCGCTGCCAAATCTTCGTCGACGCCTTCGTAGGCGGATTCAAGGGCTGCCGCTTCTGCATCAGCGTTTTCTTCGGCGACGGCAACTGAATCGTTGCGGTTAAGCCTCGCGCCAAGGGTTTTACGACTCTCGCGGAAAATTTGCGCCATTTCGGTTTTGCCGATGGCGGGGCCCCAATGGCGGACATTGCCGGAATCAAGATGAACAAAGCCGGTCGGTCCGCCCGCACTGCGGTAGTAGCCAACACCGCCGACTTTCCGGACAAGCGCGCTATTGCGAATTTTCTTGGTCGGTACATCGGGGAAATAAAGATCGATGGCCTTGCCGACCATGTGCTGGCTCTTCTTGGCTACGTTGCGGCCAACCCGCTTGAGGAACGCATTGGTCTTTGGTGAGCGATAGCCGCAGACGATGTGAATAGGCGCGTGCGAGCCGAGATCGGCATGCAATTCCCAGATCAAATCAATGGTTTTGGGATCAATGGTAACAACTTCATTGCGGCGCCAATCGCGCATCAGGTAATTGATTTTCTTCATGGCCGAAGGAACATAGCGGCCCTTCACCATGTAGGTGACGGTAATACTTTCCTTGGTATGTACATGATAAAAGGAAACCGTGCGGGTTTCTCCGCCGGCGATTGTCGGTGTGCCAACACTCCACACAGCCGCAACAGACAATGCTGCAACGATGGCGGCTGAAGCCAAAAGCTTTTTCACACGCATCTTCAATGTTTGACGATTCCCACAGTCCCGCGAACCCACTACCATACGCAAACACACACCAGGCAGAAGGCCCCGGTTCCCCTTACAGTTTCCCCGTCCAAGCGATCGTCACCTAAAGATGACTTACACCCAAACAAGACTTCAGACAAGAATATGGCTGCCCTGTGGCATCCATCGCTTACAATTAGAATGAATTATTATAATTAACAGGCACTTAAAAGAACTCATTGCGGCGCGAAACGGCCAAATTTGTTCAATTCTGGACCAGTTTCTGGGTTGAATTGGCCGCACTGGTAGAGGCAAGAACCGCCAAAGCCTTTTCCATGGCTTCGTCACGCTCATATACGTCATTGAAATAGTTCATTTTTCCCGAAGAATCAGGCCATGCGGTGAAATAGGTGATATGAACCGGGATTTTATGGCTCAGGACTACCGACTGGCTCTTGCGGCTGTCAGTTTCCCGGTCAATTTTCTCGCGGTCCCACCCCAAAATAACCTGGGCAAATTCGCGGGGATTTTGGACTCGGATGCAGCCATGGCTGAAGGTTCGGGTTGTCTCGCCGAAGAGATTTTTTGTCGGCGTGTCATGCATGTAAATGTCATGGCTATTGGGGAAGAGGAATTTCAGCTCACCCAGCGCGTTTCCCTTTCCCGGCGGCTGCTGCACGCCGAAAGGTGGACGGTTGCCATAGGCGGCCCAATTTATCGAGCTGGACCGGACAACCTTGCCATTGGGTGCGATGACCTTGAAGCCCTGGCGATCGAGATAGCTCGGATCGCGGCGCAGTTTTCCCAAGTATTCATTGACAATGATCGACTGCGGCACGCCCCAAGAGGGGTTGAACACTACGGTTTCCATTTCATCGTGAAAGGCGGACGTCTGGTTCAAAGGTTTGCCTACAATCACTTTGCTGTGCCAGACCTCGTTGCCGCGGTCCATGACCTGAACTTCGAAAGCCGGCTGGTTTACAAACACAAAACGCTTGCCGAGATTCTTGGGCAGCCAGCGCATGCGTTCCATATTGTAAACGAGGCGCTGAATGTCCCGTTGGCTGTTATCACGGTTGAGGTTCTTGACGGTCGCCAAATCCAGAATGCCAGTTTGGCGGAGCCTGACAGATTTCTGGAAGTCCTTAAGGGCCGATGAAAGTTCTGCGTCCAGCGTGCTTGAAAACTCAGGCTCCACGTCGTTTTCCTGGCTGCTCAGGAAGCCCATGTCCCGCATGCGGTCGCGCACGAGCGAAATGCGCGGATCTGACTTTCCTGCCTTGACAGTTTTGCCTTCGGCAATTTTTTCGTAAGGAGGCTTCTGGGTGTTGGCCCGCAGTTTGGCGAGTTCAGCTTTCATCAGGCCGTAGCTTGGGTGCTTCGGCATCAGGTCGTTGAGATAGGCCTCGGGGAAAGGCGTCCAGGCCAGTATCTTAAGGGCTTGGCTAGCATCGACGCGCTCCGGCGTAATATCATTGTAGCGCGACAGGCTATTGGGCTCAAACTGGCCGCCGGAAATTTCGCGCGCCAGCTTCAGTGTGGCTGCCGTCATTGCAATGTCAAATTGTGCCAGTTGCTGGGGATCGATGCCCACCTGTTCGGTGACATTGCTAAACGAACTCAGGCCTGCTGGAAGATAGGCCATCGGCTCAAGGCCATCCTCGGAGACTTTGGCCGCAAAGGCCAAAATGGTCAGCGCCCGATCCGACGGTGCATTGCCGTTCAGCCAAAGCGGCTTGAACCCCGCATTCCGGTAGAGATCAAGAATGGGCTGGCGCACTTCCTTGGCAACGAGGGTTGCCGGCTTTTGAGACGAGAGTTCGGCGAGAATGGCCTGGCTCTGAACATCAGGAGCATACAATTTAGAAAATGAAGGGTCCGACAGCGATACAAGCGTCGGGGAAACATAGGAGAGATTTCCCATGCCCTTACCAGGAATGGGTTCGGGATCGTTATAGTCTTCGTCGCCATAATTATCGTTGCCGTATAAGTTGCGCGAAGCGCTGTCTTCTCTCCACCAAGGCAGGATGGATCGGCGAGTTTTCTTTTTCTTGGGAGCGCCGAACAAGCTTTCAAAAAAGCCCTTGCGCTTTTCTTCCTTTGACGCATCGGCAAGCACAGCTTGGCTGGCAAAAGACGCAGCAATCACCGCAACAGACAGCTTCAGCAGAAGCTTGTGGATCAAAATCGCACCTCTATGATTCTAGAGCCATAAACTAGACTTGAGCTAATAACTATTCAACCGGAAGAAGGGTTCCGGCTGTAAATATGATGTGACTGTCACCCAGTTGCCTCGTCGAGTCCCAAATCGCGCATTTTCCGATAGAGGGTGGAGCGTCCGATGCCTAATTTCCTTGCAACTTCAGACATTTGGCCACGGTAACGGTTAAGGGCCAGGCGGATCATGTCGGCCTCGACCTCTTCCAGCTTGCGGATGTGGCCCCCGTCGGTAACGGCTGGAATGCCAAGCGCCATTCCATCGCTCACCTGGTTGCCAGCGGAACGGCTGATGTGCTGGTTTCCGCCAGTCATCGCAGGACCGGTAGCAGCTGGTTTCTTGGCTAAGGGCTGGGCAGCCGGCACGATGATCTCGTAACCTTCGACAAGGGAGGCGATTTGCGGAAAATCCTGGATTTCCAGCACATCGCTTTCGCATAGCACAATGGCGCGGAAGATGGTGTTTTCGAGCTGGCGCACGTTGCCCGGCCAGCCATAGGCCTGCAGCATGGGAATGGCGTTGGAGGCAATGCCGCGAACCTTGCGGCCTTCTTCGGCGGACAGCCTCGTGATAAAATGTTCCACAAGGGCCGGAATGTCGTCCTTGCGGTCGCGCAGAGGCGGCACCATCATGGGATAGACATTCAGGCGGTAATACAGGTCTTCGCGGAACTGGCCCGCTTTGACCATTTCAATCATGTTGCGGTTGGTGGCCGAGATCAGGCGGATGTTCACCTTGACAGATTTGCGCGAGCCCACCGGGTCAATTTCGCCTTCCTGAATGGCACGCAGCAATTTTACCTGCATGTCGAGCGGCAGTTCCGCCACTTCGTCGAGGAATAGAGTGCCGCCGTCAGCTTCCTGGAATTTCCCGCTATGCCTGCTGGTGGCGCCGGTAAAGGAACCTTTTTCATGGCCGAAGAGAATTGATTCAACGAGATTTTCAGGAATGGCGCCACAGTTGACCGCCACGAAGGGGCGTCCGGAGCGTTCGCTTTCGCCCTGGATGGCGCGGGCAATCATTTCCTTGCCGACGCCCGATTCCCCTTCAATCAGGATGGGGATATTGGACTGGGCGCCGCGGCGGCCAAGCCGCAAGACATTGGCCATGGCGGGCGATGAGGCGATGAGGTCGCTGAAACTCAGGGAACCGCCAACCTTTTTGTTGAGGCGTTTCACCTCTTCGGTCAGCGCGTTGACCTTCAGCAAATTCTGAATGGAAATTTTCAGGCGCTCGGGCGAAACGGGCTTGACCACGAAGTCGTCCGCGCCGGTGCGCATGGCCTTTATCACGGTTTCGATGGAGCCTTGCGCGGTTTGCACGATCACGGGCAAGTCGCCGCGAATGCCTTGCATTTTTTCGATGAATTCCAGCCCGTCCATGCCGGGCATCATGAGGTCGAGGATCACCAGCTCAATGCTGCCGCCATTCGGACCATTCAAGACTTCCAGGCCCTTGATGCCGCCGTCCGCGGCTATTGATTCAAATCCGAACCGTTTGACAAGTTCTTCCAGAATGCGGCGTTGGGCTGGATCGTCTTCAACAATCAGTATGCGTGAAGTCATGCTGTGTAATCAACTCATCGTCAAAGGGCCAAATTCAGGTACGACCAGTGACAGGCACCCCCGATGCGTGTCTACTTTGCTTTCCCTGTTATCCTTACTCTCGCAGTGAAGGGTAAAGGCCCTGTTAATGAGGTAGGCTATTTGGGGACAAATTCCGGCAGTTGCCGAAGTTGCGGGCATGCGCCATATGGAAAACAAACTGTTAACAAGGAATGGACATGACCGTCTCCGCCGCCCTCGGTAATTTGCCTGAATGGAACTTGGCTGACCTTTATCCCGCGCCTGATGCCGCGGTCTTCAAGGCCGATATGCAAAAGGGCGAGGCGGAGGCCAAGGCATTCGCTGAAAAATACAAGGGAAAGCTTGCGAAGCTTTCGGGTGCCGCGCTCGCCGACGCGCTCAAGGCCTATGAGGGCATTTCGGATCTGCTGGGTCGCACGGGATCTTATGCCCAGCTATATTATGTAGGGGATACAACGGATGCGGCGCGGGGCAAGTTCTATGGCGATGTGAGTTCCAAACTCACGGAAATTTCCACCCAGCTCTTGTTTTTCGAACTTGAGCTCAACAGGATTGATGATACAGCGCTTGAAAAGGCCATGCAGGTTCCCGCGCTTAATCATTACCGTCCGTGGATTGAAAACCTGCGCAAGGAGAGGCCCTATCAGCTTGACGACAAGCTGGAAGAACTGTTCCTCGAAAAATCCCAGACCGGCTATGGGGCTTTCAACCGCCTGTTTGATGAAACCATGGCGGACCTGCGCTTCGAAGTGGATGGCCAGTCGCTGGCAATTGAACCCACACTTAATCTCCTGCAAAGTCCGGATGAAGCCAAACGCAAGGCAGGGGCCGAGGCACTAGCCAAAACCTTCAAGGAGAATTTGCGTCTCTTTACCCTGATCACAAATACGCTGGCCAAGGACAAGGATATTTCCGATCGCTGGCGCGGCTTCAAGGATATTGCCGCGGCGCGCCATCTTTCAAACCGGGTGGAGCCGGAAGTTGTGGACGCGCTGGTGGCCGCCGTGCGCGCCGCATATCCCAAGCTGTCGCATCGGTATTACAAGATGAAGGCCAAGTGGCTGGGCAAGGACAAGCTGATGCATTGGGACCGCAATGCGCCGCTGCCGGCCGAAGACACGCGCGAAGTGCCATGGGTGGAGGCGGAGAAAATTGTGCTCTCGGCTTATGGTGAATTCTCGCCGGAGATGGCGGCCATCGCCAAGACCTTCTTCGACAGGAACTGGATTGATGCGCCGGTGCGCCCCGGCAAGGCCCCCGGAGCCTTTGCCCATCCTACGGTTCCTTCGGCGCACCCCTATGTGCTTCTCAATTATATTGGCAAGACGCGCGATGTAATGACGCTTGCCCACGAGTTGGGGCACGGCGTGCATCAGGTTTTGGCGGCGAAGCAGGGCGCCTTGATGGCCTCAACACCGTTGACACTTGCTGAGACGGCCAGCGTGTTTGGCGAAATGCTCACCTTCCAGGCGTTACTGCGCCAGACCACGGACAAGAAGAAGCGGAAAATTCTGCTCGCCTCCAAGGTCGAGGACATGATCAACACGGTGGTGCGCCAGATAGCCTTCTACACGTTTGAGCGCAAGGTTCACACGGCACACAAGGAAGGCGAGCTAACCCCCGATAAAATCAACGATATATGGCTGGAGATTCAGGCGGAGAGTCTCGGCGATTCAATCGACATTGGCCCCGGCTATGAGACCTTCTGGACCTATATCCCGCATTTCATCCATTCGCCGTTCTATGTTTATGCTTATGCCTTTGGCGATTGTCTAGTGAACTCGCTCTACGCGCGCTACCAGGAAAGCGAAGGCGGCTTCCAGGAAAAATATTTCACAATGCTGAAGGCGGGCGGCACCAAGCATCACTCGGAGCTTCTGAGGCCCTTTGGTCTTGACGCCACGGACCCTGAATTCTGGCAAAAGGGCCTATCGGTGATTTCCGGCATGATTGATGAGCTGGAGGGGCTGGACTAGGCCAGACACCCCCTGCGTGACTCATCGCCGCGTTTGGTTCGGGCGCTTGCGGGCCGTTCAGGCCTTGGCTACACATCTTGTGGAGATTCATGACGTTCCAGGGGACTTCAACATGGCAGACCATTCTTCGGGCAATCACTCAAACGACATCGAAGAGCACCGCAACACCTATCAAGGCTTCATCACTGGCTCCATCGCGCTTTCGATCATTTGCGGTTTTGTGCTGGTGTCGCTGGTTTCCTTCCGCTTCGCCCACACGCTGAATGTGTTCAGCGGGTTTGCCGGGCTTATTCTCGGGATCATTGCCGTGCTCATCGATGTACGCACTGGTGGAAAGTGGTACCTGTCCGTCGGGTTGCTGGTCGTGTTTGGACTGATCACTGCCGTCAACGTCTCCTAGGCCGCTGCCCATGAAAATTGCGGTTCTTTCTGAAACGAGTCCCGGAGAGCGCCGGGTTTCGGCCAGCCCGGATACGGTGAAGGCCTATGTTAAGAAGGGGCTCACCGTCGGGGTGCAGGCTGGCGCAGGTGCCGGGGCTCATATTTCCGACGAGGCTTTTGCGGCCGCCGGGGCCAGTATCATTAAATCCGATGCCGGGCTCAAGGACGCCGATGTGATTCTGGCGGTGCGCCGGCCTGCCGATGCCATTCTCAAGAACCTGAAGAAGGGCGCGGTTGTGGCTGCGGGCCTTGACCCTTATGGCGACCGCAAGGGCCTTGAGGCACTCGCCAAGTCTGGCCAGTCGTTTTTTGCCATGGAACTGATGCCGCGCATTTCGCGGGCCCAATCGATGGATATTCTGTCGTCGCAATCCAATCTCGCAGGCTACAAGGCGGTGATTGATGCGGCGGCCTATTTTGGCCGGGCCTTTCCGATGATGATGACGGCGGCGGGCACGGTTCCGCCGGCCAGGGTGTTCATCATGGGCGTGGGTGTTGCAGGTTTGCAGGCCATTGCCACAGCGCGGCGCCTGGGTGCCATCGTTTCTGCGACCGATGTGCGCAAGGCCACGGAAGAACAGGTGAAGAGCCTCGGCGCCAAATTCGTGTTTGCCGATGTGGCGGATGCGGCGACGTCTGGCGGTTATGCCAAGGAACTCTCGGCGGAAGACAAGTCCAAGCAGGCTGCACTTGTTGCCGAGCATATCAAGAGCCAGGACATTGTCATCACCACGGCGCTCATTCCGAGCAGGCCAGCGCCGGTGCTTGTGACGAAGGAAATGGTTGAGAGCATGAAACCCGGCTCGGTCATTGTTGATCTCGCGGTTGAGCGGGGCGGCAACTGTCCGCTGTCGAAGCCCGACCAGATTGTCGAGCACAAGGGCGTTTCGATCATCGGCACGCTGAACCTGGCGGGCAAGCTGGCGGGCAATGCCTCGCCGCTGTTTGCAAAAAATCTGGCCAATTTTCTGGACCTGATGATCCAGCCCGATGGCAGCCTGAAAATTGATTATGACGATGAGATCATCAAGGGCACGCTGATTGCCCGCGATGGCACGCTGGTTCACCCGATGTACAAGGCATAGATCATGGAACAGATGGCTCACACAGTTGATCCCTTCGTCTCGCTTCTCGGCATTTTCGTGCTGGCGGTTTTCGTCGGCTATTACGTTGTATGGAACGTGACGCCGGCGCTGCATACGCCGCTGATGTCAGTGACGAATGCTATTTCTTCCGTCATCGTAGTTGGTGCCCTGCTTGCCGTTGGGGCAGGGGCCATCGTCTCGGGTTCCACCATTGCCATGATCTTCGGTTTTCTCGCCCTGATCCTGGCTAGCGTGAATATTTTCGGCGGCTTCCTCGTAACCAGCCGCATGCTGGCCATGTACAAGAAGAAGGGCAAGTAGATGTCAGCCAGTTTCGCTGCCCTTCTTTATCTGGTTTCCGGCGGCCTATTCATCATGGCGCTGCGGGGGCTTTCAAATCCTGAGACGGCTCGGGCCGGAAATACCTACGGCATGGTGGGCATGACCATCGCCGTGCTCACCACGCTGGCCATCGCGGCGCCCACCAATCCGCTGGTGTGGGCGCTGATCATCGGCGGCATCGCCATCGGTGGCGGCATCGGCGCGTTTGCCGCCAGGCGCATTGCGATGACGGCCATGCCGCAGCTTGTGGCGGCGTTTCACTCGCTTGTCGGTTTGGCCGCGGTATTTGTTGCAGCGGCGGCTTTCTATGCGCCCGATGCCTTCGGCATTGCCAGCGGCGGCGAGATTCATGCGCAGAGCCGCGTTGAAATGGCGCTGGGTGCGGCCATCGGTGCGGTCACCTTTACCGGTTCCATTATCGCGTTTCTGAAACTTGATGGCCGCATGTCGGGGGCGCCCATCATGCTGCCGTTCCGACACTACATTAACATCGCGCTGGGGCTTGCGCTGCTGTTTTTCACCTTCGGATTCTTTGCCACGCAAAGCCCGATTGATTTCTGGCTGATCGTCTTCATCAGCTTCGCGCTGGGCTTCCTGCTGATCATTCCCATTGGCGGGGCGGATATGCCGGTTGTCGTGTCGATGCTCAATTCCTATTCGGGCTGGGCGGCAGCAGGCATCGGCTTCACGCTGGCCAACACGGCGCTGATCATCACCGGCGCGCTGGTGGGCTCATCGGGCGCCATCCTCTCCTACATCATGTGCAAGGGCATGAACCGGTCTTTCATCTCGGTCATCCTCGGCGGCTTTGGCGGCGAGACGGCGGGGCCGGCCGATGGCGCCAAGGAAACGCGGCCGGTGAAGCAGGGCTCGGCCGAAGATGCGGCTTTCATCCTCAAGAATGCCGGCTCGGTGATCATCGTACCGGGGTACGGCATGGCGGTGGCGCAAGCCCAGCACGCGCTCCGTGAATTGGCGGATCATTTGAAGAAGGCCGGAGTCAGCGTGAAATATGCCATTCACCCGGTGGCGGGGCGCATGCCTGGCCACATGAACGTGTTGCTCGCCGAAGCCAATGTCCCTTACGACGAAGTGTTCGAACTTGATGACATCAATTCGGAGTTCGCCCAGACCGACGTGGCCTTCGTGATCGGGGCCAATGACGTGACCAACCCTTCCGCCAAGGACGATCCGAAATCGCCGATCTACGGCATGCCGGTCCTCGAAGTGTGGAAGGCCAACACCGTGATGTTCATTAAGCGCGGCATGGCAAGCGGATATGCTGGCGTCGACAACCCCCTGTTCTGGCGCGACAACACCATGATGCTGTTCGGCGATGCGAAGAAGATGACGGAGCAGATCGTCAAGGGGATGTGAGGGGGCGATCCTTACTCTTGATTCTCAGTCAGCAATTTTCTGGCAGGTTGTAGAATAAAGTAAACAATCGTGACGTATGCCAGTTCCTGGATGAGGCGGACTATCGTAGCTGTTATTGCGCCAAGCCCTTGGTGCCAAATGTTTGGATAGGCATGCCAAACCAACGGTAGCCAAGTGTAGACTTCCGTGGCCAGATACACGATCCAGACCAATCGAATGAATTTCTCAGTCGCTTCCATTCGCAGTGCTAGTATTTCTCGAACTGACTGTATCATTTCTTCTCTCACTGTGGCGAGGAGGAGGTATCTACTCAGGCGGCTCTCTTCTTAGAAGGTTTGATGAGTACGTCCGCTCGAATTTCCAATTGTTCATTCAATCTCCTAATCATCACAATCGAGAGTTCGCGCTTGCCTGAAAGCACCTCGGCGATGCGGGCGCGGGTGCCGATGATGCCTTCCAGGTCCTTGCGGGTCAGGCCCTGTTGTTCCATGCGGAACTTGATCGCCTCGATGGGATCCGGCGGGTCCATCGGATAGTGGGCTGCTTCCCATGCGTCGATCAGGGTGGCGAGAACATCAAGCTGGTCGCCTCTTGGCGTTCCGCTTTTGGCACCCCAAAGGTTTTCGACCTCCTTCATTGCTCTTTCATGGTCCTTGCTTGTGCAGATCGGTCTGACGTCACTCATGATGTTTTGATCTCTATTTTTTTGCTATGGTCTTTGAGGTCTTGAATTAACATACTTCTCCACACACGTCATTCCGGCGAAAGCCGGAACCCAGACTTTCAGAGAGTACACCTGCATCAAGTCTAGGTCCCGGCTTTCGCCGGGATGACAGGGTAGTAGTGTTTCAATTTTCAATGAGCGTCGGGCACGGCTTCGCCCTTGGTGAAAACGGTAATGCCGTTTCCGGGGGAGTGAGAGAAGCGAAGGGTTGCGTGAACGCAGCCTACGCGAAAATGCCGGTCGTGGTCGTCCGGCGGTTGACGCAAACTGCGCCCACGCTTTTGCGGCGAT
>JBBSBQ010000039.1:0-38377 GCA_038251095.1 Hyphomicrobiales bacterium
CCCACGACCATCAATGATTTCTTCGATCTTGCCAAATTCCCAGGAAAACGTGGCATTCAAAAGAATCCAATCGTTAATCTCGAGTGGGCCCTGATCGCCGATGGCGTTGACGCCAAGGATGTTTACACAATGCTCGCAACGCCTGAAGGTGTTGATCGCGCCTTCAAAAAGCTCGACACCATCAAGAGTGAACTCGTTTACTGGGATGCTGGCGCGCAGGCTCCGCAAATGCTTGCCGATGGACAAGTCGTGATGACTTCAGCCTGGAATGGCCGTCTGCAGGGTGCAATTGACAAGGAAAAGAAGCCTTTCAAGATTGTCTGGGATCACCAGTCCTTGGATTGGGATTTGTGGGCGATAACCAAGGGTACGCCTAAAATGGAAGAGTCCTATCGCTTCGTTGCGTTTGCTTCCGGCGCTGCTCCTCAGGCTGCTCAGACCAACTATATCGCCTATGGTCCGGCCAACACGGATGCCATTCCAAATGTCAATCCGGAAACCCTGCCGAAACTGCCAACCGCTCCTGATAATCTCAAAACTGCATTTCAATTGGATTCGCAGTTCTGGGCCGACCATGGCGATGAGTTGAAAGAGCGTTTCAACGCGTGGATCGCGAAGTAAGAATTCCGGGGCGGAAGGTAACTTCCGCCCCGATTCCTTATCAAGGGTGGGGCAATGATTGATGACGTGATGCGGGCCGCGGACGGCACGCCGTTAAAAACCAAGTTACGCCAGGCCGAGCAGCGTGAAGTCATGCGGGCGCTGCTTCTTATCGCACCCCTGTTCCTGTTCATCATCATCTCGTTTCTGATTCCCATTATCGTGATGCTGAAGAACGCTTTTTACGATCCGGATGTACAAAACAACATGCCGCAGACCATTGAGCTGCTGCAACAATGGGACGGCAAGGAACTGCCGGACGAAGCGGTATTCGCGGCCTTCGCCAAAGAGATCAAGATTGCCAGCAAGGAGAGGACCGTGGCGCTGGTTGGCAAACGCCTCAATTATGAAGTGCCAACGCTCAAGTCCAAAGTGACTGTCACGGCGCGAAAACTCGAAAAAATTGAATCGGGCCCCTGGAAAGAAGTTGTGCTTGGCGCAGAACCAGTTTGGGGAGAGGTCTCAACCTGGGCCTTGGTCAAAAGGGCGGGAAAGTCGATCACCCCCTACTATCTGCTCAGCGCGCTGGATCTCAGACAGGCCGACAACGGCAGCATTGAGCGTACGCCTGAAAACAGGCGCATCTATTTGCAGGTGCTTGGCCGGACCATGGGGATCAGTCTCATGGTGACCCTGTTCACGCTCTTCCTAGGCTATCCCGTTGCCTACATGTTGGCCACACTGCCTCAACGCACGGCCAGCATCCTGATGATTTTCGTGCTGCTGCCCTTCTGGACTTCGCTTCTGGTGCGCACGACGGCCTGGACTATCCTTCTTCAGGACGGCGGGGTGGCGGCGCAATTTCTCCATATCACCGGCATCACGTGGATATCGAACCTGCTCGGGCTCATGTCGGGCGAACCACACCTGTTCAAGACCCGCTTTGCCACGGTGCTGGCGATGACCCACATCCAGCTCCCATTCACGTTGTTGCCCATCTACAGCGTGATGAAAACCATATCGCCCACATATATGCGTGCTGCAAAATCCCTGGGCGCGACACCGTTCCATGCTTTCCGCACCGTGTATGTTCCGCAGACCCTTCCGGGCGTGGCGGCAGGCTGCCTGCTCACTTTCATCCTGAGCCTGGGCTATTTCATTACACCGGCCCTCGTTGGCGGCGGCTCCGACAACATGATCGCTGGGTTTATCGACACGGCCATGAACAGTGAAGGAAACTGGGGGAAGTCTTCCGCCCTGGGCTTCGTTCTGCTCACCGCCACACTCATTCTCTACTATGTTTACAACCGCCTTATCGGCATCGATAAAATGAAGCTGGGCTAGAACGCAAATGGCATTGCCTCCCTATATGACAATGACGGAAAAGATATCCTACTATGGCCTGCGGGTTTTCGTGGGTTTGGTGCTGCTGTTCTTGATTGCTCCAATCCTGGCAATCATGCCGCTGTCATTCAATTCAGAAACGTTTTTCAGCTATCCCATGCCGGGCTATTCGCTCAAATGGTATTTTGGCGAATCCGGATTTTTCACCAATGAACGCTGGACCAGTGCGCTGAAGCTTTCAGTCATTGTCGCTGTAGCCACAACCTTCCTGGCTACCTGCTTGGGAACGCTGGCCGCCCTTGGCTTGTCACGCTCAAATATTCCGGCCCGTGCCACGATCATGGCGATTCTAATTTCACCAATGATTGTGCCGGTTATCATTTCGGCGATCGGCCTGTTCTTCTTTTATGCCTACACCGGCCTAAACGGCACCTTGCTGGGCATCATTCTTGCCCACACGGCGCTGGCCACGCCGTTTGTCGTGATCACGGTGACAGCAACGCTGATGAGTTTTGACCGCACCCTGATGCGGGCTGGTGCTTCGCTTGGCGGGCCGCCGCACACTGTGTTTTTCAGAGTCGTGTTGCCGCTCATCCTTCCTGGGGTTATTTCGGGATCACTCTTTGCCTTCGTCACGTCCTTCGACGAAGTGATCGTGATCCTGTTTATCGGCGGTCCCGAACAGCGGACACTGCCGCGCCAGATGTTCTCCGGCATTCGCGAGTTGATTTCGCCCACAATCACTGCGGCAGCAAGTGTGCTGATCGTGTTTTCAACCATCCTATTAGTGACGGTTGAGCTCCTGCGCCGCCGGGGTGAGCGCCTTCGCGGGATTAAGAGCTAGGCGCGGCGCTTGAAATGCATGGGAAGCGGCGTTGACGTTTCCGCCAGGCTGGCTGGCTTTGCGTAAGCCTTCATGAGATTTGCAGCACCTGGAAGATCGTCGGCGGCCAGCGACTGGCCGATCTGGCTTGACATGTCTGTGAGGGTGGCGATGGATGCGAACAGGCGGCCGATGGGGGCTGTATCTGCCAAGCTGCGGACCTTTCGAAGGGCGCTGGAACAGGCACCAGCAAGATTATCTTCACTCGTGAACGAGAACTCTTCGACCATACGCGACTTGATTGTCATTAACTCACACTCCACCAACTAAGCTTCCTAAGTTGACTTAAGCCCGTTAATGGCAGGTAAACGGAACGGGGGTGGCTTGAATCTTCATGGCTGCCGCGGCTATACCGCACAAGGATTACAGTTTCTTGAGGGTTTTATGGCGGGTCATTCACAATATAAAAACATCATGCACCGGAAGGGCAGGCAAGACAAACTCCGCTCCAATGCCTTTGCCAAGCTTGGCCGGGAAATCACCGTTGCGACAAAGGCCGGTCTTCCGGACCCGGCCATGAATGCCCGCCTCAGGCTTGCGGTGCAGAATGCGCGGGCGGGAAACATGCCGTGGGACACGATCGAGCGCGCGATCAAAAAGGCTTCGGGCGTTGATGCGGAGAATTTCGACGCCATGCGCTATGAAGGCTATGGGCCGGGCGGCGTCGCCATCGTGGTTGAGGCGCTGACCAATAACCGCAACCGCACGGCCAGCAATGTGCGGGCCCTGTTCACCAAGTATGGCGGCAACATGGGGGAGACCGGCTCTGTGAGTTTCATGTTCTCACGGGTCGGCGAGATTTCCTATCCGCTGGCAAAGGGCAGCGCGGACGCATTGCTTGAAGCGGCGATAGATGCGGGGGCCGATGATGCGGTGAGTGACGAGAACGGCCATGTCATTACCTGCTCGTTTGAAAATATCGGCGAGGTTTCGGCGAGTCTCGCAAAAAAGCTCGGCGATGCGGAAAGCGTGAAGGTTGTCTGGAAGCCGCAGACATTGACGCCCCTTGATCAGGAAAAGGCCGAGACGCTTTTGAAGCTGGTTGATGCACTTGATGAAGATGACGATGTGCAGAATGTCTTCAGCAATGCGGATATTTCTGATGAGGTGATGGCCAAGCTGGATGCCTAAGGTCCGCATCATTGGCATTGATCCGGGCCTGCGCAATACGGGCTGGGGCGTCATCGAGGCGGAGGGCACGCGGCTCTCCTATGTGGCCGATGGCAGCGTGCATTCGGATACGGATGCTCCGCTGGCCACGCGGCTGCTGCAAATCCACACGCAGCTTGCGGAGATTTTGCAGCGCTACGCACCCGATGAAGCGGCTATTGAAGAGACATTTGTGAACAAGGATGCGCGGGCAACTTTGAAGCTGGGGCAGGCGCGGGGTGCCGCCATGCTGGCGCCGGCCTTGGCGGGCATCAACGTTGCCGAGTATGCGCCCAATGTGGTGAAGAAATCCGTCGTCGGGGCAGGCCACGCGGAGAAGGATCAGGTGATGCACATGGTGAAAGTGCTGCTGCCGCGGGCCGAGCTCAATTCGGCGGATTCAGTTGATGCCCTGGCCATTGCCATTTGCCACGCACATCACCGTGGGGCGCAAACCCTGGCCAAGATTCTGGCGCGTTCTTGACTTGTTCTTTGCGAGTGCTTAGTCATGTTGCGGTGACAGAGCGAAGCATGCGGGAATCATGATCGGGAAACTGAAGGGCCGTATTGACAGCTTCGGTACGGACTGGCTGATCATTGATGTGGCGGGCGTGGGCTATCATGTGTTCTGTTCGTCCAAGACGCTTGCGGCACTTCCATCGGTTGGCGAATTTGCGGAACTTCACACGGAAATGCTGGTGAGCCAGGACATGATCCGGCTGGTGGGGTTTGCTTCGGTGCTGGAGCGGGAATGGTTCCGGCTTTTGCAAACCGTGCAGGGTGTGGGGACGCGGGTGGCGCTGGCCATTCTTTCCACTTTATCCGCTTCCGAAATTGCCAATGCCATTGCGCTGCAAGACAAGCCGATGATCGGCCGCGCGCCGGGGGTGGGCAAGAAGCTAGCGGAACGCATCGTGCTGGAACTGAAAGACAAGGCGCCGGCCTTTACGGGGGCGGATGCAACGCTTGCCAAATTGCAGGCAGAGCTTGAAGCGCCGCGGCCAACGTCCGCTTCAGACGCAGTATCTGCTCTCGTCAATCTGGGCTACGGCGCATCTCAAGCGGGTGCGGCGGTTGCGGCGGCCATGCGCAAGAACGGTGATGATCAGCCTACGGAGAAACTGATCCGGCAGGCGCTGAAGGAATTGGCGCTGCTATGAACCGACGCCTCATAGACCGCGAAGACAGGCCGGAGGATAGCGTCGATTCCCATGTGCGGCCGCAATCGCTGGATGAGTTTGTGGGGCAGACGAAGGTCAAGAAGAACCTGCGGGTGTTTATCGAAGCGGCGCGGGGCAGAGCGGAAGCTTTGGATCATGTGCTGTTTGCAGGGCCACCGGGCTTGGGCAAGACGACGCTGGCGCAGATCATGTCGCGCGAGTTGGGGGTGAATTTCCGCGCCACCTCTGGCCCGGTTATTGCCAAGGCCGGGGATCTCGCAGCACTCCTCACCAATCTGGAAGATCGCGATATTTTGTTCATCGATGAAATCCACCGACTCTCTCCGGCGGTGGAGGAAATTCTTTATCCCGCCATGGAGGATTACCAGCTTGACCTCATCATCGGCGAGGGACCGGCGGCGCGCTCGGTGCGCATTGATCTGGCGAAGTTCACGCTCATCGGGGCCACGACGCGCACGGGGTTGTTGACCACGCCGTTGCGCGACCGCTTTGGCATTCCCATCCGTCTCGATTTTTACACGGATGAAGAGCTGCTTGAAATTGTGAAGCGCGGTTCGCGGGTGATGAAGGTGGTGATCACCGAAGACGGCGCTCGCGAAATCGCCAAGCGTTCGCGCGGCACGCCGCGTATTGCAGGAAGGCTTCTGCGGCGGGTGCGGGATTTTGCCTCCGTCTCGGGCGAGGCGCGCATCGATGCGGGATCGGCGGACCGGGCGCTCGGCAATCTTGATGTGGACAAGCGCGGGCTTGATGCGCTGGACCACCGCTACCTGAATTGTATTGCCGTCAATTTTGGCGGCGGGCCGGTGGGCATCGACACGATTGCCGCCTCGCTTTCGGAAGCGCGCGACGCAATTGAAGATATCGTCGAGCCCTATCTCTTGCAGATTGGGTTTCTCAACCGCACCTCGCGGGGACGGCTTTTGACGCCGCATGCCTTCAGGCACATGGGGCTTTCTGTGCCACAAAGGCCTGAGATCACGCAAGGCATTTTGCCGCTGGACGACATGAATGACTGAACGCTGGCCCGATCTCGCGGGGCGCATCGCGAGCAAGATGCACATCCTGCCCATCCGGGTTTATTACGAGGATACGGATTTTTCCGGCGCGGTATACCATGCGAATTATCTGAAGTTCTGCGAGCGGGCCCGGTCGGACTGCTTGCGGCTGCTCGATATCCACCACAGCGAGTTGCAGGGCGCGGCGGGCTTTGTAGTGCGCCGCATGGTGTGTGATTTCCTCAAACCCGCGCTGATCGACGACCTGCTGGAAGTGGAAACGCGCTTTGGCGAATTTGGCGGGGCGCGCATGGAGCTCAAGCAAAGTGTGAAGCGTTCCGGGGAAACGCTGTTTGAGGCCGAGGTGACGGTTGTGCTGGTTGACGGGAAGAGGAAGCCGAAGCGGCTCCTTCCGGAGATGACCAAAACGTTTCTTTCCCTTGTCGAATCAAACAAGTAACAGAAACTTAACCATAAGACCGTCATTTGGGCTAAGGCGCGCCAAACCAGGTGTGGCGCTGCGGCCGATTCTCGCAAAAACTCGCGAATCGCCGCAGTTTCGACAGATTTAACCTGTTTCAGGACCCCGCCCCCGAAAGGGGTATGGAGTTCAGGGACGGATTCCGGGGAAGTGGGAAGTGGCATGGATCCAGTCGTAGTCAGTGCGGTAGCGCAGCCGGGGCAAATTTCGCTCTGGCATTTGGTCATGCAGGCCAGTTGGCCCGTGTTTCTCGTGATGGTTGGCCTGGCAATGGCTTCAATCTGGTGCTGGGCGGTTATCATCGAGAAGTATTTTGCGGTGCGCCGGATGAATTCGGCCAATGACCGGTTTGAGCAAAGCTTCTGGTCGGGCCAATCGCTTGAGGATCTTTATCTCGCGCTTGGAACGCGCCCCCACCTGGGCCTTTCGGCCATATTCATGGCGGCGATGCGCGAATGGAAGCGCAGCCAGGATGCGGCCCTGCGGGCAGGCTTCCAAGGTGTGCAGAAGCGCATTGAAAAAGTCGTCGATGTGCAGATTCAAAAAGAAATGAGCACGATTGAATCGCGGCTCCTGTTTCTTGCAACAACGGGCGCGGCAGCGCCGTTTATCGGATTGTTCGGAACGGTCTGGGGCATCATGACCTCATTCCAGGCCATTGCCAATTCGCAGAACACCAATCTCGCCGTGGTGGCGCCGGGCATCGCCGAGGCCCTGTTCGCTACGGCCATCGGCCTTGTGGCCGCCATACCGGCGACAATCTTTTACAACATGTTCTCGGCGGATGCAGGCCGTATCGGCATGCGTCTGGAGAACTTTGCTGACGAATTCTCGGCGATTATTTCGCGTCAGCTGGATGAGCGGGTTTAGGCATGGCAGCAGCTTCAGGCGGGGCCAAAGGCGGATATCAGCGGCGCAATTCAAGGCGGCGCCAGTCGGCCGGCGTGATGCATGAAATCAACGTGACACCGCTTGTCGACGTGATGCTGGTTCTGCTGATCGTGTTCATGGTGGCGGCACCCCTGATGACGGTCGGCGTGCCCATCGAGCTGCCCAAAACCGAAGCCAAGCAAATGACCACCAGCGTCGAGCCGCTGACTATCACTGTACAGGCCGACAAGACAATTTTCCTGCAGGAAACCCAAATTCCGCTTGAGGAGCTGCAGCCGAAGCTTCAGGCTATTGCCAAGAACGGCTATGAGGAACAGATATTCGTAAGGGCTGACACAAATGTCAGCTATGGCTCGGTCATGGAAGTGATGGGCCTGCTCAACGCCGCGGGCTACCGCAAGATTGGCCTGGTGACCGGCAACATCGAAAAGAAGGCGGAGGTCTCCAACTAGAGATGCGCAAAAGCCTGATCACATCCCTGATTTTGCATGCCTCGATTCTTGTCGCGGCCCTTGTGGTCTTGCCTGATCCTGACAAATACAAGGTGCAGCCGCAGGATGCCATCCAGGTTGATATTTCCAAGATCAGCGATGAGTCAAAGCGCAAGGCGACGTCCAAGTCCGCCGAAAAGCCAATAGAGAAAGCCGCGCCGAAAAAAGTTGAAGAAGTGAAGAGGGTCGAGCCCGCGCCCAAGGTCGATGAAAAAGTAAAGACCGCCGTCAAGGAACCGGTTGCTGAACCGCCGCCGCCCGCGCCGAAAGTGGAAGAACTAAAAAAAGAAGAGCCGAAGCCGCTTGACCCGGATCCGCTGAAGGACCTTCTCAAGAAGGTTGAGGAAGAGCCGAAGCCGAAGGAGGAAGTGAAGAAGGCGGACGTGAAACCGGTGAAGAAGCCGGAGGAAAAGAAGCCGAAGAAAAAAAAGCCCGAACTTAACACGGATGACATCGCGGCCTTCCTGAACAAGACGGATGACGAGAAGACGGCGCCGCAACTGACTGCCGAGGTCACCAACGAGCCCGAACTTGGCGATCAGGATATTCAGGGAAATGATGATGCCTTGGGGGCAACCCTTGCTGATGCGTTGCGCCAAAAACTTGCCGGCTGCTGGTCGGTTCCACCGGGCGCCCGCGAAGCCAATATCACGGTCAAGATCCGCTTTTTTCTCACGCCAGACGGGACCGTTTCCGGCTACCCGGAAATCCTGAATGGCAGCGGCGACCCGCTTTTTGCAACGACAGCACAGTCGGCGATTTCGGCTGTTATGGAATGCCAAAAGTATGACTTCTTCCCGGCCGACCGCTATGACCTGTGGAAAGACAATACAATAAGTTTCAATCCAAACATGATGTTTGGAACATAAGCCTTATGGAAATTTCAATGCCCAGATTTACCCGCCTTGCAACCAGGAGAAATTTTCTTTTGGGGCTCTCCTTGCTTATGTTGCCGCTCGCGACGCGGGCAAGCTTTGCCCTAGACGTTGATGTTTCCGGCGGGCGCATCAATCCCTTGCCCATCGCAATTACGCCTTTCCTTGCTGGCGGCGGAGCGGAGGAAGCGGGCGGAACCTTGAACGAAGTGATCAGCAACAATCTGGCGCGCTCCGGTTATTTTGAGCCCCTGCCGCAGAATTCCTTCATTGAGCAGATCACCGATTTCAACCAGGAGCCGCGCTTTGCCGACTGGCGGCAGATCCAGGCCAAGGCGCTGGTGACAGGCCAGGTCTATGTGGATGGCGGGAAAATCCGCGTCGAGTTCAAGCTGTTTGATGTCAACTCGCAGCAGCAGATTGCCGCCCAGCAGTTTTCCACCTCGCCAAAGAACCTGCGCCGCATCGGGCATTTGGCTTCCGATGTCATTTACAAGGCGCTCACCGGCATCGATGGCTATTTTGATACCCAGATTGTTTTTGTCGACGAGACCGGCCCCAAGGACAGGCGCGTAAAGAAGCTGGCGGTGATGGATCAGGACGGCTTCAATGTCCGCACCCTGACGGATGGCTCGGAGCTTGTGGTCACGCCGCGGTTTTCGCCGAACAGCCAGGAAATCACCTACATGTCGATCGGCCAGGGAACGCCGCGCGTCTACCTCTTCAACATTGTAACCCGCCAGAAAGAGATTGTCGGCGAATTTGCCAACATGAGCTTTGCGCCGCGCTATTCGCCCGACGGGCAGCGCGTAATCATGAGCCTTTTGACCACGGATGGGCGCAACTCCAACATCTACGAAATGGATTTGCGTTCACGAAAGCTTCGCCAGCTTACCAATACGCCGGCGATCAACACCGGCCCAAGCTATGCCCCCGATGGCAGCCAGATTACCTTTGAGTCGGATCGCGGCGGCACCCAGCAGATTTATGTAATGGGCGTTGACGGCTCTGGGCAAAACCGCATCAGCTTCGGCAACGGGCGCTATTCGACGCCCGTATGGTCGCCTGATGGCCAGTACATCGCATTTACGAAACAGGCCGGCGGCCGATTTGCCATTGGCGTGATGAAGCCTGACGGCTCTGGTGAGAGAATATTAACCGAAGGCTACCATAACGAAGGACCAACGTGGGCGCCAAACGGCCGCGTTATCATGTTTTTCCGGGATACTCCCGGTGAAAATGGCGGGCCTCAGCTCTATTCGGTGGATATCACCGGATACAATGAGCAACAGGTTCCGACACCGGGGTTCGGTTCTGATCCCGCGTGGTCGCCGCGCCTGAACTAGAAATTTCGTGGGGGCCGGGGGGCTTGTCACGATAGAAGCATTGGAGTGGGTATGATCTTGCGTAACTTAAGTGGTTTTAAAATTGCGGTGGCCTTGTGCTGCGTGCTGGCGCTGGCGGCGTGCTCGAAAAAGAACACGCCAAATCTGGAAGCCTCAAATGCGGGGCTAGGTGCAGGTACATCGTCTCCGGGATCCGAGGCAGATTTTGCCACCAATGTAGGAGACCGCGTCTATTTCGTGGTTGACCAGGCGGATCTCACGCCCGAAGCCCAAGAAATCCTGAGCAAGCAAGCCGCTTGGCTGCAGCAGTATCCCGGTGTTTCGATCCAGATGGAAGGCCATTCGGATGAACGGGGCACACGTGAATACAATATCGCCCTGTCAGCCCGCCGCGCCACGGCGGCGCGCGAGTTCCTCATTGCACAAGGCGTTGAAGCCAACCGCATTTCCTCCATTGCCTATGGCAAGGAACGGCCTGCGGCACTTTGTGACGCCGAGCAGTGTTGGACACAAAATCGCCGTGCTGTGACGGTTATTACCGGCGGCGCAAGGACGAGCTGACCATTTTCCCCAAGCTCTGGCGGGTTAGGATTTGTTAATCTTGACCCGTCACAATGGTTAAAGACTATGAATCCTTGCTGTGCGGGGCGTATCGGGCTAAGTGCTCGTCGTAATTCCGTAACATGTGAGTTTGGATTAGCCGGTTGCGTTTTGGGCCGGGAATGGATTTTACCTGTTCCGACACTTAATCGCAGGGACGCGGTCGTGCCGGAGCAATATAGGAGTGGAATAGCATGATGCCTCGTATGGCGAGTTTCAAAATAGCAGCGATTTGTTGCTGTTTTCTGGCATTGGCAGCCTGCTCGAAGAAGAATACACCCGATTTGGAAGCAGGCGCAGGCGGCATTGGCCAGGCGAGACCCGGTTCCGAGCAGGATTTCGCCACGAATGTGGGCGACCGCATCTATTTCATCGTGGACACGTCGGACCTGACGCCCGAGGGCCAGGAAATCCTGACCAAGCAGGCGCAATGGCTGCAGCGGTATGCTAATGTGGTGGTTCAGGTTGAGGGCCATTCCGATGAACGGGGCACCCGCGAATACAACATTGCCCTTTCGGCGCGCCGGGCCACCGCAACCCGCGAATTCCTGATCGCCCAGGGGATAAATCCAAAGCGGATATCCTCCATCGCCTATGGCAAGGAACGCCCGGCAGCGCTGTGTGACGCTGAACAATGTTGGACGCAGAACCGCCGCGCCGTAACCGTTATTACGGGCGGGGCCTCATAAGCCTTGGGCTGTGGCAGTCCGGCAACAGTGCAGGACTTTCCATAACCGGTGGCGGCAAAGCCTCATTTTCACCCCGATTCAGGCCAAGTTGCAGCCTAGAATGTTCGTCATGCCCAATTGCTAATGCAGTGGTTAGAAATATGTCAAACACCCTCAAAGCCTCCTTCGTTGCTGTTTTGCTTATGGGAACCGCGCTGTTTTCGCCGGCCCAGGCTCAAACGGCGGAAGAACTCGCCTCGCGACTCAACCAGATGGAAGAGCAGATGCGCCTGCTGGTGGGGCAGGTGGAAGAGCTTACGTATTCGGTGAAGCAGCTCCAGGGCCAGTTGAAGAACGGGACCAAGACGGGTGCTGCAGAAGAGCCGCCGAAATTGAAGAAGGTGGCTGAGCAGCCGGTTGCAGTGGAGCAACCCATTGTGGCGGAGCAGGGCGTTGAGCAGATCGGCGAGGCTCCTGCGTATAGCCAGCAAACGACCACGACGATTATCGGTGCGGACGGTGTGGAGCAGCAGATTGTGGTTCAGAAGGCGCCTGGTCCCAAGATTTTGGGCACCATGCCGGGGGCGACTGCGGCCGTTCCGGATGATGGCGGTTTCCAAGGCCAGGTTCTGGTGCCGCCTGGCGGCGGCGAGGACCAGTCGGTTGAACAGGGTGCGGGCAACACCAATCCTGATGCCATTGAGACGGTTTCGCTGGCGCCGGAATCGCCCGAGTCGCTTTATGAGCGCTCAAATGAAAGCCTGCTGCGCCGCCAGTTCAGTGACGCGGAATCGGGTTTCAGCAGTTTTGTGAGCAAGTATCCGGACCACAGCCTGGCCGGCAGCGCCCAGTACTGGTTGGGCGAGACATATTATGCGCAGGGCGATTTCCGCCAGGCGGCGCAGAATTTCCTGAGGGGCTACAAGGGCTATCCCAAGAGCCGGAGGGCCCCTGACAGTTTGCTGAAGCTCGGCATTTCGCTGAACAAGCTGGGGCAGACGCAGCAGGCCTGTGCTGCTTTCGGCGCCATTGGCGGCGAGTTCCCCAATGCGGTCGATGCCAAGAAGCGGGCCCAGGCGGAATCCAAGCGTGCGGGCTGCTGAGGCAGAGCTTCACCCTTTTACCAAGCAGGATTGCGAGAAACTATTCGCGGCACTTCGGAATGAGCGCCACATTGCCGTGGCGGTTTCCGGCGGTTCTGACTCCATGGCCTTGCTGCACCTGACTGAGCAGTGGTCACAGCATCTGATCAAGATTTCGGTTCTGACGGTTGATCACGGCCTGCGCCCAGAGGCTGCGGCCGAAGCTGTCAAGGTCGCCGAATGGTGCGCGCTTCTTGGTCTTGAGCATCACACATTGCGCTGGGAAGGGACCAAGCCGAATACCGGCTTGCAGGCCAAGGCGCGGGCCGCCCGGTATGATCTCTTGAGTGCCTGGTGTAAAGCCAATGGCGTCATTTATTTGCTTGCGGGCCATACGATGGATGACCAGGCAGAAACGGTTTTGATGCGCCAGCAGCGAACCGATACGGCGGAAAGCCTGGCGGCGATTTGGGAAATCGCGGACTGGAATGGCGTGAAGGTGTTCCGGCCCTTGCTTGGGCAAAGCCGGGCGGACTTGCGCAAGTATCTTGTGAGTCTTGGACAGGCGTGGATTGATGATCCGAGCAATTCGGACCGGCGCTTTGAGCGCGTGCGGGTGCGCCAGAGTTTGACTGATGAGGGCAGGAAAGTCGAACTTGCGGATATTGCGGTAAAGGCCGGGCGTGCGGTCCGCGCGTTCGCAGTTGACACCGAACAATGGATCAACGGCCAACTCACCTCCTACCCCGAAGGCTTTGGTGCCATCCCGCGGGCAGGCTTTTATGAGCTCGATCCCGCCCTGCAGCGGCGCGTGTTGCAGCGGCTGCTTCTGATTTATGGGGCAGGCAACCGGGCCGAACCCGGTGAGCTCGATTATCTGGCGAAGTGGATCGTGGGGCAGGGGATTTCGCGGCGGACCCTTGGCGGGGCGATGTTCGCCTGCCGCCAGACGAGCGTGCTGATCGGGCGGGAATGGGCCCGGATTTCGCCTGATCCGGCGATTGTTCCCGATTCGGGGGAAACCCTGTGGGATGGACGGTTTTTGATCCAAGCGCCGCCCCAAGCGCAGGTTATTCCGGTAGGGCGCCTGCACGGCGTGGCACGGCGGGAGGAAATTCCGAGTTTTGTGCAGCAAGGCCTGCCTGCGGTGCTCACGGGCGATGACGGAGTGCTCATTCCGCATCTGGCGGCAGTTCCGGGCGTTTCAGTCAAATTTATACGCCATTTACGATAGTTCCATGCTTGGAATTGGGTTAATCACATCCTATGTTACAGTCTAAGTTTGGGTAGATTGCTCTGGCGGCCAAAATGGCCGGCACGGGAGATTTGAGGGTTAATTGTATCAGTTCCGTAATTTTGCCGTTTGGATTGTCATCGCGCTCCTGCTGTTTGCACTGTTCAGCCTGTTTCAAGGCCAGGTGGGAAGCGGAGCCAGCAACCAGGAAATCAGCTACTCGCAGTTTTTTGACCGGGTGAACTCCGGCGAAATCAAATCGGTGACCTATTCGGGAGAATCGATTTCCGGCAAGCTGACGGACGGCAAGTCGGTCCAAGCCTATGGTATTTTCACCGAAGAAGATTTGAAAAGCATGCGGCAGAAGGGCGTTGAAGTCAGCTTCCGCCCGCAGCAGACGGATTCACTTCTCAGCAACGCGCTGATTTATTGGCTGCCCATGCTGCTGCTTGTCGGTGTGTGGGTCTTCTTCATCCGGCAAATGCAATCGGGGTCCGGCAAGGCCATGGGCTTTGGCAAGTCCAAGGCGAAGCTGCTGACCGAAAAGCAGGGGCGGGTGACGTTTGACGATGTGGCCGGCGTCGATGAGGCCAAGGACGATCTTGTCGAAATCGTCGACTTCCTCAAGGACCCGCACAAATTCCAGCGCCTCGGCGGCAAGATTCCAAAGGGCGCGCTTCTGGTTGGACCTCCGGGTACAGGCAAGACGCTTCTGGCGCGCGCCATTGCAGGCGAAGCCAATGTGCCGTTCTTCACCATCTCCGGTTCTGACTTTGTTGAGATGTTCGTGGGCGTTGGTGCGAGCCGGGTGCGCGACATGTTCGAACAGGCCAAGAAGAATGCGCCTTGCATCATCTTCATCGACGAAATTGACGCTGTCGGCCGGCATCGTGGTGCGGGCCTTGGCGGCGGCAATGACGAACGTGAACAGACCCTCAACCAGTTGCTGGTTGAGATGGACGGCTTTGAAGCCAATGAAGGCGTGATCCTCGTTGCCGCGACGAACCGGCCAGACGTGCTTGACCCAGCACTTCTGCGCCCCGGCCGTTTTGACCGGCAGATCGTTGTTTCCAATCCCGACGTTCAGGGCCGCGAACAGATTCTCAAAGTGCATATGAAGAATGTGCCACTGGCGCCGGACATTGATGCCAAAGTCATTGCCCGCGGCACGCCCGGATTCTCCGGTGCGGACCTTGCCAATCTTGTGAACGAAGCAGCCCTTCTGGCGGCGCGGCGCAACAAGCGCGTGGTGACGCAGGCCGAATTTGAATATGCCAAGGACAAGGTCATGATGGGAGCGGAACGCCGTTCGCTGGTCATGAGCGAGGAAGAGCGCCGCAATACCGCCTATCATGAAGCGGGCCATGCCATTGTTGGCCTGGCGGTTCCCTATGATCCACTGCACAAGGTCACGATCATTCCGCGTGGACGCGCCCTAGGCGTGACCATGAACCTGCCGGAAGGCGACCGGCACAGCCGTACCCGTGAATGGTGTGAGGCACGCATGGCCGTTCTCTTTGGCGGGCGTGAAGCAGAACTTATTCTCGGCGGTGAAAAGAACGTGACGAATGGCGCCAGCGGCGACATCCAGATGGCCACGCAACTGGCGCGCGCCATGGTGACCGAATGGGGCATGTCCGACAAGCTTGGCAGGGTGCGCTACAATGGCAATGAACAGGAAGTGTTCCTTGGTCATTCGGTGACCCAGACGAAAAATCTTTCAGACCAGACGGCCAAGCTCATCGATGAAGCCATTCGTGATCTCATTCAGACGGGTGAAGCCACGGCCAAGAAAATCCTCACCAAGCGCCGGGCCGATCTCCATGCGGTTGCCAAGGCGTTGCTGGAACTGGAAACGCTTTCCGGCGAGGAAGTGAAGAAGATCCTTGCAGGTGGCACGATCAACCGCGACGACGACGAAGCCAAGAAGAAGGCCAGCAGAAAGCCGTCTTCGTCGGTTCCGCGGGCCGGCGGTGCGAAGCGCGGGAGCAGCGGTTCGGGAGATATGGAACCGCAACCCCAGTCTTAAATGACCAAGACCTACTTTCGCCCCCTTGGCATTTGTTACGGTTCCGATGCGGAGCAACTTATTGCTTCGCGCCGGGCCGGGCGTTTGGGGGGAAGCAGGGTTATTGGCTTCACGCTGGTTGAGTGCATCAAGCGCGATGGGAAATCGCTAAGCCGGGAAATCATTCCGTATACGGAAACTTTACAGGCCATTGAAGTGCCGCGTGGTGATTTTTCCGGACTGACGATGGACGTTCCCCGGATCATGGGCATTGTAAACGTGACGCCCGACAGTTTTTCGGATGGCGGGCAGCACAGCACTTCCGATGCAGGCGCTTCCCATGGATTGACGCTCGCGGCTGAGGGGGCTCATATTCTTGATGTTGGCGGTGAATCAACGCGGCCGGGTTCCAAGGCGATTTCGGTGGACGAAGAATTGTCGCGGGTTGTTCCGGTGGTAACACGCCTGAGCGAAGCGGGCCATGTGGTCTCGATCGACACGCGAAAACCTTTGGTGATGCGCGAAGCGGTGAAGGCGGGGGCGGCCATCATCAATGATGTTTCAGCCTTGCAGCATGATCCGGACAGTCTTCGCACGGTTGCCGAACTCAAGGTTCCGGTCGTGCTGATGCACGCGCAGGGTGACCCACGCACCATGCAGCTCAATCCCCATTATCATGATGTGGCTCTCGATGTTTATGACCAGCTGGAGCAGAGGGTCATGGGCTGCGTTCATGCCGGAATTCCGCGCTCGCATATCGCCGTCGATCCCGGAATTGGCTTTGGCAAGACGTTTCGCCATAATCTTGAGCTGCTTAATCAGTTAGCCCTGTTTCACGGCCTTGGCGTGGTGGTCCTTGTGGGGCTTTCCCGCAAGGGCTTTATAGGAGCGCTGACGGGCGAAAAGAACGCCGGGAACCGGGTTCATGGTTCAGTCGGTGGGGCAGTGCAAGCGGCCCTGAATGGGGTACATGTTCTGCGCGTGCATGACGTGAAGGCAACAGTTGAAGCGTTGGCGGTGGCGGGTGCCGCGATGGATCCATGGTCCAGTGATTTTTAACTTTCGTTACCTATTGGTAGCCCGCTGAAGGGAACAGGCCATGAGCAGGAAATATTTCGGAACCGATGGAGTGCGCGGCAAGGCCAATAGCGGCGCCATGACTGCCGACATGGTTTTGAAAATCGGCATGGCCGCCGGAAACCTTTATCGCCGCGGCAGCCACCGGCACCGCGTGGTGATCGGCAAGGATACGCGCCTGTCCGGCTACATGATCGAGCAGGCCCTCACTGCTGGACTTCTGGCAGCGGGCATGGATGTGTTCCTCCTGGGCCCGGTGCCCACGCCCGCCGTTGCCATGCTTACGCGCTCGATGCGGGCCGACTTGGGTGTGATGATTTCGGCTTCGCATAATCCTTACTTTGACAATGGCATAAAAATTTTTGGCCCGGATGGCTACAAGCTCTCGGACGAGCAGGAACTTCAGATCGAGCGCATGGTGGAGAGCCCGGAGGCCATGCCGTTGGCCAATTCCGATGAGATTGGCCGGGCCACGCGCATTGAAGATGCGGGCGCGCGCTATATTGAATTTGCCAAACGCACATATCCGCGCGACTCAAACCTCGATGGATTGCGCATTGTGATCGATACAGCAAATGGCGCCAGTTACAAGACGGCGCCCACGGCGCTGTGGGAGCTTGGCGCGGAAATCATCCGCATTGGCGATGCGCCCAATGGCTTCAACATTAACGAAAAATGCGGCTCAACCGCGCCACAGGTAATGTGCGGGAAGGTGCGCGAGACACGCGCCGACATTGGCATTGCGCTGGACGGCGATGCGGACCGGTTGATGATTTCCGATGAGCAGGGCCAGGTTATTGATGGTGACCAGTTGATGGCGCTGGTGACAAAATCCCTGCATGAGCGGGGGCAGCTGGTAGGCGGCGGGCTTGTGGCCACGGTCATGTCCAATCTGGGGCTCGAGCGCTTCTTGAGCGCACAGGGCCTTTCACTAGCGCGCACCAAGGTTGGCGACCGTTATGTGGTCGAGCACATGCGGGCCCATGGATTCAATGTGGGCGGCGAACAATCGGGCCATATCATCCTGTCGGATTTTTCGACGACGGGCGATGGCCTGCTGGCGGCATTGCAGGTGCTGGCGGAAGTCAAACGGGCGGGGAAGCCCGTGAGCGAAGTTTGCAAAATGTTCGAGCCGGTGCCGCAGGTTTTGAAAAACGTCAAGTTCAAAAGCGGCAAGCCGCTGGATGACGCCCAGGTGAAGACCGCGATTGCGGAAGCCACCTCTCGCCTTGGCAATGCGGGGCGCCTCGTCATTCGCCCTTCGGGGACAGAGCCCCTCATCCGCGTAATGGCGGAGGGCGACGATGCACGGCTGGTGAATTCGGTGGTCGACGAGCTTTGCCGCGTCATTTCTAAAGCCGCCGCCTGACACAGACATTACAAAAGATTCATGGTTGTTAATCTGTCTACGGAATGTCTCAAATTCTAACAATTAGCTGTGCTTTCACGGTAACAGTCGGGAAGCGTCACGATATGGCCTCATTGATGCCCGTGTTGAGCCATCTGTAACCTCTAAGTTTCATCATCGGACGAAGACATTTGGAGGATTTTTCGATGAAAGCATTCAAGCTCATTCTATTGGCTGGATTTGCGGTATTGCCGTTTGCGGCCTCCGCTCACGCGGCCGATGTCGATCCGCCTCCAGTGGCGGAAGAAAACGATGTGACGAGTTTTTATCTTCGTGGCGATCTCGGCTGGTCGTTCCTTGAATGGACCGGCGGCAGCGATGATAGCGCGCTAAACTTGGGCGGCGGCGTGGGCTACCAGTTCAACGACAACATGCGCGCCGACATCACGGCGGACTGGGCCGGCGACTATAATGTTGCTCCCGGCGCCGACATGAGCACCACGACTGTGCTGGGCAATCTCTATTTTGACTGGGCCAATGATACAGCCTTCACCCCCTATGTGGGCGCCGGGCTCGGCTATGGCTGGGTGGGTGATTCACCATCGGGCAATGACAGCGGTATTGCCTATGGCCTTGCCGCCGGTGTTTCCATGGGGATCACCGACAAAATCGACCTCGATGTCGGCTATAAATTCCGCGATATCATGATCTCCGGTTCGGATCCGCAGGAGCACGTGGTTTCTGCAGGTGTACGCTTCAACTTCTGATCCGCAATCGCGCGTGATCAACTACAGCAAGCGGCGGCGGAGCAATCTGCCGCCGTTTTCTGTTGTAAAAGAGTCGCAGTTGACCTCCGGGCATTGCTGCCGCATAAGCGTGCCGGGCTAACCCTCCCCAATGAGGGCCAGTCCATCTGCAAGGATGGAGAACAAGATGACGACAGCTAAACCGGCTTTGCGGCCGGCAAACCCGCAATTTTCGTCCGGCCCCTGTGCCAAGATTCCGGGATGGACACCGGACCTCCTCAAAACCGCATCCGTTGGCCGTTCGCACCGTTCGGGCGAAGGCAAGGCGCGCCTCAAGGAAGCCGTCACGCTCACCCGTGAGGTACTCGAGGTTCCGGCGAGCCATCGCATTGGCATTGTGCCGGCTTCTGACACGGGGGCGGTCGAAATGGCCCTCTGGTCGCTGCTGGGGGCGCGCGGTGTGGATATGCTGGCCTGGGAGAGTTTTGGCGAAGGCTGGGTGAGCGATGTGCTCAAGCAGTTGAAGCTCAAGGACGTAACCAAGCATCTGGCGCCCTATGGCGAGTTGCCCGATCTGGACAAGGTCAATTTCGCGAATGATGTAGTTTTCACCTGGAACGGCACGACATCCGGGGTGCGGGTCCCTGATGCAGAGTGGATTTCGGCGGATCGGCAGGGGCTGACGATTTGCGATGCGACGTCAGCCGCCTTCGCACAGGCCATGGATTTTTCCAAACTCGATGTGGTGACATTTTCCTGGCAGAAGGTCCTGGGCGGGGAGGGGGCCCATGGGGTCATCATTCTGAGCCCCCGCGCCGTGGAGCGGCTTGAAACATATGTGCCACCGTGGCCCCTGCCAAAAATTTTCCGCATGACCTCGGGCGGCAAGTTGAGTGCCGGAATTTTTGAAGGCGAAACCATCAACACTCCTTCCATGCTCTGCGTGGAAGATTATCTGGTGGCGCTGAAATGGGCGAAGGACGTTGGGGGCCTGAAAGCGTTGCGGGCCAGGGCCGATGCAAATGCAGCGGTGCTTGACGGGTGGATTACAGCTTCGCCTTTTGCCCAGAACCTCTCCAAGCGACCCGAGACGAAGTCCAATACATCGGTGTGCTTTTCGCTGGTTGGCGATGAAGCGGTGCCAAAGAAAATGGCGAAGCTGCTGGAAGCGGAAGGCGTTGCCTTTGACATCGGCGGCTATCGGGATGCGCCGCCGGGACTTCGCATCTGGTGCGGGGCCACGGTTGAAACCTCCGATCTCAGGGCGCTCTTGCCCTGGCTCGACTGGGCCTATGCAACGGCCACGGCATAATTTATTTTTTCAGGAGAAGTCACATGACTCCACGGGTTCTCGTCTCCGACAAGCTGTCTGAAACCGCGGTCCAGATTTTCAGGGATCGCGGCATAGAGGTCGATTACCTGCCGGATTTGGGCAAGGACAAGGATGCACTGCTCGCCGCCATTCCGCTATATGACGGACTTGCCATCCGCTCGGCGACCAAAGTCACGCCAAAGATTCTGGAAGCCGCCAAGAATTTGAAAGTGATCGGGCGAGCCGGCATCGGCGTGGACAATGTGGATATTCCGGCGGCTTCGGCGCGCGGCATTGTGGTGATGAATACACCCTTTGGAAACGCGGTGACCACGGCGGAGCATGCGCTGTCCATGATGATGGCGCTGGCGCGGCAGATCCCTGAGGCCAATGCTTCCACGCATGCGGGCAAGTGGGAGAAGAACCGCTTCATGGGGGTTGAGCTTTTCAACAAGACGCTCGGCATTATCGGCTGCGGCAATATCGGCTCGATTGTGGCGGACCGCGCCATTGGCCTGAAGATGAAGGTGATTGCCTTTGATCCCTTCCTGTCGCCTGAACGGGCCATTGCCATCGGGGTGGAGAAGGTGGAGCTTGAGGATATTTTCAAGCGCTCGGATTTCATCACGCTGCACACGCCGCTCACCGAGAAGACGCGCCATATTGTGGATGCGGCTGCACTGGCCAAATGCAAAAAAGGAGTTCGCATCATCAACTGCGCCCGTGGCGGCCTGGTCGTCGAGGACGCACTTTATGACGCGATTGTATCGGGCAAAGTGGCGGGGGCGGCGCTGGATGTTTTTGAAACCGAACCTGCGACCACACATAAATTATTCGGCCACGAGAAAGTCGTGGTGACGCCGCACCTTGGAGCCTCGACGGGCGAAGCGCAGGAGAATGTGGCTTTGCAGGTTGCAGAGCAGATGGCGGATTACCTCATCTCCGGGGCGGTTACCAATGCGCTCAACATGCCGTCCATTTCCGCCGACGAGGCGCCGCGCTTGAAGCCCTTCGTGGCTCTTGCAGAAAAGCTTGGCAGCTTCGCGGGGCAATTGACAGATGGGCCGATCACCAGTGTGGTGATTGAATACGCCGGTGACGTTGGCGAAATGAATACGCGGGCCCTCACCTCAGCGGCACTGGCGGGTGTACTGCAACCCATGCTGGGAACGGTGAACATGGTGTCGGCCCCCATTGTGGCGCGTGACCGCGGCATCAAGGTGGATGAAGTGCGCCAGAGCCAGCGCGGAGCCTATGAAACCTATATCCGGCTTACGGTGAGCACCGAAAACCTGGAGCGTTCGGTGGCCGGAACGGTGTTCTCCGACGGCAAGCCGCGCATCATCCAGATCAAAGGCATCGAGCTTGAGGCGGATTTCGGCCCGCACATGCTCTATGTCACGAACGTCGACAAACCAGGTTTTATAGGGGCGCTGGGCATGCTGCTTGGCAATGCCAACGTCAATATCGCGTCGTTCCATCTGGGGCGGCTGGCGGAGGGCAGCGACGCGATTTGCCTGGTGCAACTGGATGAACCCATCCCGCCTCTGGTTCTGACGGCGGTGCAAAAGTTAACGCAGGTACGCCAGGCCAAGCCGCTGGCTTTTTGACGCAATCCCGTCGTGAATTTGCCTTGGACTGGGCGTTTCCTCCCTCTACCTTAACTGGGGGAAATTCCCATGTGCCTGCGTTTAGCCACTTTCATTCTTCTCACCACCTGCCTTACGCCTGCTTTTGCGGCTGATCTTAAAGTTTCCTCCCATGTGGATGCGGTCACAGTTTACCCAAGCGGAGCGGAGGTCACGCGGGTGACGGAAGTCCATCTCCTGGCCGGGGAGACAACCCTCATTCTGGAAGACCTGCCCGGTGAACTCAACGCTCAATCCATCCGGGTGGAGGGAGCCGGCGGTGCGGGGCTTGAGATTGGTTCGGTTGATTCCAAGCTCGCTTATCTTTCAACTGAAACTCAGGATGCTGAACGCAAGAGCCTGGAAAAGGAAATTCAATCGCTGGGCGATGAGCGCCAGGCGCTGGACCAGACCCTCTCGGATGCGGATTATCAAAAAAGGCTGTTGTTCTCGCTGGCTGACAAGCAGCTTGTTCCATCGTCAGACGAAAAATCCAAGGGGGTCGATGCGGCGCAGCTCGGTTCTCTGCTTGATCTCGTCAGCGCAAAGCTCAACGGGATTTCGAAAACCATTCACGAGGCGCAAATCCGCCAGCGCGACATCGACAAGCAGGTAAACGCGCTGAACAACAAGCTGGCAGGCATTGCCCCGGCGCAAGTGGCCCGCATGCAGGTGGCGATGCATTTGACAACCCCGGCTGAAACCGATGGGACCTTTAAGGTGAAATACCGGGTGGGCAATGCGGGCTGGGCGCCATTTTATGATGCGCGGCTTACGACGCCGGAGAAAAGCCAGAAGTCCAGGATTGAACTGGTGCGCCGGGCTGAAGTGATGCAGTCAACCGGGGAAGGCTGGCAGAACGTTGCGCTGACGCTTTCCACAGCGCGGCCTCTTGGAGCAACATCGGCCCCGGACTTGTGGGGAGAAGAAATCCAAGTCTATGAACCGCTGGCTGACAAGATGAAGAAGGAAAGCGATGGCCTCGCCCGAAATGCCCTCAAGCTCAATGGTCCAACGACGTCGGCCGGGGCTTTACAGGATTTCAGGGGCGATGATGTGGCAGCGCCGGCGCCGGCTGAACAAAAACAGGCCATTATCGAGATGGCTGGCTTCCAGGCGCTTTACGGCATTCAGGGACGGGTGAGCGTTGACAATTCCGGCACCTCCAAGAAAGTTCGTATTGCGACAGATGGCTATGATGCAACCTTGAATGCGCTGGTCGTGCCGAAGCTTGACGCTGCCGCTTATCTCACGGCCGCTTTCACCATCAGGGGCGAAGCGCCGATGCTGCCGGGAACGGTCAATCTCTACCGCGACGGTGTGTTCATGGGGCAGGGTGCCTTGCCGCTGCTGAGTCCTGATGAGGAGGCCAAGCTTGGTTTCGGCGCCGATGATCTGATCAAGGTCAAGCGCGCCGAGGTGAAGCGCAAGAAGGGCGAGGAAGGGCTTATATCCACTTCGAATATCGAAGAGCGGGCCTGGGACATTGTTGTGAAGAACCTTCACGCCGCTACCATTCCGGTCACTGTCATCGATCAACTGCCGTTCTCCGCCAATGAGAAAGTCACGATTGAACCCATGGCCCAAATGACGCCGCCTACGGAGAAGGATTTGAACAAGCGCCGGGGCGTCATGGCCTGGCGTTTTGATCTTGAAAGCAAGGCGGAAAATACCATCAAATTCGGCTACAAGGTCACCTGGCCCCAGAACATGAAGGTGGGGATGAATCTGGAGTAGCATTTGCTCTGGCCAGACTTTCGTGTATGACCTGTCAACGGCTCCGGAGAGAATCTCCGGGGCCTGTATGTTTTCTGGCGTTCACTGTTGTTCGTAGATGTCTGATTTAACCCTTATATTTGAGCCTTATATTTCCTCGCATGCTTTCTGATGTTCACTAGCGTTTGCTGCAATCCACGTTTTGTGGTAGGGCAGATGGTGGGGCAGATCGGAAACAGCAATGGCACGTGAAGTCGGACTTTTGAATGCTCGAAAGGTGGAGACCCTCTCCAAGACTGGGCGTCACGCCGATGGTGGGAACCTTTACCTTTCTATCTCTGAAAATGGCGGCAGGCGCTGGGTGTTCCTCTATCGCTTCAAGGGTTCACGCAAGGAAATGGGATTGGGTAGTGCTGCCAAGGGCCACGTGAGCCTGGCAGAAGCCCGTAAAGCCGCCTTGGAAGCCCGTTCCCTGGTCGCGGAGGGCAATGACCCACTAGCTGCCAAGGAAGCCCGTAAGCAGGCGGAACGAACTATTCCGACGTTTGGTAACTTTGCCGATGAATATCTTGCCAGCCATCGCTCCAAGTTTCGCAATTCACAGCATATCTATCAATGGAAGATGACACTTAAAACCTACTGCCAGCCCATACGCCCAATGTTTCTCAATGAAATTGATACGGAGGCAGTGCTCAAGGTCCTGCAGCCCATCTGGGCCAGAATACCAGAAACCGCATCAAGGCTTCGGGGCCGGATTAAGAACATCCTCGATGAGGCCAAGGCCAAGGGTCACCGCAGCGGCGAGAACCCGGCGACATGGCGCGGCCACCTCAAAACCCTTCTCCCACCCCGCCAAAGGCTTTCACGTGGCCACCACGCAGCCTTGCCTTATGATGACCTCTCGTCGTTCATGGCCGTTCTGCGAACACAGCAATCGACAGCGGCGCTTGCCCTAGAGCTTTGTATCTTGACTGCAACCCGTTCGGGCGAGGTTCTAAACGCCAAGTGGAGCGAGATTGACCTCGCGAAAGCTATTTGGACTATTCCGGCCACCCGTATGAAAGCGGGTCGTGAACACCGCGTTCCGTTGACTGCCAGGGCGGTTGCAATCCTGAAATCCGTCCCCAAGCTCCCGCATAATGACCATGTGTTTCCCGGCAATGCTCGGGGAAAACCCCTTTCACCAAAAGTCATGCGCGTTTTGCTGAAGAGCCTGGGCCGGAAAGAAATCACTGTGCACGGGTTCCGCTCAAGCTTCCGGGATTGGGCGTCAGAGCAGACTTCCTTCCCCCACGAGACATGCGAACACGCCCTGGCCCACCGTATCAGCGACAAGGCGGAAGCCGCCTACAGGCGCGGCGACCAATTCGAGAAGCGCCGGAAGCTCATGGAGGCCTGGGCAGCGTTCTGTGAACCGCGAGTGAGTGGTAAGGTGGTTTCGCTGGTCCGATGACGCCAAACCGGCGACTCAAAGCTTTGCTGAAGCATTTGACGGCCGCCGGATGCTTAGCACCCTGCGGCCGCAATCTTCGGCAGGCTTCGCAACAGCCTCCGCCACCCACCCTCAGAGACGGCGAACTATTATGATCTGGCCGTTGCGTGCCCTGACTTTTATCAGATAGGTCTTGCCCCGCCGCTTTGCCGTGAACCGATGGTAGGTGCCGCCACATTTCTGCAGTTTGATAATCTGGAACCCTTCATAGCGAAGGATGGAACGGGCTTCGTTGCAACTTACCCAATAGTAAGCATAGGCTGGGGGCGCATCGAATACATATCCAGGGTTCCAGTAGTAACCAGGAGTCCACCAGTATTCAAAATCGTGGTGGGGGCGATGTTTTGGAGGTTTATGTCCTCCTGGTGGGGGTGGAGGCGGCTTTGGCCCATGGCAATTCGGATTTTCGGGCGGGCACGGCTTCGGCAGATGCTTTGGCGGTTTATGTTCTCCGATGAGGGCTGGAGGCGGTTTACGCTTGTAGGAATTCGGAACTTGGGACGGGGAGTGCTTCGGCGGCAGCGGCTGATTAACGCAATTTGGGTCGCCTGCCGGACAGATAGATTTGACCTTCGCTCCGGCAACTTCAATGAACTTATCCGAAAGCCCCGTTGTCGTTGATATGGCCGGAAGGCTTAGCAGACCCAACGCCAAGCTACTCGCCAGAATTAGCCGCCTGTAATCCATGATTTACTCCTGTCCGAACCTTGTCTCCCATTAGCGGGTTCCGTCTCTCTAAGCATTGATACATATCAAGAAGTCCAGAGAATGAACTGTTTGCCGCGACCAGTTCGAGAAACGCCGCAAGCTCATGGAGGCATGGGCGGCATTCTGTGAGCCACGCAAGAGCGCGAAGGTGCTGCCGCTCAAGCGTAGGGGATGAACTCATAAACTGCCAGTTGCTAATCGCTACCCATCGGTAATGGCTTCGCCAGCACTATTAACGCCAGCTCTAAGCTTCTATTCGACCCTAATCTGGTTCGACCTGTTTAGTTTCAGTTTTCCGTTCTGACGCCTTGCGATGGGACCAACGCATTGCGCATAGTTGTTAGCGCATTTATCATTGCAGCCAAGGGCATTGCTCAAACCTTCACTGAAGCTACTACTTCCACCGGTGGGATTCACATCGCAAGTTGTCGTGCAGACATTGGCAGCAGCAAGGCATACACTTGCGATGTCTTCTGCACTGCCGCTTCCATTATTTTTCTCGGCATTCGCCACACCGGAAACCAAGAAAATGAAAGCGGCCGAAATTGACGCTTTAAAGATCGTTCTCACAATTGGCGTGTCCATGTTTGTTTCCTCATCTATGCATCCCTGATAATCCAGGCTTTGATAGTTGAAAGCTGCCACGGTGCGGATTAGTGGAAGCTGAACTGGCTGTTCATACTCAGTTCAAAAAAATCCTCGCTGCCTTTTGGTTAATCCGGGTTTTGAATGGTGTCGGAAATATTTGCGCTACCGGGGCCTTAAGCTAAATGGCGGATGAACGACTGGTTCACGTTAAGCTCAGAGAACTTGTGCAAGTCTCCAATCATCAAATCTCGGAATTTTCCGGGGTACCCGAAAAAGAGAGGAAACCGCCATGTACAAGTCAATTCTCGTTATTGCTTTTATCGCCGCCGCTACCTCCGCTGCTGTTGCAA
This sequence comes from Hyphomicrobiales bacterium, assembly GCA_038251095.1. Lineage (GTDB taxonomy): Bacteria > Pseudomonadota > Alphaproteobacteria > Rhizobiales > Aestuariivirgaceae > Aestuariivirga. Next base: position 26,797 of record JBBSBQ010000039.1, read on the forward strand.
GGGAAGTTTGTCAGGATGAGCAAGTCCGCCAAATCAACTGCACTACAGTAAACGGCAAGCAGAACTGCACCGTAACATACGTGACTGCGCAGCGCTGCCATCAGGAACCCGACAAGCCAGGCAAAGCCGCTGCAGCTGGTCAGTCAAACCAGATAATGGAGGCAGATGATGGTTCCAGTCGGGCACCTAAGAATAGGTCGAACTTGCTGAACAAGCAGATATTGTTCGTACAATAGAGAGCAGCGACGGCAGCCGTGTCTAAATGCGGCTGCTGACCTGTTTCCGCTAGCCCCAAACCCTAACCTGCAAAAATCGGAGAAAATTCCGATCAACTTTCATCATAAGCCGAATCCGCTATAGTCCACGTATCGATTGATTCACGCTGGGCTAGGCCTGCGGGCCTAACATGGATTGCACCTTCCACTGCCCTGTACTTCGTCAAGGGTGCATAACGATGATGTGCGCAATGGACGATGAAAATAAGCGGGGACTGATACTTTCTTGGCTACGCGGCTACATCGACGTTGACAAAGTCGGACTCAGCGAGAGGCGCTATCTGAAAGGTGACTGTGAGAAACAAGCGCGTAAGCAACTGGCAGATGCAATACGAACACGGATGCCCATGCGACAATCAATGCTCGATGCGCTTGCCGATCTTTTTGACCCAACGCCTGATCCATTCACTTTGAAGAACGCATACTAATTTTTAAGTTTCACTCTCGTGGCAAACGGCGCAACAATCTCCGAAACAGCGACATCTATTTTTTTATGGAAGATTTAGTCATTCGTGGAGACAAAATAGAATCCGCTGTAGCCGTTGCAATGGAAAAATTCAAACTATCACGTGCTGAAATTTACAAAATATGGAGCATCTATCGCAAGATCGACCAACAATTTTTGCCAGCGAATGCAACAAAAAAGGACAAGAAACGTCCTAAGTCTAGGCTAAAGGCTTAACAGACCAGACTGCCTTCTTGCTGCAAGCAAGCAACTTTTCAATTATATGAGAGTCATCCCGCTATTCAGACGGACGGCAATTCGTCCGTAGGCGGAGAAAGAACGCAATGATTGAGAAGCTTTCATATAGCATTCCTGAAGCAGTTCAGATTACTGGTACCGGCCGCTCTCGAATCTACCAGGAGGTAGGACAAGGGAGGCTACGCATGATCAAATGTGGCAGGCGGAGTGCCATACTCGCCGATGACCTCCGCCAATGGCTCCATACACTCCCCGAAGCAAAACATCGCTATGACGCCTGAATTGAACTGGGCCGGAACGATGCTTGCAACATCGCCCGACCCCTATGTCTTATCCCATGTTCAAAGGAAACTAGACAATGAGGAACATACGCCATCATGACATTCCGTTCAATCAAACTCTATTGGGCAGATGGGCCGAACATCATAGATCCCAATCGTGGCTGATCCGACAGTTTGCGGCCCACCATCACTTGCCTATTCGCACTGCAATTCTACTCGCCGAAATCATTGGTATTGGAGGGCTTGGCGAATGAGGGATTACTCGAAAATTTCGCCTTCCGTCTGGCAATCGGCGCGTTTCAGTAACCTTGAGTCAGACGAGGTGAAACTGCTTCACCTGTATCTTATGACATCAGCCCACCAAACCAGCGCGGGGTGTTATCAGTTGCCAGATGGCTACGCCTGTTCCGATTTAGGCTGGGAGCCTGAACGCTACAAGCGGGCACTTGAGCAACTTGTCAGTGCCGAACTCATCCACTTCGATGCTGACGCCAGTGTTGTCATGGTAACCCGGTGGTTCCGGCACAATTCACCAATGAGTGAATCACATCTGCTTGGCGTCGAGAGAATCCTAGAGCGCATTCCCTCACAGTTCATCCGGGAAGCCGCTCAGGAGGCGCTGAAAGAGTCGTGGGAGTCAGTTCAGGCTCAGAAGGCCATCGCAGCCCAGCGCAAGCAAAAGCCTCCCCTTGGCGCTCCCAATGGCTCCGGCGTAGGTTTTCCAGAAAAACTGAACACTACCTATCTTGGAGGAAAGCGATAGGACACCCTGTCCACACCCTCCCGACACCCTCCCCAGACTGTGCCGACATAACCGATACCGAGACAGAGACACAGACGGAGACAGTTACCGAGACCTTACAAGACATAGATTTAAACCCATACGCTTACAGAGAGGGGATAGTTTGAAAGGGGAGAGAAGATTAAGGGGTTTTGAAAAAAGGAAATGCGCAAGCTCTAAGACCTCCACAACCTTGAACCGTCAAAAATCGAAGGAACTAGAGCATGAGACTTCCAACATCATTTGCCAGCGGACGCCATCTTGCAGCGGCACGAACAATGGCAGGCCTGAAGCAAACTGAACTTGCGGACCTGGCAGGACTTCATGTCAATAGCCTCAAGAGGCTTGAGCGCATGGAAAGCATCTATGGTTCCGACCATGCCGCCAAATGCATCAATGAGGCTTTGAGGAAGAAAGGCATCATTGCAGAAACCTGGCCCATGCCGATGGTGCGGCTGGCTGATGGGCAAAAATCGTAATTGTTCTTTAGAAACAATTTGCAGCCCCCATAACGCATAATCTGCACTGATAATTCATCGTGCGCACTGTCCCTCACAGCCAATTTCAACAGCAATACGCGCACGCGCGAGGGGTTGCCCCGGAAAACCCTATATAGCAGAGGGTTAGTTTATTTAAAATGACATATTTCAAAGACTTAGCCATGTAAGCAAGGGGGCTTTGAAAATCGGCTGCTCCAATCCCGTCCAATACGAGCAATGCGCAGTTTGGCCACTAAAAAATTCCATTGTTCGCCTTATTGGGGTGTTTTTGCTGACCGGACCTGTGACCTTACAAAAAGCTCTTGGCATGATAGTCTCACGCAATGGCAAGCATAAATTCGATTGGCCGCATTGCGGCAATCGCCACCCTAAGCGTTACGGCGATGGGATGTAATGAAGGCGGCCCCATTTATACTTTGTATCGCAATTCCCCTTTGGACTTGCATATGAGGGTGCATTGGGCGAGTTTTGACGCAAAAGAATCCGGCAATTACAATCAAGAAAATTGTAATATGGCGGCTGATCTTCTCAACAAAAATCTCAGCAAGGAAAATCCTGAAAACTATCCAGCCGTTCATTTTTGGTGTGAAAAAGGTGAGTTCTTGCAGTGAATTTTAAAGTGACCCGTCACTGGCCTAACGAATGCCACCGAATTGGCGTAACATCAGGCCGAGGTCGCTGATGAGGCAGATATCGGCCCAGCCGGGCGAGGAAAGAGTACTGTGAACAAGTCGCTTCAAAAGCACTTTGCCCTAAGTTGCGCTGTTGTCTTGTTCAGCAATCAAGGGCTTGCAGTTCGACTAATTTCTCTCTGCGTGATTGCCACTAATTTGCTGCTACCCTCACTAGCATTCTCTGAAGCTGACGTAGTCAAGCATGCGGTGGAAGCGGAGCTTGCAAAGATGGCAGGCACTTTGAGTATTCACTCTCAACCGCTGCTCGGCGAGGGCAAACTTGTTGGGTGCAGCTTAGTTTTTTCGGCGCTTCAGCAGGATTGGACATATCGGAAGGGGCCTTCATTCGAGTAGATGGCAACGTCGGAGTAATGATGGCAAAAGGCAGCTACGCTACAAACCTAAAAGTCGTTGTGAATGAGCTAGACCTATCGGCCATGCCATCGAAGTTTGTGCCTTCACCACCCTCCAGAGCATATTTGATTTCCCCTAAGATGCAGACAAATTTGGATTCGCTCGTGGATTCCTCTAAGTCAGATACGCCGGGTGCTCTGTTTTCGGTTTTTCAAATATCACCGACTCTCGAGATGATGATTGATGCTATGATTGAAAATAAGCTGACCATTGCATTCAACCAACTCAATGGGAAAAGCGATATTCTATTGGACCTTGAGCTTGATGTTGCTGATTTTGAAACGAACGGTAGCAGAAAGAGGTCGCCCAAGATGACCGCTGATTTCTCGAGTTGTTTAAACACTCTAGTCAACCAATGAACGTGCATACCACGGTCCTAGGACAATTCGTAGGATATGGCGTCAACCCGCTTTGTCAGGAACTTGGTTCCTTGCTGTCCGCAAACGGTTCGTTCGAACCGGTATCATCCTCGCCGCTCTACCACTCTTCGCATCAGGCCTTGGTGCCATGGGCTTCATGGGCTGGCGCAGGCGGAAGGCTGCTGTGGCTGGGTAGGCAGATAGACCGCTCACCTCTTAGGATGCGCAGCCAGCCATCCCGTGCAAGGCGTTGGGTTTCGGCGATTTGTTCGGGGGTCAGGTAAGCTATTTAAAAAACTCGTACTTCAACCACAAAACCGCCTGTCACTACGTCAACCTCAACAACGTAACTCTTGCATCTAGCGATGACTACCCTACCAATACTACATTCTGCGAGTTCGTGATCTGGATCGACGTAAAACACCGGCAGCGGATCAATCTTATCTTTGGGCGCAGGCTGTCGCCACAGCTGAAAACAAAAAACTCTTTTAGAGGGAGAATTGGGAGTTGCTTCTACGTAGTGCAGGATTGTTCCTCGAAATGTTTGCGTCATCGTAGTATCCCTTCATTTACCGATCAGTAGTGGCGATGGCCTGCCTGATAATTGTACTAGATCCGACGAATATTACATGGTTAGCCTCCGTCGAGAGCAAATGGCCTCGGAACCATGGCCTTCCTTAGTTGGCGCAGGCAGAAGGCTGTACTTGCGGCTTAGGTTGTTAGCCTTTAACTACACCGCAGATTCTGGTCCGCAACGGCTGATGACTGTGGCTATTGGTAGGGCAGATGGTAGGACACACATCTAAGTAAAGTAATAAAACTGTTTATTTTCAAATAGATACCCTTATAAAGCTCCGGAGAGAATCTCCCGGGGCCGTTCGCATGTCTAACAGGAGTTTGGAATGGCCAATGTGGCGGTGGTTGGGGCCCAATGGGGTGACGAGGGCAAGGGCAAGCTGGTGGACTGGCTGTCGGAACGTGCCGATGTAGTGGTGCGTTTTCAGGGCGGGCATAATGCTGGCCATACCTTGGTCATCGACGGCGTCACCTACAAACTTTCGCTTCTGCCTTCCGGGATTGTACGACCAGGTAAGCTTTCTGTCATCGGCAATGGCGTGGTGATCGACCCCTGGGCGCTCATTTCCGAAATCGAGAAGCTTTCATCCCAAGGCATTTCCGTGAGCCGGGCAAACTTGCGCATTGCAGGAAACGCCACGCTCATCCTGCCGCTGCACGGGGAACTCGACCGCATCCGCGAGGAAGCGGCCGGTGAGGCCAAGATTGGGACGACGGGACGCGGCATCGGTCCCGCCTATGAAGACAAGGTCGGCCGGCGCGCCATCCGGGTGAATGACCTTGCCGATCTTTCCATCCTTGGGCCCAAGATCGAACGCCTGCTGGCGCATCACAACGCGCTGCGGCGCGGGCTTGGGCAGGCCGAAGTTCCGGCGGCGGATCTGTTCAAGCAACTCAGCGCGATTGCGCCAAAGATTCTGGTTTACTCCGATGCCGTTTGGTCATTGCTTGATGAGGTCAAACGCGAGGGCAAACGCATCCTGTTTGAAGGGGCACAGGGCGTCTTGCTTGATATTGATCATGGCACCTACCCCTATGTGACTTCTTCCAACACGGTTGCCGGACAGGCGGCGGCGGGTTCCGGCCTCGGGCCTTCCAGCATTGGTTATGTGCTCGGAATCGCGAAGGCCTACACCACGCGGGTTGGCTCGGGCCCGTTTCCGACGGAACAGGAAAATGAAGTCGGCGAATACATTGGCCAGCGGGGCCGGGAATTCGGCACGGTCACCGGGCGCAAGCGCCGCTGCGGCTGGTTTGATGCGGTGCTGGTGCGGCAGGCCATCAAAACATCGGGCATTCACGGCATCGCTCTGACGAAGCTAGACGTGCTCGATGGACTGAAGGAAATCAAGGTCGGCGTGGGTTACATGCTTGACGGCAAACGCATCGCGCAGTTCCCGGCGGCGGAAGACGCGCAGAAGCGGGTTGAGCCGATCTATGAGAGCTTCGAAGGCTGGAAAGATACCACAGCCGGGGCGCGCTCCTGGGCGCAGTTGCCGGCACAGGCGATCAAGTATGTCAAATATCTTGAGGAACTAATTGAGTGCCCCGTGGCGCTTCTTTCCACGTCGCCAGAGCGCGAAGATACAATCCTGATGCGCGATCCGTTTCAGGATTGATCATAACTTCCGCTTTTCGACAAAGAACCCGTAGAGGGAACTCAGCAGGCTTACACTGAAGAGCGAAAGAAAAAGGTTCACGGGAACACTCAAGATCAGGGCGATTACCTTGGCCGCTGTCATGTTGGCGTTGCCGACAATGGAAAGCACGATGCCAAGTGCCAAAAATGTCGCGAACAGGACCAAGCCGTTCAGCGCCAGGAGTCCGGCAAACTGCAGATTATTGCCCTGGGTTGCTTGCAAAGCCGCTGCGATGCCAAAATCCTTTCGATCAAGTGCAATGGCCGGCAGGGCTACGGACATGCGCATGATGTAGATGCCGGCCAGAAAAAATGGAACCACAAGCAGAACGCTGAGGTTTGGCATGGTTGCAACCAAAGCAAGGGACAGGGCGAAAATGGGAATGAGCGTTGCGAGCATGATCAGCAGGGTGCGCCCCGCATAATCCCATACGGGACGGTCAAGGCGGAAAATTTTTTCAGAAACCGTGATTTCGTCAAGCAGGATATAGCGGTGCCAGTTCACGGCGATTGAGGAAAAAATCACCAGGCTTAGGGCTGCAATGACCAGTTCCATCGGAGTCGGAAAAATAATGCCCGCAGGGCCATTTGCGGGATCGGGGGCCGCAGAAAAACCGCGATCAATGACGCTCATTCCAGCGAGCACCAAAACCCAGGGCAGGCCAATCCTCAGTCCTGCATTGCGGAACTGAAATACTGCCTTCAGGGCATGCTTGATGGCTTGGAACGGAGGCAACTTGTTCATGGGATGCGGACACTCTTTGCTGCGAGGGTCTTAGCGAATAACTCTTATCTTTGAAAGCGCGGCATTGTCTTGCCTGAGAGTGTCGGAAAAATTCTTGAGGATGATGGCAGCCAGGTTCGCCTTGGTTGTCGGCCCGCCACAGAGGAAGCCTTGCAGGTAATCGCAGTTCAGGTTGCGCAAGGTTACCATTTGCTCGACAGTTTCGATGCCTTCGGCTGTTACTTCGATGCCCAGGTTCCGGCTGAGGTCGATGATGGACTTGAGAATGCTGGGAGCCTTCGGCGTGGTGTCGAGCGCATGAATGAAGGAGCGGTCGATCTTGAGTTTCGAGAACGGAAATTGCCAGAGGTAGCTGAGGCTTGAATAACCGGTTCCAAAGTCATCAAGGGCAATTGAGCAGCCCATGCCGCGCAGGGCATTAAGCTGCGAGAGGACGAGTTCCTGACCTTTCAGGAAAGTGCCCTCGGTAATTTCGATATCAAGCCGGTAGGCGGGAAACTGGGTGCGCGTGAGGGCGGCATTGACTTCCGCCAACAGATTTCCGGTGTAGAATTGGGCCGGTGAAAAATTGACTGCCGCAACCAGGTGCGAAGGCCATTCAACCGCGGTGCGGCAAACATCGTCAATGCACCAGGCGCCAATCCTTGAGATGAGCCCGGTTTCCTCGGCGATGGGGATGAATTCGTTTGGCCCGATGTTACCAAACTCCGGATGCTTCAACCGCATGAGGGCTTCGAAGCCCACCAGCTTGCCGGTTTTGAAGGCAAAGAAAGGCTGGTAAACCATCTCAAACTGATTCTGTTCGACCGCCTGGGCGACAACGGCAACGAGATCGTTGTGGCGCTTCGCGGTTGCGGCTTCCGCCGGATCAAAGAAGGCGTATCCGGGGCTGCCGCTTTCGGCCGAGGCGCGCAGGGCAAGGCCAGCGTGATGCAACAGGGTTGTGGCATCCTGAACCGTATCGGTGGTGAGAGCTACGCCGGCGATCGCTTCGATACTCAGCATGTGGTCGCCCCAAGGGACGGGCCTTGAGCACAGGCCAACCAGTTGCTTGGCAGTCTGCAGGGCGAGTACGGGATCGCTGACGTCGTAGAGAAATATCCCGAAGCTCCTATGATCTATCCGGCCAATGATCCGGTTCTGAACCGGGGCGCGTTCAAGCCGTTCGGCCAGTTGGCGGATAGCCGAGCCAATCGTCTTGCGGCCATAGGCTTCACCTATTCTGGAAAGTCCCTTGATCCTGATTTCAATGAAAGTTGCGCCCAGGGGCTGGGGGCTGGCCTTGGCGATTTCCGCATTGATGTCGCCGAGCAAGGCCTCATAGTTCGGGAGGCCGGTATCCTGGTCATAGCGCGAGAGCTGCTGCAAATGCTTGCGCAGGGAACTTATTTCTTGCGCATCCTGGGCGCGCTCGAAGGAGTCGGAAAGGATCATTTATGATATTTGGCCTGGGCTTCGGTTCAGGCCATAATGGTTAGGAAGAATGAAAGAAAGTGTAAAATTGCTGGATTGGACTGAGGGCCGCATGAATTATTTTACTCGCAATGCGAGCATTTCCGGGATGCCAAGGTTAATTGCAACCCTGTGTAAGTATCTGCTGATTTGGCTCATCCTAGGTGCCGTGCTGGTGCCGGGGGCAGCCTTCGAGGCAAGCGCCAGGACCTATCTGGAAATAGCCCGCAGTTCGCTCAAGAACCTTCCTGCTGATGCGCGCATCCGAGAGGACTTGGAAGCTGTAATCGCGGGGCAGGCCAATACCTACCGCCAGTCCAAAGGGGTTGCGTCCTTGAAGGCGAGCCAGAAGCTGCGCGAGGCGGCGCGGGCCCAGGCCATTGACATGATGCTCAACGGCTACGTGGGCCACAAGGCAAGTTCAGGCCACGAATTTGACTCGCGCATGCGGGCTTTCCTGGGAAGCCCGATAATGATGATGCCGCGCATGGCGGAGAATGCTGCCCGTGACACACAAAAGGGCGAAGCCGATGCGGGCAAGGCCAGGCGACTTTTCCAGCAATGGGTGGAGAGCTGGCCGCACCGTAAGACCTTGCTCAACAGCAGCTATAAGTTCGTGTCCACGGGCGTAGTGCAGCGGGGCAACAAGATCTGGGCGGTCCAGATCTTCTTTGCACCGCTGCCGGAAGGCATGGAAGTTTCAGGGGGCAGCGGGCTCTACTGAAGGCTCAGGTCAATAGGTGAGCGCCGGGGCGGGTGCTGCTTTCGGGGCAAGTGCCTTTTGGGCCGCGTTTTTCACGGCCTTTTGGACCTTTTCGAAAGCCCGCACCTCAATCTGCCGGATACGCTCGCGCGAGACGTCAAATTCCTTCGAGAGGTCTTCGAGGGTCATCGGGTCGTCCTGCAGCTTGCGGGCTTCGAACACGCGGCGTTCACGATCAGTCAGCTTGTCCATGGCCTTGGTCAGCATTTCCTTGCGCATGCTGGCTTCTTCATTGTCAGCCAGAATGTCCTCCTGGCTATCGCTGTCATCGACCAGCCAATCCTGCCATTCGCCTTCGGCATCGGCGCTCACATGGGCGTTGAGGGAGGCGTCGCCGCCAAGCCTGCGGTTCATGTTGATGACTTCCTGCTCATCGACGCCCAAGCGGGTGGCAATCAGCTTCACCTGGTCCGGCTTCATATCGCCTTCTTCAAGGGCCTGAATCTGGCCCTTCATCTTGCGCAGGTTGAAGAACAGCTTTTTCTGACTGGCGGTGGTGCCCATTTTCACGAGCGACCACGAGCGCAGCACATACTCCTGGATGGAGGCCTTGATCCACCACATGGCATAGGTTGCGAGCCTGAAACCCTTGTCGGGTTCGAAGCGCTTGACGGCCTGCATAAGGCCCACGTTGCCTTCGGATATCACTTCGCCAATAGGCAGGCCATAGCCGCGATAGCCCATGGCAATCTTGGCCACGAGGCGCAGATGGCTGGTGATCATCCGTTCAGCTGCTTTGCTGTCGGCATGTTCCTTCCAGCGCTTGGCCAGCATGAATTCTTCTTCCGGGGCGAGCATCGGAAACAGGCGGATTTCCTGCAGGTAGCGGTTGAGACCGCCTTCGCCTGAGGCGATTGCCGGTAATGATGTGGAGCGCGCCATAGTTATTTCCCTTCTTCGGTTTCCTGAGTTTTTCGCTCAAGTACGAGAACAATATAGGTGCGATTGCGACAAAAATAAGATACTAAACAAGTTACCGTTTAACTTTATTTTGATAAACGCGTGAACGCGGCCAATAGTTGCATCATATCAGGGGGCAAGGGGCAATCAAAGCGCAGAGGCTGGCCCGTGCGGGGGTGTTCAAAACCCAAAACGCAAGCGTGAAGAGCCTGTCTATTCAATGTGTTAACGGCATCTCTTGCGGCCTCACTCAAGGTGCTGAGGGAGGCTTTAAAGCTGGCACCATAGACCCGGTCGCCCAAAAGCGGATGGCCGATATGTGTCATGTGCACGCGGATCTGATGGGTGCGGCCGGTTTCAAGGACACAGCGAAGCAGGCTTGCCAGGGGCGGTTTGCCCAGATTCTCCAGAACCTCATAGTGGGTGACGGCTTCGCGGGACATGGCCGACTTGGAGATGGCCATTTTCTGGCGGTTGCTGTTGCTGCGGGCGATATTGGCCGAAACCGTGCCGCGGTTTCGCTCCGGTACGCCCCATACGACGGCCTTGTAGGCCCGTTCAAGCCTGCCATCGCGCCCGTGGGCAGCGAATTGCTCGGACAGGCCCTGGTGGGCCGCATCATTCTTGGCGACGACCAGCAGGCCGCTGGTGTCCTTGTCCAGCCTGTGCACGATGCCGGGGCGCTTTACCCCGCCGATGCCGGACAGGCTGTCGCCGCAATGGGCAATGAGTGCGTTGACCAGGGTTCCCGTCTCATTGCCGGCTCCGGGGTGAACCACCAGGCCTGCGGGCTTGTCGATGATGATCAGGTCCTTGTCCTCGTAGACCACGGTGAGGGGGATGGTTTCAGCCCTTGGTTCGGCTGCCACCGCCGGCGGGATCACCGCTTCCACGCGCTGTCCCGGCTTCAGCTTGTGGCGGATTTCGGTTGCGGGAACACCCTCGACAGAGACCTGGCCTTCCGCGATAAGCCTTTGAAAGCGGGCGCGGCTCACCTCGGGAAAGGCAAGCGCTAGGAAGCGGTCGAGCCGGTCTGGGGCTTCGACGGTTGCCGTGAGAGTTTGAAAGGTTTGCGACGTCATGGATGATCAAAACTCGAATGTGGGCGAGGCCCCGCCGGTCAACCGGTTTCTGGTCTTTGCCGTGTATTTCATGGGGGCCGTTCTCGTGCTGCTGTTCCTAGGCCTTATTGGCGGCATTATCTACAAGATCCAGAACCGGGTTGCGCTGCCTGCTGGAACCGGGCTGGTGGAGCTCGGCCTGCCTGCCGGCGCCCAGGTGCGCGAGGCCATTCTTACGGGCGACAAGCTCATGATCAACACGGGCACGGAAGTTTTCATCGTCGAGTTGAGCAGCCGGAAGGTCTTGCTCCGGGTGAAGGCGAGCGCGCCCTGACGCTTGCACTCGCGCAACCGGCCCGATATAGGAAAGCCTCTGGTGACAGGGTCCCTTCGTCTATCGGTTAGGACGACAGCCTCTCACGTTGTAAAGGCGGGTTCGACTCCCGCAGGGATCACCA
>JBBSBQ010000040.1:0-37796 GCA_038251095.1 Hyphomicrobiales bacterium
CCACGAGCCAGCCGAGCAACAGCAAAGTCAACAAAGCAGCGGGGAACATGGCAAAGCCTACGGCGCCCCAACCCAGGCTATCCAATACCTTGCCGGAGCTGAAGGACGCCACGACCATGAGCGCCGAAATGCCGAAGTCATTCGCGGCTTGCACCTTGCCGCGCTCGGCAGGTGTATAAGTTGTGGTCAGCATAGTGGTGCCGCCGATGAAGCCGAAGTTCCAGCCAAGCCCTAAGAGAATGAGGGAGACGGCAAAATTCCCGAACTTGATGTCGAGGATGCCAACCACGCCGGCGGCAAACAGCAAAACCATGCCAATGGCGATGACCCGTTCAACGCCCCAGGCCTTGATCAGGTGACCGGTGAAGAAGCTGGGCACGAACATGGCCAGCACGTGCCATTGCAAAACCCATGAGGCATCAAACTTGGTGAAGCCGCAGCCAATCATGGCGACGGGAGCGGCGGTCATCATGAAGTTCATCATGGCGTAGGAAATGATGGCAGCGACCATGGCGACAATCAACCGGGGCTGGCGCAATAGTTCGCTCCAGGGCCTGCGTTCGCCGCTGATTTCTTCCGCTGTTGGCTTGGGCAAATTCAGCAGAAACAGAACAAAAATTGCAACGAGAGCTATGACCGTGGACGCGAGGTAGGATCCCGCGAACGTAAAAGGCGCAAACAAGTCGGCAGTGCCGCTGGAAATCAAGGTGCCGGCAACGGCGGCGACTACGCCGCCAGCCAGAACCCAGGAAATGGCAATGGGTTTCAGAGCCGGCGTGGCGCCTTCCACGGCGGCGAAGCGGTAATAGCCGCTGGTCGCCTGGAACATGCCTTGCAAGGCAGTGGCCATGCAGAAGAGGAAAAAGTTTTGCGTATAAATCGCGTAAACGGCAATGCCGCCGCCAAGCACGCAGGCTGATGCACCAAAAACAAATACGGGCACCCGGCCCAAACGCTGCATCATGAGGGATGCCGGGATTGTGGTAATGGCTGATCCCAATACGAATGTGGTGATAGGTGTTGTGGCCAAGCCCGGGCTTGGCGCCAGCATGACGCCAACCAATCCGGCGGTGGCAAATACCGTAATTACGCAGCAGGAATAGAGAGCCTGTGAAATCGCCAGCAAATGAATGTTGCGTTTAGCGAGGGCAAGATCAGTCACGCGGCGAACTCGCTGGGGCGGCGGTTGCGCGCCAGCGTATTCAACACGCCGTTGATGAAGCGCGGTTCTTCCTCACCGAAGAAAGCGCCGGCCACATCAAGATATTCACTGATGGAAACGCGGGTCGGCACTTTTTCCATGAACATGATTTCAAAGGCGGCAGCACGCAGAATGGCGCGCACGGTGGCGTCCAGGCGATGCATGGGCCAGGCCTTGTCAAGAATGGCGTCAACGGCGGGATCAATGGTTGCCTGCTCGCGCACCGCGCCGTCCACAACTTCCTTGAGGAATTTGTAATCGGCCTCGCCGCATTGGCCATCGTCGAAATTTTCGCCCGAAGCGCGGGCGGAAAATTGCGCGAGGGTTTCACCCACATCGGTGCCCGCCAAATCCATTTGATAAAGCGCCTGCACGGCGCCCAGGCGGGCGGCGGCACGTTCAACCGGTTTGGCCCGCTTGCCGGTCATCGTGCGGCTTTCTTCGTCATGGCGCGCTTAAAGCGGATCATGGCAAGAGCGGTATCCGCGGCACCGCCGCCCTTGTCGCCTTCAGTGGTCTTTGCACGGGCCCAGGCTTGCGCCTCGTTCTCGCAGGTCAGAATACCGTTGCCGATGCAAATGCCTTTCAACGTCAAGTCCATGAGCCCACGGGCGCTTTCACCGGAGACGATTTCATAGTGAGTGGTTTCACCGCGCAACACACAGCCCAACGCAACATAACCATCGTAACGCCGGGATGCCTCTGCCATGGTGATGGCGCCAGGTACTTCCAGGGCGCCGGGCACGGCCAAACGATCCCAGGTCGCGCCGTTGCGCTCAAGGGCAACAATGGCTCCCTTGGCGAGTTCATCGCACATGTCCGCATAAAAGCGCGCTTCAACAATAAGAAGCTTCGCTTTGATCTTTGCGGATTCCGCTCTTTTCTTTTCGACTTTCATGACTTTCCGAATTCTGCAAGACGCGCCACATAGCGCGCCAGCATATCTATTTCAATGTTCACCGCGTCGCCCACGCGCGCATGGCCCCATGTGGTGATTGCTTGGGTGTGGGGAATGATATTCACGCCGAACAAATTTCCGTCGACTTCATTGACGGTGAGTGAGGTTCCGTCCAGCGTGACGGAGCCCTTTTGCGCGATGAAGCGGGCAATGTCGTTTGGTGCCCGGAAACGAAAGCGTTTGGAGTCGCCTTCTGGCTCTATGGAGATAACCTCGCCAAGGCCATCAACGTGGCCTGAAACGATATGGCCGCCAAGCTCATCGCCCATTTTCAGGGACCGTTCGAGATTGATGCGGGTGCCGGTTTTCCAATTGCTCAATGTGGTTTTTGAAAGTGTTTCAGCGGAGGCTTCAATTACGAATGTACCGCGCCCGTCCTGCAGGCGGCCCATTTCAATGGCCGTGAGGCAGCAGCCGGAACAGGAAATGGAGGCTCCCAAGGCGACGCTTTCGGGGGCGTAGGCCGTGGCGATGGTGAAACGGGTATCGCCGCGCTTTTCAACGCGTATGACTTCGCCAATGTCAGTGACTATTCCGGTGAACATGGGGCCGTTCATAGACGGTCAAAGTATCGCTTCCAAGAACTTCCTTTTCGGTTTCACGAAACTGGTTAGCGAGACCTGCAAGCGGCATTTCGGCAATGGCATCAATCCCTTGCGGGCCGATGACAACGGGATTTTGGAAGACTTGCACTTCATCTACCAAATCGGCTTCGAGCAGGCTTTGCGAGATATGCGAACCACCCTCAACAAGCAGGCGGTTGATGCCCCTTAGCGCAAGCTGTTCCAATGCATCGGCGAAATCCACCCAGCCATTTGGGGTTTGCCGGCAGTCGATCACGGTAATCCCGGCACTGACCCCGCCTTTGCGCGTGGAGAGGATCCAAACCGGCACCTGTTCGGCGGTTTTAACAAGTTTTGCCTTGGAGGGAATGGACAGGCGCGTATCGGCCACGATGCGGATGGGTGAACGGGCTTCCATACCGGGCAAGCGGCAGGTGAGCTCCGGGTTATCAATCAAGACAGTGCTGAGGCCCACCAGAACGGCATCGCTTTGGGCCCGCATGAGATGGACCCGGGCCTTGACCTCGGGTCCTGTTATGGCGGTGCGCTGGCGGGGTCCGGCGGCGATCTTGCCGTCGGCGGAAACCCCAATCTTTAGCGTAACATAGGGGCGTTTCCTGGCAATTCGCGTGAGGAATCCCGCCAGGTCATGGCTTGCCTCTTCTGCGCCCTCGCCCACCTCAACTACTACTCCGGCGGCGCGCAGGATGGCGTGGCCTTGGCCTGAAACGCGGGGGTCCGGATCTTGGACGGCCGTCACAACCCGGGTAATGCCGGCGTTGACCAGGGCTTCGGCGCAGGGGCCGGTGCGGCCATGGTGGGCGCAGGGCTCGAGGGTGACGTAGGCGGTGGCTCCCGTTGCCTGGTGACCGGCCATTTCAAGGGCTTCCGTTTCGGCATGGGGCCTGCCTCCTGGCTGGGTCCAGCCGACGCCCAAAACCCTGCCCTCCCTCGCGACAACGCAGCCTACGGGGGGATTCTCAGCGGTGGTGCCAAGGGCACGGCGGCCCAGGCGCAGGGCATAGTCCATCCAGCGCCGGTCGGCCTTCAAGAGGCCTCGCTTTCGCCCTCGTCACTTGCGAGTTCGCCGATCAGTTCCTCAAAGTCCTTGGCTTCGCGAAAATTCTTGTAGACCGAGGCGAAGCGGACATAAGCCACGTCATCCAGCGCCTTGAGGGCCTCCATGATGAGCTTGCCCACGGTTTCCGACTTTATCTCGCTTTCACCCAGGCTTTCCAGGCGGCGGACGATGCCGGACACCATGCGCTCAATCCGCTCCGGCTCGACGGGACGTTTTCGGAGCGCAATCTGTACTGAGCGCATGAGCTTGTCGCGGTCAAAGGGAACCCGCCTGCCGGTTTTCTTGATCACCATGAGCTCACGCAACTGCACGCGTTCGAATGTGGTAAAGCGACCGGCGCAATCCGGGCAATAACGCCTGCGGCGGATCGCGGCACCATCTTCGGTGGAGCGCGAATCCTTCACCTGGGTTTCCTCGTTACTGCAGAATGGGCAGCGCATGGCTTCCTTTACGCATAGATTGGAAAGCGTTTGGTGAGAGCCAAGACCTTGCGCTTGACCGCCGCTTCCACCTTAGCATTGCCCGCTTCGCCGTTCTTCGCAAGGCCGTCGAGCACTTCGATGATCAAGGCCCCCACTTCCCTGAATTCCGCCACGCCAAATCCGCGGGTGGTGCCCGCAGGCGTTCCCAGGCGGATGCCGGAGGTAATGGTGAAGGGCGCGGGATCAAACGGAATGCCGTTCTTGTTGCAGGTGATATAGGCGCGCCCCAGGGCGGCCTCGGAGGCCTTGCCGGTCAATCCCTTCTTGCGGAGGTCCACCAGCATCAGATGGGTATCGGTGCCGCCTGAGACGAGATCACAGCCTCCTTCAACCATGGCATCGGCCAGTGCCTTGGCATTGGCCACCACCTGGGCTGCGTATTTCTTGAATGCGGGGCGCAATGCCTCACCAAAGGCCACAGCCTTGGCGGCTATCACGTGCTCCAGCGGCCCGCCTTGCAGACCGGGGAATACGGACGAATTGATTTTTTTGCCAATGGCTTCATCGCGCGTGAGGATCATGCCGCCGCGGGGGCCGCGCAAGGTCTTGTGGGTGGTGGTGGTTACGACATGGGCGTGTTCCAGCGGATTGGGATGCATGCCGCCCGCCACAAGGCCGGCGATGTGGGCCATGTCGACCATCAGGTAGGCGCCAACACTGTCAGCAATTTGCCGGAAGCGGGCGAAGTCGAGAAAGCGCGGATAGCCTGAGCCGCCGGCAATGATGAGTTTTGGCTTAACCTCCAGTGCCTGGGCGGCGAGCGCATCGTAATCGATCTGATGGTTGTCTTCGCGCACCTTGTAGGGTGCGACATGGAACCACTTGCCGGACTGGTTGACGGGTGAGCCGTGGGTCAGATGCCCGCCGCAGGCAAGGTCAAGGCCCATGTAGGTGTCGCCGGGCTGGAGGAGTGCGAAGAACACTCCCTGGTTTGCCTGGGCGCCGGAATGGGACTGGACGTTGGCGAAGGTACAATCAAACAGCTTGCAGGCGCGCTCAATGGCCAGGGTTTCGGAAACGTCCACATACTGACAGCCGCCGTAGTAGCGCCGGCCGGGATAGCCCTCCGCATATTTGTTGGTCATGATCGACCCTTGCGCCTCAAGCACCGCGCGCGAGACGATGTTTTCCGAGGCGATCAGCTCGATTTCATTCTGCTGGCGATGGAGCTCGCGGCTGATCGCCTGGGCGATTTTTGGATCGGTTTTGGAGAGTTTTTCCGTGAAGAAGCCGGGGAACAAAGGGGCTTTCTTTGCCTTGGCTTTGGCGGCCGGCTTCTTGACGGTTTTCTTGCTTGCCTTCTTGGCCATGATGGTCCCCTGCCCTGATTCCGCGTTTCGGCTGCAAAATAGCGAAAGGCGTGTTGGGGTCCAGTAATATATGGCTGCGGCAAAATAAGCACGGGAGAAGCGGCGTGTATGGTCAGAATTACGGCAGTTACGCGGCGCGCTGCAGCATCATTTCTGTCCAGAGCTGGTCAAGGGCCGCCACCAGCTTGGAAATTTCGAGTTCGCCATGGAGTGGGCCTGGAGTCAGGCGCAGGCGTTCGGTGCCTTTTGGAACTGTCGGATAATTGATGGGCTGGACATAGATGGAAAAATCGCTGAGCAGCCGGTCCGTGAGCGCCTTGCATTTAACGGGGTCGCCGACAACCAGGGGCACGATATGGCTTTCGGTTTCGGTCACCGGGAGCCTCCGCGCCTTCAAGGAGGCGGTCAGCAATTTCGCGTGCCGGCTTTGCAACTGGCGCTCGAGGCTGCTTGCCTTCAGGTGGCGGATGGCCGCCGTGGCCCCTGCGGCGATGGCCGGCGCAATTGAGGTGGTAAAGATAAAGCCCGGTGCAAAAGACCTAATGGCATCAATGATCGTGGCGTTTGCCGCGATGTAACCCCCCATCAAGCCGAAGGCCTTGGCGAGGGTGCCTTCGATGATATCGATCTCCCCCAGCAGGCCATCGCGCTCGGCAATACCGCCGCCGCGAGGGCCATATATGCCAACGGCGTGGACTTCGTCGAGATAGGTGAGCGCGCCATATTGCCTAGCGAGCCCGCAGATTTCGGCGAGCGGGGCAATGTCGCCGTCCATGGAATAAACGGATTCAAAGGCTATCAGCTTGGGGCGGTCCGTTGCCAGCGTTTTCAATTTCGCTTCGAGATCAGCCAGGTCATTGTGACGCCAGATCAGTTTTTCACCCCTGCCGTGGCGGATGCCTTCAATCATGGAGGCGTGATTCAACTCATCAGACAACACGATGCAATTGGGCAAGGCCCTCACAAGGGAAGACAGGGTGGCTTCATTGGCCATATAGCCCGAGTTGAACAGGAGAGCGGCGTCCTTGCCATGCAGGTCAGCCAATTCCTGCTCAAGCTCAACATGATAATGGGTAGTTCCCGAAATGTTGCGGGTGCCGCCGGAGCCCGCGCCAACGTCATCGATTGCCGCGTGCATGGCAGTAAGAACAGCAGGATGCTGGCCCATGCCGAGATAATCATTGGAACACCACACGGTGACTTCGCGCTCCGCGCCGTCCCTTCGGTAAAGCGCACGGGGAAACCTGCCCCTGACGCGGCAGATATCGGCGAATTCGCGGTAACGGCCTTCTGCCTTCAACCTGCCGATGGCCTGCTCAAAGATGAAATCGTAATTTTGCGGTGTCATCGCCAAATCTTAGCCATTCGAAAGGGCCAAGTTATGGCGCAAAATTGCGCAGGGTCAGTTGGTCGCAGAAGCCGTTTCCGCCGGTTTCACTTTGGGTTTCGCGGCCGCCTCAACCTTGCAATCCTTTGGCAATTTTCCGTCCGTGTCAGGCTTGCACAGACCGTCGGGTTTCTTGGCCGCAGGAACCGCCGGCTTCACCGCCTTTTTTGTCGTTGCAGACACGACTTTTGTGGTGTCCTTTGCGGATGCTTTCTTGGCATCAGCAACCGTTGTTTTCTTCTTTGACGTCGAAGCAATTTTTTTCTTTACGATCTTCTTCTTTGCGTCCTTGGAATCATCATCACGGCTGAAGAAGCTCGCAGTTTTCGACTTCTTGACAACGGAACCTGTCGAGCGAGAGTCTGCAGCGCTGTCATCCTTTCTCGACCGCTTGCCGAACCAGAAAAACCCGTCGGCTTCCGCCTCGTCAATCTGGGCAAGCTGGCGTGGCATCGGCTTCAAGACAAAGCGCTCACCGCTTGCCGTCTTTTCCCCCACCGGCAATGGCTGGCCAACAACAAATCCAGTTCCATCCAGGCCGTAAACATCGCCCCGGAAAGCCACAGTGCCGTCTGACGTAGGCCAGGCAGTAAGATAGGTCACGCGGAGCTGAGGCGGTGCCACAAGCTTTACGTCCTTGCGCTCAAGCGATTGGGCAAGGTACTCAATTTGGCTGGGATCAATCCCATCCTGACCATTCAGAATCCAGTTCAAGAGTACCGCAACCTTTTGAACGCGCACGCAGCCCGAACTGTAGAACCGGTTGCTGCTTTCAAAGAGATGCTGCTCAGGCGTATCATGCAGGTAAATGCCAAAGGGGCTGGAGAAATTGATCTTGGCCGTGGCCATGGCGTTGCTGCCGCCGGGTTCCTGGCGGAAATGGTAATTGTCCACAACCGCGTTGCGCCAGTTGATGCGCCGCGGATTGACTTCAGGCCCACCGACGCCGTCAAACACCTTCATGTTCATCTTTTCCAGGATGCCACTCGACATCTTCGGGAGAATGTCACGCTCAACGATGGAAGGCGGGGCGTTCCAATAGGGGTTGAAATTGATGTCCGAAAGAGCCGTCATCACAACGGGCGTTGGCCGTGACGGCCGCCCAACGATGGCGTTGTGACGCGAAAACACCCGGTTTCCATTCACGGTTTCGATCTGCTGGGCCGGAATGTTAACAACAACATAGCGGTCCCCAAGGTTTTTGGAATATTCGGCGATGCGGGGAATATTTGCCCTTATCGCAGTCAGTCTCTCGGCGGCAGGCACGTTGAGAGCCTGCAGGGTTGCGCCATCCATCCGGCCACTTGCAGCTAAGCCATTGTTGCGCTGGAAACGCATCAATCCGTCTTCTGTTGCGCTCGTGAAAATAGAGGCAAATTCACCTTCCGCCGCTTCTGGCCGGACGTAACCCTCAATGAACAGGCGCTGGTTCAGAGCCATCACCCCTTTGCCTTCGGAACCCTTTTTGACGGCACCCTTTGGCACATTGGGCCAGCCGCCCTTGCTGACGATAGCGGCATACTTGCTTTCGGCAGCCTGCATTTCAGCCGGTCCGTTCAGGGTCAACATCGGTTCGACGACCTGGGTGGAGAAAATCTCTGTTTCCGTCACTGCCTTGCCCGAGGGCGTGGGGTCAGCTGTCAGTGTTGCGGGCGCATAAGTTCCCAAAAGCCCTTTGCTTTTCAGCTTCTGCTTTTTAAGAAGTTCGCGCATTTCGTCAGATGGCTCAGCCTTGACAACCGGCGCACCGGCCAGTGACATGGTCAGCATTGCGGCGAGCGAAACGCCGATAGCTTTTGAAAAAAACAGTCTGCCTGCAGAACCAAAATTTAAAATCATAGTTGCCTCTTTGCCGCCCTGCGCCGGGCCTCTCTTGGGCCATTGGCAAGTATCATCCTGATTTGCTCACCTGTACCAGCCTTGGTGCGACTCGTCAAAAGTTAGCGCCAGGACTCCACACGGGCATTCGCGGGCTAAATTGAGCAAAAACCAATACTTGCCGGCTATCGAACTGTTGATTTCAAACAAAAAAAAGCCCTGAGGCTTTTCGGCCACAGGGCTTTTACTATTCAATTCCTTGTTACAGGCGGTAGAGGATCTGGTCGGTCCAGAAACGCTCAAGCCGCGTGAGCGCCTTGTTCAGGCGGTCAAATTCATCAATTGAGAGGCCGACTACCTCTTCAACGGCCTGAAGCTGGCGGTTGTAAAGCATGTCAATGCGGTCGCGGATGACCTGGCCCTTCGGTGTCAGCTTCACCCGCACCGAGCGCTTGTCGGCGCTCGAACGCTCGTGGTTTACATAGCCCGATTCAACGAGTTTCTTGAGATTGTAAGAAACGTTTGAACCCTGGTAGTGACCGCGGGTCTTGAGCTCGCCGGCGGTCAACTCCGAATCGGCGATATTGAACAGGAGAAGCGCCTGTACAGGGTTTACTTCCGGTTCGCCGGAACGCTCGAAATCGTCCTTGATGACGTCAAGCAAGCGGCGATGCAGCCGCTCAATCAGCGTCAAGGCTTCCATGTAACGATACTTTATTTCTTTCCGCTGCGGTGCAACTTCCACGGCGCGGACTCCCCCAGCAACTTGCGTATTCATGTTATCCACCTATCCCTTGTTTGTGAGGCTGGCTCTTTTGTCCGTTCCTCTGATGGCCCGAGAATACGCGTGGGGATTTAAGGCGACCTGAACAGTTTGGGTAAATTTATCCTTATATTTTCGATACTTTGCTGCTTCTTCGAAGACAGTTTATGGAGTCTTTTTTTCCTATGTTAATCAAATGCAACGTTCTCTGGTTAAGAAAATAGCGCGGAAACGGGTCCGCGCCTTTCCGTCATGGTTAACAGCTGCTAGCGGCTGGCAACCTCGGCAAAGCCAGCTTTCACGCGGGCTTCCCCCACCAAGTTGCAGCGCTGGTAATTCGATCGGGTCTCGGCGGATCGCATGACCTTTGAAACCGCCGATCTGCCAAATTCCGAAATCGCGGCCTGATGGTTCCTCACGACAGCCTTGTAAAAGGAATTCATCTTGCGCCTCGAAAGAAAGGTGCAGCGCCGTTCCAAATAATAAGTTTCAATTATCCGGCCATAGACTGAAAGACCACCCCTGGGGGCCGGCGCGGCAACAGTCCGAACTGGTTCAGAAGCGGAGCCATCATTCTGCTCTGCCGCATTGATTGCGTCGCGGGCGGCCAACAGGGTTGCTTTCACTTCCTGGCTGGCCTCCTCTCCGCAGATTTCGGCGCGGCCCTGGCTTTGACCCGCTGAAAGGGCGGAGCGGGTTACATTCACGGTGGTTTTTTCCGCCGCGGCCACTTCTGCCTTTGCAACATAGTTTGAGAGTTCATCTCTCTCGGACACACTCAGGACATTGCATTTGCTGTCGACCACGACGGATTTCGCCAGGAGTTCCAGGGCGCGCTCAAGACCTACGGTTTCCGCACGGGCTGGTATCGGCGCCAGCGCTGCGAGCGGCAGGGCAAGAAGCGGAAGTGTTATGAGAAATTGCGAGAATTTGAGCATCAGACCACCGGCCAATTGAATTCATTCAACAGGGATATGGATAACCGAAGCCCGTTAATGCGATTGAAAACATGCATTGAATCTTGATGGTTTGGTTAACGCTGTCTTGCAGACAGCCCCGGCGGCGAAGGACGCCTGCGACCTCGGACCTATTCAGTTCTTGGTTCAGACTTGATACAAGGCACCATGGAACACCAAAAGTCGCCATCCCCGAGCTTTCCTGCCACACGCCTGCGGCGCAACCGCAAGGCGGCGTGGTCCCGCGCCCTGACCGCTGAAAACACCCTGAAGGTCTCTGATCTCATCTGGCCGATGTTTGTCATTGATGGCCAAAACACCACCGATCCCGTTGCTTCAATGCCGGGTGTTGAGCGCTACAGCATCGATTTGGCGGTGCGGAAGGCCGAGGAGGCCGCCGGGCTGGGCATTCCCCTCATAGCCCTGTTTCCAAACACCAGCCAGGCGCTAAGGACCGCCGATGCCCGCGAGGCGCTTAACAAGGATAATCTGGTCTGCCGGGCGGTGTGCGCCATCAAGGCGGCGGTGCCGGAAATCGGCATCATGTGCGATGTGGCGCTTGATCCCTATACCAGCCACGGCCACGACGGGCTCATGGAAAATGGCGAGATCGTCAATGATCCCTCCGTTGCCATTCTGGTAACGCAGGCTTTGCTGCAGGCCGAGGCGGGATGCGATGTCGTGGCCCCTTCGGACATGATGGACGGCCGTATCGGGGCGATACGGAGGGCACTGGAGGCCGATGGCCACAGCCATGTTCAGATCATGGCCTACAGCGCCAAGTATGCCTCAGGATTTTATGGGCCTTTCCGCGACGCGGTTGGCTCCTCCGGCACCCTGACCGGCGACAAGCGCAGCTACCAAATGGATCCGGCCAACACGGACGAAGCCTTGCGCGAAGTCGGGCTGGATATCAGCGAAGGGGCAGACCTGGTGATGATAAAGCCGGGCATGCCCTATCTTGACGTGCTGGCGCGAGTCAAACAGACGTTCGGCGTGCCCACTTTTGCCTATCAGGTGTCCGGCGAATACGCGATGCTGATGGCGGCCATCGAACGGGGCTGGCTTGATCCCAAGAAGGTCATTCCCGAAAGCCTGATGGCCTTCAAACGGGCGGGGGCTGACGGCATTCTCACCTATTTCGCCCTTGATGTAGCGCGGAGCTTGAAGGCCTAGCGATTTAGCCGGGCAATCAGGCTCGAGGTATCCCAGCGCTTGCCGTCCATTTTTTGCACTTCGGAATAGAATTGGTCGACAAGGGCGGTGACCGGCAGATGGGCGCCATTCTTGCGCGCTGCTTCAAGGCAGATGCCTAAGTCTTTGCGCATCCAGTCCACGGCAAAGCCAAAATCAAATTTTCCGGCAATCATGGTCTTGTGTCGGTTTTCCATTTGCCAGGAACCGGCAGCGCCTTTTGAGATTACCTCAATGACGTCTTCCATGTTGAGGCCTGACTTCATGCCAAATTGAACACACTCGGCAAGGCCTTGAACCAGGCCGGCAATGGCTATTTGGTTGCACATCTTCGCAGTTTGGCCGGACCCGGCCGGGCCCAGCAGTTTTCGCATCTTGGAATAGTGCTTGATCAGCGGTTCGGCTTTGGCATATGCGCTTTCTTCGCCGCCACACATCACGGTGAGCGCGCCATTCTCGGCCCCGACCTGCCCCCCTGAAACAGGAGCATCCACAAATCCAATGCCGCGCTTGGCGGCTTCGGCGAAAAGTTCGCGGGCAACGTCGGCTGATGCCGTGGTGTGATCGACAAAGGTGCTGCCTGCCCTCATGCTTTGAAAAGCGCCATCCGCACCGAGGGTGACGCTGCGCAAATCATCGTCATTGCCAACGCAGGCAAAGACGAAATCCGCGTTGGAAGCGGCAACAGCTGGCGTTGCGGCCGATTTACCCTTGTATTTCTGGACCCACTTATCGGCTTTTTCGGAGGAGCGATTATAGACTGTCACCTCAACTTCCTTATTGGTCGAGAGATGGCCCGCCATGGGGAAGCCCATTACGCCAAGGCCAATCCAACTTGCTTTAAACGTCATTTCAATACTCCGGGTTTTTCCCCTCTTAAACTGCCCGCGACTCCAATTCCACCCATGTTTGAATGTCACTTGCACGAAGCAGGCAAGGGGCATTAACCTTGCGCATCGGATAAGCCGTTGAAGGATAGTAAGGTTGAGCATCGAGCGTCGGAATTTTCCGCAGTTTTTTATTACGGCACCAGCGCCCTGCCCTTACCTTGCGGGGCGGCTTGAGCGGAAGGTTTTTACCCATCTCGTTGGCCAGGAGGCACGCACCCTGAACACCCAGCTTTCACGGGGCGGATTCCGGCGCAGCCAAAACATAGCCTATCGCCCGGCCTGCGATGGATGCAGCGCCTGTGTTTCGGTTCGCACGCCGGTCAAGCAGTTCACGTGGAGCAAATCTTCGCTTCGGGTGCTTGCCCGCAACAAGGATCTGGTGGGAACACCGGTGCGGGCAAAAGCCACGAGCGAGCACTATGGGGTGTTCAGGGACTACATTGATTCACGCCATGGCAATGGCGGCATGGCGGAAATGAGCGTGCTCGATTTTGCCGCGATGATTGACGAGACTTTTGTGGACAGCCATCTGGTGGAATACCGGCTCAGGACCGAAAGCGGAGAACCGGGAGAGCTTGTTGGCGCGGTGCTTGTTGATATGCTGGATGACGGGCTGTCGCTCATTTACAGTTTTTACGAGCCGCATTTCGAAAAGCGCAGCCTTGGAACTTTCATCATCCTTGACAATATTTCGCGGGCCCAGCGCATGGGCCTGGATTATTTGTATCTTGGCTATTGGGTCAAAGGCTCCGCCAAGATGGAATACAAATCACGCTTCCTTCCCCAGGAAAGATTAACACCCGACGGGTGGACGCTTTTTGTCAGGAAATAGCCATTCACCATATTTGTTTGGTCCTGTTCATCTTTCTTCATTGAAACGCTATTCAGTACAAAGATAATTCAATTGATTTGTGGGACCCTCGATGTCGCAACTCTGCGTTGAAGATCCTCTGGGTACGGCTAAGGTTTGCACCGCTCTTGCTGCGGAGCTGGAGCAAATGGGCTTTGCGGTCAGCATCGGCGCCGACGCAAGAAAGTTTAACGCAACCAAGATTGCCACACTTCACAAGCCCGTTTCGCCGTTTTTCGACCCTGAGGTCTGCAATTTCACGCCAGACCGGTTTTTCTGGATGAATGTGGTTTCCGAAAGCGGGGTGACGGTGGCGCTCCAGGCTTTCAGATATGATTATACCGACACGAGCCTGGCGGACTGGGGACCAAATCTCACGATTGGCCTGGCCATGCGCCGTCAGGAGCTGATGGTGCCGACAAACGCCGCCCCGCCACGCAACAGCATTGCCGAACGCATTCGCGGAAAGCTTGTCTATCATGGCGAATTTTGGATTGACCAACATGTGCGCAATCGTAAGCTGGCGGAAAAGTTTTCACGCCTCGGCCTGATCCTCAGCCTGATCAAATGGAATCCGGATGCCGTGTGGTCGTTGAGCAGCAGCCGCATGGCCACCCATGGCCACCTCAACCGCATGGGCTATAACTACATCGAGAAGGGTTTCCTGCGCTGGCAGTGGGCAACAGATGGCATCGATCTCACGGAATGGCTGAACATTGCGGAACGCCACGCCCTTGAACAAATGGTCAATGAAATGATCACGAGCCCGGCCTAGAATTACGGACCAGCGCCCGCGGCTAAATCAGATTGATGTCTATTTTGGCGATTTCAGCCACGACGCTTACGCTCATTGCCTTGTCGCGGTTCGGCCTTGGCACGACAATTCTTTGATAGGGAACCCAGCGGACAACATTGTCAGGCATTCGCAGTGCCGCAAGCACGTGGTCATAGCGCGGCTTTCCGGAGCGCAAGACATCCGTGTAGGCTTCGCTTACAACTTCGTCATATGAATTGCCGCTTTTGCAGGCGTAGGACACGGGCGACATTCCATAGAGCTTGGCAATCGTCGATTGCGCGCCAATCCGGTCAACGCGGAATTTGCGCGACTGTTCCTCATAAACGCAATCCACGGAATTTTCGAGCGATATGGTATGATCATGCCAGATCTTTTGCAGCATGGGCGACAACGTCTTTCCGTTTGGATCAAATTCCTCAACGAAGGTCCGCCGGGTCAGGTGCAGTTCGCTCTTGGCGAGAATTTGCTCAATCCTCGTGATGGCGTGTTCGGCCGTGAAGCACGTCTCTTCAAACCAGCCGGAGAGATAAAAGCGCAGGACGATGGGCAGGCTGGCCAAGGGCAGCCATTCAATGGCGTAGTAAAGCGAACCAAAACAGGGGGAAAAGACCGACCATTTGATTTCCGTGCCGAGCGGGCCGGTCGTGACCCTTACGGCGCCGTCTTGATTGAATCGCTCCGCTTCGACTTCATCGAGAACATTTTCGATGGAGGAATCGGGAAGCCTTCTTCCCCCAGCTATCCAAAATCTCTGGCCGTGCATCACCTTATCCCGCTGGCGCGGCTCCAATAATCTTACAGTCCTTCCGTGAATTACATCTGCAAACTGTAACTGTATACGATGCACATCATGTGCGGCGGGCGGATAATTTTGGGTTAAGATTCTTAACGTTATTTAATATCATTTGATGAGATTGGCCACCAAGGGGTCTAACCCCTTAATGGGGGCCAATCCGGTTAACCAAAGCGGTTGTTTTTGGGGAATCCCTTGGGAGGCAGGTGGCCTGCCTGGGCCCGTTCGCCCAGCCAGTCCTTCAATTCCGTCACGGTAAAGTTCCGCCCGGATGAATCGATCCATGACAGGCCTTCTTTCAAATTGAAGGTTCGCGCGTCTGACAAGCCGCCATCCTTGAACCTCTGCATGCGGACGCCCTTGCCGCGGCTCATTTCCGAAAGCTCGGAAAGCTTGAAAATCAACAGCTTTCGGTTGTCACCTACGGTTGCAACATGGTTGTCAGCCTCTGCCACGGGCACGCAGACCTGCGCCTCGGCTGGCGCCTTGACGTTCAATACCTGCTTGCCCTTGCGGGTGGTGGCCACGCATTCGTCTTCCATGACTACGAAGCCATCGCCTTCGGTCGACGCCAACAGCCGCTTGGTCCCGGGCGCATGCACGAACAGAGCGACGATGGAATCGGTTGAGTCGAGATCCGCCATGAGGCGAACTGGCTCCCCGTGGCCCCGGCCGCCGGGAAGCTTTCCCGCTTCCAGGGTGAAGAACTTGCCGGATGAGGAGAACAGCATGATTTTGTCGGTGGACTGGGCATTCAGAACGAATTTTCCCTTGTCGCCATCCTTGTAGGAAAGAGTCGTGGCGTCTTCGATGTGGCCCTTCATGGCCCTGATCCAGCTTTTTTCGCTGCAGACAATGGTGACCGGCTCCTTCTCGATCATGGACTGTTCGAGATCGAGATCAATTTCGGGGGCTTCGGCAAAATCGGTGCGCCTTTTGCCAAGCAGAGTCTTCTTGCTGAACTTTTCCTTTACTGCCTTGATCTCCTCGGAGATCTGCTGCCATTGCTGATCGTCTGACTTGAGAAGGGCGTTCAATCCCTTCTGCTCCTTGATCAGATTTCCGTTCTCCGTACGGATTTCCATCTCCTCAAGCTTGCGCAAGGCACGCAGCCGCATGTTCAGAATTGCTTCGGCCTGAATGTCAGTGAGCTTGAAGCGCTTCATCAGCGCGGGCTTGGGTTCATCTTCCTCGCGGATAATCCGGATGACTTCATCGAGGTTGAGGTAGGCAATGAGATAGCCGCCGAGAATTTCAAGACGCTTGGCAATTTCGGCGAGACGGAAGTTGGTGCGGCGGACCAGAACCGTTTTGCGGTGTTGCAGCCATTCGCGCAGCACATCGGACAGCGACATGACAACCGGAACCTTGCCCCCGGAGAGCACATTCATGTTCAGCGGAATGCGCGCTTCGAGTTCCGTGTTGCGGAACATCTGCTCCATCAGCAGGGTAGGATCGACGGTGCGGCTCTTCGGCTCCAGCACGATACGGATATCTTCCGCCGATTCATCCCGGATATCTGCCAGCAGCGGCAGCTTCTTAGCCGTCAGGAGTTCGGCGCATTTTTCGATGAGCCGGCTTTTCTGAACGAGGTAAGGAATTTCAGTGATGACGATTTGCCAGCCGCCGCGGCCCAGGTCTTCGGTGGTCCAGCGGGCCCTTACACGGAATCCGCCCCTGCCCGTTTTGTAGGCTTCAATGATCGACGCACGATCATCGATGACAATGCCACCCGTCGGGAAATCCGGCCCGATCACAAATTGAGTGAGCTTCTCCACCCCGGCATTTGGAAACTTGATGAGGTGAAGGGCGGCATCGCAAAGCTCAGCGGCGTTGTGCGGCGGAATGCTGGTGGCCATGCCGACGGCGATGCCGGTTGCGCCGTTCGCCAAGAGGTTCGGGAAAGCGCCGGGCAGAACCACGGGCTCTTCGACCGTGCCATCATAATTGGGGCGGAAGTCGACCGTGTCTTCATCGAGATTTTCGAGCAGCAACCGGGCAACTTCGGTCATGCGCGCTTCGGTATAGCGATATGCTGCGGCACTATCGCCATCGACATTGCCGAAGTTGCCCTGGCCATCAATCAAGGGATAGCGCGAGGAAAAGTCCTGGGCCAGGCGCACCAGCGCATCGTAAATCGACTGGTCGCCATGGGGATGGTAGCCACCCATGACATCGCCCACGATCTTGGCTGACTTCTTGAAGGCCGCACCAGGGTCCAAACGCAGCAGGCGCATGACGTGAAGTAGGCGGCGGTGGACCGGCTTCAGGCCGTCGCGGACGTCGGGCAAGGCCCGATGCATGATGGTCGAGAGCGCATAGGCGAGATAGCGCTCTTCCAGCGCTTCGCGAAGCTGGATTGGCTCAATGTTATTGGGGTCCTGGGGAGATTTTACGGGCTTGCTCATGATTCGCTGCAGTATATCACGCGCGCTGCACGAGCACCTTGCAAACGGGCTTTTTGCCCCAGATTTGATCAGCGGCGCGGCGCACCGCTATGCGGATGGTTTCGGCCACGACGGCGTCATCCTTGCGACGGGGCCTGGGCATGGTGGCAAAGGCATCCTCAGCCGTATCCAGCAGATCATCCTCAAGACCCGCGGGCAGACCATCACCAAGCAACTGGATATCGTCGGCGAGTTGCAGCTTCTCATCGAGCACAACGGACACAAAAACGGCGCCGACGGCGGACAGCTTGCGGCGATGCTTGGCCGGGCCATCTTCGGCGGGTACGATAAGTTTTCCGTCGACATGCAGGCGGCCAAAGGGTGCTTCATCGACATTTTCCAATGTTCCGGGGCAGAGCCGCATCATATGGCCGTCGAGTGGAACCAGGGCCTGGGGGATGCCACAGGCCTTGGCGAATTTCGCATGGGCCCGGAGATGGCGGGCTTCGCCATGCATGGGAACCAAGGCCTTGGGCTTCAGCCACCCGTACATGGTTTTGAGTTCGTCCTGGCGCGGATGACCCGAAGTGTGAACCATTGCTTCATCGGCGGTGATCACGTCAACGTCGAGCTTCGCCAGATTATTGTGAACGAGTGAAACATCCTTTTCATTTCCCGGAATTGTGCGCGAGGAGAAAATTACGAGATCACCTTTTTCGAGCGCCACGTGCGGATGCTGGTCTTCGCCAATCCGCGCGATGGCGGCGCGGGGCTCGCCCTGGCTTCCGGTGCAAAGGAGCATGATCTTGTTCACGGGCAAATAGCCGAAGGACTCCTCGCCGAGAAACTCACCGGCATCGCGCAAGTAGCCGCAAGCGCGGGCTGCTTCAATGGTATTACGCATGGCCCTGCCCGCAAGCACCACTTCACGGCCAGTTGCCCGGGCGGCGCGCACGGCGGAAGCGACGCGCTCTACATGAGAAGCGAATGTCGTTATGGCAACGCGGCCTTTGGCATGTTTGACAATATCCGCAATGTTCGCAGCGACTTCGCTTTCGCTGGGAGAAAACCCTTCACGCAGAACATTGGTGGAGTCGCAGACCAGGGCATCCACGCCCTCATTGCCAATTTCGGCGAGGCGCTTTTCGTCTATCCCTGCGCCGAAGGTAGGGGTGCGGTCAATTTTCCAGTCACCGGAGTGAAACACAGTGCCATGGCTTGTTTTGATCAGGAGCGCACAGGGCTCCGGAATGGAATGGGTAACGTTCACAAATTCAAGGTCAAATGAACCAGCCTTGAATTTTCCGCCCAGCGGAATGATGTGGACCTTCACATCCTCATCAAGCCCGTGTTCCTTCAGCTTGTTGTTCAGCAAGGCGGCGGCAAAGGGCGTGCAGTAGACGGGGCATTTGAGTTGCGGCCAGAGCCATGGCACGGCGCCAATGTGATCCTCATGTCCGTGGGTGAGCACAAGGCCTGCGAGCTTCTTGCGGTTCTTGGCAATAAAGGAAACATCAGGGAGAACGACATCGATACCTGGATCAGCGTCATCGCCAAACTTCACGCCGAGATCGACCATCAGCCATTCGCGGTCATCGTTTGAGCCAGCGCCATAGCAATAGCAATTCATGCCGATTTCGCCGGTGCCGCCCAGAGGCAGCAGCACCAGGTTCTTGGCATGTGGGTTTTTCTTCTTCGCGTTCATATTTTTCCTAGTCGCATATCTTCAATACCGGCAAAACGAAAGTCGCCAGCGTGAACGTGTTTCCGGGTGCCGTTCCTGAGCGTCATCAGCAAGGCACCGTCGGTATCCAGGCCTTCAAAACGCCCGATGGTTCCGTCTACCGAGACTTCCTTACCGACACCGGCGGCTCTTTCCAACCAAGCCTTCCGGATCGCCGGAAAGCCCCTGCCCTCATCCCATATTTCCAGCCAATTCCAAAAGCTTAGCATTAGCTTCGGCAGAATTGAGTCAGGAGCATACTCACTCCCCAGCGCGGCTACAGGATATGGCGTTCCTTTTGGCGCATGAGCCAGGTTGACGCCACAACCCACAGCAACCCGGGTTGGATCTGTACCCACAACCTCGGCCAGAATTCCGCAAAATTTCGCGCCGCCCTTCAGCACGTCATTGGGCCATTTCAGGAAGAACTTTTCTTTGGGCAAAAGATTTGAAGCCAGTTCATGTCCGGCGATTGCCGCAACAAAACTCACCTGCGCTACTGCCGCCACTGCAGCCGCAGTTTGAAACAGGCAGGTGACATAGAGATTTCCTGGTTCTGAAACCCAGGTGCGTCCCATCCGCCCACGGCCGCCGGTTTGCTCGTCGGACCAAATCCAGAGAGGTCCGCGTTCACCACCTTCCGCCAAGCGGCGGGCTTCCGCATTGGTTGAATCAATGCGTTCAAAATGGATAAGGCGATGACCGGCCAGCAGTTTCAATAGAGCGACTTGGCGGCGGCTTCCGCAAGGTTCACCAGATAATTGGCAAAGCCCACGAACAGCAGGGCAAAGGCGCCGCTCGCATAGGCCACCCATTTCACCTCGCCTTCTAATGTATCAAATTTTTCGGCAGGCTCATCGAAATAGATGATCTTCACGATGCGCAGGTAATAGTAGGCCCCCACCACGCTAGAGACAACGCCGATGATGGCGAGGGCATAAAGGCCCGACTTCACCGCCGCAAGGAAGACGAAATACTTGCCGAAGAAGCCGGCAAGCGGCGGAATGCCGGCCAGCGAAAACATCAGCATGGCCAAGACGAAGGCCAATGCCTTGTTGTTGTGGGCGAGGCCCGCGAGGTCAGAAATCTGCTCAAGATGCTGACCCTTGCGGCGCATGGCGATAACGCAGGCAAACACGCCGAGCGTGGAGATGAGATAGATCATCATGTAGACGATCACGCCCATGACCCCCTCCTGGCTTCCCGCGGCAAGCCCCACGAGGGCAAAGCCCATATGGCCGATGGAAGAATAGGCAAGCAGGCGCTTGATATTGTTTTGTCCGATTGCCGCAAAGGCGCCAAGCACCATGGAGGCAACGGACACAAAGACGAGAATTTGCTGCCAGTCGTGAGCGACTGCGGCAAAGGGCGAGATCATGACCCGGGTGAATAGCGCCATGGCGGCGATCTTGGGTGCTGCCGCAAAGAAGGCGGTCACGGGCGTTGGCGCACCCTCATAGACATCGGGTGTCCACATGTGGAAGGGCACGGCGGAAACCTTGAAGGCAAGGCCGGCGATGATGAACACGAGCCCGAAGACAAGGCCGAGACTGGAGCCACTTGCGCTGAGTGCTGCTGCGATTTGCGGGAATGTAGTTGTGCCGGTGAAGCCATAGACGAGCGAGGCGCCGTAGAGGAGCATACCCGAGGAAAGTGCGCCGAGCACAAAATACTTAAGGCCCGCTTCGGAAGACCGCGCGCTGTCCCGGTCTATTGCGGCGACGACATACAGCGAAAGCGACTGCAATTCGAGCCCCACATAAAGCGAGATGAGATCGTCGGCGGAAATCATCATCATCATGCCGACGCTCGCCAGCATGACGAGGATGGGATATTCAAAACGCGCCATTTTCACGCGCTTCATGAAATGGCTGGACAGGACAATGGCCACGGCCGAGCCGAAAAGCGCCATGACCTTCATCACGCGGGCAAAGGTGTCAACCACAAATGCGCCGCCGAATGCCGCTACCTTGCCTTCGCTCGTAAAGATGACCAGTGCTGCCACGATGGCAAGGGAAACAACGGCTCCGAGCGTGACATTGTCATTGGCATCGCCCTTCTTGAATACTCCGTACATCAGCAAGAGCATGGCGAGGCATGCCAGCACGATTTCCGGCAGGCTTGCCACGGCATCATAGTTTTGCAGGAAATTCATCAGTAGGCCTTTATTGCAGCGAAGCGGTTGTTAGCGCCTGGGCCGCAGCCGCAGCGGTTTGAACCGTCTTCATGAGATTTTCAACGGAAGCGCCGAACACATCAAGGACCGGTGCCGGATAAACGCCAAACAGGATAGTCAGCACGATGATCGGGGCGAGTGTGGCGAGTTCCCGTGGCGTCATGTCCACGATGTGGGCAAGAGACGATTTCTCCAGTTTGCCGAATACCACGCGGCGATAGAGCCACAGCGTATAGCAGGCCGAGAGGATGACGCCGGTCGTGGCAAAGAAGGCAACCCAGGTGTTGTTCTGGAAGGTGCCCAACAGGACCAGGAATTCGCCAACGAAGCCCGAAGTGCCAGGCAAGCCCACATTCGCCATAGTAAAGAGCATGAAGGTGAAGGCATAGAGCGGCATGCGGCTGACCAGCCCGCCATAGGCGGCAATTTCGCGGGTGTGCATGCGGTCATAGACAACGCCGACGCAGAGGAAGAGCGCACCGGAGACAAGGCCGTGGGAAATCATCTGGAAAAGCGCGCCGTCAATGCTCTGCCGCGTCATGGCGAAGATGCCCATGGTGACAAAGCCCATGTGGGCCACAGACGAATAGGCGATGAGCTTTTTCATGTCCTCCTGCATCAGGGCCACAAGCGAGGTGTAGATGATGGCGACGACGGAGAGCGTATAGACGAAGGGCTGGAAATAGAGGCTCGCATCGGGAAACATGGGAAGCGAGAAGCGCAGGAAGCCATAGCCGCCCATCTTCAGGAGAATCGCGGCCAGAATTACCGAACCCGCGGTTGGCGCTTCGACATGGGCATCGGGCAACCAGGTGTGAACCGGCCACATCGGCATTTTCACTGCAAAGGACGCAAAGAAAGTCAACCACAGCCAGGTTTGCATTTCAGGCGGAAAGCCGGGGCTGCGCGAGAGCAGCGCCACGATATCGGTGGTACCGGACTGCCAATACATGGCGATGATGGC
Organism: Hyphomicrobiales bacterium; assembly: GCA_038251095.1. Taxonomy (GTDB): domain Bacteria; phylum Pseudomonadota; class Alphaproteobacteria; order Rhizobiales; family Aestuariivirgaceae; genus Aestuariivirga. The sequence goes on from JBBSBQ010000040.1 coordinate 22,293, forward strand.
GATTAGCATCAGCACCGAGCCCAGCAACGTGTAGAGGAAAAACTTGAAGCTGGCATAAACGCGGCGCGGGCCGCCCCACACGCCAATAATGAGGAACATGGGGATGAGGCCCGCTTCGAAGAAGACGTAGAACAGCACCAGATCGAGGGCGGTGAACACGCCGATCATCAGGGTTTCCAGCACGAGGAAGGCGATCATATATTCGCGCACGCGCTTTTCCACATGCCAGCTTGCCAGAATGCAGATCGGCATGAGGAAGGTGGTGAGCATGACAAACAGCATGGAAATACCGTCGACGCCCATCTGGTAGGAGGCAATGCCGCCCAGCCATTCGTGGCGCTCAACGAGCTGGAAGCCCGATTCATTCGGGTTGAAGTTGAGCCAAATCAGCAGCGAAACAATGAAGGTGACGATGGTGGTCCAGAGTGCGGTCCAGCGGATGGTGCGCCTGGCAACGGCATCCTCGCCGCGGGCGATCAGGATGAATGCAACGCCCACCAGCGGAGCAAAGGTGACAAAGGACAGTAACCAGCCAGACATCAGTGTGTCCCTCCGAAAGTAAACCAGGACACAAGGGCTGCCACGCCGATGAGCATGGCGAAGGCATAGTGATACACATAGCCGGTCTGCAGGCGCACCACGCCGCGCGTGACATCAATAATGCGGGCTGAAACGCCATCCGGCCCCAAGCCGTCAATGACGAAGCCATCGCCTTTCTTCCACAGGAAGCGGCCCAGCCACATGGCGGGACGGACGAAAATCAGATCATAGAGTTCGTCGAAGTACCACTTGTTGAGCAGGAACTGGTAGAGCGGGCCATTCATGGCAGCGAGCTTCTGCGGCAGCGAAGTGTCACGGATATAGAACAGGAAAGCCACGGCAAACCCGATCACCATGGCAATGAAGGGTGAAAGCTTCACCCACTCCGGGACATGGTGCATCTCTTCCAGGACGGGTTCCTGCGGCTGAATAGCGGAACCCCAGAACAGGGCCTGCTCATGGCCGATGAAGTAAGGCGCGAACACGATGCCCGCGAACAATGCGCCTGCCGCCAGCACATAGAGCGGCACCAGCATCACATTCGGGCTTTCGTGCACATTTTCCATGGTGCGTGCATCGGCGCGCGGCTTGCCATTGAAAGTCATGAAGGCCAAACGCCAGGAATAGAAAGAGGTGCAGAGTGCAGCGATGACCAGCAGCGTGAAGGCAAACGAGCTGTGGCCGGCAAAGGCGCTTTCGATGATGGCGTCCTTGGAATAGTAGCCGGCGGTAAGCGGGAAGCCGGTCAGCGCCAGATTGCCGATCACCATCAATATCCAGGTCTTTTTGATATGGGGCGCAAGGCCGCCCATCTTGCGCATGTCCTGCTCGCCGGACATGGCGTGAATGACCGAGCCCGAGCCCAGGAACAGCAACGCCTTGAAGAAGGCATGGGTGAAGAGATGGAATATGGCGACGCCATAGGCGCCCAGCCCGAGGGCCACGAACATGTAACCAAGCTGCGAACAGGTTGAATAGGCGATGACGCGCTTGATATCATTTTGCACGAGGCCCACGGTTGCGGCGAAGAAGGCGGTGATGGCACCGACAATGACCACAACTTCCCTGGCATGGGGGGCCAACTCATAGAGCGGTGACAGGCGGGCCACGAGGAACACGCCGGCGGTCACCATGGTTGCGGCATGGATGAGGGCTGATACGGGGGTTGGGCCCTCCATGGCGTCCGGCAGCCAGGTGTGCAGCAGGAACTGGGCCGACTTGCCCATGGCTCCCATGAAGAGCAGCAGGCAAAGGGTGGTGAGCGTGTCGAAGTCCAAACTGAGAAAATGGATGGTTTTTCCGGTTTGAGCGCTCGCAGCCGCAAAGATCGTGTCGAATTCAATGGACTGGAACACGTAGAAGCAGCCGAAGATGCCCAGCGCGAAGCCGAAATCGCCCACTCGGTTTACCACGAACGCCTTGATGGCGGCCGCATTGGCGCTTTCGCGCGTGTACCAGAAGCCGATGAGCAGATAGGACATGAGCCCCACGCCTTCCCAGCCAAAGAACATCTGGAGGAGATTGTCGGAGGTGACCAGCATGAGCATGGCGAAGGTGAAGAGCGAGAGATAGGCGAAGAAGCGCGGCTGATGCTCGTCATGGCTCATGTAGCCAAGGGAATAGACATGCACGAGGGCAGATATGGTGTTCACCACCACAAGCATGACGGCGGTCAGCGTATCAATGCGCAGCACCCAATTGGCAGTAAATGCGCCGGAGTTCACCCAGCGCAGGATTTCGACCTTCGCGTCATGCCCTTCATGGAGGAAACCGAGAAACACGATCCAGGACAATACGGCTGATACGCACAGCAAGCCCGTGGTGAGATACATGGGCCAGGCGGAGCCATCATAATGACCGTGGTGATAGTCATGGGCGTAATCGGCATGGGCCGCATGGGCGGTGTGATTGCCATAGACATCCGCGTCGCGGCCAAGATTCTGGAAAACCTTAGTGCCCGCGAGTCCCGCAATAAGGGCGCCAATGAGGGGGAGGAATACGATGGCCTGATACATTGGTTTTCGCTTCAACCCTTCATGAGATTGATATCTTCCACCGCGATGGAACCGCGGTTGCGGAAGTAGGTAACGAGAATGGCAAGGCCGATGGCCGCTTCACCGGCGGCAACGGTGAGAACCAGAAGGGCGAATACCTGCCCCACAAGGTCGTGGAGGGCGGCCGAGAACGCCACGAGATTGATGTTCACCGCCAGCAGCATCAGCTCAATGGACATCATGATGACGATAACGTTTTTGCGGTTGAGGAATATGCCGAAAATGCCAATGGTGAAGAGGATGGCGGCAACCGTGAGATAGTGCGAGAGACCGATGGCCATGATCAAATCCCCTGCCCTGGTTTGACTTTGACGACTTCCATGGCGGTCGCCGGGTTGCGCGCCACCTGGACCGAAATGTCCTGGCGTTTAACGCCCTGCTTGTGGCGGAGCGTTAACACGATGGCGCCAATCATGGCCACGAGAAGCACAAGGCCGGCTGCCTCGAAGAAATAGACATACTTCGTGTAGAGAATCTGGCCCAGTGCTTCGGTGTTGGTTATGTTTGCCGCCGAGGGCGCACCCGCTGCGGTCAGTGCTTCCGACGAGATCGCCCAGGTGCCGACAACAAGCGCCAGTTCCACCAGAACAATGAGCCCGATGGTTCCGCCGACCGGCAGATAGTTCAGCATGCCCTGGCGAAGCTGGACGAAATCAACATCCAGCATCATCACGACAAAGAGGAAGAGCACGGCCACGGCGCCGACATAGACCACGACCAGGATCATGGCCAGGAACTCGGCCCCCAACAGAATGAACAGACCCGCCGCATTGAAGAAGCAGAGAATGAGAAACAGCACGGAGTGCACTGGGTTGCGCGAAGAAATGACCATGACGGCGGAGGCTATGGCCACGCTGGCAAAGAGATAAAAGAAGAGGGCTGCTACCATTTTACTGTCTCTCCCTCACCGGTATGGCGCGTCAAGCGCCAGGTTCTGGGCAATCTCGCGTTCCCAGCGGTCGCCGTTTGCCAGAAGCTTTTCCTTGTTGAAGAGAAGCTCTTCGCGGGTTTCGGTGGCATATTCGAAATTCGGGCCCTCAACGATGGCGTCAACCGGGCAGGCTTCCTGGCAGAAGCCGCAATAGATGCATTTCACCATGTCGATGTCGTAGCGCGTCGTGCGGCGGGTGCCATCATTGCGGCGGGGGCCTGCTTCAATGGTAATGGCCTGGGCCGGGCAAATGGCTTCACACAGCTTGCAGGCAATGCAGCGCTCCTCGCCATTGGGATAGCGGCGAAGCGCATGCTCGCCCCGGAAGCGCGGGCTGAGCGGCCCCTTCTCATGAGGGTAATTCAGGGTTGCCTTGGGGCCGACGAAATATTTCAGCGCAAGCCAGGTGGCCGAAGCAAATTCCTTCAGAAAAAGGGAGCGCGCGGCTTGTTCAAGTTTCATCGGTCATTCACCCAAACATTGCCTCAAAAGTGTCACCCAGCATGAAGCCTACCACAGGCAGCACGATAAGGCTGAAGAACCTTATGCCGTTCATGAACAGGGCCGGATCCCGCCCCTGCGATCCGGTTACCTTGGCTTCCTCATAATGCTGGCGCATCTGTGGATAAACCATGCGCTGGATGAACATGATATCAACCAGACCGATGACGAGAAACACCAGGGCGCCGAGCAGATTGTACATCATGGCAGCCACCCAAAGGCCACCAACGCCCCGGCGGTGATCACCACCCAGGCGAGCGACAGTGGCAGAAACACTTTCCAGCCCAGGCGCATCAACTGGTCATAGCGGTAGCGCGGCACAATGGCTTTCACCATGGCGAACATGAAGAAGACAAAACACAGCTTGGCCATGAACCAGAAGACGCCGGGAATCCAGTTCAGAACCGGAACATCGATGATAGGCAGCCAGCCGCCGAGGAAGAGGATGGTAGTCATGGCGCACATCAAGGTGATGGCCACATATTCACCGAGCATGAACAGCAGGTAAGGCGTGGAGGAGTATTCCACCATGAAGCCGGCCACGAGTTCGGACTCCGCTTCCACGAGATCGAAGGGCGGACGGTTTGTTTCAGCCAGCGCCGACACGAAGAAGACAATGAACATCGGGAACAGCGGAATGAAATACCAGTCGAGGAAGGAATTGGGCAGGCCCAGCATGGTGCCAAGGCCGGTTTCCTGGGTCTTGACGATTTCGGTGAGGTTCAGGGATCCGGCGCAGAGCAGAACGGTAATGATCACGAAGCCGATGGAGACTTCGTAGGACACCATCTGCGCGGCGGAGCGGAGTGCTGAAAGGAAGGGATATTTCGAATTGGAGGCCCAGCCGCCCATGATAATGCCATAAACGCCAAGGGACGACAGCGCGAAGAGATAGAGGATGCCAACATTGAGATTGGCCACTTCCCAGCCCTCGGCCACGGGGATCACCGCCCAGGCAGCAAGCGAAAGCGCAGCGCTGATAATGGGAGCCAGAACGAAAACGCCCTTGTTGGCGCCGTCGGGAATGATCACTTCCTTGAAAACAAATTTAAGCAAATCGGCAAAGGACTGCAGCACGCCCCATGGTCCCACCACATTGGGGCCGCGGCGGAGCTGGACAGCGGCCCACACCTTGCGATCCGCATAGATCAGGAACGAAACGACGATCAGCAGGGCAACAAGCAAGGCCACACTTTGCAGTGCGATCAATCCGACGAGGGCAACCATCTCATTCATGATTTACTCCGCCGCCTGCATTTTGCGGCCGTTCTTCACAGCCGAGCATTCCGCCATGGTGCGCGAGGCACGCGCGATGGGGTTGGTCATGTAGAAATCCTTGACCGGCGAGACAAAAGCCGCCGAAGAGGTTTTGCCCTCGCTGCGGCCCAATTCCGAGAGGGCGGCGGCATCGGCGGGGAAAAGTTGGTCGAGGGCCGCCAGTTGCGGGGCTACGGCATACATGGCCCGGCGCAATTCTTCCAAGCTGTTCCAGCCTTGCTTCACGCCGAGCGCTTCCGACAGGGCGCGGAGAATGGCCCAATCCTCCCTGGCTTCACCAGGCGGGAAATGGGCTCTCGTGGTCATTTGGGCGCGGCCTTCGGTGTTCACATAGGTCACCGACTTCTCGGTGTAGGCTGCTGCGGGCAGGATTACATCGGCGCGGTGGGCCCCGGCGTCACCATGGGTACCCATGTAAACCACAAAGGTCGTGGCCAACTCATTTGTGTTGAATTCGTCAGCACCGCCAAGGAACAGGACCTCAAGGTCGCCCTTCTTCGCGGCGGCAAGAATGCCCCGGGTACTCTTGCCGCCTTCAGCCGGAAGTGCACAAACGTCGAGTGCGCCCACGCGGCCCGCGGCGGTATGGAGAATGTTGAAGCCGTTCCAGTTTTCCTTGACCACGCCGATAGCGGCTGCGGCCTTCGCGGCAAGGGCAAGAATGGCCGCGCCATCGGGACGGGCAAGTGCTCCCTGCCCGATGATGAACATGGGCTTCTGGGCCGTTGCAGGGGCGTGTTCGGCCAGCGTGGCGAGGCTTTCCGCGCCGGCACCCATATAATGATAATTATAAGTGAGATCAGCCTTTTCACCGATAACGCCAATAATGCAGCCACCCTTCAACGCACGCTTGCGAATGCGGGCGTTGAGGACGGGTGCCTCGAGGCGCGGATTGGTGCCGATGAGCATGATGGCATCTGCTTCTTCGATGCCGGCAATGCTGGAATTGAAGAGATAGCCAGCGCGGCCGCCCTGCTCGCCAAGCGGCGTGCCGTCCTGCCGGCAATCGATGTTCTTGATGCCAAGCGCGGTCGCCAGTTGCTTCCACGAAAAGGCTTCCTCGGTCCCGACAAGGTCACCAAGAATGACGCCCATGCGTTCGGGCTTTGCGGCTTTCACGCGTTGAGTGATCCTGGCGAAAGCTTCGGACCAGGAGGCGGCGCGCAATTTGCCGAACTCGCGGATATAGGGTTGGTCAAGGCGCTGTGTCTTCAAGCCGTCCCAGACAAAGCGCGTCTTGTCGGAAATCCACTCCTCGTTCACGTCCTCGTGGGTGCGGGGCAGAATGCGCATGACTTCGGAACCGCGCGCGTCAACGCGGATGTTAGACCCAACGGCATCCATGGCATCAATCGTATCGGTCTTGCGAAGCTCCCAGGGCCGCGCCTTGAATTCATAGGGAGCCGAGGTGAGCGCGCCGACGGGGCAAAGATCGATGACATTGCCCTGCAGCTCTGAGGTCATTGCCTTGTCGAGATAGGTGGTGATTTCCATATCCTCGCCGCGGCCCGTGGCGCCCAGTTCCTCAACGCCACCCACTTCGGTGGTGAAGCGGACGCAGCGGGTGCACTGGATGCAGCGCGTCATCTCGGTTTTGACAACGGGGCCGATGTCTTTGTCTTCGATGGCGCGCTTGTTTTCCACAAAGCGGTTGTAAGATTTGCCATAGGCCATGGCCTGGTCCTGCAAATCGCATTCGCCGCCCTGATCGCAGATCGGGCAATCCAGCGGATGGTTGATGAGGAGGAATTCCATGACGCCTTCGCGGGCCTTTTTGACCTGCGGGGTGCGGGTGAAAACTTCCGGGGCTTCGCCATTTGGGCCGGGGCGGAGATCATTCACCGACATAGCACAGGAGGCCTGCGGCTTCGGCGTGCCCTTCACTTCCACAAGGCACATGCGGCAGTTGCCGGCAATGGACAGGCGCTCGTGGAAACAGAAGCGCGGCACTTCAGCGCCGGCCTGTTCGCAGGCCTGCAGCAACGTGGTGCCGTTCTCGATCTCGATCTCAATGCCGTCTATTTTGATCCTGGGCATTCTGCTTCGCCTCTCAAGCGCAGCGCTGGGCGTGCCAGCGCTCCTTGTCAATTACTTCAGCCCAGCCAAAGGCATATTCGCTCGAGCCATTTTTCTGGTAATGTTCAAGCCGGTCCAGTGCCTCCTGCAGGTCCGGCTGGTGGCCTTCTTCAACCCACCAGAACACCATGTGGGGCTTTTCCATCAACTCAAACCAGGCGGCGCGCTTCTTGTAGAACTGCACATGAACCGTCTTGAAAACATAGTGCTCCAGCGCCTCGGGCGTTTCCCAGACGGACAGGTTCACCGCATTGTCATCGCCAATGCGGAATTCGGTGGCATTGTTGTTGTCGCCCTTGAGGCGCCAGACAAAGCCCGGCGAGCGCTCGGCCAGGGCATTCACGCGATCAAGATTATCCATGAACCCGGCCATGCGCGGATCCGTTGTCAGATATTTGAACCTGCCTATGTTGAGCTCTGCGAGGTGCATGTCCCTACTCCGCCGCCACGCGGGCCAAGGAGCCCTCATGGTCCGCATTATGGCTGTACTGGTCGATGCGTTCTTCAATGACGTGACGGAAATGGCGGATGAGACCTTGCACGGGCCAGGCGGCGGCATCGCCCAGGGCGCAAATCGTGTGGCCTTCGATCTGGTAGGTCACTTCAAGGAGCATGTCGATTTCGCGCTTTTCGGCGCGGCCGTCGGCCATGCGGGTGAGCACGCGCCACATCCAGCCGGTGCCTTCGCGGCAGGGCGTGCACTGGCCGCAGGATTCATGCTTGTAGAATTGCGCCAGCCTGGCAATGGCGCGGATCATGTCGGTGGACTTGTCCATGACAATGACGGCGGCGGTGCCAAGTCCGGATTTGAGATTGCGCAAGGAGTCGAAGTCCATGGGCGAATCCATGATCTGGTGGGCGGGCACGCAGGGAACCGACGCGCCGCCAGGAATGACGGCGAGCAGATTATCCCAGCCGCCACGCACGCCGCCGCAATGCTTTTCGATCAGTTCACGGAAGGTAATGCCCATTTCCTCTTCCACATTGCAGGGCTTGTTCACATGGCCTGAAATGCAGAACAGTTTGGTGCCGACATTGTTGGGGCGGCCGAGGGAATTGAACCAGGTGGCCCCACGGCGCAGAATTGTGCCGCAGACGGCGATGGATTCCACATTGTTGATGGTGGACGGCGCGCCGTAGAGGCCGACGTTAGCCGGGAACGGCGGCTTCATGCGGGGCTGGCCCTTTTTGCCTTCAAGGCTCTCAAGCAGGGCCGTTTCTTCACCGCAGATATAGGCTCCGGCGCCATGGGCCACATAGAGATCGAAATCCCAGCCATGGATGTTGTTCTTGCCGATGAGGCGGGCTTCATAGGCCTGATCAATGGCAGCCTGCAGATGTTCGCGCTCGCGGATGAATTCGCCGCGCACATAGATATAGCCCACGTTGCAGGCCATGGCCGCGCCGGCAATCAGGCAGCCTTCGACCAGCAGATGCGGATCATGGCGCATGATCTCGCGGTCCTTGCATGTGCCGGGTTCGGACTCGTCGGCATTGACGATGAGATAGTGGGGGCGTTCGCCAACCACCTTGGGCATGAAGGACCACTTGAGGCCGGTGGGAAAACCTGCCCCGCCACGGCCACGCAGGCCGGATGCCTTGATCTCGTTCACCAGCCAGTCACGGCCCTTGTCGATGAAGGATTTGGTATCAAGCCAGCAGCCGCGCTTCTTCGCGCCTTCAAGGCCCCAATCATGGAGGCCGTAGAGATTGGTGAAAATGCGATCCTTGTCAGCGAGCATGGTTCACTTTCACCTTTTCTTCTTTGCAGGCGCTTTGGCCGGCGCAGGTTTCTTGGCGGCTTTCCTTGCCACGGGTTTTTTGGCGGCAACTTTTTCAACTGGTGCTATAGGCGCGGGAGCCACAACCACCGCGACTGGTGCTGCAGCGGGAGCCGCGGCGGCTGGAGGTGCAGGCGGCGGTGGCGGCGGCGCTTCGATCCGCTTGAAGGTGCGATTGCCGCTGTACAGGGATTTGTCTGTGAGCGAGGTCAAAGCGCCTTCCGGAGCCGAACGCTGGCGGCCATTCTGTGGCCCGGGCTTCACGCTTCTCCCAGCCGCCAAATCATCCAGCAGCTTTTCAAAACTTTCAGGCGTCAGGTCCTCGTAGGTGTCCTTCCAGATTTGCACCATGGGGGCGTTCACGCAGGCCCCCAAGCACTCCGCTTCCTCCCATGAGAATTCGCCATCGGCAGAAAGGTGGTGCGGATCGTGGTGAATCTTGCGCTGGCAGACCTTCTTCAAATCCTCGGCGCCGCGCAACATGCAGGGCGTTGTTCCGCAGACCTGAATGTGAGCTTTCCTGCCCACGGGCGAAAGCTGGAACATGGTATAGAAAGTGGCCACCTCATAAACGCGGATAAAGGCCATATCGAGCATCTGGCCCACATATTCCATGGCAGGCTTCGAGAGCCAGCCGGCATTCTGCTCCTGGGCGCGCCAGAGAAGCGCAATCACGGCCGAGGCCTGCTTGCCGGCGGGATAATTGCTGATAGTCTTTTTCGCCCACGCCATATTCTCCGCGCTAAAGGCGAAGTTTTCTGGCTGTGCGGGATCAAGACGGCGGACGCTCATTGAATTGTCCTCGATATATTGTTCAGCACAATAACATTCTCAAAACATCCAGCACATACAACTTTAATTTGAGCTGCTCTGTCCACAATAGGACTCCACTCACCTTCATGCTCAAGAGTTACCTCGCAGTTATCACACCAAGCATTTAGCACTTCATCCTCGTCATGGACGTAGTGGACAACCCGCGGTATTCTGTCTTGCAAGGTCTCTAACAAATGGCAACATATGTATGCCTTTTGAGCTTCGCCGTGAACACTGCAAGAAATGGTGTTACTCATCTGTCCACCTCGCCAAACACGATATCGAGGGAGCCTAGGACGGCGGAGACGTCGGCCAGCATGTGGCCGCGGCACATGAAGTCCATGGCCTGCAAATGGGCAAAGCCGGGGGCGCGGAGTTTGCAGCGGTAGGGCTTGTTGGAACCATCGCTCACCAGATAGACGCCGAACTCGCCCTTGGGCGCTTCCACGGCGGCGTAGACTTCGCCTTCGGGCACCTTGTAGCCTTCGGTATAGAGCTTGAAGTGATGGATGAGGGCTTCCATGGAACGCTTCATTTCGGCGCGCTTGGGCGGCACGATCTTGCCATCGCTTGACGTCACCGACCCCAGCCCCTCCGGGCTGTTCAGCAGGGCCACGCACTGCTTCATGATTTTCACGCTCTCGCGCATTTCCTGCACGCGGATGAGATAGCGGTCGTAATTGTCGCCGTTCTTGCCGATGGGAATGTCGAAATCCATTTCGGAATAGCATTCATAGGGCTGGGCTTTGCGCAAATCCCAGGCCGCACCGGAGCCCCGCACCATAACGCCCGAGAAGCCCCACTTGAAGCACTCCTCAAGCGACACGATGCCAATATCCACATTGCGCTGCTTGAAAATGCGATTTCCCGTGAGCAGCGTTTCAATATCGTCCAGCACCTTGGGATGCGTGTCACAGAAGTGGCCAATATCATCGACAAGTTTCTGCGGCAGATCCTGATGCACGCCGCCGGGGCGCACATAGGCTGCATGCATGCGGGAGCCTGAAGCACGTTCGTAAAACACCATGAGCTTTTCGCGCTCTTCAAAACCCCAGAGCGGCGGGGTCAAGGCGCCCACGTCCATGGCCTGGGTGGTGACGTTGAGGAGATGGGACAGCAGGCGGCCGATCTCCGAATAGAGAACCCGGATGAGCTGGGCCCGCCTGGGAACTGTAATGCCAAGCAGCTTTTCAATGGCCAGGGCATAGGCGTGTTCCTGGTTCATGGGCGCCACATAATCGAGCCGGTCGAAATAGGGTATGGCCTGCATGTAGGTTTTGTATTCAATCAGCTTTTCCGTGCCGCGATGCAGCAGGCCGATATGCGGATCTACGCGGGTGACGACTTCGCCATCCAATTCAAGAACAAGCCTCAAGACGCCATGCGCTGCCGGATGCTGCGGGCCGAAGTTGATCGAGAAGTTCCTGACGGTGGCTTCGGTCATTGTGCACTGCCCCGCATAAACATTCTTACCAAGCCGACAAAAGCCAGCACGATACAAAAATCAATTACGAAGCCGACAAGGATACCACCGAATACGCCAATTGTTGCCGTATCTTGTTTGATCAAGTAGATGATTTCAAAGAATGCACAGGCTACTGCGGATGGAATCAGTGTGGAACTAAAACGAGCGGCGCGGAAATAATATCCAACAATTGCGCCAATGAATGGCGCTATGAAAAATGATGTGTCTGCAAACAATACTTTCTCTGCGAGCATTGGGCTATCCTTTCGCTTTCTCGTCGCCTGGAAGTACATAAGTCGTACCTTCCCAAGGTGACAGATAGTCAAAGGACCGGAATTCTTGCACAAGTTTCACGGGCTCATAGACCACACGCTTGGCCTCGTCGTCGTAACGGACTTCGACATGGCCGGTGAGCGGAAAATCCTTGCGCAAGGGATGGCCGGAAAAGCCATAGTCGGTCAAAATGCGGCGGAGGTCCGGATGGTCCGAGAACAGCACGCCATAAAGATCGAAGGTCTCGCGCTCATACCAGTTGGAGGCGGGGAACACCGGAATTGCGCTTGGGACCTGGGTATCCTCGTCGGCCTGGATTTTCACGCGGACGCGCTGGTTCTTGTAGGGCGACAGCAAGTGATAGACCACATCAAAGCGTTTCTCGCGGGCCGGATAATCCGCGCCGCAGATATCAATAAAGCAGACGAAGCGGCATTCCGGATCGTCACGCAGGAAAGTGAGAACGGTGTTGATCTCGGCGGCCTCCGCGTGAACCGAAAGCTCACCAAAGGAAACCACATGGCCCGTTACGGCGCTTCGCAGCTTGGCGGCAATATGTTCGCCCAATGCAGACAGGTTCTCAGCCATGGTCAACGCTCGATCGTGCCAACGCGGCGGATTTTTTTCTGCAGTTGCAGAATGCCGTAGAGCAAGGCTTCCGCGGTAGGCGGGCAGCCCGGAATGTAGATGTCCACCGGCACGATGCGGTCGCAGCCGCGGACCACGGAGTAAGAATAATGGTAATAGCCGCCGCCATTGGCGCAGGAGCCCATGGAAATCACGTAGCGCGGCTCCGGCATCTGGTCATAGACTTTGCGCAGCGCCGGGGCCATTTTGTTGGTGAGGGTGCCTGCCACAATCATCACGTCGGACTGGCGGGGCGAAGCGCGGGGCGCAAAGCCAAAGCGCTCCACGTCATAGCGCGGCATGGAGGTTTGCATCATTTCAACGGCGCAGCAGGCCAGGCCGAAGGTCATCCACATGAGCGAGCCGGTGCGGGCCCAGTTGATGAGGTCGTCCGTGGAGGTCACGAGGAAACCCTTGTCGGCGAGTTCCGCATTGATTTCCGTGAAATACTCTTGCTGTTCGGGGGCGGCGGTCTCGATCAATCCCATTCGAGGGCTCCCTTCCGCCATTCATAGACAAAGCCGATGGTGAGGATCCCGAGGAACACCATCATGGACCAGAATCCCAGAACGCCAATCTCCTTCAGGCTCACGGCCCAGGGGAAGAGAAACGCCACTTCAAGGTCGAAGATGATGAACAGGATGGAGACGAGGTAGAAGCGCACATCAAATTTCATGCGTGCGTCGTCAAAGGCGTTGAATCCGCACTCGTAGGCCGAAAGCTTTTCCGGATCGGGGTTGCGCACGGCGATCAGGATGGGAGCAATCATGAGCGCCAAGCCAATCCCGGCGGATATGCCCATGAAGATGACAATTGGCAGGTAGTCTTTGAGCAGTTCAGGCATGATACCCCATCTCAAGCCCACCGGATGGCAGGCCAGATTCACCCGTTTGGTAGCGCAGCGCGGGCGCTATCGCAAGCGTTACGAAAGCCGCACTTCCTGCGGACTCTGCAGGACTGGAAAACAGCGTACGGAACGGCAAAAGGGCCGCATTTCTGCAGCCCTTTTTTGATGCATTGAATGGCGCGAGAGACGGGGCTCGAACCCGCGACCTTCGCCGTGACAGGGCGACGCTCTAACCAACTGAGCTACTCCCGCAATTCAATGACGCGGTGGATAAAGTAGCCCTCCCCCCGTGTCAAGTTGGGATCGTCTGGCCCTTGCCTGCCCGCCCCAAATGCGGGGCCACGCGCGAAATCGCACGTGCCGCCGCGGAAATCGATTGCCGCCGCCGATAGGCTGCCGGGGTTTCGCCTACCATCCGCTTGAACAGGCGCCGGAAAGAGACCGCATCGCTGTAGCCTACTTGCGCGGCGATCTGTTCCACAGAATGGCCCTCGGTTTCCAGCAACTGCTTTGCCTCTTCAATGCGGACCCTTTGTACATAATCCAGCGGCGCATGCCCGGTAGCGGTCTGGAAACGGCGGCCAAAAGTGCGCCGCGACAGCCCGCTTTGGCGAATCATCTCGACGACGGGGTCCGCATCACGATAGTGGTCGGCAAGCCATTCCTGACATACCTGAATTTGCTTGTCGCCAGTCTGCGGCCGTGTGGTGAGACGCGAATAGGGATTTTGGCCATTATGATGCCAGTCATACATCTGAATCTTGGCAAGGCGCATGGCATCTTCGGGGCCTGCAAACTTGCCCACGACATAGAGGACCAGGTCCATCCACGAGGCGGCCCCGCCGCTCGTCACGATGCGGCCATCTTCCGTAGCCGATACAAGAACCCGCTCAGCGTGAATTCGGGTGCGCGGATATTCTGACCTCAACAGATTGACGAAAGCCCAATGGGTTGTTGCATCCCGGTCATCCAGCAAGCCGGCTTCAGCAAGCACGAACGTGCCGGTGCATACAGAAATTATATGCGAACCCGCATCGTTGGCCTGCCTGACCCAATTGATCATCGCCGGGTTCTCGCGGCCAAACTGGCGGCCAGATGCGATCAGCACGGTCGGCACAACGATGATGTCAGCAACGGGCCTTTCGGCAAAAGTGCAATCAGGCACAAGTCTTACACCCGTGCCGGTGGTAACCGGATCATGCGACAGGCCGACTAACTCCGGCAGGAAACGTGGCTGCTCGCGTTCCCCCATAATGCGGTTCCACAGCCTGCCGGCCGCCCAAAACGCATCAAACAATCCCACGGCGACAGAAGGTTCCACTTTCGCCGGTACAACAATCAACACTCTGAATGGTTTGGTCACGCTAATTTCTTCCACAGGTCAATTTGCCATCATGTCGGATCATTTGCCACCGTCAATCCGGGCAAGTTGACCGGTTTGACACCAAACGCGCCGATCCGGCACTCTGGGAAAGTCATCGGGCCTGCAACATTCGTCAGGCAGCCAGCTTCAATGGCTGAAGACAAAATGAAACCAGGAGACTGAAATGAGCATTTTTCGATGGACCCCCGCTTTTGCCCTTATTTCCCTGCTTACGGCTGGAACCGTGGCAGCGGAGGAAAGCAGCCCCCTGGTGGATCATGTGCGTGCCGCCAACGACCAGTTCAAGGATGTGTCGGTCGCAGTTGCCGAAGGTTATGGGCCAATTCCATGCGCCAGCGGACCGCAGGGCGGAGCCATGGGCATTCACTACGTCAATGGCAATTTTCTCAAGGATGGCGTCATCGACATCGCAAAGCCGGAAGCGGTGATGTACGAGCCGACGGCCGATGGGAAGATGAACCTGGTTGCCGTTGAATATATCGCTTTCAAGGGACCCGCCGCTTTGGAAGGCCATTTATTCAACTTCAATGGCGCTCCCAACCGTTACGGCCTGGATCCCTTCTACGAGCTGCATGTCTGGGCCTGGAAGCCGAATTCAACCGGCCACTTCGCCGACAACAATCCTGATGTGTCGTGCGACGCGGCCAAGGCTCAATAGTCAAAGGGGGCCGGGGCCAAAGCCCGGCACCATCATCCGGAGCAACCAATGACTTGCCAAACCGCGTCACCTTTCCTGCAAAGCAAATCCGTGATCATCCGCGGCGCTGCGATAATCACCGTTGCGTTGCGCGAAAAAATCGCCGCCGCCATTGAGCGGCGGAGGATTCGCTCTGCGCTCAGCAAGCTTGATGACTACATGCTGAGGGACATGGGCCTTGTCCGCTCCGACATTGAAAGAATTGCCAACCGTACCTATCCGCCGCGCTGGCAATCA
>JBBSBQ010000041.1:0-37151 GCA_038251095.1 Hyphomicrobiales bacterium
GGAAAATCGCCTACCTCTCGCCTGCCCCCGCCGCCAGTCCCTTGAGTTTGTCGGGCACGAGGCGCTCAGCGAAACCGGCGACGAAACACCAGACGAGGGTTCGCGCATAGTCGGTTGCGTCGGCGGGCCCGAAATCATGAATGAGCTTGTCGAAGGTGCCGCAAATTTTATCAGCGGCCTGGCAGGCAAAGGTCGGGAAGAATGAACCGCCCTGTACGAGGCCCGCCGCAAAGGCGATGAAGAGGATCGCCGCAGCCAACACGCCGACAACCGGCGGCACCAGCGAATAGACCGTGAGATCGGAGCGGCGCAGGCGGCCCATCTCCCTGCCCTCCACAAGCCGCGGAAACTCCTCGTAATTGTAAAGCCTGATCAGCGTGCTCATGAAGGCGCCAAGGGTGCCGGCGAGAATCGCAAAGAGATAGAACGGCGGATTTCCGGCCTGCCAGGTGAAATAGATGAAGCCCACCAGGATGGCGGAGACAAGCAGTGTTGCACCGAAAGACCAGCGCAGCATCTGCGCATAGATGGACGTGGCGGTTTTCACCGGCGTCACGGTCTTGATGGATTTCCGGATCTTGCTTTCGCGGGCGCGCGTTGCGGCGGCAGTTGGCTTGGCCGGGCTGCCTGTCATAAAGCCAGGCGAACTGGTCCTTCGCAATTGTGACGGAATCTCCGGTAGCGTCGTATCATCGGTCATGGTGTGCCTCACGATGTCTTGCCGCCGTAGAGGTGACGTAACATGCGGTGATTCACGCAACAACAGATTCGGAAAAATCAGGCTACGCGTTGCATGTCTGCCACTGTGATCAATCGGTCACAGTGAATCATGCCGCAAATAAATTGATTCAAGGCATTGAAAAAATTGCCGAATTGATTCCCG
Source organism: Hyphomicrobiales bacterium (assembly GCA_038251095.1). Lineage (GTDB taxonomy): Bacteria > Pseudomonadota > Alphaproteobacteria > Rhizobiales > Aestuariivirgaceae > Aestuariivirga. Next base: position 884 of record JBBSBQ010000041.1, read on the forward strand.
CGGTGACGTTAATAAATCAGTCTACGGATAATTTATTTCGTCATTCCGGCGAAAGCCGGAATCCCCCGGCCATCAAATGGACTCCGGCTTGCGCCGGAGTGACAGTTTGCTTGAAACGGTCAGCGGTGCCGCGACTCAGACCGGCAAGGGATTGCGTTCGACGAATTCTTCCTGGTGCCAGTAGGGATAGGTTTTGGTGATCTTGCTGGCGGCATCGAGCTTGGCCATCTGCGCCGGAGTCAGTTTCCAGCCGACGCTGCCGAGGTTCTGCTTGAGCTGCTCCTCATTGCGCGCGCCGATGATGACGTTGGAAACCGTCGGGCGCTGCAGCAGCCAGTTAATGGCGATCTGCGGCACGGACTTGCCCGTCTCCTTGGCCACTTCGTCAATGGCATCCATGACGCGGAAGAGATAGTCTTCCGGAACCGGCGGGCCATTGTCGGCGGTCACATGCAGGCGGCTTTCTTTCGGCAATCCGGTGCCCCGGCGGATTTTTCCCGTAAGCCGGCCCCAGCCCAGCGGGCTCCAGACAACGGCGCCCACGCCCTGGTCGAGGCCCAGCGGCATGAGTTCCCATTCGTAGGAGCGGCCCACCAGAGAGTAATAGGCCTGGTGCGCCACATGGCGGTTGAGCCCCATTTTTTCCGAAGTGGCCAGCGACTTCATCAGATGCCAGCCGGAGAAATTGGAGCAGCCGGTGTAACGGATTTTCCCGGCGCGGACGAAATCATCGAGGCAGCCCATCACTTCCTCTTGCGGCGTCATGGCGTCAAAGCCGTGGAGCTGGAACAGGTCGATGTAGTCCGTGCCAAGACGCTTCAGCGAGCCGTTGATGGCTTCCGTGAGATGGGCGCGCGACGAGCCCACATCGTTGGGCCTGTCGCTGAAGCGGAAGGTTGCCTTGGTGGAAATGATCACCTTGTTGCGGCGGCCCTTGATGGCGGCACCCAGAACTTCCTCCGCCAGTCCCTTGGAATAGACATCGGCGCTGTCGAACATGGATATTCCGGCGTCGAGGCAGATGTCGACCAGGCGGGTGGCGCCATTGGCGTCGGTTGAGCCCCAGGCCTTGAAAAATTCCGTGCCGCCGCCGAAGGTTCCGGTGCCGAAGCTCAGAACCGGAACGGTGAAGCCCGATCTGCCGAGTTGCCTATATTCCATTGAGTCACTCCATGTGTTTGAAAGTCAGTTGTTTTGCGCCACCGCAAAAGCCCTGGCGATTTCTACCGCAACGGCTGCGTTATGTTTTACCAAGGCGAGGTTGGCCTTGAGCGAGCGGCCGCCGGTCACCTCCGCCAGCCGGGCGAGGAGAAACGGCGTTACATTTTTTCCGGAGATATTTTTCCTGACCGTTTCCGCCACGGCCTGCTCTATTACGGGAGCTATTTCGGCGGCCTTGATTTCATGTTCCTGAGGAATGGGATTTGCAACGACAACGCCGCCCTTCAATCCCATGCTCCATTTAGCTTTCATGAGAGCTGCTACTTCTTCCGGCGTGTCACAGCGCATGGGAACAGACTGACCGGACGCCCGCGAATAGAAAGCGGGGAAATCATCGGTGCCATAGCCCACGACGGGAACGCCAAGGGTCTCCAGCGTCTCTAGCGTCAGCGCCAGATCCAGAATAGCTTTTGCGCCGGCCGTCACCACGGCCACATTGCTTTCGGCGAACTCCATCATGTCGGCGGAGATGTCAAAACTCCGCTCGGCGCCGCGGTGCACGCCGCCGATGCCGCCCGTTGCGAAGACAGGGATTCCCGCCATGGCGGCAATGCGCATGGAGGAAGCAACCGTTGTAGCGCCATCGAGCTTCCGCGCCACGACATAGGGCAAGTCCCCCGTCGATACCTTGATAATCTCCGGCCCATCAACGGCGAATTTTTTGAGCTCGGTGGTGGTCAGCCCGATTTTCAACGCGCCGCCGATAATTGCGATGGTGGCGGGTACAGCGCCCCCTTCCCGGACAATGGCTTCCACGTCCTGAGCCATTTCAAAATTGGCAGGGTATGGCATGCCGTGGGCAATGATGGTTGATTCCAAGGCCACGACCGGCTTGCCGCCTGCGAGCGCCGTCGAGACTTCGTTTGAAACCGTGAGGTGTTTATTCATTGCAGGCATTGACACTGTTCTGAAGCGCCGTTTCGGTGAGGCCGATGGCGGTTGACGCGGTGGAATTGAGGACGAGACTTGCGGCGGCCTGGCCAAACTGCGCGGCCTTGGAAATATCATAGCCTTTAAGCAGGCCATAGGCCAAGCCTGCAACAGCCGCATCGCCTGCACCCGTGACATCCCTGACCTGTGCATGGTTGGGACCTGGAATGTACTTCATGCCCTTTCCTGATGACAAGAGCGCGCCTTCGGGGCCGAGATGGACAACCAGATTGTGCAAGCCGCGTTCATGCAGATCCTGGCAGGCCTGGTCCATGTCGTCGTTCTCGGTCAAAGCCTTGAGCTGGTCCCTATTCGGGGTTGCCAGAAACACCTCGTGCTTATCGAGAAGGGTCAGCAATTTTTGCGACTTTGAAACCGAAACGGGCTCGACAATGAGTTTCTCGCTGAAATTCAGCGCGAGGTAATCAAGCAGGTCAGGTCTGACGTTGCAATCCACGACTATGAGCTTTGCCACCTCCAGTGCGGTGCGGTGAGGTTTCACGCTTTCCGGTTTCAAGCTTTCCAGAATGCGCATGTCGTTGACGGCTGAAACGAGTTCACCCTTCTCATCCAGCACCGCCACGTAGGAGCCGATCGCGGCCTCCTCGCGCAAGCACAGGCTGAGATCAACGCCAGCGGCACGTGTTGCGCCGATTGCAATTTTGCCTGCCGCGTCGTTGCCAATGGCGGAGATAAGGGCGACTTTCACGCCGAGGCTGCCTAAATTATGGGCAATGTTGCGAGCCACGCCGCCGGGCGTGAAGCACACGGTTCCAGGATTGGAAGTCCCTGCGATATGTTTGCCGCTGGCCTGCGCCTTGATATCAACATTCGCGCCGCCAATGACGATGATATCAAACACAGGAAACCTCAGAAGTCCGTTGGCGCTCCGCCCTCGCGTTTGCGCCGTTCCACGAAGGCATCTAGCTCTTCGCGCCTTGCCGGATCAAGGGCGGGCTCAACATATTCTTCCAGCGCCTGCTTATAGACGGTATTGGCGCGCTGCATGGCTTCCGGCTTTCCCGCCGCTTCCCACTGCTGGCTATTGCGCCAGTCGGAAATGATAGGGGCGTAGAAAGCGTTGGAATAGCGGGCGAGTGTGTGCTGTGCACCGAAGAAATGGCCGCCGGGGCCCACTTCACGGATGGCTTCAACACCGAGGGCATCCTCGGTGGTGTCCAGAGGCGTCATGAATTCCATTACCATCTGGATCAAATCACAATCGAGGACGAATTTTTCAAACCCGGCCACCAGGCCGCCTTCAAGCCAGCCTGCCCCGTGCATGATGAAATTACCGCCGCCCATGGTGACGCCCCAGAGCGAGAACACGCTTTCGTAGGCGGCCTGCGCATCAACCGTGTTGGCCGCACAAGTATTGGAGGTGCGGTAGGGCACATTATAGCGCCGCGCCATTTGCCCGCCGACGATGCAGGCCTTCATATATTCCGGCGTGCCGAATGCGGGCGCGCCTGATCTCATGTCCACATTCGACGTGAAGCCGCCATAGATCACTGGTGCGCCCTTGCGCACGATCTGGGTGAAGACCATGCCGGCCAGAGCTTCGGCATTCTGTTCAACCACGGCACCAGCGACAGTCACCGGGGCCATGGCGCCCGCCAGGGTGAACGGCGTGATGCAGACGATCTGGTTGCGCGACGACATTTCGATAATGCCGCGCAGCATGGGCATATCCAGCTTCAGCGGTGAGTTGGTATTGACAATGGTGAACAGTGAGGGTTCGCGCTCCATCTGCTCCATGCTTATGCCCCGGCCAATGCGGGCAATCTCGATGCCGTCGAGAATGCGCTCGCTGCCCAATGAGTAGGCATGAAACGGCTTATCGGTGAGCACCACCGCATCGCGCAGCGCTTCGAGGTGGCGCACGGAGGCGTGGACATCGACGGGTTCGACGGGATAGCCGGCAATGAAACCGATGCAGTTGAAATACTGGGCGAGCTTGAGGAACTTGCGGTAGTCGGCCTGGTTTCCGGTGCGGCGCCCGCCTTCCATGTCGGAGCAGTTGGGCGGGCTGCCCACGGTGCCAAATAGCATGTTGGGTCCGCCGATCTGCGCATTGTTTTCAGGATTGCGGGCATGGAAGGTAAATTGCGAAGGGGCCGATTTCATCAGCTCCTCAATCATCGCCGGATCAAAGCGCACACGCTCCCCGGAAATATCGGCACCCGCCTTCTTCAACAGATCGCGGGCTTCCGGCAGATTAAAGTCCATGCCGATTTCGGACAGAACTTTTAGCGAGGCACCGTGAATGGATTCAACTTCATCGGCAGAAATAATCGCCATGGGTGGGAAAGCGCGCGCGATTTTGCGGCGGGGCAATTGGGGAATGGCTCCCTTCACGCCAGCGCCGGCGCCCCGGCGGTTTGCGGCATCACGCCGGCCCCGGCGTGAAGTTTCCGGACTCAAGGGTTCGTTGGCGGCCTCAGTCACTTTGCTTTTCCTTTTTCGCGGTAGGGCTCGAGGGTTGGATCGGCAGCGATCTGCTTCACCAGCCAGTCCTCGAAGCGTTTGATTTTCGGTTTCATGCGGTTTTCGCTGTTGCAGGCGAACTGCCATTGGTGGCGGTGCGGGACCAGCAAGGGGAAGGGCTGCACGAGCCGCCCAATCTTGATCTCTTCGGTGGCGAAGGGGCCGATAGTCATGGCCACGCCCCTGCCCTCAACCGCTGCTTCCTGAGCGAGGATGTAGCTATCCACTGCCAAGCGGTCGGACAGCTTCAGGCCCTTGACTCCCGCTGCCTCGAACCAAAGTTGCCAATCCTCTTCGGCGGTATAGACATAAAGCAGCTTGTGTTTCTTCAAGTCCTGTGGGGTCTTGATGGCGTTTGGGCCCTTCATCAGTTCGGGGGCGCAGACGGGCGTGAGCAGTGAGCGGAACAAGGGCCGGTAGTAGTGCTGGGGCGACTTGTTGCGGGCGAGGATTATTCCGGCATCCACGTGCTTCTCGTCAAAGTCCCAGTCGAAGTAGGAGGTGGAGAGCCTGACCTTCATGTCCGGATAGCGCCGCTCAAAATCATGGAGCCTGGGAATGAGCCATTTGAGGGCCACGGTGAAATAGACCTGAATGGTGAGTTCATTGTCGTTCACCGTGGGCCGCAGGGCGCGGGTCTGGGTTTCGATCTGGTCAAAGGCCTCGCGGATGGCGGGGTAATAGATATGGCCGGCCTGGGTGAGTTCGGCGCGCCTGGCATCGCGGCGGAAAAACTGGATGCCCAAGCGCTGCTCCAGGGCTTTCACCTGGTGGCTTACGGCGGAGCGGGTGATGCCGAGTTCACCGGCCGCGAGCCTGAAACTGCCGAGCCTCGCAGCGGCTTCAAAAGCAGTCAAGGCGCGCAATGGGGGCAAGTCACGTCTGGCCAAAATACTTCACCAATGGAATGTGCTTAGGGGTACATAGCACCCCTAAATTCCATAAATTAAGTCACATTTCAAGATTTAATGGTGATTATTCCTCACCAGCCCTGCAAAAATTGAAGCCTTTGCAAGGCTGCGTAAAATTGGCACAAGAGGCCCGATTCAGGAGCGTCAGATGAGCGTAGTCGAAGACCTTTCCAAGCGCCGCGGCGGTCGTGAAGCCAGGCGGGCCCTGCGGTCGCGGGAAATTCCAAGAGCCGAGGCTGCGGTTCGCCCCGGCATGGAAGGCGGGCAATACAAGCCGCTCACCCAGCGCGACATGGAACGCATTCACCAGGCGGCCCTGACACTTCTGGAAACCGTCGGATTCGGTCAGGCGATTCCAAGCTGCATCGAAGCCATGACGGCGCGTGGCTGCACCATGACGGACAAGGGCCGTCTGCTCATTCCGCATTCGCTCACCGAAGATATTCTGGCAAGCTGCGCCCGGGGCTTCCTGCTCCATGGCCGCGATCCACAGCATGACATGGAGCCCACCGGCAACAAGGTGTATTTCGGAACGGCAGGTGCGGCGGTTCACATTGTGGAGCCCGACACGCGCAGCTACCGCGAGTCGCTCCTCGTCGATCTCTACGACGCGGGCCGCATCGTTGACACCTGCGAGCACATCCATTTCTTCCAGCGCTGCCTCACGGCGCGCGACATGATTACCGGGCACGACCTCGACATCAACACGCTCTATGCCTGCATTGCGTCGACGCAAAAGCATGTCGGCACGTCGATGGTCGATCCCGCCCATGTGACCGAATGCCTGGAGATGCTGCATTTCGTGGCGGGCAGTGAAGAGAAATGGCGCGAGCGGCCCTTCGTATCGCAGTCCAATTGCTTCGTCGTGCCGCCATTGAAATTTGCCGAAGATGCCTGCCGCTGCCTTGAAACGGCGGCGCGTGGCGGCATGCCGGTGCTTTTGCTTTCGGCGGCACAGGCGGGCGCCACCTCGCCTGCCGCTTTGGCGGGCACGCTGGTTCAGGCGGTTGCTGAATGCCTGTTTGGCCTGGTCTACATCAATTGCGTGGTTCCCGGCGCTGTTGCCATTTGGGGGCCGTGGCCTTTCGTATCTGATTTGCGCACCGGGGCCATGTCCGGCGGTTCCGGCGAACAGGCGCTGATCACTTCAGGCTGCGCCCAAATGGGGCATTTCTATAATCTTACCGTCGGTTCAGCCGCAGGCATGTGCGATTCAAAATTGCCTGACATGCAGGCGGGCTATGAAAAGGGCGTGACCGCCGGCATCTCGGCCATGACGGGCGTGAACCTGATGTATGAGAGTGCCGGCATGCACGCCTCGCTGCTCGGCTTCTGCCTGGAAAGCCTGCTCATCGACAACGACATGCTGGGCGCCATCAACCGCAATGTGCGCGGGATTGAAGTGAATGAGGATACGCTGTCGGTTGAAGTCATCCGCGAGGTTTGCCTGAATGGCCCCGGCCATTTCCTGGGCAGCGACCAGACGCTTACGCTGATGCAAAAGGAATATATCTATCCCAAGATTGCCAACCGCATGAGCCCCAAGGAATGGATCGAGGCGGGTCGGCCTGACCTGGTTGAGCGGGCGGCGGCGCGCAAGCGGGAAATCCTCTCGACCTATTATCCCGACTATCTGCCGCGCGCGATGGATGATGTGATCCGGGCGCGCCATGATATAAAACTGCCGCGCGAGGTTATGGAGATGGGCGACCCGCGCTGGATAAAATAGGCTGCTATGGAACATCCGATACTCACCAGCATCCGGCGGGCGGGATTCACGCCCTTGGGCTGGTTTGAACCCCGCGCCACCGATGCCGTTCCCCATGATGCGAAATTTATCATTCTTGTCGGCAATGCGGGGCCCGACATGTTTCGCAGGTTTGCCCACGAGCGCGACCACCGCACCGCGAAAATCGATGACTGGACACGGGATGTCATTGGGGGGCTGGCCGACGACCTTTCGGCAAAGGCCGTGTTCCCATTTGATGCGCCACCCCTGCCCTTTTTGACCTGGGCGCGGCGGGCTGGGGCCGGCCATGTGTCGCCGCTTGGCCTCAACATTCACCCGACCTATGGGCTGTGGCACGCCTTTCGCGCCGCCCTGCTCTTTCCCGCGGCGTTTGATTTGCCCATGCAATCGGCGGGGGCGCACCCTTGCGAGACCTGCGCTGACAAGCCCTGCCTTTCGGCCTGCCCGGTTCATGCCTTTGATGGCTCGTCATACAATGTAGCGGCGTGCGCTGCCCATCTGGAAATAGCGGCGGGTGAGGACTGCATGTCCGGCGGCTGCCTGGCCCGGCGGGCCTGCCCAGTGGGTCGGGGCTTCACCTACCATCCGTTCCAGGCGCAATTCTTCATGCGGGCATTTCGCACGGCACGTCGCAATTCGACTGGAAGTGCTGCCTAAATCAACTATTCTTCAGTCATGTACAAAAACATTCAGAACAAACTGGATAGCGGCCAAGCCATCATTCTCGATGGCGGCACGGGCACCGACATCCAGCGGCGCGGTGCACCGATGAGCGGCGAGACCTGGTGTGCGGAGGTCAATCTCAGCCACCCGGAAATCGTGCGCGCCGTGCATGAGGATTATATCGCTGCGGGTGCCGACATCATTACAGCAAACACTTTTGCCTCCAGCGCCCTTTCCTTCAATCATTATGGGCGTGATGAAGACTTGCTGAAAATCGACTCGGCAGCTGTGGCTATTGCCAAGCGGGCTGTGGGCAGCAAGCACGTGGCTGTTGCCGGCTCGGTATCCACCATGCGCCCGGTGAAACCGGGAACGGACCGCACCCTGAAGAGCCGGGAATGGCCCGAGGCACAGGCCCGCGACCTGTTCCGGCGCAAGGTTGAAAACCTGCAACGGGCCGGTGTCGATCTCCTGATGATGGAAATGATGCGCGACGTGGATTATTCGGTTTATGCCACGGAAGCCGCTATTGCCACGGGCCTTCCGGTTTGGGTGGGTATTTCGGTAGAACGCGGCAAAGCCGGCAAGCTTGTTGGGTTTGGGCGCGAGGACCAGTTACTGGATGAAGTCGCCAAGCGGCTGGCAGTCACGCGCCCTGCCGTCATGAACATCATGCATACCTCAGCCAACGACACGGGAGAGGCGCTTGAAATCCTGCGAAAGTATTGGAAAGGGCCGATGGGCGTTTATCCGGAGTGCGGCTACTTCAAGAGTCCGGACTGGAATTTTGTAGATGTAATTGCGCCCGGTGACCTGGTTGCAAAGTCCCATGACTGGCAGAAACTGGGTGCCACCATATTCGGCGGCTGTTGCGGCATAGGGCCGGATCACATCGCCGCGCTTGCAAAGGAGTTTAAGCCATGAAAGCCGGATCATGCCTGTGCGGCGGTGTTGCGTTTGAAATGCGTGGGCCATTGAAGACCATTACGGCCTGCCATTGCACGCAATGCCGCAAGCAGACAGGAAATTACTGGGCGTCAACGACCAGCGCTGATGCGGACCTGCATTTTACGCGAAAGGATTCATTGGCCTGGTACCGGGCCTCCGACACGGCACAACGGGGATTCTGCAAGACTTGCGGCTCCACCCTGTTCTGGAAGGCGGATGGCAGCGACACCACTTCAATCTGCGCCGGTTCAATCGATGGGACTACCGGGCTCAAGCTCGAGGGCCACATCTTTTGCGACAATGCCGGCGATTACTACGAAATCACAGGCGGTGATTACAAGCTAGGCCAATGGAGCTGAACGGGCGGCAATGTCAGATTCCAGTTCGCCGTAGCCGGTGAAGCGGTATTCATAGGCGAGGCCCAGCTGCTCCGCCGCTTTCCGGCCGTTCTCTATCAATTGTTTATCATGGGTCTGGGCGAGATAAATGACCTTGGTGTAGTTTCCAAAATATGACGAAAGCAGTTCCGGGTGGCGGTCGAGGCCGAGCCCCGCCCAGATCAGCTTGTCGAAATGGCGCGCCAGATAGTCGGTGAGGTAGAACGCGGTGAACTCATCATCGGCCCGGCTCGCGAATTCCGGGTTTCCGGAAAAGAAGGCATAGCAATGGGGGCCGTCGATGCGCTCCACGCCTTCCTCCTCCAGCATCTTGTCGAGCAGGCCGCCGGTGCCGCAATCGCCGTAAAGGACGAAGATGGACTTGTATTTACCGCGCTGGGTACGGATTTTTTCGCGCACGGCGGGAACGATGAATTGCGGGGTGTTATGCCATTTAGCAGGCAGGCACTGAACATCAAAGGCGGCCCAGCGGTTGCGCTCGATGAGATCGACGATTTCACGGGCCAGCGCGCCACAGGCAATCAGAAGCACTTCGCCCTTTCCGGTGGCGAACTGAAACTCGTCAGATGGCTTAAGATCAACAGTGGTCATCGCGCGAACCTATATAAGCTAGAATTCCGCGCAAGCCTGCAGACGTTCTAGCCCTTGGCGGCCAGTTGATTATGCTTGCGGGCCATGAAGCTCTTGGCGGTTTCGACGGCCACGGCTGCATCACGGCAATAGGCGTCAGCGCCAATGGCCTTGGCAAATTCCTCGTTGAGCGGAGCCCCGCCCACGAGCACGACGTAATCGTCGCGCATGCCTTTTTCCTTCATGGTGTCGATCACCACCTTCATGTAGGGCATAGTTGTGGTGAGCAGCGCCGACATGCCGAGAATGTCCGGGCCATGCTCTTCGATGGCGCCAAGATACTTCTCGACCGAATTGTTGATGCCGAGGTCGATCACCTCAAAGCCTGCGCCTTCCATCATCATGCCGACGAGGTTCTTGCCGATGTCGTGGATATCGCCCTTGACGGTGCCGATCACCATCTTGCCCAGGCGAGGTGCTCCGGTGGCGATGAGCAGCGGACGGAGGATGAACATGCCGGCCTTCATGGAGTTGGCGGCGAGCAGCACTTCCGGAACAAACAGAATGCCGTCGCGGAAGTCGATGCCGACGATGCGCATGCCTTCAACAAGGGCTTCGGTCAGGACCTTGTAAGGGGCCCAGCCGCGGCCCAGCAGAATGTGCACGGCGGCTTCAACCTCTTCCTTGAGGCCGTCATAGAGATCGTCATGGACCTGAAGCACCAGATCCTCATTGCTGAGGCTGTTCAGATCAAGTTCGCCGTCATCGCTCATGGGGGACTCCGAAGGTCTAGAATATCGCGTCAGGATAGTGGGAATACCTGCGTTTACGCTGTCACCGCGCGACATCCACATGCCGGAAAGCGACGGTTGAAGCAAGGGGCGATGGCGGCTATTGCTAGCGCCCTGAACAGTATTTTCCCCTGAAAGTTTTGACGTGGCCCCTTCCCTCGATATCGCACGTGTCCGCACGCAATTCCCGGCCCTGGCCCTGAAGGACGGGGGCCAGACGCGGGTCTACTTTGATAATCCGGCGGGAACCCAGGTGCCGCAGCAGGTCATCGACCGCACGGTTGAAACGCTTGCGACAAAAAACGCCAACCTTGGCGGATATTTCAGCACGACGAAGCAGGCCGACGAACTGGTGAATCTGGCTCATCAGGCATGCGCGGATTTCTACAATGCCCTAAGCGCCTCCGAGATCGTCTTCGGGCAGAACATGACGACGCTGACTCTGCACATGTCGCGCTGCCTGGGCCGCAAATTCACGCGCGGCGATGAAATCGTGCTGTCGCGCATGGACCATGATGCCAACATCGCGCCGTGGCTGCTGCTGGCGGAAGACCTGGGCCTTGTGGTGCGCTGGATGGATTTCGATCCGGAGACCTACGAGTTCCCAGAAGATGCGTTGCGCAAGGTACTTTCGGACAAGACGCGGCTTGTGGCTTTGGGGCTGGCCTCCAATTGCACCGGAACGGTCAATGACGTGAAGGCCTTTGCCAGGGAGGCCAAGGTTGCTGGGGCTCTGGTCTATGTGGATGCAGTGCAGTTCGCGCCGCATTACGCCATTGATGTGCAGGACCTAGGGGTGGATGTCCTGGTATCTTCCGCCTACAAGTGGTTTGGCCCGCACATGGGCGTGCTGTGGGCGCGCGAAGAGCTGCTCAAGGAAACATTCAGTTACAAGGTGCGGCCCGCCGGTGAAGACCTGCCCCACAAGTTTGAAACGGGCACGCTGAGCCATGAGGGCATGGCTGGCTGTTTGGGGGCCATCGAATATCTTGAGCAGTTCGGCGAGGGCGGAACGAGGGCCAAAAAAATTTCGAACGCCTGGGACAGGCTGGTGTCTTACGAACAGAAACTCACGCTGCAACTCATAGACGGATTGCGGGGGGTGAAAGACCTCACCATTCGCGGGCTGACGTCAACCAACGCCCTGCACCGCCGAGTGCCTACGGTTTCCTTCACGCTTGACGGCCACCACCCCGACAATCTCGCCAAGGACTTTGCGGCGGAGAATATGTTTGTCTGGTCCGGCCACAACTATGCCATCGAGCCGGTAGGCCGCATGGGGCTTCTGGACAAGGGCGGGGTATTGCGCGTCGGGCTGGCGCATTACAATACAGCCGCAGAAGTTGACAGTTTTCTTTCGGCCCTCACCCGCATCATCAAGACCTAGGATCCAGCACATGGTTTTCAAAATCGCCGTCGTCGGGCTCGGCAAGATCGCAACGGACCAGCACCTGCCCTGCATCGCCAAGAATACGGATTTCAAATTGGCCGCTGGCGTGAGCCGCCATGCCAAGCTGGAGGATGCCCCGTGTTTTGAATCACTTGGCGACTTGATTTCAAGCGGCACTGCAATTGATGCGGTGGCGCTGTGCACGCCGCCATCGGTGCGCCTTGCCATGGCGCGGCAGGCGCTCGATGCCGGTTACCACGTACTGATTGAAAAGCCGCCGACGCCGACACTCGGCGAAATGTTCGCGATGATCGACTATGCCAAGGCCAAGGGCCGCGTGCTCTATGCCGCCTGGCACTCGCGCTACAACCAGGCGGTCGATGAAGCCAAGTGGCGGCTCGCCGGCAAGCAAGTTTCAAAAATGAAGGTCACCTGGCGAGAGGATGTGAGGCACTGGCACCCGGGGCAGGAGTGGATCTGGGAACCGGGCGGTTTTGGCGTATTCGATCCCGGCATCAATGCCCTGTCCATCGTCACGAAAATCCTGCCTGAGCCCGTCTTTGTTGAAAGCGCCACGATCGAAGTGCCGGCCAACAAGGCTACGCCGATTGCCGCACAGATCCGCTTCAAGCGCGGCGACGGCGCGAAAGCCAATCTGTCGGCCGATTTCGACTGGCGGCAGAAGGGCCAGCAGACCTGGGACATTGAGATCATGACTGCCGACGGCATGGGGCTCACACTCAGGAAGGGCGGCAGCGTGCTGGAGATCGACGGCAAGACCATCATGGAAACGCCGCTCGAAGAATATGAAATGATCTACGCGCGCTTCGCCGATCTTTTGCGTAACGGAAAATCGGACACGGATGCGGCGCCCCTGCAACTCGTCTGCGATTGCTTCATGCTGGGAAGGCCCTTACTGACGGACGCGTTCAACTGAGATTGAGATAAGCAGGCCTCGAAATATCGGGGACGACCCAACCCCTGCGGGCTTCCACTGAAAACAGCAGGTTACTGGAGTAGTAGCGCAAGGGGTATTCCTTGCGGCCGAGCGGCGATACCAATAGCTGCCTGCAGATGTTTACCGGACCCGTTTCTGCCGGAATCCCCGAAATGAAATTCCTGATGGCCTTGAGATAGAGCAGCGTTATGGTGTGGTGATAGCCACTGGTGTCGGTATTCTGGCCACCTTGCGCAACATTATAACGCTGGATTATGCCGGGCAGCTCCTGTTCCAGGTCCAGCTCTGGCCTGAACAGGATAAGGCCCGCCGTGGCAACGCAATGCTCGCGGTGTTTCCAATCGGGTTCCGGCCAGGTTCCATCAAGCAGGCCATTCACCAGAGACATAATCGCGACTTCAGTGGCATAGCGGTCAAGCCAGCCATCATGATTATCCGGGTTGCTCATTTGCGTTTTGGCTGTCTTTTCTCGATCAGGGCATGGGCATTGGCGGCAGTCATGGTCATCCCATAAACCTCCTTGAGGCGCTTTGCCTGTAGCAGCGTGTCTTCGCCGAACGGAAGTTTTCCTTCGAGGACATGAAGCATGATACCCTCAATGAAGTCGCCCAGCGAGAGATCGTGATATTCAGCTAGTCCCTTCATGACTTTCAAAAGGCGCTGTTCAATGCGAACCCCTGTCTGGGCGCGGACCACGTCGAGCTTTTGCGAGTTTGTTATCATGGTATTTTGGTAACAACAAGAATGAATATTGTCAACAGGCGGTTCCATTTGCGGCCGCTCAATTTTGGGCCGGCCCATTACGACTGCAGAAATTTCCTGACGAGGGCTTCGGAGGCATCAAGGCTTCCAGAGGCGTCCACCAAATTCCAGCGTATTTCACCCGGCTGATAGCCGAGTTGCTTCTCGACAACTACTGCATCCGCATCGGAAGCATCGCCTCTGCGTCCGGTAACGCGCGACTTGAGAATGGCAGGCGGCGCTGCAAGCCACAGGCCGGTAAACCGCGCATTCATGCTCTTTGCCAAATCTTGCGCCGAGTTGCGCTCGTCTTCGCGGGCAAACACCGCATCAAGGACAACGGAATGGCCCGCCTTGAGAGCGGCCCCGGCACGCTGGTAAGCTGCCCTATATGTTGCCGCGGACGCAGCAGCCGAATAGGACGCAGGCGGCAAATGCTCGGTTTCGTCCACACCTGCCAGCACTTTGCGTTCGACATCGCTGCGCACATGAAGCGCTCCCGGTGCCATGCCGATGTCGTGGGCCAGCCGTGCCGCAAGCGTTGACTTGCCGCTTCCCGACAGCCCCCCCACGCAGACAAGCCTGGGCTCACCCGGTTTCAGCCACGCTATGCTGGCCTGGAAATATTCAAGGGCGTCTTTCCGCTGTTTCGCAGATTCATCCGCCGCCAGCTCATGGGCGAGATCGGCGGTCACGAGGGCCCGCACCCCTGCCCTGGTGGCCAGAAAAAGCGGCATCGCCGCAAGGCCCGACAAGTCCTCCACGGTCCGCCGCAAATGCAGATAAAGGTTGAAGACAAGGTTTGCCGCACGCTTCTCGCCACGGCGGCCGAGATCCATCAGCAGGAAGGCGAGATCATAGAGGACGTCTATGGTGGCAATTTTCTCGCTGAATTCGATGGCGTCGAAAAGCACGGGCTTGCCTTCCAGCAAAACGATGTTGCCGCAATGCATGTCGCCATGGCAGCGGCGGACGAGTCCTTGAGCGCTTCGCCGATCGAGGAGCGGACGCAATCTCGTCAAGTGGCCCTCATGGAGGACCTTGAATTTATCGGCCGCGTCCGCCGGAAAGATATCCGGCGAGTCGGCAAAGGCTTTCGAAAGCTGCGCGCTTAATCCCACCATGATTTCACTGCCGGCCGTGTCGCGCCGCGGCGCTATGTCGTGGGATTCCGCCACCATGCGGGCAAGCTCTTTTGCCATTGCATCGCTGATGCCACCGGACTGCGATGAAAGCAGTGCCTGCTGATCGAAGCGGTTCATGACCAGGACTGGCTCGCCGCGGATTTCGTCGATGCGCAAATAGACTGAAGGGGCAAAAGGGCGGTTGATCTCAAGTTCGTGCTCGAACACGGCCTTGCGTTTCTCAATTGTGGAAAAATCCAGATAGGGAAGTTTTACCGCCTTTTTCATCTTGAAGGCCCGATCACCGATGAGGAACACATGGGCGGCGTGAGTCTCAATGTGCTCAACGGGCTGCCCGCCGAAGCCCCACGTCTCGCCGCGCATGAATTCCGCTTGATCCATGGCTGAAAACTAGCACGGCCTTGGGACCGCGTCGTTGATCGCGGTCAAAGGCAGCGGGAGTGCTCCGACGAATTAGTTGCCCCGGCGGCGCTCGCGCTTCGCCGCACCTTCGGCGGCGGTGTCGATGCCTTTGGCAAGGACTGAGACGGGGCCGAGGCGCTGTTCGACGAGTTCAATCGAGGGGCGCGCGCCCTTGGTGTAGCTCTCCAGGGATTTCCGCATGGCCGCCAGATGCTCGGGGCTGGTGCCACAGCAACCGCCGATGATTTTTGCGCCGGAGTCCAGTGCGATGCGGGCGTAGTCGGCCATCAGTTCGGGGGTCCCGGTGTAGTGGATGTGGCCTTCCTTGTATTGCGGGATGCCGCAGTTGCCCTTGGCCACGATGGCCGCATCGGGGCGGGCTTCCCTGATGCCCAGCACGGTTGCAACCAGTTCGGAAGCGCCAACGCCGCAGTTGGCGCCGATCGCCACCGGCTGGGTGCCGAGCGAGGCAGTCAGCGCGCCGAAGGCCTTGGGCGTGATGCCCATCATGGTGCGGCCGTTGGTGTCGAAGCTCATGGTTGTGACAAGCGGCAATCCGGCTTTGGCAGCGCCCTCGACGGCGGCGCGCAGTTCTTCCTCTGACGACATGGTTTCAATCCACAGCACGTCAACGCCGCCCTCTTTCAGGGCCATGGCCTGTTCTTCAAAGGCCGAGACACCCCCTTCGTGCGGCATGGTGCCGACGGGCATGAAGATCTCGCCGGTGGGGCCGATGGAGCCGCCGACATAAACGGGGCGTCCGGCCGCATCTGCCTCGGCGCGGGCGAGTGCGGCGGCGGCCATGTTGATCTCACGCACCCGGCCCTGCTCGTTGTGGAGCTTCAGGCGGTGACGGTTTCCGCCAAACGTGTTGGTGAGGACGATATCAGCCCCTGCCGCAATAAACTCGCGGTGGAGCTGGCGTACCCGTTCCGGATGCTCGAAATTCCACATCTCCGGCGCATCGCCCGACACCAGGCCCATCTGGAAATAGTTGGTGCCGGTGGCGCCGTCGGCCAGTAGCCACGGGCGGGAGTTGAGCGCTTCGGTGAAGGTCGGTCGGGTCATGGGAGCCTCAGAAAATGAATATAAAGAAGTCTTTATATGATTTCAGAGGGCTTTGCAAAGCCCTTTCCCCCATATCAGGCGGGAATATCGACGGCAATCCGCAAGATCTGGACCTCGGCGTGACGGTCGATCTTCACCTTCACCGCCTCGGGCTTCACCAGCATGTGGCGCGCAATGGCATCGATGATCTCTTCCTTCAGCGCGTTCATCTTGTTCGAGTTACGGGGCGAACCGCGCTCATGAGCGAGAAGCACCTGCAAGCGCTCGCGGGCCACGGGCGCGGTTGCCGGCAGCGGATCGCTACGCTTGAACAGGCCGAAAAAATTCATGCCGCCCTCCCGCCGAAGATGCGCCCCAGCAGGTTGAAACGTTCAAGCGGAACATTGATTGCAAGATTATCACCCATCAGCCTTCGCGCCGCATCGTTATAGCCGCGGGCCGGCGCCGAGAGCGGGTTGGCAATGGTTACCGGCTGGCCGAGGTTCGAGGCGCGCAGCACCTGTTCGCTTTCCGGAATGATGCCGAGCAGCGGCACCGAGAGGATATCAAGAACGTCATCTTTCTTCAGCATTTCGCCCCGCATGGCGCGGGCCTGGTCATAGCGGGTGATGAGGAGGTGTTTTTCGACGCGCTCACCCTTTGCGGCCTTTTCGGTCTTGGCGTCGAGCAGCCCGATGATGCGATCGGAATCGCGCACCGAAGAAACTTCAGGATTCGTGATGATGATCGCCGCATCCGCATGGCGCATGGCCATCATGGCACCGCGTTCAATACCGGCGGGGCTGTCGCAGATCACCCAGTCGAACAGGGTGCGCAGTTCCTTGATGATGCGGGCCAGGCCCTTTTCGCTGAGCGCATCCTTGTCGCGGGTTTGCGAGGCGGGCAGCAGCGCCAGATTCTCAAGGCGCTTGTCGCGGATCAGGGCCTGGTTCAGCTTGGCATTGCCTTGGGCCACGTTGATGAGGTCATAAACCACGCGGCGTTCGGCCCCCATGACGAGATCGAGATTGCGCAGGCCAACGTCGAAATCGACGACAACCACCTTCTGGCCGTTCAGCGCAAGGGCCGCACCCAAGGCCGCCGTTGACGTGGTTTTGCCGACACCGCCCTTACCGGACGTTACGACGAGGACTTTAGCCATACACATTACTCCTGACATTTTTCAGCTCATTTGCTCGATGTTCATGACGTTCCGGTCCAGCCGTGCCTGCACCGAGGTGCCGCGCAGGGCGAGATCAAAATCATCCGCCGTCTTGTAGAGGCCGTCGATCACCATCATCTCGGCGTCAAACTTGCTGCAAAAAATGCGCGCATTGGTGTTGCCGTTGGTGCCGGCAAAAGCGCGGCCACGCAGGCAGCCGTAAACATGGATGGACCCGCCGGCGATAATTTCAGCGCCCGAGGCTACCGAGCCCACGATAATGACATCGCCATGGGGATAGATAATCGACTGGCCGGAGCGGACCGGTTCATTGACCAGCAGGGCGGCACAGGGCGAGCCAATGGATGGTTCAGATTCCCACGTGACAGGCGGCGCTGACCGGGTTGGCTTTTCCGCTTCTGGTGGCTGGAACTCGCCTGCCGTCTGAACCTTGCCAGGGAGCGGCGCCAGGCGCTCGGGCAACCAGTCCAAGGGAACGCCTTCGACAGCAATGAGGCGCAAGTGGCGTTCTTCAATGAAGGCGATGATCTCAACCGTCTCGGCTTTGGTCGGCGCAACGCTGGCGAGGTCGAGCACCAGGGGCCGGTTGGCGAAGAAGCTCAGGGAGTTTTCCACCCTGCGATCCAGCTCAACGAGCCAATCCACAAAGGGCAGCTCCGGGGCCAAGACGAAGGCCAGATAAGACCGGCCCATCAAACGAAAAGAAATCCGTGACTGAACAGCAACTGACAAATTGAACACCCTCACGCAACGCACCCCAACACAGGCGATTAGGCCCAGACATGGTTAATAATCCGTTAACGGATTGTTACGTTCAGGGAAAAATGCAGCCTAGCCGTTTTGCCAGGACGCAAAGGCGCTTGCGGCAGTCAACAGGGACATCCGTCCATTTACGGGCCATTTCCCGGACTTCTGGCCAGATTGCTTCAGCCCTTTCAGGGCATCGGCCAGGTCTGCGATATCTTCACGCTTCAACAGGGGCGCGCGATTCCGGCGCTGCTGGTCAGGCTTGCCATGGGCACAAAAAATCCGGGTTTCGGGCGTGAGAATCGGCAGAAGTGATTCTGCCGTGCTGAGGTAATCCGCAAGGTCGGCGCCGGGAATTTGGGCGTAGAGTGAGCCGGGATAAACATAGTCCGCCGCAAACATGATCCCGGCCTGGCTGTCGAGAAGCGAAATCGATTCAGGCGAATGACCCGGCGTATGGATGACTTCAAGCTTGCGCTGGCCAAGGTCAATTTCAGCACCAATGGGGAGCCATTGGGAAACCCTGACAGGCTTCCACACCATGCCTTCGTAATATCCCAGGAACAGCTCATCGCTGGCGTGGAAGACACCGTTCTTTTCGCAGGCCCTCAGGATGGGAAGATCGGCAAGTGCCACATTCCCGAAGCGGTGCAGGTTGCCGGTGTGGTCGAAGTGCATGTGGGATGGGAGGGCTATCACCGGCAGTTTGGTGAGGGATTTTACCGGTTCAGAAATATCGCGAACGCCAGGCCCTGCATCAAAGAGCAGTGCAGTGTGCTGCCCTTCAATCAGGTAATTCCAGTTAATCTGGTGGAAGCGGGGCTCGCCAATGGCATGAACGCCAGGCGCGATGTTTTCAACCGCAAACCAGTCGTCGTACCAGCGCACCCCATCGGCCAGCATGCTAGGCTTTTTCTGTTCCATAATAGAGTGATACCACATGTTGCGCTTCGGCAAAAAAGAGCCAGCGTTCAAAAACGGCGGCAAGCAGGATCGCCAGGGCTGCCAGAAACGAAAACCAAGGCGTAACAAGGCAAGCTGCGAGCGCAAGCAGTGTCACAATCATTAGCAGGAAAACGCCATTGCGCAGTTTCACCGCGTGCTTGCGGGCCACCGCAAAGCCCATTTCCTTCATGATGTAATTTTCCGAGGTGTGCGGCACCTCCCACTGGCGCACGCCCGCGCCCAGCCCGGTGGCTGCCGCCATGGTGTGGGTACGCTCAGCACTGTCGATGCCGCGCCAGTAGAAAAATTTCATGGCGATTAGCACGAGCAGAGCGGCTATCGCAAGGATGACCTGGAATATCTGGAAGCGATCAAAGATGGTTGCAATCGCCGTGAGCAAGGCGCCACCCGAGGCAAGCGCGAAGGCGAGGTAGACGGGCACGGTGAGCGGATGGTTCCAGGCGCGGATGGTTGTGAGGGATGAATAGATTTTCGCCGTGCAGAAAACCGTAACTGTACACGTGGCCGCGGTAATGAGTCCAAGCGGCCCGATCCAGGCGGGCGCATGAATGATGTTCAGCCATGCTGCACCGAACAGCACTGCGGGACCATAAGTTACAACAGCGGCCACACCCTCGCGCGAAAGCCATGAGCTGCGCCATTGCGAAAAGGCCCGCCAGGCGCGTTCCGGGTGGCCTAGATGGAAGGTCGAGGACAGCAGGCCGATGGTGATCAGGCCGAGGGCGATTACGATGGCAACCAGTCCAAAGGCGAAGCTTGATGCAGGACCGTGATTGAAGCCGACCAGGCCAAGCAAAGCCAGCAAGCCATAGCCTGCGCCGGACGCCGTGGTGAACAGGATGACCGAATAGGCGGGATTCATACCATCAGCCTTCGAGCTTGTCGGACATGTCTTCGAGGGAGGCGATGGTGCCGGCGGGCTTGCCGCTCAGGAACTTGTCGGCCCATGAAAAGAGGCGGTCCATGGCCGAGCCGTCACCTTTGGGCAGGGCGATTGCAGCAGATGTCACCGCATCGCGGCGCTTGCGCGGCGGGAGATATTTGTTCACGGGCTTGTAGTTCATCTCCGGCAGCAGATCGAAACCCTCGCGGGCCTTGACCAATTGCGAGACATCAGACGTTGGATCGCCGAGATCGCCGAAGTGGCGGGCTCCGGTCGGACAGGCTTTCACGCAGGCCGGAGCCCGGTCTTCGGGCTCAAGATTGGTGTTGTAGATGCGGTCGACGCAGAGCGTGCATTTTTTCATGACGCCATGGCTGTAATCATATTCGCGGGCACCATAGGGGCAGGCCCAGGAACACAGTTTGCAGCCGATGCAGGTGTCGGGGTTCACCAGCACGATGCCATCTTCGGCGCGCTTGTAGGAAGCGCCGGTCGGGCAAACGGTGACGCAGGCCGGAGTTTCGCAATGCAGGCAGGAGCGCGGGAAATGCACCACGCGGGAATCGTCCCTGCCCTCTTCCTTCACCTCATAGCCGTGGACGCGGTTCAGCCAGACGCCGGAGGGATCAGCGCCATAGGAGTCGCTGTCAGTGAGAGGCGCCGAATAGCCTTGGGTGTTCCATTCCTTGCAGGACGTGACACAGGCCTGACAGCCGACACAGGTATCAAGGTCGATGACGAGGCCAAGCTTCTTCTGGTTGGGTTGCGGAGTTGGCAATGAGGTCATTTCTGCCCCCTCAGTTTTTTCAGGACCGGGAACTGCGGCTGGCTTTCGGCCGACTGGTCCGCCGCCTTTTCGACGCGCACCTTGAGGTCATACCACGCCGCCTGCCCGGTGACTGGATCGCTGTTCGAGAAGCGATAACCGCCTTCGCGTTCTGGGAGAAGATCGGAGATCAAGTGATTGAGCAGGAATCCTTTTTTGGCTTCGGGAGCATCGGCGGAGAGGCCCCAGGTTCCGGATCTTTTGCCGATGGCGTTCCAGGTCCAGACCGTATCGGCATTCACGCCGCTCATGACCTTCACCTGCGATTTGATCTGGCCGTGGCGCGATGTCACCGTCACCCAATCGCCCTCGGCAATGCCGAGTGAAATAGCGCGGTCCTTGTTCATGTAGAGCCAGTTGCGCCCGAGGATTTGGCGGAGCCAGGCATTCTGCGAGCCCCAGGAATGATACATGACCATGGGGCGCTGGGTGATGGCGTGCATGGGAAATTCCGTGCCGGAAATCATGTCGCCTTCGAAGGGCGGGTACCAGAAGGGCACGGGATCAAAATAAGTTGAGATGCGTTTGGCGTGGCCGGCGGGCGGCAGGATTTTTCCATGGCCCTGCGCCGCCAGTCGAAATTTCTGCAGGGGTTCGCAATAGAGCTGGTGAATGATGGGCTCGGGCTTTCCCATGAAGCCCATGAAGGTGGACCAGTCGAGATAGTCCCAATTCACATGGCGATAATATTTCATGTGGTCCGGCAGTTCGTAAAACCAGTGGCAGCCATTATCGATGTAGGCCTTGAGCTGATCGGGATTGACGGCCCCCCTGCCCTTGGATTTGCCGTCCTTGCCACGGTAGCCTGCGAGCGGGCCCAAACCGGGCGCTCGTTCGTGGTTCATGATGTAGTCGGGATAGCCGCCGGGATAACGCGCCGTGCCATCGGGCCGTGTCATGCCGGGAAGGCCAAGCCTAGCGCCCAGGTCCAGCAGTACCGATTGAAAGGCGCGCACATCGCGGTCCGGCTCCACCACGGGCTGGCGGATGGAATCGGCGGGGCCATCGGCTTCGGAAATTGGGCGGTCGAGCATCGAAATGCAGTCCCAGCGTTCGAGATAGGTGGTATCGGGCAGGATGAGATCGGCGTAGTGCACCATCTCGGAATCATAGGCGTCGGAATAGATAATGCGCGGGATGACATATTCGCCATCGTCGCGCTTGGCGGTCAGTGCTTTCAGCGTGTCGGGCACATTCATGGCCGAGTTCCAACTCATGTTGGCCATGTACATGAAGAGCAAATCGATAGTGTAGGGATCGCCTTTGGCGGCGTTATTGATCACCATGTGCATGAGGCCGTGGGCGGCGAGTGGCGCATCCCAGGAATAGGCCTTGTCGATGCGCAAGGGTTGGCCCGCTTCATCAACCAGCAGATCATTGGGGCTGACGACGAAGCCCAGCGGCGGGCCGGGCATGGGCGTGTTGGGTCTGACCTGCCCGAGTTTGCCCGCGGGCCTGATGGGCGGCGGAATTGGCTTTGGGAACGGCGGCTTATAGCGGAAGCCACCGGGCACATCGATTGTGCCCAGGATGATTTGCAGGATGTGCAGGATGCGGCAGGTCTGGAAGCCGTTGGCATGGGCTGATATGCCCCGCATGGCGTGCATGGACACGGGACGACCAATTATCTTCTCGTGGCGCCTGCCGGTATAATCCGTCCACGGAACATCAAGCTCGATCTGCTGCTCGAACGCCACTTCGGCAATCTCGGCGGCGATGCGTTTGATGGTGCTGGCGGGTATGGCGCAGCGATCCGCCACGGTTTCCGGTGCGTAGTCATTGGAAAGAAAGCGTTCGGCAATCAGGGTGAAGCTGGTCACCACCTTGCGGCCATCGGGCAGGACAAAGCGCCCCATGAGCTTTGGCGAGGCATCGCTGGATGTGGCCGACATGGGCGAATTGGTGTGGGAATCCCAGACCTGGGCCGCGCAGGATGCCTCACGCAAAAAAAGGCCGTCATCGGCACTGCCGGGACTTTCAATCACCAGCCACGGGGCATTGGTATAGCGCTGGAGATATTCTCCATCGATTTTTTGAGCACCGAGCAGTTCATGGATGAGGGCGCCGACAAAGAGGCCATCGGTGCCGGGCTTGAGCCCCACCCACTCATCGGCAATCGCCGAATAGCCGGTCTTCACCGGATTGATGGAAACGAATTTGGCACCCCTGGCTTTCAATTTTCCAAGGCCGGTCTTGATCGGGTTCGAGGCATGGTCTTCGGCCACGCCAAAGAGCAAGAAATACTTGGTGTGCTTCCAGTCGGGTTCGCCGAACTCCCAGAAGGAGCCGCCGAAAGTGTATAGCCCGGCGGCGGCCATGTTTACCGAGCAGAAGCCGCCGTGGGCCGCATAGTTGGGGGTGCCGAATTGCGTGGCCCACCAGCCGGTAAGGCCCTGGGACTGGTCGCGGCCGGTAAAGAAGGCGAGCTTGCGCGGATCTTTGTTGCGGATTTCCGAGAGCCACAGGGTGGCGGTGCGGAGCGCCTCTTCCCATTCAACTTCGCGGAATTCGCCGGAGCCCCGCTCGCCCACCCGCATGAGTGGTTTTGACAGGCGCGCCGGAGAATAGTGCTGCTTGATGCCCGCGGCGCCCTTGCCGCAGATCACCCCCTTGTTCACTGGATGATCGCGGTTTCCCTCGATATATTTGACGGTGCCGTCCTTGAGGTAAACCTTGATCCCGCAGCGGCAGGCGCACATATAACAGGTGGTGGTTTTCACCTCGTCCCAGGTCTTTGGCGATATATCGATAACGGGTTCGGTCATTGGGTTCCATGATGCGACGATTCCGGACTACATTAGGGCGCGGGTTGGTACTATGATAGGTCCAGACGGTTAATTCCTGGGGACCAAATCAGTTGCGCGACTGGCTCGTTCATATCAAGCGTTCGGAAAACTCAAGCCTGCAAATGCAAATACGCGAGGCCCTGGTATCTGCCATCCTTGACCAGCAACTGGCGCGCGAAGAGCCCATTCCCTCCACCCGCAAAATGGCGAAGTCGCTCAGCGTTTCGCGCAATACGGTGGTTCTGGCCTATCAGGGGCTGCTTGATGACGGATTTCTGGTGGCCAAGGAGCGCTCCGGCTATTATGTGGCGGAGAAGGCCGGGCTTGATACGGTCCTGCCGAAACGCAGCCCGGCGGCAAAGACCAATGGCGCCACAACGGAGATTGACTGGGCAAGCCGCTTCAAAAAAAATCCGGCTGCCCAGGAGAATATCTCAAAAGCCCTGAACTGGCAGAGCTACGCCTATCCCTTCATCTATGGGCAGGTGGACCACACGCTGTTTCCGGTGGCGGAATGGCGCGACTGCACGCGCCAGGCGCTGGGCAAGAAATGGCTCGGTACCTGGACCAACGACACCTGGGCCCATGACGATCCCATGCTGGTTGAGCATATCCGGCGGCGAATATTGCCGCGCCGGGGGATCATGGCGAGCGACGATGAAATTCTCATCACCCTGGGAGCGCAGAACGCGCTTTATCTTCTCACCAGCCTTCTGGTTGATGAAAATACCCGCGTGGCGATGGAGGAGCCGGGCTATCCCGATGTGCGCAATATCTTCCAGTTGAAATCAAATCATGTGGCGCTGGTGCCGGTCGATGATCATGGCCTGACGCTCAACGCTGATGTCAGCAACGCGCAGGTGGTTTTCACCACGCCGAGCCATCAGTTTCCAACTACCGCGACCATGCCCCTCGAACGGCGCATGGCATTATTGAAGCTTGCGGCGGCGCGCGACTTCATCATCATCGAGGATGACTATGAGTTTGAAACAAATTATGTGAACGAGCCTTGCCCGGCGCTGAAATCGCTCGATGACAAGGGCCACGTGATTTATGTGGGCTCGCTGTCCAAATCGCTTTTTCCCGGCTTGCGGCTTGGCTTCATGGTGGGACCGAAGAAACTGATTGCGGAGGCGCGTGCCTTGCGCCGCCTGATGGTGCGCCATGCGCCCAACAACAACCAGCGCACCGCCGCCCTGTTTCTCTCGCTGGGCCATCATGACACGCTGATTCGCCGTTTGCACAAGGCCTACCGCACGCGTTGGGAAATCATGGGCAAGGCGCTTGAACAACACTTCCCCGCCGCGTCGCGCCTGCCAAGCTTTGGCGGCACCAGTTTCTGGGTGAAGGGGGCTCCAGACCTTGACAGCGAGGTGCTGGCGAAGGCTGCCGCGGCCAAGAGCATTCTCATTGAGCCGGGACGGATAAATTTTGGCAGGAAGAATCCGCCGCGGAATTACTTCCGCCTGGCCTTCTCTTCCATCGACGAGAAGAAAATAGCCCAAGGCGTGAAACTGCTGGCCGAAACAATCCATGATGCCAAGCCATAGTCCGGGCGACAACAGGGCGCGGGCGGCGATATTAATCCTTTTTGCCATTGGATTGGCCTCCACGCAGGACGCCATCGTCAAAGGCATGTCCGGCACCTATCCGGTTTATGAGACAATGATCATCCGTGGACTGACCTCGATGCCCATTCTGGCATTCTGGATCGCCCAAACCCATGGCCTGAAATCCCTGGCTACACCGCTGTGGCCGAGGATGCTGCTGCGCGCGCTTATCCTGTGTTCAGCTTACATGGCGTTCATACTATCGATCGCGGCGATGCCGATTGCCAACATGGTGGCGATCTATTTCACCATGCCGTTTTTCGTCGCGGGTTTGGCGGGGCCGTTTCTTGGCGAACGGGTGCCGATCTATCGCTGGATTGCCATTTCGGGTGGTTTCATCGGTGTGCTTGTCATGGTGCGCCCGGGAATTTCCGCGTTTGAACCAGCCTCGTTCCTGGCGCTTTATTCGGCATTTGGCTATGCCGTTGGCCAGATGATGGGACGGCATCTGGCGCAACGGGTGGAGCCACTAGTTATCGCCAATTGGCAGAGTGCGGTCTATTTCACTTTCGCCGTCATCGTCGGCGTCACGGCTCTGGCGGCCGGATTTGCCGGTGAAGCGAACAAGAGCCTCGCATTTCTGACACGCCCGCCCGTTTGGCCGACGCTTCCCGATTTTCTGCTGCTCAGCGCCGTGGGCGCCCTGGCTGCATTCGCGATGATGTGTTTCATCTCGGCTTACAAGCAGGCTGAATCAAATTTCGTCGCTTCATTCGAATATTCCGGCATGGTTTGGGCGGTGGCGTTCGGCCTTCTGTTCTTCAATGACTTCCCCGACCTCTGGACATGGACCGGCATGACAATTGTTGCCGGTGCCGGCCTTTTCATGCTGGCCATGGACCGCCGCGCGAAGTTTCAAACGGGGTAGCCGGCCCAGGCTTTCACGGTGCGCAGCGCCAGCGAGGACTGGATGCGCTGGATGCCGGGAAGGCGCGAAATGCGCGAACGGTGGATGCGCTCATAGTCGGCCGCGTCGCTGGCCACCACGCGCAGGAGATAGTCGAATTGGCCGCTCATCAAATGGCATTCGAGAATCTCGGGCACGCGCTGGACCGCCTTCTCGAATTTCTCGAAGGCCTCTTCGGTTTGCGCCGAAAGCGACACTTCGACGAAGAATTCATTGGCAAGGCCCAAGGCCGTGCGGTCAAGGGTTGCGGTGTAGCGGATGATGGTTCCCGCCTCTTCGAGAAGCTTCACGCGGCGGTGGCAGGATGAGGCGGACAGCCCCGCCTTTGCGGCGAGCTCATTGATTGACTGCCGGGCATTTTTTTGCAGCTCGGCCAGAATGATTTTATCAGTCTTGTCCAATTCTTCGTATTTCATTCCATTATTCCTACAATAATCCGAATTTTAATTCAATCCGGCGGCTTCCCCACCCGTTTTTGGAAATTCATTCGAATGGAAGTGGGATATTTTGACCCCAATCAACTGGAGGAACGGCAATGCTCATCGGCGTACCCAAGGAAATCAAGAATCATGAATACCGCGTCGGCATGACGCCAATCTCGGTGCGCGAAGCGGTGCGCAACGGCCACAAGGTCTGGGTGCAGGCAAGCGCCGGCGACGGCATCGGCGCGTCGGATGCGGATTACACGGCAGCCGGCGGCGAGATTGTCAAAGCCGCCGAGGACATTTTCGCCAAAGCCGACATGATCGTGAAGGTCAAGGAGCCGCAGGCGGGCGAGCGTGCCATGCTGCGCGAGGGCCAGATCCTTTACACCTACCTCCATCTCGCGCCGGACCCGGAGCAAACCAAGGACCTTGTGAAGTCCGGCGCCATCTGCATTGCCTATGAGACGGTCACATCGGCGCGGGGCGGCCTTCCCCTGCTCGCGCCCATGAGCCAGGTTGCGGGCCGCATGTCGGTTCAGTCCGGCGCGCATTGCCTGGAAAAAGCCCAGGGCGGGCGCGGCATGCTGCTCGGCGGCGTTCCCGGCGTCTCACCAGCCAAGGTCGTGATCCTCGGCGGCGGCGTGGTCGGCACAAATGCGGCAGCAATTGCCATCGGCATGGGGGCTGATGTCACCATCATCGAGCGCAGCACGGACCGCATGGAAGAACTGGTGGCCCGCTTCGGCATCAGCACCAAGACGCTTTACTCGACGCAAGGCGCCATTGAGGACGAATGCGCAACGGCTGACCTTGTCATTGGCGGAGTTCTCATTCCCGGTGCCGCCGCGCCAAAGCTTGTAACCAAGAAGATGCTGAAAGACTGGAAGCCCGGTTCGGTGTTCGTTGACGTGGCCATCGACCAGGGCGGCTGTGCCGAAACCTCAAAGGCCACGACCCACGCGGATCCCACCTATGTGGTGGACGGCGTCATTCACTACTGCGTGGCCAACATGCCGGGCGGCGTGGCGCGCACGTCCACCTTCGCCTTGAATAATGTGACACTTCCGTTCGCCATGGCCATCGCCAACAAGGGCTGGAAGAAGGCGCTTGCCGATGACGTGCATTTGAAGAATGGCCTGAACGTTGCCTTGGGCAAGGTGACCTACAAGGCCGTGGCCGATGACCTCGGCTATGCCTATGTGCCGGCCGACAGGCTCATTGCGGGATAAGTTCCAGACGCGTCATTCCGGCGAAAGCCGGAATCCGTTTGAAGTGGGAGCTTAGGGAATTACATCCCCGCTTTTTTCGTCTGGCCTTCGAGAAAGTAGTTGGCCTTGCGCCCATAGATCAGGCCTCGCAGGAAACGGCGGATGCTTTCCGATTTGTGCAATGGATCGAGCACCGCGCGCAGGGCGTCGTGAGCCATCACTTTCAGTTCATCCAGCCTTGGCGAAACGCCTGGCGGCTTTTGCGGCAGGCCGTAGTGGCGAAGCGTGCCGTTGATCAACCTGATCTTGTTGAGGCGCACAACCTCCGGCGTTTTCCATGTCATTGCCATGGAAATCGAATAGGTGTTTCCGGTGCTTACCCAATGGGGCACGGTATAGGGCATATGAACGGCATCGCCGAGTTTCAAGGCATGCAGCGTGGCGCGCTTTTCGAACCAGGGCTCATACCTGATGTTGCGATGCCGGGATGGCGCCAATTCCATAGCCTCTTCGGAGACCAGCTCGCGGTCATCATTGTCAAAGGTGCGCACGAACTTCTCGCCCTTAATCTGGATAAGTATGTTCTCTTCCGCATCAAAGTGAAATGGCGTGATCGAGTCTGCAGATGACACAAAGATGAAGCCTTGAAGATCGGAGTAGTCGCCGGGCTTCTTGCCCGCCGCCGCATTGGCTTCGTCAACAAAAGTTTTAAGCAATTCGTTGTAGGCCAGGTCCTGGTTTACGAACTTGATCACCAGCCAGGCATTCGCCGTTTCAATGGTGCGGATCACGTCTTCGGCCGGCATGTCGATCTTTGGAACATCTTCCGGCTTCACGCCCACCGCCACCTTGCCGGAATTATATTCGATCCGGTCGCGCGGAAGCGACTTGGCCAGTTCCACCAGGCGCTGCAGGGAAAACAACGGATGACCGGAAAGCCCGTGCTTCAGTTTAAACGGCCGCTTCAGGAATTTTTCACGGGCCACCGCAGGATCGATGCTGACAATGCTCATGATCTTTTCCTTCCTCTGACAAAATTGTAAGCGTCACGGGCGAATTCACGTGCGGCCCGGCGCAGTCTTTCGGCCCTCAACGTCATCACAAAGCGCTTCACGCCAATTGAATTTGGCGCAATCATCACGTCGGCCACTGTGATGCGGTCGCGCCAGATGTTTTCGATCATCGGATGGCCGGGAATGGCGCAGCTATCGACAAGGGTAATGCCGCTTTCGGCGAAGAGCCTTTCGGTGGCATAAAGCACGAGTAGGACACCGGGCGAAAATTTTGCGCAAGCCTCGTCATAAGCAATCTTGTGAAGCCACGCCTGGTCGCCTTCGACGATGGCATAGGTGATTGCGATGGTTTTTCCATCAAGCGCGAGCTTCCAGAAACGGAGTTTTCCGGCAGCGGCGAGGA
Source organism: Hyphomicrobiales bacterium (assembly GCA_038251095.1). Classification (GTDB taxonomy): domain Bacteria; phylum Pseudomonadota; class Alphaproteobacteria; order Rhizobiales; family Aestuariivirgaceae; genus Aestuariivirga. The sequence goes on from JBBSBQ010000041.1 coordinate 30,193, forward strand.
ACTGGCAGGAGTCCCTGAAGGCTGCCTGCAAAGCGGTGTTTGCCGCGATGGCGGTGCCGCGCTTGCCCTTCCAGCCGGCGGCCTCAAGGGCGAGGAGATCCGCCACCCACGGCTTGCAATCGCGCCCCACTTCGAGGCTTACGGACTCGAAGCTGCCCATTTCCGAAAGCCGGTTGGTGAGGCGGCGGTATTCCTTGCGGCGCTTGGCCCCGAAGTTCGATTCGGCCCAGGCCTCGTAGGTTCCGGTCAGCTTCAATGCGGCGCGTTCCCAGGACTTGAGAATGGCAACCTGGGCATCCTGCCTGGCAAGCTGGTTCCAAAATGGGCCGTTCACCTTCAGGGAGTGAAGCAGAATGGGACTTTTGAGATGATTAATGAACGAGGTTAAACCCGCCTCCGGAAACTCCCGGTCAAGGTGGGGTTCACCCATGATGGTGAGGTCGGTCATCCAGTTGGCAAAGAGGGCCGGCATGAAGCGCCGCTTCTTTATGGGAAGGGCAAAAAGCAGGTCATTACCCTGTTTCACTACGGCAAGTTCGGCTCCCGGCAGGCCTCTCAGGAGGGGCATGACCAGCTCCGGGGCATTGAGCCCCGCGGGCGCCAGGCTATGGTCGGCCAAGCGCTTCCAGGCTGGCAAAACGGCGTCCATTTCCGCGCTTTCGCGCAGATGAACCGCTCTCACCATCCGCCAGTTTCCTGCCAACATGGGGCTTGCGCTGCAAAACACGGGCCAGTCCGGCAAGCGTTGATTCAAAAAGAAAAAGACCGGTCAGGCGACCGGTCCCAGAGCATCAAAAAGCAATGATTAAACGTCGGCCTTGGCGGCCAGAACCTGGCGGCCGCGATACATGCCGGTCTTCAGGTCAATGTGGTGAGGACGGCGCAATTCGCCGGATTTCTTGTCCTCAATCCAGGTAATCGTCTGCATCTTCTGGCCTGAACGGCGCATGCCGATACGGCTTTTTGACATTTTTCTGCGTGGAACGGCCATAATCTACTCCATATCAGGCGGGCTTAAGCCCACCACGGTTGGGTGGCTTATAGCGAAGCTTATGGCCCAAGACAAGCGAGATAGGAGCCCATGCCGTTCATCCGCGACATAATGCGGTTGGCGATGGAGGAAACCCGTTTTGAGGGCTTTCCGGCCTTGCGTTTGATGGGATTTGGCAGAACCGCAGCCAGAAGTGCTGCCTCGCGTTTTGTCAGCTTCGCCGCGGGCTTTTTAAAGTGGAACTGGGAGGCGGCCTCGGCCCCATAGATGCCGGGAGCCCATTCCACGATGTTGAGGTAAATCTCGATCAAGCGGCGTTTTGAGAGGACAAAGTCCATCCAGTAAGCCATTGGAATCTCCAGCCCTTTTCTTAGGAAACTGCGGCCATCCCAGAGGAAAAGGTTCTTGGCGGTTTGCATGGAAATGGTGCTGGCGCCGCGGATGGGGCCTTCATCATCATCGAAAACGTCGTCCACCACGCCCTGAAATTCCACCCAATCCACGCCATTATGAGCGCAAAAGCGGGCGTCCTCCGAGGTGATGACGGCGCTGGCAAGCTGCGGCGATATTTCGCCGAGGCTTACCCAATCCTTGTGAATGCCGTTGCCGTTGAAGAGGCGAAGAATCATCAGGTTGGAAAAGGGTGGCGGCACGGCGCTGTAAACCAGCGTCATGACAATGGGCCAGGCGATGATAAAGGCGGCGGCATAGACCAGCCGCCTCTGCCACGGCTTCAATCCGTCGAGATAGCGCCTGGGCGCTGCAAGCATGCCTGATTGAGTTTCAATGGTCATGACAGTACACAGGGGGTCTTAACACACAGGTCAGGCCTTGGCGTCAACACCCGAAACACAATTTGAAACAGCCTTGAGAGATGCGGCGGCGGCAACGGACACATTGCTGGAGCAGTTGCTATCCGAAAGCGCATCGCCGCGTTTGCTGAGTGCCATGCGCTATGCGGCGCTGGGAGCGGGAAAACGCCTGCGGCCCTTCCTGGCGATTGAATCGGCACGCCTGTTCAATGTGTCCCCTGCCAGCGCCTTGCGGGTGGGGGCGGCGCTTGAATGCGTGCATTGCTATTCGCTGGTGCACGATGATTTGCCGGCAATGGACGACGATGACATGCGGCGTGGCAAGCCCACTGCGCACAAAAAATATGACGAAGCGACGGCGATCCTTGCAGGCGACGCGCTGCTCACGTTGGCGTTTGAGATATTGGCCCATCGCAAAACTCACGGAGATGCGACTGTTCGCAGCGCTCTTGTTCTGGAACTGGCGCAAGCCTCCGGCATGAACGGCATGGCGGGCGGCCAGATGCTTGATATCGAGGCGGAGGCAGGTGCGGCGCAAACCCTGGACAGCATCATCCGCATCCAAGCGCACAAGACGGGTGCCCTCTTCCGCTTTGCATGTGAGGCCGGAGCGATCATGGCCGGCGCTGATCCCACGCCGCTGCGGCGCTACGCCGATGACATTGGTCTGGCCTTCCAGATTGCCGATGACCTGCTTGACCTTGAATCCTCACCGGAGGCGCTCGGCAAGGCCACGCAAAAGGATTTGCAAAGAGGCAAAGCCACCATCGCATCATTTATGGGGCGCAAGGCGGCGGCGGAAAAAGCAGAGACCCTGATTGCTTCAGCCATCGCGGCGCTGGCGCCCTATGGCGCGAAAGCCGACATGCTGCGGGAGGCGGCGCGTTTCATCGTTGCGCGGAAGAATTAGTTTTCAGCCCCAGCGGGTTTTGACGTAATTTTCCACGATGTCCTTGAACTGCTGCGAGATGTTTTCGCCGCGCAGGGTGGTGGTTTTCTTGCCGTCGACGTAGACGGGCGCTGACGGCAGTTCGCCGGTGCCGGGCAATGAGATTCCGATATCGGCGTGCTTGGATTCGCCGGGTCCGTTCACGATGCAGCCCATGACGGCGAGCGAGAGGTTTTCAAAACCGGGGTATTCCTTGCGCCAGTCCCCCATGCGGTCACGCACGTAGAACTGGATGTCCTGCGCCAGCTCCTGAAATGTGGTTGAAGTGGTGCGGCCGCAGCCGGGACAGGCGATCACCATGGGAGCGAAGGCGCGAAGCCCCATGGTTTGCAGAATTTCCTGGGCGACAAGCACTTCGCGAGTGCGGTCGCCGCCTGGTTCCGGGGTGAGCGAAATGCGGATGGTGTCGCCAATGCCTTCCTGCAGCAGAACACCAAGGGCCGCAGTGGACGCCACGATGCCTTTCGAGCCCATGCCCGCTTCGGTGAGGCCCAAATGCAGGGCATGTTCGCTGCGCGTGGCAAGCAGGCGGTAGACGGCGATGAGGTCCTGGACCTCCGAACACTTGGCCGAAATCACGATCTGGTCTGGGGCCATGCCCAGTTCCTCGGCGCGCGCGGCGGACAGGATGCCGGATTGCACGACGGCCTCATGCATGACGGCGCGCGCGTCAATAGGATTGGCGGAGCGGTGGTTTTCATCCATCAATTCGGTCAGCAGCGCCTGATCAAGCGAGCCCCAGTTTACGCCGATGCGGACGGGGCGGCGGAATTTCAGCGCGGTTTCAATCATGCTGGAGAAGTTGCGATCCTTCTTCTCCTTGAAGCCCACATTGCCGGGATTGATACGGTATTTCGCCAGCGCCTCGGCGCAGGCCGGATGATCGTTGAGCAGGGTGTGGCCGTTGTAATGGAAGTCCCCCACCAGCGGCACGGAGACGCCCATCCGGTCCAGCCGGTCGCGGATATGGGGCACGGCCCTGGCCGATTCATCGCGGTCCACGGTGATGCGGACAAGTTCGGAGCCGGCCCTTGCGAGGTCCGCCGACTGGCGGGCGGTGCCTTCGATATCGGCCGTGTCTGTATTTGTCATGGACTGCACGACAATAGGCGCACCGCCGCCCACCTGGACCTGGCCTACCATCACAGCATAGGATTTTCGCCGCGTTTCTCTTGCCGAATAGGACATCGTTGCTCCCTGCCCCCTAACTGGCCTGCGGCACAGCCAAGGTCAAGGCGAAGAAACAGCTCGCCGCCAGAACAACACAAGGGCCCGAAGCCCCGCCGATGAAGGCGGAGGCGAGAAGACCGCTGATCACCGAAAGGCCGGCGATTGCCGCGGCGATGAAGGCCATGCTTTCCGGCGTTGTGGCCATGCGGCGGGCGGTGGCGGCGGGAATGACCATGAGGGCGGTGATGAGCAGGAGGCCCACAATTTTCATGGCAATGGCCGTCATCACGGCGATAAGCAGGATGAAGCCGAGCTCCACCCGCTCAACTTTCACGCCTTCGGCGCGGGCCAGTTCCTCATGCACGGAGGTGGCGATCAGGTCGCGCCACATGAGTGCAAGGCTGGCGAGCACGACGCCGGCACCGATCCAGACGGCATAAACGTCATAGGTGGAAACGGTCAGCACATCGCCGAACAGGATATCCATGTGATCAGAGGCAGCACCGGTGGCAAGTCCAACCACGATCAGACCGAGGGCGAGAGCCGTATGTGAGAGAATGCCGAGCAGCGTGTCGGTGGCCAGGCCCTGCTGGCGGCGGAGCGCGAGGAGAAGCAGGGCAAGAACAACGGCGGTAATAACGGCGCCAAGCGTCACATTAAAACTGAAGAGCAATCCAAGCCCCACGCCGAGCAGGCCGGAGTGCGCCAGGCTTTCGCCGAAATAGGCCATGCGGCGCCAGACGATGAAACACCCGACGGGGCCGGAGACCAGGGCTACGGCAATGCCAGCAAGAAGGGCGCGCTGGAAGAAGGGCTCAGTGAGAATGGAGGTCATGGCTGCTCAATGCTTGTGGTCATGGTGGTGATGATGCTCATGGGGTTCGTGGTCATGATCATGGTGATGGGCGTAGGCTGCGATCATGCGCGCCGCCGACGGGCCAAAGAGCTTGGCGAATTCCGGATCCTGCTGCACCTTCTCCGGCCCGCCTTCGCAGCAGACATGGCCATTGAGGCAGACGACATGATCGCTTTCGGCCATCACCATATGCAGGTCATGGCTCACCATGAGAATGCCGCAGCCATGATTCTTCCGAATGCCGGAAATCAGTTCATAGAGTTTCATTTCACCAAAGAAATCGACGGCCTGGACCGGCTCGTCGAGAACCAGCAGATCGGGCTTGCGCAACAGGGCTCGCGCCAGCAAGGCGCGTTGCAATTCGCCGCCGGAGAGCGAGGCAACCCGCGCTTCCTTCAAATGGGAAATGCCGACCTCGTCCAGGGCGCGATCAAGGTCCTTTTCAGCCGGCTTAACGGTGAGCGAGAGCAGCCGCTTTACGTTCATCGGCACGTTGGCGGTTTGCGGGAACTGCTGGGGCACATAGCCCACTTTCAGGCCGGCCCGCCGTTCGATGCGCCCCGAGGTCAAGGGGCGAAGGCCGAGCATCACGCGCACCAGTGTTGACTTGCCCGCGCCATTGGGACCGATCACGGTGACGATCTCGCCCCGGCGCACATCAAGGTTCACATGGTCAAGGATCAGGCGGCCGTTGAGGTTGAGCGTCACGTCGCGGGCGCTCAACAAGGCGTCATTGGCTTTCAGCATGTCAGGCGGCCCTCGCACAGGCGCCGCAAGTGCCTGACATTTCAATCATCGTATGGGCAGGAGAAAATTTCTGTGCCTTGGCCTTTGCGGTGATGCGTTCAAAAACTTCCGGCGCATCGAGTTCAGAGACGGTACCGCAGGTTTCGCAAATCAGAAGTGCAGCGGGCTGGCCCTCATGGGAGTGGGAGCAAGCCACGAATGCATTGCGGCTTTCAATCTTGTGGACAAGGCCGTGGGCGAGGAGAAAGTCCAGGGCCCGGTAAACCGTGATGGGTGCGGGCCGCGGGCCATGCTTAGCCATGCGCTCGATAATGTCATAGGCGCCGACGGCGGAATGGCTTTGGGCCACAGATGCCAGAATATCACGCCTTTGGCCGGTCAATTTGCTGCCGCGCCGCGCGCAGGTGCGTTCGGCCCGGGCGATCAGGTCGGCGGTGCAATGGGCATGGTCGTGGTGGGGGTCAAGAAAGGTCATACTGTTATAATATAACATACTTGCGGGAAATGCTAGTTCCCCGTCTACATAGAGCCAAATTGAGGAGCCCCATGACCGGAACAGCCAAAGCCATCGTCCACATCGACAATGCCAAGGTGATTGTCACCGAATACCGCTTTGCGCCGGGGGAGAATACGGGCTGGCACCGGCATGGCCATGATTATGTGGTGGTGCCGCTGATGGACGGAAAAGTGAAGCTCGAAACCAAGGCCGGCACCAATTTTGCCGAAATGAAAAAGGGCGTTCCCTATTTCCGCAACGAGGGCGTTGAGCATGATGTGATCAACGCCAATGACACGGACTATGCCTTCATCGAGATCGAGCTGAAATAGTGTTCAAGCGCTATTCATCTTGAAACTGATAGAGCGTGGCCAAGTTCATCGCTTACATAGGATTCTTGCCATGATCCGTTTTGCCGCCGCCTCGCTTGCCTTTTTCATGCTGGCCGCCCCTGCGCTCGCCGTTGAATTCGAGCCCAATGACCAGGGCTTTACTGAATTCAATATGCCTTCCGGCAACATCGGTTGCTTCTACACGCCGGAGGGCGGCACCGATGTTTACAAGACATCGGATGGCGGCGCGGAGCTTTCCTGCGACCGGGTTGAGCCCTTCTACATTCGTGTGCAGCTCGGTTCATCCGGCAAGGTGGAACGCATCACCAATATCGGCGATCCTTCCTGCTGCGGAGGCGACAACATATTCGAGTATGGAGAAGTCTGGTCGGAAGGCCCCTTCAGTTGCATCTCCTCCAGCACGGGGCTTACCTGCACGCGGGGAACCCATGGATTTTCACTGAGCCGGAAAGCCGTTAAGGCTTACTAGGGCGTGGACTCATTGGCGCGCAGGATCGCGGGGCTCAGAAACGAAACTCAACGAACTTGTACTGGTTTGCTTTTCGCCGCTATTTTTCGATCATGACGAACTCCTTTCTTCTAGAC
>JBBSBQ010000042.1:0-35547 GCA_038251095.1 Hyphomicrobiales bacterium
CCTCAAAGAAACCGAAATCAGGACGGTCGCGCAATATCTCCTGATAGTGCTGTGGCTTGAGGCCAATGCCTGCCCGGGCCGGAATTGCCGCGACCGTCATCACGGTTAAGCCGGACGCTTGATGGGTTCGAGGGAGCCCTTGCCGAGCGGGGTATCCATGCTCACGCAACTGCCCTTCGGAACCAGCTTCCAGGAATTGCCCTGGTAATCGATGGTGGAGGTGCCAGCGCAACTTGTACCTTCGCCAGCTTTGCAATCATTCTGGCCCTTGAGTGCCACACCGTAGCATTTTTCCATGTCGGCGCCGAAGGCTACCGGAGCTGTGGTAAGAGCGGCGCCAAGGGCTGAGGCCAAAGCAAGCGCGGAAATCATGGTCGTGGTCTTGGTCATTTGGTGAAGTCCTTGTTTCTGTAAATGGTGGGGCACGGAAAGGCCGTGCCCCGTTTCTTGAGTTAGCCTTCCATCGGCTTGAGCATGCCCTTCTTGCCGTCAGGGCTCATCATTGTTTCGCAGGTGCCGGCGGGCACCAGCTTGAACGAGGCGCCATCATAATCGACGGTGGACATGCCTTTGCAATCATGGGCGCCGGCCTTGCAGTCATTCTGGCCAGCCTTGGCGATGCCGTAGCACGGTTCGTCAGCGGCAAAGGCCGGAGCCGAGAGGGAAAGCGCGGTAGCAAGCGCGCCAGCTATGCTCAGGGCGGAAACGACGGTAGACTTCTTCATGGAAAAATCTCCTTAATGGTTTGCTCCCGGTCAGTGCGGGCAAGCGGAAAACTGGCCGAAAGCCCAATCAACAGGAAATCAACTTGCCGAGAGAGCATTCGTGATCACTCCAAAAAAATGCGCAAAATTGATATTTTAACGATATTCACGCAAATGTGTTCCTCGGAATTGACGTCTGCCCACTAATGACCCCCTCGGCCTCTGCCTAGCTTGCAATTTCAGCCGGACTTCTGCTGCCAGCAAAATTGCACGAAGGGCCAATGACAGAATATCCAAATGAACCCCGTTTAAAAGTCTGCACTTTGTTTTAGACAGGAGAATCGGCTAACTTAGCGTCCATGCGCCAATATCTTGATCTCGTGCGGCATGTCCGCGACCATGGCGGGCAGAAAATGGACCGCACCGGAACCGGTACCAAGTCCGTGTTCGGCTATCAGATGCGCTTTGACCTCGGCGCTGGTTTTCCACTGGTGACCACGAAGCGGCTGCATCTGCGCTCCATCATCTATGAATTGCTGTGGCTGCTCAAGGGCGATACCAACATCAAGTACCTGCACGATAACAAGGTCACCATCTGGGATGAGTGGGCCGATGCGAACGGCGATCTCGGACCGGTCTATGGCGAACAGTGGCGCTCGTGGCCATCGCGTGACGGAGGCGTCATCGACCAGATTGCCGACACGGTTGAGCGCATCAAGAAGACCCCCGATTCGCGCCGGCTGCTGGTTACGGCGTGGAATCCCGCCGATGTGGACAGAATGGTCCTGCCGCCCTGCCACTGCCTGTTCCAGTTCTATGTGTTCAACGGCAGGCTTTCGTGCCAGCTCTACCAGCGTTCGGCGGACATTTTCCTGGGCGTGCCGTTCAATATCGCCTCCTACGCCTTGCTCACCCACATGATGGCCCATGTCACGGGTCTGAAGGCGGGCGAGTTCATCCACACGCTGGGCGATGCCCACATCTATCTCAACCATCTTGAACAGATTGACGAGCAGTTGTCGCGTGAGCCCTATGCCCTGCCGCGGCTGGTGATGAAGCGCGAGGTCAATGCCATCGATGAATTCCGCTATGAGGATTTTGAAATCGTGAACTACCAGGCGCATCCGAACATCTCCGGATCGGTGGCGATCTAGACACGATGGCAGCATTCGGAACGGACTTCCAGAAATACACTTCGCCGTTGCTTTATGTGCCCAGCAACCCGGCCGGGCTTTGGGTGGCGTTGGGGCTGGCACTTGCCCTTCTGGTCGTGAATTCGGTGCTGCAGTATGTGGCCGGGATGGGAGTGCTCAGCCTTTTCTTTGATGCGGGACTGGACGATCAAAGGTCGGTCATCAAGTCTTTCATCATCGGCATTTTTCCGGCTTCAGTCTTGACCGCCATCGTGGCGTGGCAGGTGGCCAAAATCCGGGGCGGTAATCCACGGGAAGTTCTGGCGCTGCGCTTTCCAGAACTGGGCTGGCTGGGGTGGCTGTGCGTCGTGGGCGGGTTCATGGCGCTAATGTACGGTACGATTTTTGTTTTAGTCACTGCGTTCCACATCGACCTTGCGAATTACACGCCGGGGCCGGACGGCCAATCGCCCGCCGCGGGCTCCGCGGGGCTCGTGAAGGAAGCCATGTTCGACCTGGCCAATGAGCCCTTGCTGTTTTGGCTGGCGTTCCCGGCTGTCACTATTGGCGCGCCACTAGCGGAGGAGCTGATTTTCCGCGGCCAGCTGTTTTCGGCGCTTGCGCAAAGCAGGGCCGGATTTTCCGGCGCAACACTTGTCACTTCAGCGCTTTGGTCGCTGCTGCACATCACCGAACCCTGGCTTGCCATGGGCATTATCTTCGTAATGGGATTGGTCTTGGGGGCGCTACTTATACGCTTTGGCAGCGTGTGGGTGACCATTGCCTGCCATGCCGTTTGGAACGGGCTGTATTCGCTCTTTATCTTTGGAACATTGCCGCAATGAGCCTGCTCATCCGGCAGGCGGTTCCTGGCGATGAACAGGTCGTCTTTGAATACATCTGCAAGCTGGCGGATTATGAAAACCTGCGTCACGAAGTTGCGGCCACGGTGGATGATATCCGGGAAAGCCTGTTTGGCAGCACGCCGCGGGCCAATTGCGATCTTGCCTTTTGGAACGGGAAACCAGCGGGCTTTGCCCTTTGGTTTTACAATTACTCGACCTTCCGCGGGCGGGCCGGAATCTATCTGGAGGATCTTTTTGTCGATGATACGATGCGTGGCAGGGGAATCGGCAAGGCGCTTCTGAAAAACTTGGCGCAGCGTTGCGTAAGCGGAGGATTGCCGCGCCTGCAATGGTGGGTGCTGGACTGGAACGCGCCGTCGATTGAGTTTTATAAATCCCTGGGAGCCGTTCCGCAGGATGAGTGGACGGTGTTTCGCGTCTCCGGCGACGCCCTGGACAAGCTCGCGGCACAATGATCACGATGCGTCCGATGCAACGCGGCGAGGGTGCTGCTCTTCTGGCGATGGTCCGTGCGCTGGCGGAGTCGCACAATCTTCTGCACACGGTGCTGGCAACGCCGGAGATGTTTGAAACGGCGATGTTTTCGGAAGTCCCGATTGTCGGCACATTGATTGCGGAATATGATGGGAAGCCTGCGGGCTGTGCTGTGTGGCATCGCAGTTTTTCCACCAACCGGGGAGCCGAAGTCATGTATCTCGAAGACCTTTCGGTGCTGCCGGAATTCCGACGGCGCGGCGTGGCGCGGGCGCTGTTGAAAGCGGTGGCGCGGCTGGCGCTCGCCAAAAATTACCCGAGTGTGTATTGGCTGATGATGGATTGGAACACGGGAGCCCGTGCCCTTTATCAAAACATCGGGGCCGAGCTTGAACCGGGCACGACGTTCTGCCGGATTCGTGATGATGCTTTGAAGGCGTTGGTGACATGAGCCGCATCGCATTTGTCGTTGCGGTGTCGCGCAATGGGGTGATCGGCAGGGATGGCGGATTGCCGTGGCATATTTCAACGGATCTCAAACGCTTCAAAGCGATCACCATGGGTAAGCCGCTGATCATGGGGCGCAAGACCTGGGACAGCCTGCCGAAGAAGCCCTTGCCGGGACGGCCTAACATCGTGATCACCCGGCAGAAAAATTTCCGGGCGCAGGGGGCCAGTGTTGTGAGCGATGTTTCCTCGGCGCTCGCTGCGGCAGGGCAGGTCGAAGAGGTTTGCGTCATCGGCGGCGGGGAAATTTTTGATATGTTCCTGCTGCAAACGGAGCGTGTCTATCTCACCGAAGTCGATCTGGAAGTTGAAGGTGATACTTTCTTCCCACCGCTGGATCCGGCACAGTGGACGGAAACGGCGCGGGAGATTCATCCTCAAGGGGCCCATGACAGCGCTAGTTTTGTCTTGCGGGTGCTTGACCGAAATGCCTGAACCCTGCACTATTGAATGATGGTTCAAAATCCTGAGATGGTTGTCGTTGGAGCAGGTGCGGCTGGCATCGGCGCCGGGCTGGCGTTGACGCGACTCGGCATCCCTCATGTCATTCTTGAAGCAAAACAGCGGGTTGGCGGCAGGGCCTTTAGTGATACTTCAAGCATCGGGCATCTCTGGGACCAAGGTGCCCACTGGCTGCATTCCGGCGATGTCAATGTCTTGCGATTCATGGCGGAAAAGCTGAATCACAGATTCCGCCCCGAAAATCCGGCTGTCACGAGCTTCAGGTCATTCATCGGGGGCCGGTGGAAGGTTTCGGAATTTGCCACTGACTATGTCTGGAACAAGCTGGAGGATATCGCACAGGCCGGGCGCGATGGCAGGGACGTGGCGGCTGAAAGCATTCTGGACCGCGGCCATGTCGTGTATCCATTGCTGCGCCACTGGTGCCAGCTCATCTACTCCAAGGATCCCTCGGAGCTTTCGACGGGCGATGCGGGAAATTATTCTGACAGTCACGTAAATCTGCCGGTGGAAGATGGATATGGAGCGCTGGTGGCGCGCCTGTCGCAAGGCTTGCCGATCAGGCTTGGCGTGACGGTGAAGTCCATCGACGTTGCGGGCGGCGGAGTTCGCATCGAGACAAGTTCCGGCACAGTCACGGCCAAGGCGTGTATTCTGGCGGTTCCTTCCCGCATGATGGAAAAGCAGCGCATTGCCATCAACCCGGGCTTGCCCGCCGCTGTTCAGCAGGCCTTTGCGGATGTAACCATGGGCTATGGGGAAAAGGTGGCTCTTGGCTTTGACCGCAAGGTTTTTGAAGGTTTCGAAATTCCCTTCGCCGATGTCTTCGATCCGATGGTGCCGGATACCAGACCGCTGAATTTCGAGTTGCATCCATTTGGCAGGCCCATTGCCGTGGCCCATGTGGGCGGCAGCGTTGCCAGGGAACTTGCAAAGGCGGGACCTGAAACGATGAAAGGGTTTGCCATCGAGACGCTAGTGAAGGCTTTCGGTGCAAATATCCGTCAGCGCATCGTGGCAAGCGCTACGACGGGATGGACGATGGATGAATACATCGGCGGGGCCTACTCGGGTGCGGCACCGGGCAAGGCAGAGGCGCGAAAGGTGTTTTCAGAACCGGTCCATGAGCGCATTTTCCTGGCGGGCGAACATGTGCACCAGCACTATATGGCGACGGCGCACGGGGCCTATGAAACCGGGCTTGATGCAGCGCACAAGGCGGCTGCCGCCTTGGGCCGTCCCGTTGGGCCAAAAGACCCCCTATGGCTGCCTGCCTAAACTCGTGGACATTCCGCCGCAGGCTTCCTATATCGGCTGGAACAATGATCAACCCTCAACCTATGGGAATCTCAATATATGCCGTGGAACAGTGACGAAGGTGGTGGAGGCAAGGGTCCGTGGGGGCAGGGGCCATGGGGCCAGGGTCCGAAGGGCCCGCGCAACTCCGGTGGCCGCGGTCCAAACCCACCCGACCTCGATGAACTGTTGCAGCGCGGCAAGGATAGCCTGAAGAATGTACTTCCTGCCGGCGGCCGTGGATCCTGGCTTTTGCCACTGGCCCTGCTGGCGGCCTTCTGGGTTTACAATTCAGTTTACCAGGTTCAGCCTGACGAGCGCGGCATCGTCCTGCGCTTTGGCGAATACACGCGTACTGCCGACCCCGGCCTGCATTTCGCAGTCTGGCCCATTGAGACAATGGAAAAACCGCGGGTGGGCGCCGTCCGCCAGATCAATATCGGCATGGAAGCCAATGAAGGCCAGATGCTCACCAGCGACAAGAACATCATTTCGGTTCCGTTCTCGGTCTTCTGGCGGATCCTGGAGCCCAAGGACTACCTTTTTAATGTGGCCGACCAAGAACGGACAATCAGGGCGGTGGCGCAAAGCGCCATGCGTGAAGTTGTAGGCCAGACCCGGGCGCAGATGATTCTGACAACCGGCAAGGACGCCGTTGCAGCCCAGGTCCAGCAGATCACCCAAGGCCTGCTCGATGAATACAGGTCTGGCGTCATTGTCAGCCAGATCAACCTTGGCGACGTCCAGCCTCCCGCCGAAGTGGCGAATGCCTTTGCCGAAGTGGTGCGGGCCGGGCAGAACCAGCAGCAATTGATCAACGAAGCCGAGAAATACCGCAACCAGCAGGTTCAGTTGGCGGAGGGCGAAGCCGCTAAGCTGGTTGAGGATGCCAATGCCTACAAAGCCCGCGTGGTGTTTGAAGCGCAGGGTGAAGCGGCCCGCTTCCTGTCGGTTTACAATGAATACAAGAATGCAAAGGACGTGACCCGCCAGCGGATTTACCTTGAGACGATGGAAGGAATTCTTTCCCGGTCTAACAAGGTGATCATTGAAGGCGGCCAGGGCGGAACGGGCGTTGTCCCTTACCTGCCGCTTCCGGAAATTCAAAAACGCGCTGCCACGCCTGGCCAGTAATTCAGATTTGGAACATTCACATGAGCAGCTTTAAAAACATACTGGGCATCGTGGTGGCGCTCATCGCCATCATAGCCTATTCCTCTTATTTCGTGGTGGATGAGCGCCAGAAGGCACTGGTTCTGCGCTTTGGTGAAATCAACCGATCGGTTGAAAAACCCGGGCTCTATTTCAAGATCCCGTTTGCCGACAGCGTAACCTACATTGAGGACCGGATGCTCATCTGGGAAAACAATGACCGCCCGGTGCAGGATATTGCGAGCCAGGTTTACATAGTGAACGCAATAACGCTGGCGCGAATTAAAGATACGAAACTCTTCCGGGAAACACTGGGCGCCGACCTGGTGCAGGCGGAAGCCCGCGTGGCCGCACGGCTTGATTCGGCTTTGCGCCAAACCTACGGCCGTCGCTCCTTTGACGCCGCCCTTTCTTCCGACCGGGCCGTTATGATGCGGGAAATCCGCGACGAGTTGCGGAAGGAAGCAGATACCTTCGGCATCGAGATCGTAGACGTTCGCGTGCGCCGCACCGACCTGAGCGAAAATGTTCTGGAGCAAACCTATCGCCGCATGGAATCCGAACGCAATGCCCTGGCGGCCGATATTCGGTCCAAGGGTGAAGCAACCAAGACACGGATGAATGCCGAAACGGATCGCACCTACACGGTCAAGCTTGCCGATGCCCAGCGCCAGTCTGAAATCATCAGGGGTGAGGGTGATGGCGAGCGCAACAAGGTGTATGCTCAGGCGTTCCAGCAGGACCCGGAGTTCTTCAGTTTTTACCGTTCGATGCAGGCCTATACCAAGAGCATGGAGGCCGATGGCACTACCATGGTGCTGAGCCCGGACTCGAAATTCTTCAAGTATTTCGGTTTCGAAAAGAATAGCGGAACACCTGCTGCACCCGCGCAATGACGCAAGACTTGCTGATGGCCTTCGGTCTCGTTTTCGTGATCGAGGGCCTTCTTTATGCCTTGGTTCCGGGGCATTTGAAAATTATGATGAAGGCCATGGAAAGCGTCGGGGATGACGCGCTCCGCATGGGCGGCTTGGCCGCTTTGGGTTTTGGGGTTTTCGTCGTTTGGATGGTAAAAGTGTTTTTTGTCTGAGGACTTTCGGGAGACGACTTACATGACGGGACGGATCAGGATTGTGCGTAACCTTTTAGGTGGCGCGGCTTTTGGCATGCTGGCCATCGGCTTTGCCGCTGCCCCTATCGCCACGCAACCGGCGCAGGCCCAGTTGGAGCAACTTCCCTCGGTTGCCGACCTGGCGGAGCGCCTGCTTCCCTCGGTTGTTGAAATTTCGGTTCAATCCAAGTCGGATTCGGATGGGCCTGCCCTGCAGATGCCTGACCTTCCCGATAATTCGCCATTCAAGGATTTCTTTGACGAGTTCCTGAAGAAGCAGCGGCGCGGCCAATCGCAGGAACCGCAGGACCGCTCCGTCAGTTCCATGGGCTCAGGCTTTGTGATCGACCCCAGCGGCCTGATTGTAACTAACAACCATGTGGTTGAGGGGGCCGAGTCCATCGAAGTGCATTTCCAGGATTCAACCATCTTGAAGGCCGACCTCGTCGGCCGTGATCCGAAAACCGATCTGGCGGTGATCCGCGTCAAGCCTGAGAAGCCGCTGCCGGTGGTGGCATTTGGCGACAGCGACATCCTGCGTATCGGCGAATGGGTAATAGCCATCGGCAATCCCTTCGGCCTCGGCGGCTCGGTGTCGCTTGGCATTGTTTCGGCGCGCAACCGCGACATCAACGCCGGCCCCTATGATGATTTCCTCCAGACGGATGCGGCCATCAACAAGGGCAATTCCGGCGGTCCCCTGTTCAACCTCAAGGGTGAAGTGGTTGGGATCAATACGGCGATCTTTTCGCCCACCGGCGGTTCCGTCGGCATCGGCTTTTCGGTGCCGGCCAATACGGCCAAGGGGGTTGTCGATCAACTGGTGAAGTTTGGCGAAACCCGGCGCGGCTGGTTTGGCGTCAAGATCCAGTCGGTGACCGATGACATTGCCGAGAGCATGGCCATGGGCAAGGCGCGCGGCGCGCTTATCGCCGATGTAACCAAGACCGGTCCCGCCGAAAAAGCCGGCATTGAGCCCGGCGATGTGGTGATCGAATTCAACGGCAAGCCGGTGAACGCCATGCGCGACCTGCCGCGCATTGTGGCAGATACGGAAATCGGCAAGAAGGTGCCGGTCAAGGTTTTCCGCAAAGGCAAGGAACTTGAGATCATGGCGGAAGTCGGCCGGCTGGAAGACGGCGAAAAAGTCGTGGCCCAGCAGGACAGCGACGGGGCCCCCGCGCCCGCGGTTCTAACGGTGCTTGGCATGACTGTCAGTTCCATGACCGATGAACTCCGGCAGAAATATACCATTGATGCCGACATCAAGGGTGCGGTTGTCACGGAAGTGACGGCGGACAGTGCCGCCGCCGACAAACGGATTGAACCCGGCGACGTGATCACTGAAGCGGGCGAAAAGGCCGTTACCGGCGCTTCCGACATTTCCGCCAGCATCGCGGAGGCCGAGAAGGCGGGCAAGAATTCGGTTCTCCTGCTCGTCTCAAAAGGCGGCAAGCAAACGGAGATGCGCTTTATCGCACTGAAGCTGAAGAAGTAGCTGAAAGCACGTTTGCCAACTAGCCAAGAAACCTGACCGCGGCATATATAAGTCCTGCGGCGGCGACCGTGCATCCGCCAAGGATGACATAGGCTCCCTTGGTGATATCCCTGATGATCTTCTTTACCTCCTCGCGGTCATTGACATTGGGAAAGGGTGTTGCCGGAACCGGCAGGCCAAGAAACTTGCACAGCGGCGCCCAACCCTCGGTCACCGTGAATATCAGGAGTTTTTCCGGCGGAACCGCTGCCCTCACATCCTCAATGTGCTGCTTGTATTGGGCGATTGCCCTGGCGCGGTCTTCCATGGTTCCCTTGTGGTTGCGCTGCCAGATGAGCTTGCGCGACATGTCGCCGAACTTTCGGCCAAAAGGCGTGAAGAATTCCAGCACCTTGAACTGCCAGACATTTTCAGTGAAATAGATGGTGTCCATGGTGCTTTCATACCAGGCTTCCGGCCCTCTAGGATGGAGTGTCAACAACACCTTGGCGTCAGGGTAGGCCGCCATAAGCTCACGCCAGACGCAGCAGGTAGGGTTGTCAACGGCAGCCGTGTACTCGCCCAATACCTGTTCCCAGTCATGCTTTGTGCCGGGCGGCGAATTGGCCACCATGCGCCAGAAATCGAGATGGGATTTGTTGGCCTTGTTCTGGAGCACCTCGATCATGTGGTAGCACGGAAAGCCGAGCTGCTTCAGGGCCGAATAGGTGGACATGGTGCCCGTGCGGCCATAGCCGGCACCAATTACCTTCAGTGTCATTGCTGGATCCTCCTCGTGTGAACTCTGCGCGCCGCAGCAAAAATTGACAAGGCCGATGAGTTTAGGTCCGGGTAATCTCCGCCTCCTTGTATCCTTGCAGATAAAGCAGGGCGGTCAGGTCGCCATGATTGATGCGGAGTGATACGGCCTCCTGCACCTTTGGCTTGGCGTGCAGCGCCACGCCCATGCCCGCGGCCTGCAGCATCGGAATGTCATTGGCGCCGTCGCCCACGGTTATTGCATCGGCGGGGCTCAGGCCATTCACAAGACTGAGATGCTCGAGGGCCGCGAGCTTGGCTTCCTTGCCGAGAATGGGTTCGACCACCTGGCCCGTGAGCTTGCCGTTTTCAATGATGAGGTCGTTGGCCTCGTTGGCGTGAAAGCCAAGGACGGCGGCAACCTTTGAGGTGAACTGGCGGAAACCGCCGGAGACAAGCGCGGTGTAAGCCCTCTGCGCCTTCATCGTGGCCACCAGGGTTTTGCCGCCGGGCATGAAGGTGATGCGCTCGCGCAGGATACCGTCGATGACTTTTGCATCAAGCCCCGCCATCAACCCCACGCGTTCGCGCAGCGCACTGGCGAAATCGATTTCGCCGCGCATGGCGCGCGCGGTGATGGCTTTGATTTTGTCGCCAAGGCCCGCCACGATGCCCAGTTCATCAATGCATTCCTGCTGGATCATGGTTGAATCCATGTCGGCGATCAGCAGCCTCTTGCGGCGGTTGCCTTTGGAAACCAGATTTACATCAATAGGAAAGGGGGCCAGCGCCTGGCGGAGTTTTTCCAACTCGCCAGGTGCTGTAAACTCCGCCGCCTCGCCTTTGGAGAGCCAGAGGGGTGGCGTTCCCACCAAGCCCAGGACCGCGTCGTTTATTGCGTTGGAGCCCGGGGCTGCTATGAGAACAAGAACCGATGTCATGATGAACCCGAGCAAAGCCAAATCTGCGCTGCTTATCGCAGGCCCCACCGCCAGCGGCAAGTCTGCCCTTGCCCTGACACTGGCCAGGGAGCGGGACGGGGTCATCATCAATGCGGATGCACTGCAGGTCTACAAGGAACTGCGCATTATTTCGGCCCGGCCAACTGACGAGGAAATTCATACGGCTCCCCACCGGCTATACGGCCATATGTCGGGACTCGACGGTTATTCGGTTGCACACTGGCTGGCGGATGCCAGGCGTGAGATTGAATCGGCGTGGGCTGCCGGCAAGCTGCCGATCATTACAGGCGGAACCGGCATGTATTTCATGGCGCTGGAGCAGGGGCTGGCTGAGGTTCCGCCCATTGACCCGGACATCCGTGAGAAATGGCGGAGCTTTGAGGGCGATCTCTACGGGGAACTCATCCGCCGCGACAAGGAAAGTGCGAAGGCGCTGAAACCCAACGACCGGCAACGCCTGTCGCGCGCCTTGGAGGTGATCGAGGGAACCGGACAGCCGCTGTCCCATTGGCAGGCGGAGGCGCAATCACGGGCCTTTCTCAAGGATGTAGCTGTCGAGCGCCACGTGGTGGATGTGGCGCGCGAGGAACTCTACAACCGGGCCGAACGCCGGTTTGACCATATGATGGCAGCCGGGGCGCTTGAAGAAGTGCGCCCCCTCATCAAATATGGCAGCGTATTGCCCATGATGAAGGCCATTGGCGTTCCCGAACTCACCCGTCATTTGCGCGGTGAAATATCCCTCCAGGAAGCCGTGGTTTTGGCCAAAACGGCGACCCGCCACTACATCAAGCGCCAGCTCACTTGGTGGCGGGGGCAAGCTGACAAGTCATAAGCGGTTAACGTATTTCTCTCGGGGAGCTTGACCTCTTCCTCCGAGCTGGGTAGAAACGTTCTATGAACAGCATTCTTATTGTCGTGGGATCGCGTAGCACCGCGGAGGGTTGACCCTCCGGGATACTCGGTGTTGCGCGAAACAGGCTCCTTAACGGGGCCTTTTTTATTGCCTGAATGGCAGGTTCATGTGAAACGAAGTGGCTGAAATAAAGAGGTTTGAAATGGTTACGGGCGAATTGATGTCGGGTGCCGAGATCGTGCTGAAGGCTTTAGCCGATCACGGGGTGGAGCATATCTTTGGCTATCCCGGGGGCGCCGTGCTTCCCATTTACGACGAGATTTTCCAGCAGGACAAGGTGAAGCACATCCTGGTGCGCCATGAGCAGGGGGCAACCCATGCGGCGGAAGGCTATGCCCGCTCCACCGGCAAATGCGGCGTGGTGCTGGTCACCTCCGGCCCAGGTGCTACCAATGCGGTCACCGGCCTCACCGATGCGCTGCTTGATTCGATTCCGATGGTCTGCCTCACGGGTCAGGTGCCCACCCATTTGATCGGCAATGACGCCTTCCAGGAATGCGACACGGTCGGCATCACCCGGCCCTGTACCAAGCACAACTGGCTGGTGAAGGACGTGAATGACCTGGCGCGCATCCTGCACGAGGCTTTCTATGTGGCTACCCACGGGCGGCCCGGCCCAGTCGTGGTTGATATCCCGAAGGACGTGCAGTTTGCCAAGGGGCGCTATGTCGGCCCTAAGAACATCGAGCACAAAACCTATCGCCCGCAGGTGAAGCCGAACCAGGATGCGATCCGCGCCGCGGTTGAGCTCATCTCCAAGGCCAAGCGCCCGCTACTTTATACGGGTGGCGGCGTGATCAATTCGGGCGTGATCGCTTCGAAGCTGCTGCGTAAATTCGTGAAGATGACGAACATCCCGATCACCTCGACGCTGATGGGCCTCGGCGCCTATCCGGCATCGGGCAAGAATTGGCTCGGCATGCTGGGCATGCACGGCACCTACGAAGCCAACATGGCCATGCATGACTGCGACGTGATGATCAATGTGGGCGCGCGCTTTGATGACCGCATCACGGGGCGGCTTGATGCCTTCTCGCCGGGCTCGAAGAAAATCCACATCGACATCGATCCCTCGTCGATCAACAAGACGGTGCAAGTCGATATTCCGGTGGTAGGCGACGTGGCCCATGCGCTGGAAGACATCATCCGTGTGTGGAAGGCGAAGTCCCACGAGCTTGACAAGAAGGGGCTGGCCGCCTGGTGGAAGGAAATTGACGTTTGGCGCGCCAAGGACAGCCTGAAGTACAAGGCCAACAAGGACGTGATAATGCCGCAATACGCTATTCAACGGCTGTATGAGCTGACGCGCGACAAGGAGGTCTATATCACCACGGAAGTGGGCCAGCACCAGATGTGGGCGGCGCAGTTCTTCAAGTTCGAGGATCCGCACCACTGGATGACCTCCGGCGGCCTCGGCACCATGGGCTATGGGTTGCCTGCGGCGGTTGGCGTGCAGATGGCCCATCCCAAGGCGCTGGTGGTTGACATCGCGGGTGACGCTTCGGTGCAGATGACCATGCAGGAAATGTCGACAGCGGTGCAGTACCGCTTGCCGATCAAGGTATTCATCCTGAACAACCAGTACATGGGCATGGTGCGGCAGTGGCAGCAATTGCTCCACGGCAACCGGCTGAGTGAAAGCTATTCGGAATCCCTGCCGGATTTCGTGAAGCTGGCGGAAGCCTTTGGCTGCGTGGGCCTGCGGGCTGAGAAGCCCGCCGAACTCGACGACAAGATCAGAGAGATGATCAAGACGCCCCACCCGGTACTTTTCGATTGCCGCGTGGCAAGTCTTGCCAATTGCTTCCCGATGATCCCGTCGGGCAAGGCGCATAATGAAATGCTGCTGGGCGAAGACGTGTCCGACGAAGAGGTCGGCAGCGCCATTGACGCCAAGGGTAAAGAGCTGGTTTGAGGAGAGAGACATGAACGCGCATCAACAGCCCACGGGCTCAGCCTATTTCCTCGACACCTCGAAGAAGACGGTGGAAACACACACGCTGGCCGTGGTGGCCGACAACGAGCCGGGCGTCCTCGCCCGCATCATCGGCCTTTTCGCGGGGCGCGGCTACAACATTGACTCGCTCACGGTGTCGGAAACGATCCACGACAAGCACGTCTCGCGCTTCACGATCGTGACCACCGGCACGCCATCGGTTCTTACCCAGATCAGGCACCAGCTTGAGCGCATGGTCCCGGTGCATTCGGTGGCCGACCTCACTGTGCAGGGCAATTCCATCGCCCGCGAACTTGCCATGGTGAAGGTGGCCGGCGGCGGGGAAAAGCGCATGGAGGCCTTGCGCCTGGCCGACGCGTTCCGGGCCCGCGTCATCGACGCCTCGACCGACAGTTTCATTTTTGAAATCACCGGCAAACCCGACAAGGTTGACCAGTTCATCTCGCTGATGGTGCCGATCGGCCTGGTGGAAGTCTCCCGCACCGGCGTTGCCGGCATTTCGCGCGGGCCTGAGGGGATGAAGGTTTGAGGAGGCTAGGCTTTGCATTTAGCGGGCAGAGGCATAGCTGACTGGCAATTCGGAGCAAGACCGGATATTCAAGACTTGCTTGCTGCTGGTCCGATTCATGAACACTCGGGTGTTGCGGGTGGATTTGCCCCTTTGTAGAACTTGAAACTCTCGAACCCCAGTTTTTTGGCGTTGGCGCGGGTGATTTTGACTAGTTCCTTGGGGTTTAAGTTAGTCATGGTTTCCAGAACGCGGGGATGCATGCCCTTGGCGACCATGAATTCAGCCACCTGTTTCGTCGCAGCCAAGTCTGTTTTTTTTGTCACGGGATCATAGGCGCGGTGTATAATGACGGCGGCGCTTCGGCTCACGTATTTCTGTGAACCGACGGCAAGTACCATGACGCAGGCCGAATTGCAAATTTGCCCCGGCTCAACAATGGTTTCAACCGCAGGCGCTCTCTAGCGAATGAGATCCGTCATTGCCAAAGCTGCAAGAAGCTGACCGCCGATATTGTTGAGATAAACACGGCGGACGGGCGCTACTGCCGCGGTCTTTTTGAGTGCGTCGGCGAACCTGTTATAGTCTCCTGCAATAATTTCTCCCGAGATCCTTATGGACGAGCAGGTTTTCTTGGGATCGGTCGACATTTTTAACTTTGCCGCTTGGGCGGATGGTGTTTCCGACTGCAATGCAAGGAGTGTGAGCAGTATAGTGATGACCAGTCGGGGAAAACTATAGCGCATGGGGATCGCCGCGTGATTGTCGTATCCTCCCATACTAACCCGTTATCCCCCGGCGTGTCTCCAGAAATCCTTTTCTGTAAGCGGTTGAGGAAAAAGTGGTCTGACATTATTTATTAAAACCGGACTTTCCAGCATTCCATTGCGCGCCTACATTCCCGCGCCATGAGTTGCAAGCTGTCCGTGAACGTGAATGCCATTGCCTATCTGCGCAACCGGCGGAACCTGCCCTGGCCGAGCCTTGAGGGGCTGGGGCGCATTGCCTTGCAGGCGGGCGCTGCCGGGCTCACCATTCATCCGCGCCCGGATGAACGCCATATCCGCCAGGCGGATGTGCCGGTTTTGCGCGACCTGATCCGGAAGGACTTTTCCACCCGCGAGTATAATATCGAGGGCTATCCCGACGAGCGTTTTCTCAAATTGGTCGAGGCGAACAGGCCGGATCAGGTGACACTGGTGCCTGATGATCCGGCGCAGGAGACCTCGGACCATGGCTGGGATGTCACAAAGCACCAATCGCTTCTCAAGGATGTGATCGCGCGGCTCCACGCAGGCAAGATGCGCGTGTCGCTGTTTGTCGACGCCGATCCGAAACTGGCCGAGCAGGCGAAGGCGGTGGGGGCCGACCGCATCGAGATCTACACCGGGCCCTATGGCGGCGCCTTTGACGCCGCAGTGCGGATGCGCGAATTCGACAAGATCGTTGTCACCGGCAATGTGGCGGAGTTTGCGGGGCTGGGCCTCAACGCGGGCCATGACCTGACGCGGGAAAACCTGCCGGCCCTTATGGCGGCGCTGCCGAACCTCGCCGAAGTCTCCATCGGCCACGCCATCATTGCTGACGCACTCACCTTCGGCATGGCGGAGACGGTGCGCCTGTTCCGGGAGGCGATCGATGACGCCTGAAATAACCGCGCTCATTTCCATCGGCCTTGTGCAGATGCTGGCGGTAATCAGTCCCGGTCCCAGCTTTCTGATTACGGCGCGCATCGCCGTTGCCAAATCGCGCTTTGACGGCTTCAAGGTGGGTCTCGCCATTGGGGCGGGAACGGTGATCTGGTCGTCCGCCGCATTGCTCGGACTCAATGTTCTGTTCCATGCCGTTCCGATGCTTTTTCTCGGCATGAAGATTGTGGGCGCGCTGTTCATTCTGTGGATTGCGCTGCAGATTTTCCGACATGCGGCCGATCCCATTGTGCTGGATGGGGCAGCGGGCGAGGCTGTTTCCAGTCCCTTCATGAGCGGCTTTCTCACGCAAATCTCCAATCCGAAAGCGGCGGTTTTATATCAAGGCCAAAGTCTGGATTGACCGGGTGACCGGTTTGTTTCTCGGTGCACTTGGCTTGCGCCTGCTCTGGGCAGCGCGGGAAAGCGTTTAGGCCAGCGCCAGCGGCGTATTGGGGCTGCCGATTTTTAGTTCCACTGTGACGAAATTCAAAGGGGCAGACCCGGTATTCTCTAGATCGTGGATCATGGATTCGCCCGGCCCGAAAACATAATGCCGCGTGTCGCCCGCCTTGTAGCTAGTTTCCGATTTGCGGCCATCACTGAAGTGGGATCTGGAGCTGCCTTCGGAGGTGGCGGTCCAGAAATAGTTCAGTACATGGCAGTGATAGGCGAGGCGTTCGCCGGGCTTCAGCGAAATAACCCAGACCCGCACCGCATCGGTTTCCGACACCAGCGTGTGGCCCGCGCGGCCATTGCGCGGAGCTCTTTCCAGTTCAGCGCTGCGCCAGCTTTCGCTCATGCGGCAATCTCCGCGTAGAGGACCACAAGGGTGACGCAGTCCAGCGGCATGACCGGATTTGTGTAGATCATGCGGGTGTGCAGCCCGCGCAGGGCAAAAACCGCATTGATCAAGTCGGAAGCGCCGTTCAGGCATTTCGGATGCTCGGCAAAGCCTTCGGCCACATTCATGGTGCCCTCAAGCCGGACAACACGGGTTATTTTGGAGAGATCGCCCGCCGCATCGCGCAATTGGGCTATGGCATTGAGGCAGGAGAGCTGGCAGCACTTGTAGCCGTCCTCGCCCGAAAGCTCCCGGCCGATCTTTCCGGTATAGGCCAGCTTGCCGTCGCGCCAGGGCAGGTTGCCGGAAGTCATGATGAGGTTCCCGGTGATGGCCCAGGGCACATAATTGGCCACGGCAGCAGCAGGCGGCGGCAGGACGAGGCCCAGTTCCTCCAGGCGCTGTTCGGGCGTTGCCGATGACATCATGGTCTTCCCCTTAGGTTACCGCTGCCCGTAGTATGCTGCGATTTCGGCAATGGGTACAGGCCCATCCCACCTCCCGGGCGCACATAGGCCCCATGCTTATTGAGACTTGCCTTAACCCCGCCGGACCGCTAATTCCCGCGCTGTTATTCAAACAGGGACCTTTCACATGCGCGTTTATTATGACCGGGATGCCGACGTTAACCTCATCAAGGGCAAGAAGGTTGTCATCGTCGGCTATGGCAGCCAGGGCCGGGCGCATGCGCTGAACCTCAAGGATTCAGGAGCCAAGAACCTGGCGGTGGCGCTCAAGGCCGGCTCACCCACGATCAAGAAGGCGGAGGCCGATGGCCTCAAGGTGATGACCGTGGCGGAGGCCGCCAAGTGGGGCGACCTGCTGATGATGGCAACGCCCGACGAGCTGCAAGCCGATATCTACAAGGCCGACATTGCCCCCAACATAAGGGATGGCGCGGCGATTGCCTTCGCCCACGGCCTGAATGTGCATTTCAATTTGATCGAACCGAAGAAGACCATCGACGTGATCATGATCGCGCCGAAGGGCCCGGGCCATACGGTGCGCGGCGAATACCAGAAGGGCGGCGGCGTGCCCTGCCTCATCGCCATCAACCAGAATGCCTCCGGTAATGCCCATGACATCGCGCTCTCCTATGCCTCAGGCGTGGGCGGCGGTCGTTCCGGCATCATCGAGACCACCTTCAAGGAAGAATGCGAAACCGATCTGTTCGGCGAGCAGGTCGTGCTCTGCGGTGGCTTGATCGAACTGATCCGCGCCGGATTTGAAACGCTGGTGGAAGCCGGCTACGCGCCGGAGATGGCCTATTTCGAATGCCTGCACGAAGTGAAGCTGATCGTCGACCTGATTTACGAAGGTGGCATCGCCAACATGAACTACTCGATCTCAAACACCGCCGAATGGGGCGAGTATGTCAGCGGGCCGCGCATCATCACCAGCGACACCAAGGCCGAGATGAAGCGCATCCTGGCCGATATCCAGACCGGCAAGTTCACCTCCGAGTGGATGCAGGAATACCGCGCCGGTGCGGCCCGCTTCAAGGCCATCCGCCGCAACAACGACAGCCACTCCATCGAAGCGGTCGGCGCCAAGCTCCGCGAGATGATGCCGTGGATCGCCAAGAACAAGCTGGTGGACAAGGCGCGGAATTAAAGAGTTCGACTTTAATTGCGCGTCACAGATTAGCCCAAGTTGGTTTCAATAAGCTGACTTGCGGAGAATTTGCATGTTGGCGCGATTTTTGGCTGTTGCGGCTTTTGGTGCACTTTTCCCACTTAACTGCGCGTTTGCCGAAAACTCGTGGGGTCCTGATTGCAACAGCCTCGAGGACTGCGTTGAGTATCTGCACGCGCCGCCATGCGTTGCTGATGATTTTGCTTGCAAGAACTATGAGCAGGCCTCACCGCTACAGCTAGGTCTGCAGCCGGAATTCGAAAAATTCGGCAAGGCTGCAGTGCCGCCATTGATTGAAATCCTTAAGAGCGGAAGCCAACTGGAAGTAGCGCGTGCGGCAGAGGCGCTTTGGACCTCGGATTTCATCACGCCTGGGGACTATCCCACCATTCACGCCGCTTGGTGGAGAGTGCCGGGAGGTTCAATTGGTATTTTGGCGTCTCGCTATCCCACGCCAGAGTTTGTCCGTAAAGTCGTGGCGGAATTACGGAGGAATCCGCTCAAAGAAGGTGATGTTGCCAACACATTTTCCAATTTTCGAGAGTATCCCAATGAAAAGCCGAACGGCGTAATTGCGGCAGTGACCGAACATGTCGAATGCAGCAGTGGCGAACCCTGCGATACGGCTTTCGCGAAGCGTCAGTATGCTTGGATCGATTCGAACGTGCTTGAGATTGGGACGGTTGGCCCGAGATTGGCGGAAGCCATTCGAAATCCCGCACTCGATGGACCAGCAAGGCTGGCTGCGCTCGAATATTTTCTCCCTTCGGAATACCTTAGAACCAAGAAGATGATGAAAGACTTTGCAATTCCTATAATGCGTGAACAACTGAAGTCATCTCTGCCAGAGATTCGTTTAGAGGCGGCAAGAATTCTAACCACCTACGGGGATACGGGCAGCATTGATGTCCTTTTTGAACTCGCTGAGGATGCCGATTTCGATAAGAGAGTCTCCGCACTGGCAAGTTTGGCAAGTATCGGAATTGAACTGGAAAGTTATACGCCGCGCATAAAATACTCCTGATCGATCAAGATTGGGATGTCAGGCGTCACGCCGTGATACTTCTTGGAACAAGGGTTTATGAGAACTCGATTGATGATTTGATCAATCAGATAGACCCGCGTGATTGGCTCGCGTCCTACTCGGCGGTGAGCGCATTGCAGGAATTTTCAAATGAGAAAGCCCGGCAGGCTTTGCAGCGTGTTGCAAAAACCTATTGGCACCCCATAGTTCGTAATGCGGCTGCCGAAAAATTGGAAGCCGACCCGAACCTTTCACAGTATCCCGCAGAGGAAGCGCGTGTGGTGAAACTGCCCCGTGATTTTCTTCAAACGCAGCGCTCTCCCGTTTATGAGATGCAGGAGGCTGAGATCACAGGCTGGTGCAAAGCGCGCTTTGACCGGGACGGTTACAGATTCGTACCCGACTTTATCACGGGGCCTGATGTGGCAGCGCAAGCAGGCGAAGCCTCCGACTTCAACGGGGATCACTTCGAGAAGATGCTGCTTGGCCTAGATGTCATGAAAGGAACTACCAAACTTGATGCTCAAATGAAATTCGAAGGGTGGAGCTTCTTAGGCTCCGTCAGTGATGGGAGGTCGGACCAATCACCGGCAGGAGAGAGCAGGCCAATTGGTTGTTTTTGACGCCGGACATTCGCCGAGAGTTGTCCTGGCAAAAAATATTGCAGCGCTCTTTCAATGGCAGGGCGAACCTTTTGCGATCACATCGGGGTCCGGTGTTGACCCCAGGGGGATGGGTATCTTTATAAGCTATTTCAACGCGACAGTCAGACATGGTCGGCAGAACCGGTCCTGCGACTTACAGGAATTCCACAATTTTGGAATTTTGACAGTGTCACCAGCGCTTCCAGTTCAGATTTGCATTACACTGCCGTCTCTCAAGTTTGGATTGCGCCAAATCAAGCAATAGGAATTCTGGAAAGTAGTGGTGCAATGCTGATTAGTCCTGACTACACGCCCGCTTGGATTGGGTGTCCACAAACATCCTTTCCTTGACGGCGTCTGTTCGCGATCTCCAGAGGCGAGGAATTAGGAGAAGAGTAGTTGCTGCCATCACCGCATGTGGAAAAAAGAATACTCCGCTTGCGCGGAGTATTCAGGCTCTTTGGAACAGTCAGACTTCAGAGTGCGGCGCGGCAGACCACCGGAACCTTGTAGACGACGTCGTCAGTGTGGATCGCTGTGCCGTCACTGGTGACGTGCTTGCTATCCTTGTTGTGGCCCTTCGAGTCGGCTGAAGCGGAAAAAGCGATGAAGGCCGCGGCCGTTGTCTTCCGATCGCCCTTCATGATATCGGCTTTGCTCATGCCGCCGGTAACCTTGTCCTTCAGCATGTTGTCGCAAGCGGTCTTGGGTGTGGTGAGCCAGGTTAGGCTGCTGGGCTTGGCATGGACTTCGTGGCTCTTGCCATAGACAGGCCAGCCTTCCGATTTTCCCACATCCTTGTGGAACAGCGGACCTTTTCCAATGCCGTGGATGGACACCCACCAGACGCGATTCCGTCCCTTGGCCTTGGCGAAAACGCGAACCATGTATTTGTGGGCCTTGTTTTCCGATCCGGTGTAGCCGTTGGAATTGGAGTCCACATAGATGGGATCCAGGTCGATGCCTTCGGTCACGATATCGACTTTTTCCATGCTGCTCGCCAGGGCGGCAGAGGCAGAAATGGAAAGGGCCGTTGCTACGAAAAGTGCCGACAGGCCAAGCTTGGCCGCATTTAGATTCAGGTTCGTGTAGGACATGATTTTTCCTTGGGGTTTGTTGACGTTGCGCCCCTCCTAGAGTCCGCCAAGTGAACAGAATCTGAAATGCCCGTTCATTTTCGGTGCAATCTGAAACAGAAAAAGGGCCCCGTTTGGGGCCCTTTCTCGTTGCAGCAAGTGCTTAACCGAGGAAGGCCTGCTTGTTTTTTGCAAGCCAGGTGGTGAACGGCGCGGGGTCGGTGCCGGTGAGCGTCCGGTAATCGCCGGTGACACCTGAGAGGCCGCCCTGGGCGGTGTTGGTGTCGAAGGAGCCGAAGACACGGGCAACCGCTTCCGGAAAACCTGCGCCCACCATGCCTTGCACGAGGCCTTCGAGTGGAACCTGAACAACCGAGATGGGCTTGCCAACCGCATCGCTCACAAGCTTGGCAATTTCGTCGGTGGTGAATTCCTGCGCGCCGGTCAGCGTGTAGGTGTTCTTGCCGCCCTGGTCCGAAGCGAGTGCTGCGGCAGCGGCGCGGGCGAGGTCTTCCCTCGCGATGTATGCGATCTTGCCTTCGCCTGCGGCGGTGTACCAGGTGCCGGATTTGATGGCCGAGGGCAGGGAATAGAACAGGTTTTCGAAATACCAGTTGTTGCGGAGTACGGTCCAGCCTTTGTGGCCGGAGGTGGCCAGCGCCTTCTCGGTGCCTACATGATCAGGCGCGAAGAGGACGGCCGAGGTTACAGGCTTTGGCATGGAGGTATAGAGGACGTGCTCAACGCCTGCCTTTTCCGCGGCGGCGATGGCGTTCTTGTGCTGCTCAAGGCGGTGGCCGGGACGATCCATCGCGTCGGTGCTGATGATCAGGAGGCGGGTGGCGCCCTTGAAGGCCTTCACCAGGTTGGCGGTGTCATCAAAGTCCGCATCGCGGACGTCCACACCCTTGGCTTTCAGCGCCGCGAGGGTTTCCGGCTTGCGGCTGGTTGCAATGGTCTTGCTGGCAGGAATTTTGTGGGTTTCCAGGAGATTGTTGATAACAAGCTGGCCCAGATGGCCAGAAGCGCCGGTGACGAGATACATGTTCTAATCCTTCTGTTGCATTAGTCTCTTTTTGAGAGTAAGTCTCAAATATAACATTTTGAACGGGGCGCAAGACGGCACTTTAAACGCCCCTGGTTACCCAGGAGGAACCACCGCGATGACTACAGCCTTGGCACGTCAACTCTCCAACCGCCTTGACCCCACGCTCACGGCGGCCTGCCCGATCCGCGATGTGCTGGACCGCATTGGCGACAAATGGAGTGTTTTGATCGTCGGCCATTTGAAGGATGGCCCGGTGCGCTTTGGTGCGCTGCGCCGTGGGATCGGCGATATTTCGCAGCGCATGCTCACCGAGACGCTGCGCCATTTGCAGCGCGACGGGCTGCTATACCGGAAAGTCTATCCCACCGTGCCGCCAAGTGTGGAATATGGCTTGACGGATTTGGGCCGGTCGCTTCTCTTGCCGCTGGATAAATTGGTTGAATGGTCGGCGCAGAATCATGACGTGGTGAAGGCAGCGCGCAAGGAATTCGACAAGTTGGCGTAGGGAGAATTGCGTGTCACTCGAAAGCGATATTGAGCGGCTGAAGCTTCAGGAAGAGAAACTTCGCTTTGCGAAGTTTGACGAGGCCGACGCCTGGACGCTTGGCACGCTGATGCGTGATGCGGCCATTGCGCGGAAGCTGCCGCTGGTCATCGATATCCGCGTGGCGGGGCGCCCGCTGTTCTATGCAGCCTTGACCGGCACGACTCCCGACAATGCCGAATGGGTGCGGCGGAAAATCAATGTGGTCATGCGGCTGCACAAGTGCTCCTACCGCGCGGGCCGGGAAATAGCTCTGAGCGGGCAGGCGCTGGATGAAACGCGCGGCTTCAACCCCATCGACGTGGCGCCCCATGGCGGATGCTTTCCGCTTCACATCATCGGCACGGGAATAGTGGGCACCATCACCGTCTCCGGAATTCCGCAGCGC
Source organism: Hyphomicrobiales bacterium (assembly GCA_038251095.1). Classification (GTDB taxonomy): domain Bacteria; phylum Pseudomonadota; class Alphaproteobacteria; order Rhizobiales; family Aestuariivirgaceae; genus Aestuariivirga. The sequence goes on from JBBSBQ010000042.1 coordinate 23,176, forward strand.
GATGATCATAATTTTGTGGTCGAATGCCTTAGTGAATTCCTCGGCGTGGATCATCGCCAAGTCGCCCTGCAGGCCGAAACCGCACGATGACTGGCGATGTTTGGTTCTGGTTCCTGGCGGGCCTCGCCACGCTTTTGGTCGGCAGTTCCAAAGGCGGCCTGCCGCTTGTGGGCATGCTGGCGGTGCCCATTGTGGCATTGCAAATTTCACCTGTCGTCGCGGCGGGACTGCTGCTGCCGATCTATATCGTGAGCGACGTCTACGGACTGTGGCTTTACCGTAAGTCCTACGACTTGCGGAACATAAAAATCATCGTGCCAGCGGCGGCGATTGGAATAGCGATCGGCTGGGCCACGGTCTCGATTACCAGCGATGATCTGGTGAAGCTGCTCGTCGGCGCCATTGGCCTTGTCTATTGCGCCGATGTGGTGATGAAGGCGCGCCGCACCATTGCGCCCCGGCCTGCGGATCTGCCACGCGGGATCTTCTGGGGCGCCATTACCGGCTTCACCAGCTTCGTCTCACACTCGGGCGCGCCGCCTTACCAGATGTATGTTCTGCCGCAGCGCCTGGAAAAAATGGTTTTCGCAGGCACGTCGACCATTGTCTTTGCGATTATCAATTTGCTCAAGCTGCCGCCCTACTGGTTTTTGGGACAGATTAATGCAGGCAGCCTGCGCATTGCGGCGATACTCGCGCCCATTGCAATTGCCGGGGCTTTCCTCGGCTACAAGCTCACGAGCATCCTGCCCGAAAAAATCTTCTTCCGTATCGTGGAAGTGGCCCTGTTTCTTGTCTCGCTGAAGTTGGTGTATGACGGGATTGCCGGGTTATGGGGTGTTGCATGAATACTTTCGTTCTTCATCACGTCTCAGTCATCACGACCAATCTAGAGCGGTCCTTAGGATTTTACCGTGATGTTCTGGGTCTGGTTCCGATTGACCGGCCTCCTTTTGACATCGCCAGAGTCTGGCTGGCTTGCGGACCGTCGCAACTGCATCTTACAGTTTACCCTGCGGGGAATTTTCGCCGCAAAAGCACAATAGACAACAATGATACCCATTTTGCGTTACGGGTTTCAAACTTTGATGAAACACTTCGCCTGCTGAATGGAGAGGGTTTCCGTGAAGACCTGCCGGAAGGAGATGCCAAGCGCCTGCTGGTCAAACGAACCGGACCTGCCGGTTTTCCACAAATTTACTTGCTTGACCCTGATGGTCATGTGCTGGAAATAAATGCTGCGAGTTGATTAGACTCGCACATCGAATTGACGGCGCTTCAAATCATCTGGGCCAGGCTGCGCGGGCCAATCATTTCCTTGTCGATGAATTGCTGCGGCGTTTCAAATTTTGTGGAACCGGAATACCAAAAACTGAATTCGGGGTCTTGCTTCAGCCTGTCGCCCAAAATGTGATATTCATCGATGCTCCCCTGTTCATAACCGCGATGTTCCAGGACGCGCGTTATTTTCGGGGGCAATGCTGCGGAAAAACGCAGGTGTAGCAGGGCTATTTCCATCGGCGTGAAATTCAGGCCGACAGGAACTACCGTATGTGGGTCGTGGAAATAGATGTTTGGCTCCAATATTAAAGGGGTTTTTGCCGACATGCCGCCGCCGCCCTTGCTGCCGAATACCCTTGCCAAGGGGCCGCCGTGCGCCCGGATCCTGGGAAAATTCTCGGCGCGCCAGTCTTGCGGAATCCCCATTTTGTAGCCATCGCCGTCAAAAAACGGACAGGCGCCGAGGAGGCTTTCGCCGGGACCGGAATGCGCATTGGTTATAGGTCCGCGGCTATACATATCCACCATCAGCGCGGTGACCGCGCTTCGCCCCTTTGCGCTCATCCGGCTGGCAAATTCATCGAGCCCAATGTTGGGCCAGCCCTCGTAGACTGCATGCTCGTCAACATCGGCATTAAAATACCATTTGGCCGGCAAATAGGTGAGCAGCAGGAGATTTTTCCAGACTGTGCCGAATCCAGATTCCTTTATTCCTCCCGAAAACTGGAATACGTCACAATCGTTTTGGTCGAGAAGAAAGGGGAGGGTCTGGTCAACGGAGCCATTGTCTACAAAAGCGAATCTTTTAACTCCAATTTCCCGATAGTGTTTCAGAAAGTGCGGAAGCAACTCCAACTCATCGCGCACATGGCATAGGACTATCCCTTCGGTGGTGGTGATCGGCGAACTTCGCAGCGGCTTCAAATTTGAAAGGTTCTCGCGGTTCGCCAGTGCTAGTCTTTGCATGTTTTGAACGAGAAAAGCATTTGAAAGCATTGTTTCAACACACGTGATCTAGGCGTTTTCCGGCTTCGAGCAGGGAACCATACGAGAGCCCCCGTTATTTCAGGGAGTTTCCAACAATGCAACCCCGGCACCGGCCCGCTACCAGGGATTCCGTCGGATTGACAAACGGTTGAGCGATCTGCCACCTTGACCTCACGAGTGGGCAAAGGAGTCGCAGACATGAATTTCCGCACGGCTTTGCTCGCTGTTTTTCTATTCATTCTGGCAATTATCCCGGTGCGGGCCGACGAGGGCTCGCGGGTGATCCTGGTGCTGGATGCCTCGGGCTCCATGTGGGGGCAGATCGACGGCAAGTCCAAAATGGAAATCGCCAAGGAGGTGGTGGGCCGGGTTGTCGGTGCCTGGAAGCCGGAGAACGAGCTTGGACTTGTGGCCTATGGCCACCGCGAGAAAGGTTCCTGCGAGGATATCGAAGTGCTGCGCGAACCGGGGCCACTAGATGCGGGCGATTACATGAGCGCCGTCAAGGCCCTCAATCCCAAAGGCAAGACGCCGATGACGGCGGCGGTGCGCATGGCGGCGGAGTCGCTGAAATATACCGAGCGCAAGGCCAGCGTCATTCTGGTGTCCGATGGCATCGAAACCTGCGGGCTCGACCCCTGCGCCGTGGCCGAAGAGCTCGAGAAGCTCGGCGTTGATCTTACGGTTCATACGGTGGGTTTCGGGCTTGATGACCAGGGCGCGGTTGCGCAGTTGAAGTGCCTCGCTGAGAAAACCGGCGGCACCTACAGCACGGCGGAAAATGCCGAAGAGCTTGAAGCGGCGCTGACCAAAACGGTTGAAGCCGTGCCAGCTCCGCCGCCTGAACCTGCTGTACCCGCATTCAACTTGACGGGCCATGTGGTGATGGCCGAGGGCGTGGAGTTGAGCCAGGGCTATGAGTCAGCCACTTGGGAGTTTTTCGATGTGGTGGACGGCCAGAAGGGCCAGTGGATTCAGACCGAGTATGGCACCGACATCAAAATCAATTTGCCGCGCACCGGCGATTTCATCGTCCGGGTGTCGGATGATGTGGCCGCTGTCGAAATGCCGATGACGCTAGAGGCGGGCGAAGTCGAGAAGCTGAATGCCAGCCTTGAGGCCGGCATCCTGCGGCTGTCGGGGATGATGGATGAGACTACGCCCATGACCGATTCTGGTGCGGCGTGGGAGCTTCTGGATTCATCTGGCAAATGGATCACGACGAAGTACGGGGCGGAAACCGCCTTCCTCGCCAATGCCGGCGTTTACAAAGTGAAACTTTCGCTCGGCACGGCAAAGGTCGAGCAGGATATCGAGATCGCCGCGGGCAAGCTGTCGGAGCAGAAACTGGCGCTGGGAGCCGGTTCCATTGAAGCTGCTGGCGTGTTCGCAACGGGCGGGCCCGCGGTGCCGGACAGTGCCGCGGTTGAATTGCGCAAAGGCGAACCGGGTCCTGACGGAAAGAATGAGTGGATCACCACCACTTATGGCACCACGGCGCAATTCAAGGTTCCCGCCGGAAATTATCTGGTCGTTTTCACCCAGGATTACGCTGAAGGTTCGGCCTCGGTTGAGGTCGCGTCGGGAACTATGTCGAAAGTCGAAGTCAGCCTTGATGGCGGTTATCTGGCGGTCACTGGGCCCGCGGAGTCAACCATCGAAGTCTTCTCGGCGGAGAAGGATATTTCCGGCGAACGGAAATATCTCGCGACGGAATATGGCGGCACGATCAACAAGGCTTTCGATGCGGGTGCCTACCATGTGGTTGCAAAAGGAGCAGACGGCGCGGTTCTCGGCGAAAAGGATTTCGAGGTGAAGGCAGGCGGCCGCGCCGACGGCGCCATTCCCTGACGGAGACAATCGGGACAATAAAACTATTGCTGCTGGGGCTTTGGAGAATTAGTTTTTCCCGCCATGCAACTCACGTTTCACACCCTTGACGTTTTCACCAACCGCCGCTTCGGCGGCAATCCGCTGGCCGTTGTGCTGGGTGCCGATGCTCTATCCACCGAGCAAATGCAGACCATCACGCGCGAGTTCAACCTGTCGGAAACCATCTTCGTCATGAAACCGGAAGATCCCGCCAACACGGCGAAAGTGCGGATTTTCTTTCCCGGCGGGGAAATGCCCTTCGCCGGGCATCCCACCGTGGGCTGCGCCGTGCTGCTCGCTGAAATGAGATACAAGGCAGGCTGCAGCTTTGAAACGGAGATCCGGCTGGAGGAGGGGGCGGGACTGGTGCCGGTGAAAGTCTCGCGCATCGGTGACGTGCCTCGCGCTCAGTTCACCGCGCCGGTAGTGCCCTTCCGGGCGGACGTGCCACTGCCTGGCGTTGCCGAGACGGCGCGGGCGCTCAATCTTTTGCCTGAGGATATTGGCTTTGACGCGCATGGACTTGCTTCTCTCGAGGGCGGCTCGCGCTTTTTCTTTGTGCCGGTCAAGTCCCGCGCGGCGCTGGAAAAATCCAGGGTGCTTGAGCCCCATTGGTCGGCCCTTATCAGGCCGATGGGAGGGGTGGACGCCTCATACCTCTATACCCGCGGCGGCGACAATCCGAAGGCAAATTTCCGTGCCCGCATGTTTGCGCCCACGGGCGGCATTCCGGAGGATCCGGCTACCGGCTCGGCAACGGCTTTGCTGGCAGCCCAGCTTTTGAATGCCGAGGCTCTGAAGGACGGCACCCATAAATGGCAACTGGAGCAGGGCTATGAGATGGGCCGCCCGTCTGATCTTTTTCTGGAAGCAGATGTGGCAGGCGGCGCGCTCAAGGCCGTGCGCGTGGCGGGGCAGGCGGTGAAGGTGATGCAGGGTATGCTGGAGATCTAACCTACTGGATATTCAGCATGGCCTTGGCTTCGGCGGTGACGTCAAGGCCTTCGGTCTCGTTGCCGGCGCCGCAAAGCTGAACCGCTTGGTTGCGCATGTCTTCCAATTGGGCGCGCTGGTCCGGGCCAACATCGCCGCTGGCCAAGGCCGCGTCAATCTTTTCGATATCGTCCTGGCATTGCCCTGCAAAGGCCGCGGTTGAAAGGGCAAGCGTAAGCGAGGCGGCAAGAATAAAAGTCTTCATAATGTGGTGGTCCCCAACTGCATGTGGCGCTTCTCGCAGCCAATAATGACCGAACTTAGCCTGATTCCAGGTGCCAAAAAAAACATCCTTAATGCGGCGTAAAAGCCACAGGTGTTGTGTTTGAAAGAATCTTGGTCTATGGAAGCCTCATGTCTCACAAGCTGAACCAGCTTCTCCTTCTTAGCTCCCCCCGAGGGCCGGCCGGGCTTTGCCTTGGCTCTTTGGGGAAAAAACATAAAAACATTCCCAGCTAAGAGAGACAAAGACCATGATGATTTCCCCGAAAGAAAAGTACCGAGCCTACCCGCCCGTATCCTTGCCGGACCGCACCTGGCCGGAACATGCGATTACCAAACACCCTATCTGGTGCAGCGTTGACCTCCGTGACGGCAACCAGTCATTGATTGAACCCATGGGCCACGAGCGCAAGCTCCGCATGTGGAATGCCCTCGTAAAAATGGGCTTCAAGGAAATCGAGATCGGCTTTCCCTCGGCGTCGCAAACGGATTTCGATTTCTGCCGCTTCCTCATTGACAACAAGAAGATTCCCGATGACGTCACCGTGCAAGTGCTCGTGCAATGCCGCGAGGACCTGATCACCCGCACTTTCGAAGGCATCCGCGGCGCCAAATCGGTGATCGTCCACTTTTACAACTCCACCAGTGAACTGCAGCGCCGTGTCGTCTTCAACAAAGACAAGGCCGGCATTACGGAAATCGCCGCCGGCGCCGCCCGCCTCATCAAGAAGCTCACGCAGGAAAGCGGCATGGAAGAGGCCATCCGCTTCCAGTATTCGCCGGAAAGCTTCACCGGCACCGAGCTCGACTATGCGGTGGAAATCTGTGAAGCGGTGATGGATGAAATTCGCCCGACGCCGCAAAAACCGCTGATCCTCAATCTCCCGGCAACGGTCGAGATGTCGACCCCCAACATCCACGCCGACCAGATCGAATGGTTCTGCCGCAAGATCAAGAACCGCACATCCGTCATAATTTCGCTCCACCCGCACAATGACCGGGGCTCGGCGGTCGCCGCCACGGAGCTCGCCCTGATGGCGGGTGCTGACCGCGTGGAAGGAACGCTCTTCGGCAATGGCGAGCGCACTGGCAATGTCTGCCTCGTCACCCTCGCCATGAACCTGTTCACGCAAGGCGTTGATCCCGGCCTCGACATCTCCAACATCAATGATCTCATCCGCATGTCGGAATACTGCACGCAATTGCCGGTGCCCCCGCGCCACCCCTATGCGGGCGAACTGGTGTTCACGGCGTTCTCAGGTTCCCATCAGGATGCGATCAACAAGGGCTTCAAGGCCATGAAGGCCTCCAACAAGCCCCTGTGGGAGGTGCCCTATCTGCCGATTGACCCCATGGACCTTGGACGCTCTTACGAAGCCGTGGTGCGGATCAATTCGCAAAGCGGCAAGGGCGGCATTGCCTATATCCTGGAAACCGAACACGGCATTGAATTGCCGCGCCGCCTGCAGATCGAATTCTCCAAGGTGGTGCAGGCCATTGCCGATGGCGAAGGCGTGGAGCTTTCGGCCGAGCGGTTGTGGCGCAGCTTCGAGGGCGAATATCTCGACGGCAACGGTCGCTTCGGCTTCATCGAGCACAATGCCAAATCGGACCATGGCGACCAGGACGTGACCGCCAGGATCAGCGATGACGGCAAGCACAAGACTATTCATGGCCACGGCAATGGACCGGTCGATGGTTTCGTGGACGCCATGCGGAAGGAGTCGGGCCTGGCCTTTGACGTGGCCGACTACCGCGAACACGCCATGGGCCACGGCGCCAACGCGGCGGCCATTGCCTATGTGGAGCTCAGGCTGGCAGACGGCACAACGCTGTTCGGCGTGGGGATAGACAAGAACATTGTCGTGGCCTCGCTCAAGGCAGTTGTCTCCGGCGTCAACCGGGCGCTGAAGCGCTGAGAATTCATCCGCTCCCTCTTCACGGATTATCGGGGAAGGGGCGGGTCAAGCCCGACCTTGGAGAATGGAATGGTGGCGACAGGGGCCTCTGGACAAGCCGCCCCCGACGCGCCAGTCTGACCCTCCGCCATTGGGTCAGGGGCCACACGCGTGTCATTTGCCATTATCGCCGATCTCTTCGTCAGCAAAAACATCGTGCATGTGGCCGCACTCCTGTTCCTGCTTGGCTTCCTGTCGCGCGACCAGTTCATCCTGCGCGGGCTGGTGCTGCTGGGTGACCTTCTCTACGTCCTGTATTTCTATTTTGCGCCCGAAGAGCCGCTGTGGGGCGGGATATTCTGGAGCGCCATGTTCGCCATCGCCAATGTGGCGATGATCTGGCTCATCTTCCTCGACGAGGTGCAGTTCAGCCTGCGTGCCGATGAGCGCAAGCTGTTTGACCTGCTGGGAGACCTGACGCCCGGCCAGTTCCGCAAGCTGTTGAAGGCGGGCAGGCAGGATGAGGCGACGTCGCCTCTCGTCATCACGCAGGAGAATGAGCCGTCCAATGAACTCTATTTCATCATCGAAGGCCAAATCACCATCGCCAAGGGCGGGCACCGGACGGCTTCCGAAGGCAAGACGTTTATCGGCGAAATTGCCTTTCTGCTGTCGCGGCCCGCGACCGCGACCGTGACGTTGGAACCCGGCTGCCATTACTGCGTTTGGAACTCAAAGGCGCTGCATGCGGTTCTCAACGGCAATCCCGCGCTGCGCACGGCGCTCAGTGCGGCCATGAACCGGAAGCTGGCGGAGAAAGTGGCCCAGGCCGGCGTGCTCACCGACATCACGGGCGACGATCTGATGGCTCCTGCCAAGTCCAAAGGCACAGCGCCGCGCAAACTGAAGTCGGCGAAGAAGAGCGGACGCTTACGGCGAAAAAGGGTTTAGCCTGTCCTCAGGCAAACCAGGGAAGCGCTCCATTTGATGGGGGCAGGCATTGTGGTTTTAATGGCGGGGATCTGCCGTGGCGGGCGCGGTGCGGACCAGGCGGCGCGCGCCTGCGTCCAGCGTTCGGTGCGGCGGCGTTCCATGATCTGCTCGCTGAACTCCACGCCCAGTTTGCGCTCACCATGCCAGGCTATGGTGCACAGGCGGAGCGTGGCTTCGCCATCAAGGCGCAGCCAGAACAGGGAGGGCAAATCATTTGTATGGGGAAATTCCAACAGGGCCCCGTCCTGCGATATGTCGCGCACCGTGCAGTTCAGATGTTCGGTCTGGAGCGGATGAAAAATCGAGGCCTGCATGAGGGCGGCGCGGCGCGGGGAGCGGCGCTGTTCAATGCGTTGAAGGTCATTCTTCATTGGCTAACCAGTCCCAAAACACTCGACACCTGCAAACCTAATGGTGAAATCTGAAATTGAGTTTGCCGGTTTTGCTAAAATTGTGCGGATTGCAGAAATGGTTTCGTCACCTTGATGGCTCCAGCACGCCAGGCGGGACCGCGCCCATGGCGCATTCCTCAGGGTTGAGTGCAAGTGCCGGCCACCCACCGCGCGTCTCTGGACAAGTGGACCCTTACCCGCCAGTCTGCTCTCCTTCCATGGGGCAGGGGCGGCGCGTGTTTTCCACGATATTCGAGAATTTGTTTGTCAGTCAGAACATTGTGCATGTGGGGGCCATGCTCTGCCTGCTTGGCTTCCTGTTCCGCAACCAGCTCATTCTGCGCCTGCTGGTGCTGGGCGGAGACTGTGTCTACATCCTCTATTACTATTTTGCCCCGGAAGTTCCGCTGTGGGGCGCCATATTCTGGAGCTCCATGTTCACCGTGGTGAACGTCGTGATGATCTGGCGCATCTTCATGGATGAGATGCAGTCCAGCCTGCCCGCCCACGAGCGGAAACTGTTTGACCTGCTGGTGAACCTAACCCCCGGGCAGTTCCGCAAGTTCCTGAAGGACGGGCGGCAGGAGGTGACGGCTTCGCCGCTGGTCATCACGCGGGAGAATGAGGCGCTTGATCAGCTTTATTTCATCACCGAGGGCAGGGTGGTCATCGAAAAGGGCGGGCACCGGCTGGTGTCCGACGCGAAGACCTTCATCGGCGAAATCGCCTTTCTGCTGTCGCGGCCCGCCACCGCCACTGTGACCCTCGAACCCGGCTGCCAATACTGCGTGTGGGATTCGAAGGTCCTGCGCAACGTTCTCAACGGCAATGCCGAACTCAAGAATGCCCTGAGTGCCGCCATGAACCGGAAGCTCGCCGAAAAAGTGGCGCAGGCCGGGGTGCTGACCGAAGCCATCGGCGACACGCTTGCACCAAGCGCCGTTGCCGCCACGGCGCCGATTGTTGGAATCAAGATTTCGGGCCGGAAAATGCGGTCCGTTCCGAAGCTGGCGACGCGCGTCAAGATGGCCGCCAACGCCAAGGCCTGACCTTCCGCTATGGAGGGAAAGGGCAGGAACAAAATCTGCCCTATTCCGTTGATGGGCATGAGAAAATTTGCCGCTTTCGGCCTTTTGGCCCTGTCCTTCCTGTCATCCCCCGCCAGTTTTGGCCAAACACCCCTGACCGCCGATGAAATCAACGCGGCGGAGTTTGTTGATGCCATGCCCGAGGGGGTGAGCGCTCTCACGGTTAAGCTGCAGGTGCTGCTCGACCGGGCGGGGGCAAATCCCGGGGTGGTTGATGGCGTGGCCGGCGAGAATGTGACGCGGGCCATTCGCGGCCTGGAAGAAATCAACGGCCTTGAAGTCGACGGCCTGATGACGTCGGATTTGTGGGAACGCCTGCGTTCGCCTGAGCCTGTTGCCGTCACCTACACCATCACGGCGCAAGACCTTGAAAAAATAGTCCCGAGCATTCCCAGCGATTACGCCGAGATGGCCAAGATGGAGTGGCTGGGATACACCTCAGGGGCGGAGGCGCTGGCCGAGAAGTTCCACATGGACCAGAACTTCCTCATGGCTCTCAATCCATCTGCTAGATTTATCATCGGAGAAAACATCATCGTCATTGATCCGGGCAAACAGGCCCCGGTCGTGGTGAGCCGCATTGTCGCCGACAAATCGAATGAGCGTATCGTGGTTTATGGCGAAAACGACCGGCCCGTGATTGTCTATCCCGCAACCATCGGCAGCGAGTCCACGCCCTCGCCAAAGGGAACCCATGAGATCAAGGGCGTGGCGGAGTTTCCCACCTACGCCTACAACCCCGACATCAACTTCCAGCAAGCCGAAAATACGGAAAAGCTCACCATTCCGCCGGGCCCCAATGGCCCCGTGGGAAGCACCTGGATAGACCTGTCGGAGCCCACCTACGGCATTCACGGAACGCCCGACCCCTCGAAGATTTCCAAAACCGCATCGCACGGCTGCGTGAGGCTCACCAACTGGGACGCGGCGGAACTGGCAAAGCTCGTGAAGCCGGGGATCGTGGTGACGTTTATCGAGGCGGGGAAATCCATATATTAGGGACTCGCTCTCCCCGGTTTAGGGGGTGCTGATATAACGGGATCTGTTGCAGGTTTTGACTACGTCTAGCGGCGATAGCGCGTCTTGGCGGCAGCTCAAGCAATAAATCAATAGAAACGTATACCAAACAGACCTCCCTCAGGTGTGTCCGATATCTTGTGACTGCCGTCTGGCAATGGCCGCTGTAATTTCAAGGCCTCCTCAGCCAGTGCCGTCATTCAAGTCTTTGGGACGTCATGGAGTAGAGGTTGCACACTAAGTTAACCAACCCAAACACCACACCGTCCAGCATATGCTGGCTTGAAGCCAGGGCGGGGACATCCCCTCCACCTTCTTCCTCCAACACGCCGCGAGCCCCGCCATGAAAAATCCTCCCATTTCTAAAAACATCCGTGGGCGGAGCAACCCGCCGCCCGCAGCCCCGCGGCCATATCTCTCCCAGCAGCTCTGGGCCGGCTTCACCAAGCATGACCGGGCGCGCGAGCAGCCGCTACCGGTGTGCCCCAGCCCGCGCTGCCGCCGGGCCAGGGCCTGCCTTGCGGCCCATGACAATTTCTATTGCCGGCGCACGCATTTTCCGCCGGCCAGGATCAGGAAGCTGTGGGCGGAAAGCGAATTGGGGCGGGCGCTGGCGGCGGTGCCTGTGGCCGACCGGGATGATCTTGAGGGCCGCAAGGAGCGCATCATCCGGGGGCGGGAAATCCGCCGCGTCCATCACGAAAAGATGGTGGCGCGCTGGAAAGCGGGCGAATTTGACCAGCTCTATGGCCCCTATAGACCTAAGGGCGTGCTGCTCAAGCCGCCGCCCAAAACCTATGTGGAAAGGCCCGCAATCGCAGGGGTGAAAGGCGCTGGACAAGGGCGGGCAGGGGACGTATAGACCCCGCAGTTGGCCCTGCATCGCGGGGCCATACGTCCTTCACAGGGCGGGCGCATAGCTCAGGTGGTAGAGCAGCTGACTCTTAATCAGCGGGTCGTAGGTTCGAGTCCTACTGCGCCCACCAAATAATTCAATAAAATCAATAGATTAGCTCATGTTGTCAAATAGTTGCGTCCACGCCTTTGGCCCATGGACGCGCTATGGACGCAGATCAAACGCTGGAGTGACGAGAGTTTCGCAAACGACTTGGGCGGGAAGCAAATGCGCGTGGCCGAATTTGGATTGATGCCAGTTTGATCGAGGCCAGATAGTTGGCCGCGAGTTTGTAGTATCGGGCTATGATCCGCCATGTCCGGATTAATCCCGGAAGCGGACTATTAGCGGACATCGCAAAACCGACGTGAATGACCGAGGCTGTGTAAAAACGTCAGAGAACGGATCAAATTATGCTTAAAGCCGAACCACCAAAATTTTAGCTTCAATGAAATCAATGTTTTGGCGAATTGTAATTTTCCGAAATCACTTAGGTTTGTTGCAAATTTCGATTTGAATGACGTTTTTACACAGCCTGGATCCAAAGCCGTCATCGCGGCTTTCAAACACGACCTAAACCACAATAGTTATTTTTCAATTCGGCCGCTTGCCGTGAACCGGATGCTCCGTCACTGCGACAAACTCCATGAGTGTGGGCAATTTCAAACCAGATGGAGAAGATAATGAACGCAATTTCACTGAGGGGTTTCTGGCCGCGGGGCCGCGTACTGGGA
>JBBSBQ010000043.1:0-31202 GCA_038251095.1 Hyphomicrobiales bacterium
GGCAAAGGAGGTACCGGAATTGACCTGGTAAGCTTCGTAGAGGGCAGGGGCTATGACATCGACTCCGGGCGCCGCAACGGCAATATAGCTCCCATGGTTCGCCGACGCGTAGAGAGCATCGCGTGAGTCCGTCGCAGTCACCGCTATGACATCGTCAAAGGCCGCCGGATAGGCGCTGGGCGCCGAGGCACCGGCGTTTCCGGCAGCCGCGACAATCACGACATTCTTGCGCGCCAGTGCGGCGATTGCCTGGCCCGCCAGGGCATCGCGCGATCCAGCCAGGCTCAAATTGATGATGCGCGCCCCTTGGTCTTCTGCCCACTGCAGTCCTCGCAGCAGGAACATGGTGCTGGCGATGGAGCCTGCGCCCCCCGGGTCTGCCTGAAATACACGGACATCGAGCACCCTTGCACCGGGCGCCACGCCTTGGATGGCCCCATGGGCCGTGATAATGCCGGCGATCGCCGTGCCGTGGGGATCATCCGCCGGCGGCGCGCCTTCAGTCGCGTCAAAACTGCCTGCGACTGCGGCGACAAGATCCGGATGGCTCCTGTCTATCCCCGTATCGACAACGGCAACGAGCGCGCCGCGCCCAGTCGCAAACGCATGCGCCGCATCGACCTGGAGTTTCTCAAGCGCGTATTGAATGCCGGAGGAGAATGGAGCGTTTCCCGCTGCCTGGCGGCGGTAATAGTAATTGGGCTGGGCGGCACTGACTTGGCCATCACCCTGCAATGCCACGAGAACCTCGGGCACGCTGCGACCGCCCAATATGCGGCAGCGGACAATGCGGCTGCCCAGCAGACTTAAATCAAATCGTTGCAGAATGTCCAGATTGTAACGGGTTGCGACCTGCTGTTCCAATTGCGGGGAATTGCCAAGGGGCAGGATCAGCAAAATCTCGTCTGGCGCAAATTCAGCTGCGGGCACTGCGGCGTTTACGGTGCCTGCGGCGGCCGGTGCGGTGCTGGCGGAAGCAATTCCCGAATCGGGCTGCTGGCAGGAGAAAACGCGCTTTCTAACTGTAACCCTTACTTCGTCAGTCTTGCATTGGCAGCGCTGCGCGATAATTTTGCCGCCGATGCAGATGCCGCCCGGCCGGTAGACCGGCTTGAACGTATGGACAAACGACTTTCCGCTCTTTGGCTTGTCGTTGCCCTGCTTGGGCTTGTCGTTGCCCTGTTTCGGCTTGTCCTGGGTCTGGCCCGGCTTGCTCTGGTGTTGCTGGTTCTTTTTTTTGAACTTCTTGCAGTTGCCTTTGGACTTGCATTTCAATGCAACCTGTTCGAAGCCTTGTGACGGGGAGACGAGTATTTCGCGCGCGTCTCCCGGCCATGACCCGAGGAGGCTTGCCCCGGCTGGCGCAATGCCAATGGTGGCAGCCGCAAGCGCGGCCATTGAAATTTTCCCAAGTGAAAACATCATTGAACCGGTCCGACAAATATTACGAGGCCGGTCTCAGCCCGCAACGCGGCGATCTTTCCGTCGCGTTCTGACGCAGCCATGCCTTGCGGGCCGATGCGCAGTGTAAAGAGTCCGCCGCCCTTTGGTCCATCGACGATGGCAATGTCCAGGGCTGCCAATTGGGCGCCCAGTTCAGCCAGCGTTGCGCCATCGGCGAACCGCGCCAGCAACAATGTGCCATCAGGCAATGAGCCCGAATCTCCGGACGCCGTATGATACCCGCCTTCCGGCCGTTCGATCACAAGCGCGCCAAGCAATGCGGACTGAACGACGATGGCCAGGAGCGCCGTGGCTACCGCCCAGCGCGGCGGCCCGGCCAGTTGCCGGCCAAGCCATCCCAAAAATTCTTCGAAGCGATTAGGCGCCGCGACCCGGGGGCTCGTTTCCCCCTCAATCATGGCCATGAATTTGCGCGTGGCATCGGCGTTCGGTAGTGCCATGACTTCGTTTGCCACAACTGTTTCTCTCAGTTCCTCCCGGATCAGGTCAAGTTGCTTCCGAAGCTGCGGAGAGCGTTTCAATGCGCTCTCAACGTCACTGCGGTCTGATCCAGCCAGTTTCTCGGTTGCGTACCAGGGAAGGAGTTTTTCCACGGCACTGTTTCCTGATTTGGTTTTCGCGGTCTTTGTCATGGCCACCCCCTGTCTACACCGGCTGCAAGCAGCATCTGGGACAGGCGCTTTCGCGCCGCAAACAGCCTGGTTTTCACCGTTCCTTCCGGAATTCCCACAACGGCACTGACCTCTGCAACCGAAAGCTCCTGATAGTAGACAAGGTCCACGATCAGGCGCTGGTCCATTGTCAGGGCCTCAATGCAGCCCCGCAGGAGCGCCGACTTGTCGGTTGCAAGCAGCGACTCTTCCGGGCCCGGCGAGTCGTCAGGCGTTTCATTTGCCCTGTCGTCATCCAGCCACTCCTCGCGCCTGCGGCGCAACGAGCTGCTGGCCCGGTGGTAGGCAATGGACAGAATCCATGTCAGGGGTGCTGCGTTCCCCGCGTAGGACTTTGCGTGCCGCCAGACTTCCATGAATACCTCGTTTGTAATCTCTTCCGCGACCGCTTCATTGCGCACCAGGCGCAAAATGAAGCGGAAAACCTTTACATGATGACGCTCAAACAGCAGCCTGACCGCCGCCTGATCCTGGTTTACCAGGCGATCGAGAAGGGCTCTGTCGTCTGCGCTTTCAATCATCGGCCAGGGTGTCCTTGACGCCATCGTTGCCTGTTAGTCGCAGTGGATGCGAACTTGGTTCACATCCAAAGGCAGTTTTTTGCGAAATTGCCAATATGGCAGGAGCCTTCATCCGGTTCAGTTGCGAGATCGCGCTGGAGAGATTGGATTATAGTGATTTATCAGCTTTTGCCCATAGCGGACCTCAGGCTTGAACTAGGTCTGCCAGCGTAAGGGTGTCCGGTGGTGGAGATGCTATGGTGAGATATTCAAAATCAATGGATTGTAAATGAAACAGAGAGTTCAGTAGCGAACGGCGTATGGCGGGCTGCGCCAGACGACGATTATGAGTACTCTGCCTGCGCTATAGCCTTCTAATTCCGCCTGGCTATTCCGGCACGGCCCGATCCGCGCCGACTGCGGTCCAATAGTCTGCGGCCGCTCGATACTGCCTCAGTATCGCAGGAGGCGGAGCAGGTGCTCGTTGTTCCTTTGCTGTCGATGGTCCAGAGTATTCCGATGTCGCTGCTTGTTGGATCCGAGAAACTTCAAGATGCTCACCCAATGACCTGGATCAACGACGCGTCGGCCCACATGCGGAGATTTTGCCTTGCGCCATTCCGGTCCCAGGAGAAATCCTTATGTCAGACAAGCGGAACGTGAGGCCGTCGGACTCTACTCATTTCTGGATCAGTCTGCGGGGCTCAGGTCACGTGCGTTGATTTGTAATGCAAAAATTAGCTTGGGCATTTGCATAGCCCAACACCTTGCTTGCTAAATTTCCATCGATCTGGACGCCCTATTCTCAGTCGGATGTTTGGCTTGATGCCTCGTGCCGCATCCAGATCTCCACAAGCAGCATGGTCATCGTCGCCGCTAGGGGACCGAGGATGAAGCCCGGCGCGCCAAACAGCACAAGGCCACCGACAATTGAAATGAACGCGGGAATGGTATGCAGGCGCAGACGTTTGCCGACGAACATCGGCCGCAAGACGTTGTCAATTCCGCCAACCACAATCGCGCCCCAGGCGGCAAGAATGAGAGCTCGTGCCCAACTTCCATCCAGAATGAGCAGGATCGCCGCAGGTATCCAGACGACGAAAGCGCCAAGGACCGGCACGATTGACAGAAGACCCATCACCAACCCCCAAAGCAGAGGCGTGGGAAGACCGAGCACCCAGAACATCAGGCCGCCCAAGGTGCCCTGAACTGCAGCGACGGCAAGTGTGCCGTAAACCGTCGCGTGTACTGTTTCGGTGACCCGCCGGAACACCTGTTCGGTCTCGGGCGGTGTCAACGGCAGCCATGCCGTGATCATTGTTCTTGCGGCCAGCCTGTCGCGCAGGAAGTAAAACAGAAGGTAGAACGTGATGAATACCTCAACAGCTTGAAGCAACGAACCCTTTACGAAGATCGCCCCGATGTTGCTGAGCCATGTCGCAACGGATGCCATCATTGAAGGTAAATCGAACTCCCGGTCGATCCAGTTTCCCAAGGGTGCAAGGGTAGGATGGCTGTCGAGAAGGGCCTGGAGTTCGCCGCTCTCGACACGGGCCTGAAGCGACAGGATGCCAGACGTAGCTTCCGTGATGAGGCGTTCGATCACAAAAACAGACGGAACGATCACGACGACGATGACAATGCCGGTGGAGAGCAGCGCCGCGATGTTCGGATGCCTGACGATTCTTTCAATCCGCACATGGAGCGGTGAAAACAGGATCGCCAACGTCAGCGCCCATGTGATTGCCCCCAGGAAAGGCCAGGTGATAAGCACGCAGAGCAAGATGCCGGCGATTCCGGCGACGGCCATGGCCGAACGTTTGAGGCGGTTGCTGTTTGGTGATCCGGTTTTTTGTTTCATCTGGTTATCGCACAACCAGATCCAGTAAAAGCAACCCGATGCTTGAGACCAGTCCTGCTACGGGCACCCATCGCGGACAGACAAATACATGCAGAGGCGCCGCAGCCTCTCGGGACTTGATGCGGATCAAGGTGATATTGATGATCGCAAAAACCACGAGGGTAAAACGGGCGGTCAGGTCAGCGAGGCCCGACAATGGGACCGCAAGTGCCAGCAACAGAATGGCGCTGATGCCGAGAGCGGTGGCAAGCAACGGCGTGTCGGTCCTGGGGTTCAGATGCGCCAAAGCCTGGGGAAGATTGCCTTGGCTGGCCAGCCCGTAAAGAACTCGCGAGATCATGATGACATGGACAATGACGCCGTTCAGCGTGGCCACGATGGCGATCATGCTCATCGTCTTCAGTGGCATACCGGTCAGCCGTTCGAACACCAGCGCCAATGGGGCGCTGGATTTGGCAAGCTCGTCCGGCGGCACTGCAACGACTGCCACCCATACCACCAGCGCGTAAACCAGTGCGGTCAATCCGAGTGTCAGAAATAACGCCCACGGCAACGTGTGCGATGGGTTCTTCATCTCCTCGGCAACATTGACCAGATGTTCGAACCCGATGAAAGCAAACACCGCGATCAGGGTCGTTCCGGGAAGCCCGACCCATGCCCCGATGTCGCCCGACGCAGGCCATATCTCGGGAAGGCGGGTCACGACACCGCTCCCCGCTCCGACGCCAGCGATGATGATCAGCACAAGCCCGCCAAGCTCGATCAAGGTCATGATGCCCGCCAGGGTGACGGATTGGCGCGTCGAGAGACACGCTACAAGCCCCATCGACAGCACGACGAGCGTGATGATCCAGCGCGCTGGCAGATCGACAAACACGCCAAGATAGCCCGCGCTTCCGACACTGATCGTGGCAGCCGAGATTGTCGCTGTAAGTACAACCAGTGACCCCATGGTCAGGCTTAACCACGGCCGGTTGAACGCTTTTTCAACATAAGCAGCCTCGCTGGCGCTGACGGGCATGCGTGTCCCAAGTTCGGCGAAAGAAGCGGCACTAAAAGACATGACCAGTGCGGCAAGTACGAAGGCCAGCGGCGCATGCATGCCGCTTCGCCCTGCAGCGATCCCGACCAGCACATAGATGCCCGCGCCGATCGTCACGCCAAGCCCATAGAGCACGGCCAGCCAAAGTGTCAGCGAACGCTTGAGCCGTTGGGGCGATGCGGAGTCTAACACAATCGTCTTCCCGTATAATCTTGAGCCCAGCCTAGCTCCGCAATGAATGGTTTGAGTTGATGCAGGTTGCAGCTTTTCGCGCAAGGCCTGCCGCCATCGAACCGGCTCGACCGGGATGGCGAATTGCGAGTAATCCACATCTATACAAATACCACGTGCGAGGTCTATTCATTGATCTTTGACAGTAGCCACGCCGAGTTTCATGGAAAATGCGCTAATCCTGGACCCTCCCATGCTGAATTTCGTCAGCGCAGTCGCCGTTGGCGCTTTAATAGGCGCGGAAAGAGAGCGGCGCAAGGGCGAAGGCCCGGCGCGATCCCCGTCAGGCATTCGGACGTTTACGATCACCTCGATTGCTGGTGCCGTTGCGTTCAGCTTAGGTGGTGTTGTGTTGCTTGCCGTCCTGACTGCGTGCGTTGCCGCGATGGTTGCGGTTTCTTACTGGCGTAGTCAGGATCAGGATCCGGGCCTGACCACAGAGATCGTTCTCGTCCTGACGGCACTGCTGGGCGGCATGTGTATGCAAGCGCCTCAGACGGCCGCCGCAATAGCCGTAGTAGTGACGGTGCTTTTGTACTCGAAGGCTTGGCTGCACAACCTTGTCATCACTGTGATCTCGAAAGACGAACTGGATGACGCGCTGATCTTTGCCGCAGCGACACTTGTCGTTCTGCCTTTGGTGCCGAACCGCCAGATGGGTCCTTACCTGGCGCTCAATCCCCACTCGATCTGGATTGTGATCGTGCTGGTCATGGCCATCAGCGCGGTGGGCTACATCGCGGTGCGCCTGTTCGGCGCCCGGTTCGGATTGCCGCTCGCGGGTGCTATTTCGGGCTTCGTCTCCAGCGCTGCAACGATAGGCGCGATGGGATCGCGGGCCAAGAAATCCAAAGTCCTTTTGGCGGCCTGTGTCGCGGGTGCCGTGTTGTCGACCGTCGCTACGATTGCCCAGATGGCACTGGTCGTTGCGGCCACCAGCATGCCCACCCTGTTCAACTTGTCGGGGCCTCTGCTTCTGGCCGGGGGCACTGCTGTTGCCTATGGGGCGGCCTTTACGTTTTTGGCCGCGCGACATTCTGGGAGCGATGCAGCGGGGACTGGCGGCGTGTTCAGCCTCAGGACGGCGCTTGCCTTCGGCACGATCCTTTCGGTCATTCTTGTCATCTCGGCGGGTCTGCAAGAGCGGTTCGGCGGCGCTGGCGTGATGCTGGCGGCCGTGGTCGCCGGCCTGGTCGATACCCACGCGGCGGCCATATCGGTGGCGACGCTTGTGGCGTCGGGAAAAGTCACGCCGCAGGATGCCGTCATTCCGATTCTTGCGGGCCTGACCTCGAACACGCTGACAAAGATCATCATGGCCGCGACCAGTGGCGGATGGGCATTCGCCCTTCGGGTCGTACCCGGTCTGGTCCTTGTTGCTCTGGCGACTTGGGTCGGCACGTCTTCAGCATTGTTCTGGAACTGACCCGAGAGGCAGCCAGGCAGGCTGCGCCGATACTGACCCCTTGACCTGACCGGCTTTCTCTTTTCCAGCCAAATACTCTCAAATTGGCTGGCCCAGAAAAGGCCGGTCAGGTCATTTCATAAAGATGTCGAAACATGTCCACATTCATAAGAGTAGGCGAGGCACGCCAGGCCAATCCGTTTCACTTTGACCCGAAATAGGCATCGCCAAAATACTCAAGCAGGAAACTCTATCATTGTCGTCTGAGCTTGTCATCGGTCGTCAGTGGGAGCAAATCGTGACCAACCAACCCACGGTCAACGGGTGAATAAGAGACACGCAACGGACAGGAATCGAACATGGCTACGAAGGCTAAGGCCGAAAAAGCTAAACCCGTGAAGGCAAAGTCCACAAAGGCCAAGGTCGGAAAGGCCAAATCGGTGAAGACAAAGTCCGCCAAGGCTAAGCCGATAAATGCCAAGATCATTAAATCTAAGGCGTCGGCTTTCAAACCCAAGAAAGTGAAGTCCGCTCGCGTAAAAATCATGTGGCCAAAGAAGTCCCGTGAATTGCACAATCACCACTTCAATTCAACCGTGTGGAACACATTTAAATTCCGGGACGATGATGTTGTCATTGCAACCTATGCAAAATCTGGCACGACATGGATGCAACAGATCGTTGGGCAACTGATCTTCAAGGGTGCCGAGGGTGTTGATGTTTCCCACGCTTCGCCCTGGATTGATCTGCGCATCATGCCGCCAGAGGCAATTGCCGGGCTTGAAGAGTTGCCGCACCGGCGGTTTGTGAAGACACATCTTCCGGTTGATGCGCTTGTGTTCTCACCGAATGCAAAATACATCTATATCGGATGGGATGGGCGCGACGCAGTGTGGAGCATGTTCAACCATCATGCCAATGCCAATCAGACCTGGTACGATGCGCTGAACAATACGCCCGGACGGTGGGGCCACCCATCGAACCACCGCCGGATTCTATTCATCAATATTACCATTATTGGATTGAAAAAGACGACCATCCCTTCTGGCCGTTTTGGGAAAATATCAAATCCTGGTGGGCAATCCGCAATTTGCCAAATGTCAAGCTGATCCATTTCAACGACATGAAGAGCGACCTTAAGGGATCCATCATGCAGATTGCAGATTTTCTTGGGATTAAACTGGATAAGGCGACATTGGACAAAATCACCGAACACTGCACCTTTGATTACATGAAAGCTCATGCGGAACTGGCAGCACCGCTCGGTGGTTCTCTTTGGAATGGCGGGGCGAAAACCTTCATCAACAAGGGTACCAATGGCCGCTGGCGTGACACCTTAAGTGCCGCCGAGATTGCGGCCTATGAGGCGAAGGCCGTGAAGGAACTCGGATCGGCCTGCGCCAAGTGGCTGGCGCACGGGCATGCGAAATAGAAGAACCTGACTGGTCGGATCTTGTCTCGTCATGACCCAGAGCAGACGTCACGGCTTGGCAAATGGCCGCGGCCAATCGCCAGAACCGGTTTTGTTGTCTGGCGTCTGCAGTTCGATCTCAGCCTACATCGAAGTCAGCATGCTCAATGTCCGTGCTCACAGTAATTATCTTTCCTGTTTGAATGACGTTATCTACATGCGCTGAACCCTGTAGAAAGGCCCTATGATCAGGTTTTAGATACTTGGTAATCCAGGCCGATGGTATTCACCAGTACACCAGCGCTGGCCACCTTTTGCGCCAGTTTCTTGTTCATGATGGCGCTCAGGGCTGTGTTGAGTGCGGGGTTGCCCCTTAGCAGGCGGTGCAAGACCTCCGCCTCCCAGACAAAATAGACAGTACCTGCCTCCAGAATTACGGTGGCGGTTGCTGGGCGCGCCAGAAGAAAGGCGATCTCGCCGATAAAGGTTTGAGTTTCGGAGGGCCAGCTCTGGCCGCCTTTTTCGATGGTCATCCGCCCTTCCAAAATGAAGTAGAGCTTTTCTAGAGTCTCTCCCCCACGGGTAATGACCGCTGGTACAGCTGCCAGTTCCTCTTTACCTGCTCTCAAAAGCTGGCGAAACTCGCCAGGGGTCAGGTTTTCTAGTTGGCCAAACAGCTTTTTTTCATTTGCCGTGAGGCTGAAATGCATAGTATCGGCAACAATCACGCCAATCATGGCGAGATTCACCACGGTGAACATGGCGCTCCAGAAGATGCCGCCCCAAAGCGGTACGTCGGGAGCGAAATAGAAATAAAGGATATAAACAAAGTCTCCGGCAATGATGAGACTGCGAAGGATCAACTGGTTGCGAAACAGGAAGCCCGCCAGGTAAAGAAGTGCTCCGACATGCACGATGTTTTCACTGGTCAACAAGCCTTCAATCATTGTGAAAAAAAACGCCGCAAACCTAGCCAACCTCAATGGTGTGAACGCCAAACTGCATGCAGCGGGCAGGTTTGTCCAGAGGCTCACGCGCTTCGTGGCGGCAAGTTTTCCGGAGTAGAACAAAGCGAACTTGATAAACTGATTGACATTTCTGAATTTTAACAATCAGTCGAAGTTTGTTTTTGGCCCAATACGGACACCCACTAGTGCAACAGAAGTGAAAATCGCTCCTGCGAAGAATGTTGCTGCGGGCCCAAAAGCATCCCACAGGCCGCCGGCGATGACGCTGGCAATAAGCATGGCGATGCCGATGGCAAAGTTGAAAACGCCGAAAGCCGTTCCCCTCAGGTCAACAGGAGCCGTATCGGCCACGAGAGTTGCAAGAAGTCCCTGGGTAAACCCCATGTGGAGTCCCCAGAAAACAACCCCCAGCATGATTGGCAGGACCGTAGATCCCGTTGCAAGAATGATGTCCGCAACGATAAGGAACGCGATTCCTGCGATCAGAACGCCTTGCCGTCCGGTCCTGTCCGCAATCATCCCGGCGGGATAAGCTGCAAGCGCATAGACGACATTCATCACCACCATGATCAGCGGCACAAGAGCAATCGGAAGCCCCACGCTCTGCGACCGCAGAATGAGAAAGGCTTCCGAGAACCTTGCCAGTGTGAGCACAAATGCAATAGCGACGACTGCCCAAAAAGCTGATGGCAATCTGCCCGCGTCACGGAAAGTAAGCGTAGTTCGCTTTTTCTCTTGTTGCTTTGTGGGTTCATGAACACTGAAAACCATGAGCGCAAACGCGACAAAGGCGGGAATGACGGCAATCCAGAAGACAAATCTGAAGTTGTCAATTGAGAGGGTCATTAACGCGATGGCAGCTAGCGGACCCACGAAAGCTCCGATTGTGTCGAGGGACTGCCGAAGGCCAAAACTTGCGCCTCTCAAGTCAGGAGGGGCAAGATCGGCAACAAGTGCGTCCCGTGGTGCCCCGCGAATGCCTTTGCCAACCCGGTCGACAAAGCGGGCGGCCACAAGCCAGCCCACGGTCTGGGCGATAGGGAAGACCGGTTTTGTGAACGCGGCCAGCCCGTAGCCGATTGCAGCCAGCAGCTTCCGCTTTCCCAGCCAGTCGGACAGCGTGCCAGAGAATACCTTGGTGATGCTTGCAGTTGCTTCAGCAAGCCCTTCGATGAATCCCACAGTCAGCACGGATGTTCCAAGAATGGTGACCATGTAGATTGGCAGCAGCGCGTGGATCATCTCCGAAGAAATGTCCATGAACATGCTGACCAGCCCCAGCGCCCAGATGCCACGGGGAATGTCTCCTAGCTTGGAGGTGAAAGAAAGCACCAAATTTAACTATCCTAGTCTCAATCTTGCACTAGGACGTGGCTTTGGGCAAACCCCAGCAGCCAACCTCAGTGGATAAGATTAAGTAATCTCGTATTTATGGGTTTTTTCAAACTTCTTTGGACGCTGGCGAACATAAATGTACAGTATTTGGCGGAAGGGGAGGCCTTAGAATTTTTCAATCATCTATATGATATTGCATCATTTTTACGACGCGGATTGAGGTCCATCCTTGGGCCATTCAACTGCATTAATTTCACCCCCAAAATTGACCTTAATCAATCAATTCAGCATTTTCTGGGAACCTTCGTGAGGACCTGCCATTAATATTGGATAGAGCAAAGGAGACTCAGATGTCCACTCATGCCAAAACTACCAAGAACGAGATCGTCGATCTGGAGAAGTCCTATTGGGACGCCATGCAGAAGAAGGACGGCACTCACACCGCTAAACTCTCAGGCAAAACCAGTTTGATTACCGGTGCCCAGGGCGTTATGAGCATTCCCAAAATCAAGATGGGGAAAATGACTGAGGATGGAAAGTGGTCTCTGGAGTCCTACGCCTTTGATGACGTGGAGGTGTCTACGCCTACGCCCGATGTGGCGATCATTGCCTATATAGTGAAGCAGAAGGTCAAAATAGATGGCAAGCTGCAGGAAATGCACGCTGCCGACAGTTCGACCTGGATACGCGGGGTTGATGGCTGGGAATACCATGCTCATAGCGAAGCCATGTTGAAGGACAAGAAGGCTGAATGAAGTTTTGACATGCGCTGAACATCTTCATAGTGAAGGAGTGAACATGAAAATCGCCAAAAACACGATTTGTGTTTGGTACGATAAGGACGCCGAGGCGGCTGCCCGCTTCTATGCCAAGACGTTTCCGGACAGCGCCGTGGGTGCCGGGCACCGGGTGATTTTCCCTCTGGGAAAAAGGGCGATGTGCTCGTGGTGGAATTCACAGTCGCTGGCGTGTCCTGCATCGGCCTCAACGGCGGTCCCCAATTCAAGTAAGGCGAGGCCTTCTCCTTCCAGATCGCCACAGACGATCAGGAAGAGACCGACCGCTACTGGAACGCAATTGTCAGCAACGGCGTGCAGGAAAGCGCCTGCGGCTGGTGCAAAGACAAGTGGGGCGTCAACTGGCAGATCACGCCACGGATCTTGACCGAGGCGATGGCGGCCGGCGGCGCTGGAGCAAGCCGCGCCTTCGATACGATGATGACGATGAATAAAATCGATGTTGCGGCGATTGAGGCTGCACTGAGGGGCTGATGTATCTCTACCAATCCCCGCAAAGTGAGAGTCTATCGATTAAGAAATTCTTTTTAAACGGGAATATGTGCCTGAAACAGCCCACAACTTGAGGAATGGATAATTTATAGGACTCCCGCCCTCGAGCGCGCAATTTCCAGTCACCAAAATCGCGATGACTGCTTCGGGTCATAAGCAGAAGTTGGTAGACATCAGCGCCATGTCCGCTATGGGTCAAAAGCAGAAATCATCCGTGTGAGCAAGAAAGTCCGCTTCGGGCCATTAGCGGAAGCGAGCCAGACGTCAATTGATTTCCGCTTTGCCACGATGGAAGAAGGTTTCTCACCATAACGTAAAAGTCGCCATCCGTTTCCAACTTTTGAAATAGAAATTTCTATGACTAGCGATGGACATTGCCGCACTTGCCTATTCTGCGGCGACGGCCCGCATCGCCGCTTGGGCGCAGTGGCAAGAGGCGCCCACCGGCAGATCGGAGCGGGCCGTGGCCAGTATGAGGCGCTGCCCAATCATCTTCGCTTCGGCCGTGTCGCGGTGACCACGTCGGCGGAGGCATTCGTCGAGTCCCTTGAGGCTCCAGATATTGTCCGGGTGAATGCAGGCGCGGGGAAGATCGCCGGCGAGACCCAGATCCTCGCGGTAGGCCTGCTCGGCTTCCTCGATCCGGCCCTGCTCCAGCGCCAGGGCGCCCAGCACGTGACGCACAGGCTGAATCCAGCCCCAGGGCTCGTCATAGGCTAGCGCGTCTTCAAGCTCGATCGCCTTTCGGATATGGGCGAAAGCAAGGTCGTAATTGCCCTTCCGGTACTCCAACTCGCCGTCCAGCATCTTTTGGGCCACATCGAGCAGATCGATACAGCGGTTATTGTGGAGGTAGCGGCTCTCGGGCACCTTGGCGCGCGCCTCCATGAATTGCGCCCGCTCGGCCTCCGATTTCGCCACTTCACCCAACGCGGCGTGGGCCACGGCTTTGGCGTAGTGCAGTGAGGCAATAGTGTTAGAGTAGAGATCCCGATCTTGGGGCAGCGGTTCCGCGATAATATCGCGCCAACGGCCGAAGCGAATTTGCACATGAGTCTTTGTGGAGATATAGCCCTCCAGGAAATCGGCCATGGGCGGGCTCTCAAGCTTCAGCAGCTCCACTGGAATCTCACGGATCATCTCGTCCGCTGCCGCTAGGGCTGGCTCGTAATGGCCGAGGAACATCGCGCCGTAGATGGCGAAATGGTAATTGTGGACGCGGTAGGCGGTGTAAAAATTCATCCGCCCTTGCCGTTCGGCAAACCTGAGGTCAGCCTCGATCCCCTTCTGATTCCAGTACAGCGAATCGCGGTATTGGCCGCATTGGATGTCGATATGGGTCGGCATGTGGATCAGGTGGCCGGCATCGGGCACCAGTACGCGCAGCCGGTCGCCGGCCATGAGGGCCTTCTCCGGGGTCGGCGACATTTCCATCAGGTGGACATAGAGGTGGAGGATACCGGGGTGGACACGGCCCTCGGGAGTGTTGAGGAATTTCTCCAGCACCTTCTGCGCCTGGATTGTACCGGCCCCCTCAGCGACCTTATTCTTCCAGATGTCCCACATCTTCCACGGAGTCTGATTAAGGATCGCCTCGGCATAGATGGTAGCGATCTCGATATCGTGGGGATGGGCTTCGTAAGCCTTCATCATTGCGGCGGCAAAGTTGTTGTTCCAGGGCTTCTGCTTTTCGATTGGCGCACGCTGGGGGTAGCGCGCCGTCAGGGCTTCGATCAGGGCACGCTCGGGTGGAGTGACTTTGTCGGCCAATGCAAGGGCGGCCTGGGTGCTGTCGTAGGCCGTGCCGAGAGAATTGGCCTTGGTGGTCGGATCCATCATCCACCACTCGAAATTGTAGTTCGGACCGATGGCATAGGCGACGCCCCAATGGGCCATGGCGCAGCCGGAGTCGTACTCCAGGGCTTTCTGAAAACACTCGATCGCAATTTCGTGGTTGTAGGAATACGTCCAGATGAGACCGCGGTCGAACCAGAGCTGTGCGTCAGGAGAGTCGGTGGTGATTTTCCGCGAGTACACACCGATGTCGAAGTAATCCATGATCCGCTCCTCCACAGCCGAAGAATTTCGCAAATGGGCACCATTGGCAAGCTGTCACGCTTTTCGGGTGAGCGGTAGCGCGTTACTATGACACCCTTTGCCGGCGCGGCAACCTCATGGGTTGGCATTTCGCGTGTGTGGAGGACTTGGAGGTCGCAATATGTCAATTCTCCGCTCAAAAGCAGTCATACCCAAATAGCTCAGCTATTTTTCCTCAAGAATGCATTGAAATGGTCATTATAAATCATTTCTGATTTTACTGCTCTTCTGCCGGTATGCAGTTCCTACTCTTTGGACAACGCCACAGGATTCTCGCTTAATGACCGCAGGTAAGCGATCAGGTCAGCCCGTTCTTCTATGTTTTGATAGCCCTCCGCCTCCATTTCGGTTCCTGGGAAATAGCGACGGGGGTCAGAAATGAAGCCATTCAGCTCTTCATAGTTCCAGCTTCCTCCCGCTTCCATAAGAGGCAGAGAATATTTGAATTTCGCAATTGAGGCCCTCGGTCTTCCAACAATCCCCCAGAGGGGTGGGCCATAGCGCTTCATCATATTCGCTGTGGCATCATGGCAACCCGCGCATCCCTTCAAGAATAGGGACTTGCCCTTCATAGGGTCCGCGTTGATAAGCTTTTCCGAAATGGGAGGTGGCACGGGCGTAATATGGCCGTGCGTGAACAAATAATCGGCGACCTCTGAATACCCAAATTTCTTAGCAAAATGAATGGCCGGCTCTCGTTTCAGCGTGAGTGCGTTGACGTCGGCCCCAGCCTCCACAAGCAACTTCACACAGGCTAGGCACCCCGCCTTGGCAGCCGCATGCAGAGGCATCCCTAGCTCAGTGGCCAAATGGGCGTCGGCGCCGCGTTTTATAAGAAGGCTCACCGATTCTGGCTTGCCTCTGATGGCGGCAATGTAAAGCGGCGTAACCAGGCCATCATTTTCGTTGGCATCAGCACCGGCATCCAATGCCGCTGCTATACCTGCGATGTCGTCTTTCTTAGTGGCGTCATGGATAGCGCCCGCTTTTGTAGCTATCGGACCTAAAAATAAACACGTCAGAAAAACGAATTCTTTGAAGTGCATCGATGGTTTTCCCCAAAAGAGTGTTTGTATGGACCGAGCGAGAAGAATCGAGCGGGCCTCGCGCTTCACGCAACGTTTATACGCCGTGTCACTTGGCCATTGCTTTCCCAATAGGTTTTCTTTTTGACGATCCAGGGATCATCCATCGCAGGTTGGACTTGACCCGATGTGTCAATGGCGCGCGAGGTAATTGTATGTTCGCCTGATTTGGGTTTGTCCCAGTCGAGATGCCAAATCTTCCAGGCAAATTTTGCCTCATCACTGTGATCAATGGTGGCCTCCATCCACGGCCCATCATCAATCTTGACTTCCACCTTAGCGATTGGAGCTCCCCATGCTGCGCCAGCAATCCGGTAGTCATTGTCTTTCTTTGTAACTCTCGCGGGCGCAGACTTTAACAAGGCGCGGCCTACAAGCGTTTCGGCCCACACGGTCTCGCCGTTATGTTCCTCTTCGCGAATGGTAACATAGTCGCGCGCCATGAACTGATTCCGGAAGGGCCTGTCCCTCACTTCGATGCGCTTCAGCCATTTGACGTTGGCGATGCCATACCAGCCGGGAGCAATCAGCCGTAAGGGGAAGCCATTCGGCGCCGGCAATTCCGCCCTGTTCATCTCGTAACAGAGTATATTATTGGGATTCATCGCTTCAGCGAGTGTCATGCTGCGCGCGAAGTTCTGATGCATTTTTATTTCCCGGTCCTTCCGCTCAACATCGCCTGCATCTGTTCCCCAAAATACGACTTCGATACCGTTTTTCTTTACCCCCGCTTCTTTCAGCAGGGCGGCAAGCGGTGTGCCGGCCCATCGGGCGTTACCGATGCCGCCTGTGAAGAAGGGAAAGCCATGATTGCCGGAACATTCCACAGTGAACACTGTCTCCTGACGCGGGCGGGACTTCAGATCGGCGAGAGTCAATGCCATCGGCTTGCTCACCAGCCCGTCGATCTCTAACTTCCATGTACTTGCCTTGATCATCGGTCGGTCGAAATGCGCTATGCTGAAGAACTTGTCGTTGGGCGTCACCCACGAGTCTAAATCCTCCCATACGAGCTGAGTTTTAATTACTTCCGGAACGGGATTCTCCGCCGGCTGATCCAGCCAGGGAACTACAGTTTCACCTTTTCGGCTTGGAAAGGCTTGAGCAAAACGTGATTGGAACATCGCTAAGGTGGCCAAAGCTGCGGTACCACTAAAGATGAATTCACGGCGTGCAAGAGCAGACATGGTAACCTCCCTTTATCAATTCACGATTTTACGTGGGGTGAAGGTCCCTTATTTCCAGAAACGACGCATCCCCCAAATGGGGGGTGACGATCAATGCTGGGTGATATTCCTGATCTGTGCGGCGCGCGCCACCAGTTCGGCCTGCCGCCGCGCGCCAGTTTTGGCGAAAACGGCCTTCAACTGGCTACGCAGGGTCAGGCGGCTCACCCCAAATGTGCTTGCTGCTGTGTTAAGGTCGTGGCCCCGGCAAATTGCAGCGGCCAAGCGAGCTTCGGCGTTTGTAAGGCCAAAAACGACGCTGAGCAAAGCCTCGTCCGTGATAGAAGGGTGAGCGAGATCGCTCACCATGAGAATTGCCCGAGAACCTTCAAAGATATCGTTTCCTGCAGAAGTAACAGGCATGGCTTCAATCACTAACCAAGGCGAACCGCGGCGTGCAATAACTATTGGCGCAGGAAAAGGCCCCCCAATTGATTTTGCATGTTCAATGTCCCGCATGAAGCGTTCCAGCCTCGCCAGACTTGAAATCGCGGACGTCCAAAGCCTGCCGCTGCGGATTCCGAATTCGTTGCAGAACAATTGTTCGGCACGGCTATTGACACGGCCGACTTGTCCCCGCTTATCAATAAGCATTGCCGCGCATCCGGCGCTATCCAAAGTAAGGACTTCGTTATCTGCGCCTGCCCGGGATACTTTCTCTGCGAGGCTGATGATATGCGCCATCCGTCCAGCAATTTCGGCGATAGGCTCCAAGATATCTTCGCCGAATTCCTCATTGCCGCGAAAGAACGGCAAACACCATATCCGGTCCTCAACCTGAAATATGCCACACGCCCAGTGCAGGCAACCTACAGGCCCGGTGATTTCCTGGTGAAACCGCGATTGCCGGATTTCCTCGTTAGTGAACAGTTGCGATTGGAGGACCGCACGGTAGCCCTGCCGGACAAGGTGATCGCCTCGCGGTTCATAGACCGGCGTCACCCAATCGAGGTTCCTCTGCCAGCGCTCATGTATTCTCCAAGCATGGCTAGAGCGGACTTGCCCTATCGGACGTTGCAAGAGTTCGTGCGGCAAAATCTGGCAGGCAGCGGCTCCCAAAGAATGGGCCAAATTATCCAAAGCACTTGTCCATAGTTGCGTTTCAGCAATTGAATCATAGCATAATTCTATGGCGCGCTCGGTCTGGGGAGACAAATTCACGGAAAGTACCTCCTGCCCAAATCTTACTACCACCGCTTAATGCGCGGAGCAATCCGGGGCTGTGGGACCATATCGAAACCACGATAACCGAGTTGTTTCCCATGCCCCACAACTGCAATTTGAAGAATGACAGGTCCGCTCCGGGTCAAAAACGGAAATGAGGCGATCCTCACCCGATGTCTGCTTTATTCATACGAGCGGACCAGATACGCTTAATGTTGAAGGCAGTTAAGGTTCAAAGGGCAACGACTTCACCAGGTGCAACATATATTTGAACAGAGAGAAATCTATGAATGCAGGGCTACTTTATCCTTCGTAAACGAACGTTGACGTCCGCAAATGGTTGCCACGGGCCAGCGCTGAAACTAGGATGAATGCAAGTATAGACCAGTCAGAACTTCAAGGTCTCAAAGGCGTTACACGCGGTCAAGAAACGCAAGCACTCGTCTGGTGAGCAGCAAGGTCGCATCCACATCGTAGGTTGGAAGCGAGCTGTCTGCGAAGTAGTGCGATCGCCGGGGTAAAGAAAGAGCTCCGCGTCCTTGGCCTTTTCCACGATCTCTCGTGCCGCATCGATATCGCCCTCGCCGACGAAGATTGGATCGTTATCCATGCCGTGGATCTGGACTGGTACGTCATCAGGCCACGCTCCGAAGGCCCATTCTCCACTGATTGGGAGACAGGAGTAGAAGAACAGGGCCCCGCGGGCTCCGGGTCGCGTCTGAGCGAGCTTCTGTGCCGGCAGCACACCAAACGAAAACCCCCCGTAGACAAGCTCGCTGTGTAAATCGCGGGCGATTCGGACGCCGCGCTCGCACATGTCGTCGAACCCGATCCCTCGGATATAAGTGAGGCCTTCGTCGATACTCTGAAACGTGCGTCCCTCGAACAGGTCCGGCGCGTGCACGATGTGCCCGGCAGCCCGCAGGTCATCGGCAAACTTGCGCACGCCGGCCGCCGAAAGCTTCTGCGAATTGGGGGAAATGAGTAAGATAGCTTTTAGGATCGGAACAACAAAAGCGGAGAACTGGTTCTGCACAGAAAGCCATCGTAAGAGCGTCTAAACTCCGACTGCGGTCTTCATTCTTTGTAAGCTGCACGACACTAGAATTAAGCGAGACACTGGTGTTCATGAACATACCCCTAATTCGGAGAGACCGCACTCCATCTCTACTTCTGTCTCAACTGCCACCCATTTAATTTACCCTAGAACATCTGCTATAGTTGGGATTTAATCACATAAGGAAACGTCGTGCCCAGAGAAATGATATATACGGAGTTGGCACCCAAGCCACCCGACAGTTTCAGCCAAGCCATAAGGTCAAATGGAATGGTCTATGTTTCCGGACAAGGACCTTTTCATCCCGTAACTGGAAAGATAGTAGGTGAAACGATTCGAGAGCAAACTGCACAGTGCCTCAAGAATATCTCTGTCATCCTGCATGCCGCTGGTAGTAACCTCGAGCAGGTAGTAAGCGCGACTTTCATCTTGGTAAACGAATGCGATTTCCCAGGCATGAATGAGGAATGGGTGAAGTGGTTCCCCAAGGATCCTCCAGCGCGGCAAGGTGCCAAGCTGCCAATCAGTCCTCCGGGAATGAAGATATCGATCGCGTTGATCGCTGCGGTTGAGTAGTGAGGTCCTTGGGACGAGATAAGTCTTCTGGCAGTCCAGGATTCTATAAATTTAGGAGGATCCTACCGAATGAAGATCGGATTGAGGTTTATGAAATACAGAACATTTGTTCTCCATACACAAACCACGTCATTAGGAAGGCTTGACGTAGTGAGGATCGGATACCAACAGCACCAGCTAAACTTAATGGGGAGGTTGAACCGATCGCCGGTAAAGGGCAGAAATTGATAGCCAACCAGCACCGACTTATAATGCGACTTTTAATGTCTGCATTCTATTTGGTAGCAGGACTTTTGCACCTGGTACCCCAGAAGGTATTGTTTTTATTGTTCCCTCTATCGTGCCATGGCCGGCGACCACCGTCTTGGTAACCGGTATTTTGGAAATCTTCGGTGCCATGTGCATCCTAACAAAACGTTTCGGATATGCCGCAGGAATAGGACTTGCAGCCTACGCCATCTGCGTATTTCCGGCGAATGTACACCACGCGCTTAGCGGCATCAAAGTCGGTTCATTACCCACCAGTTGGTGGTACCATGGACCTCGATTTCTGCTTCAACCCGTGCTGGTGTGGTGGGCACTGTATTGCTCGGAGGTAATAGATTGGCCGCAATATTCTAAGCAATAGTATCAGTTGGAACAATTGTTTTAAAGTGGACATTTCTGCGATTGACCTCGGGGCGGAATTCTTACCAGGAATATTTCAGTCTTTTCGGTGCGGCGATGTTGAAATAGGATTTGAAAATGGCGACTGTAAAGCTTTGGACTGACGAGGACGTAAGCCAGAATGCTCGCGTAAATGAGGTATTTAATGATATCAGGCGGGTCCGCAAATCGGATTTTGTGAACAATTTCTGGCGGGGGCTGTGTAACCAGCCCGATTTGCTGGAGCGGACCTGGGCAAACCTGAAGGACGTCATGGTCAAGGAGGGCGCTCTCGACCCGCTCACCAAGGAACTGATCTACATGGCCGTGTCCGCGGTGAACGGCTGTTCCTACTGCGTTCATTCGCATACGGCGGCGGCCCGCGCCAAGGGCATGAGTGCTGCCCAGCACGAAGAACTGCTTGCGGTGATTGGCATGGCCATGACGACCAACGGAATTGTTACGGCGCTGCAAATTCCGGTGGACAAGGAATTCCTGGTTTAATGCACCGCCGCGTACATGATTTTTTCTTCAGTGGCTTCCAGCGGCGTGATTTCCTCCACGATGCGGCCCTGGCGGCACACCAAGATGCGGTCTGACAGGTTCATGATTTCCGGAAGGTAGGATGAGATCACCACCACGGCCAGGCCTTCATCGGCCAGCTTGTTGATGAACTGATGGATTTCGGCAATGGCGCCCACATCGACGCCGCGCGTCGGTTCGTCAAAAATGACCAGGCGCGGCCTCTGGATGAGGGCCTTTCCGATAACCACCTTTTGCTGGTTGCCGCCTGACAGCTCGATAACCCGCGCATTGTCATTGATGGCTTTGACATTCAGACGCTCCGACCATTCTGCCGAAAGCTCGCGCATTTCCTGGAAATTGATGACAGATGATTTCTCCAGACCCGATGCCAAAAGGCCCGAATAGAAATTCTCGGCAATCGACATGGTCTCAAAGAAGCCTTCAAGCTTGCGATCTTCGGTGACATAAATGATGCCGTCGCGCACCGCTTCGCTAGGCACCAGATAGCGTACCAGTTTCCCATCCAGCTCAATATCGCCGCCGCGCAGGAAGTCGCGCTTGTAAATGCCCGCCACAATCTTGAAGGTTTCCGTGCGGCCTGAGCCAATAAGGCCAAAAACGCCAGTGATCTGCTTCTCAAAGATCGAAAAGGAGTTGTTACGCACGCTGTTGCCCATGGAAATATCCTGCACCGACAGGATCTTTTTACCCAGCCTGCGGATTTGCGCTGCGCTGCGGGTGGTGTTGTAGATTTCATTGGAGAGGGCACGGCCCACCATGGCCCGCACCACCGTGTCACGGTCGAACTTGGAAACGGGGCCGGTGGCCACCAGTTCGCCATCGCGCAGGATGGTAATCCGGTCGGCCTGGGCCAAGGCTTCTTCCAATGCGTGGGTGATGAAGATGATGGATACACCGGATTTCTTCAGGCGCTTCATCAGTGCAAAGAAATGGCGCTTTTCTTCCGGCGTAAGCGTGGCCGTCGGCTCATCGAAAATAATCACTTCCGCCTTGTGGTGAACCGCGCGAGCAATTTCTACCATCTGCCGTTTGGCAGCACCGAGACTGGCCACAGTTGCCGTCGGATCAACCGTGAAATTCAGCGATTGCAGAAATTGTTGGGCGGAAATGTAAATGCCCCGCAGGCGGTTTAGGAAATTTTCCTTACCGAGATAAATGTTCTGTGCAACCGTCATGGAAGGAACAAGGCTGGTTTCCTGGAACACCATGGCAATCCCATCGCTCAGCGCCTGGAACGGCGTAGAATAGTTCTTTTCCGCCCCACGATAGAGCATCTTGCCCGAAGTTGCCTCGATGACACCCGCCATGATTTTCGTGAGGGTGGATTTGCCCGCGCCATTCTCGCCAAGGAGCGCATGGATCTCGCCTTTTTCAAGGGAGAAATCTACCTCGCGCAACGCCGGAACGCCCCGATAATGCTTTGTCACTTTCTGCATCTCGATGAGGCTTGTCATCTCAGGCTTGCCCCGCTTCCGGCGTGACCCGCAGGATGAGATTGCCGCCGCGCGATGTGGCGATGATCCCGCCCTCGTGCTCGATCGCACTCGTGATGCCGTGCCGGGTGCCGTTGGCGCGGCTGTGGTAGCTGGTGACAGGCAGGAAATTGCTGTCGAGTTCGACAATGAGGCCGTAGGATCGCGATGGCGACCAAGGTTTGTGAATGCCCATGGTTTTGACGCCGCCATTTTGCAGGGGTTCGAGAAAGCTGCGGCTTGCCGAAAGCGAGGGCGCGATCCAATAGCGGCTGTCGATTTCGCCGAGCATGGCGTTGCGGTAATCATCCTCCTGCAAAACAAATTCAATCAGACGGTTGCGCGGTGCGAAGAGGCAGAGAATGAACCCGCCGGAAGTTTTCCGGGTAATGCGCGCAGGGTATCCTGCCAGCTTTGCCAGAACGGGCTTAGGCATTCCGCCTTGAACGGGTATCGAAACCAGCCGGTGCCGCCAGGCCTCCGATACGATCACACGGCCATTCGAGGCATCAACCACCAGGCCATAGGGAAAGGAGAGATTCTTGGCGAGGCAGCGGCGCTCGCCGGAGGCAAGCGACACATGCCAGAGCGAACCACCAGAGTTTTTCAGCATGAGATCGGCGGCCCATTCATTTGCGCTATGCGTGTCTGACCCATTGCAGATGTAGAGATCTTCGGCCCCATCAAAGGCCAGCGTGGTAGGGCAGTTGAATCCATCGAGGGGAGGAATTTTGCCTTTCTGGAACACAATGCCGCCTGCGTTCAGTCCGACGGCGATAATGCCCGAGGGATTTACCGCGAGTGCGGTGATGTCGGACTCAAATGAAGCAATGGGTTTGCCACTGTTCATTGCAAAGATGTCCCTGCCGCTTGAGTGAACAAGCTTCTCTGCAACGGACATGATATTGTCCGGTTCCTCGCAGGATTTCAGGATGTCTGCGTCATCCAGCATCGTGTTGGGCCGCAATGCGCCGTCCATGGGAGGAATGGTGACGGCCTTGCCGCGTAAAAGATCGAGCAGGGGATCGAGGATCATAAGGCGACCCCCCAATAGGAAATAGCCCCTGTCCATTTGGGATCAGCGCCCGGAATCTTGTAGCGGCCAATGCGGTTGTTCAGAATGCCGCCGACATAGAGATAGCCCTTGTGTTCCCGCATGGAGGTGACCATGGGATGGCTGGTTCCGGTCATGTCGCCCAGGGTTTCAACGATGCAGCCTGTTTCATCGAACTTCACCACGCCGCCGGTATTGATGTTGGGAAATAGCCACTCATCGGAAGGCAATCGCCGCGTCATGCGCTTGCGGAAACCGGGATTGCGCAAGGCAAGGTCGAAGCTCGGCGTGCGCATGCCGAGCCAGGCCATCCAATAGCTGCCGTCGGAGGCGCGGTTGATGTTGTCGGGATAGCCCGGCATGTCCTTGATCACGCATTCAGCAGTGCCAGCCTTCGGCCCTTGCAGCCAATAGCGGTGCACCCGACAGGCCCAGCTTTCGGCAAAGAAAAGCGACTTGCCGTCATGAGCCATGCACACGCCATTGGCATAACGGTAATTTTCGAGCAGTGTTTTGGTTTCGCCTGTTTTGGGATCGTAAACCAGTAGCCGCCCGGTTGGCCGGCCTTCGATGGAATCCAGTGCCCAGTCATGGGCATCATAACGCGTGGTAGAATCGGTAAAGTAAATCCGGCCATCGCGCGCCACATCAAGGTCATTGGGATCACGCAGCCGCGCATCATCTACAATTGAGGTGATGGTGCGTTTGGTCTCCGCCGAAAGCTGCTTTGCCTCTCCCGATTTTGAAATGGCATAAAGCCCCATGGCGCCAACGCAGGAGAGCAGGGTGCCTTCTTTGTCGAATGCCAAACCAAGTGGAAATCCGCCCGTATGGGCGAAGACTTCGGATTTTTTGTAGTCGGGCGCGAAGAAGCGGACGATCTCGCCGTGCCTCGTGCCACAATAGAGGTGGTCGTTGCGGTCCAGGATTACATCTTCCGGGCCTTCGAGTTCGCCAAGGCCGATGTAATCGGTTTCGGAAATCCTGTTGTTGAGGGCATAGGGCGAGCCTGAGTCGGGCAGCGCCGATTGGGTTTCACCCATCCGGTGATAAATGGGCGCCACATAAACTTCATCCAGAACCTTGTGGCGGTTTTTGAGCCAGCGGATATCCAGCACGACGGCCGCCGCCAGCATGAGGCCCAGCACCATCTGGTTCGTGCCGGTGCCATAGCCAAGGCGGATGAGGCCATTGTTCATGACAAGCACGATAATGGCGCCCATGGCGCCCTTGGCAATGGAGCCGCGCCCGCCGCCCAGGCTATTGCCGCCAACCACCGCCGCGGTAAGGGCAAGGATTTCAAGATTGAGGCCTGTGCCCGGCCCTGCGCCGCTGAGGCGGCAAGCGATCAGGAAACCGGCAATGCCAGAACAGATGCCTGAAATGACATAGGACATGAAAACTGTTTCACGAACCCTGATGCCGGAATTATGGGCCGAACGGCGCGAACCTCCAACCGCCAGCATGTGAAGCCCGGGCCGCGAACGGGTGAGCGCGATATGGGCCATGATGGCAATAAGGATGGCGGCAATCACGCTGATGGAGACGCCGAGAATGCGGCCATCGCCAATGAAATCCCAGGTTTTCGATGTGACCGAGGAGGTTTGGATTTGGGCTGCGAAATTCACCACCAGAATGTCATAAACCGCACGGCCGATGATGAAAGTCACCAGTGTCGTCAAAAAGGCCCGCAACCGCATATAGCCGATGAGATATCCATTGATGGCGCCAAACGCCGCCCCCATTGTCACGGCGGCGAGAAATCCCACCCACACAGGCAGGTCAAAAATGAAGACACTCGATACCGCCGCAAAGGTTGCAAGTGCAAAGATGGAGCCAACGGACAAATCGATGCCGCCAGCCAACATCACAATTGTAAGCCCCGTGACAACGATTGAAAACTCACCAAGCTGCCGGGTGGATTCAACCAGCGCCGTCGGCTTGAAGAAACCCTGTATGGCCGTTCCGAAGCCTGCGACAGTCAACACCAGCGCCAGAAACGGAATAGCATTATCCGTCCACCGCTTGGTGAGGATTTCGCCAATCAAATGATCAGGGACGAGATTATAGCGCCATCGCTGGAACTGCTCGCGAAACGTCATTCAGCTTTTCCAATTGAAAGAAGCGGCCAGTGGCCGGCCGCTCCTGTGTCTTTTCTGCTTCAGTTTGCGGCTTGCAGGGCTTTCACATCCCAGCAGGTGCCAGCCTTCACATCGGCCTTCGTATAGGCGCGTTCCAAGGTGTAAAGATAGGTCTTGGACGTGCCGGGAGACTGGCCGCTTTGCAGCAGGAACTTGACGATGGCGTTCATGTCGACGGATTGTTTGTAGAGTTCGGTCATGACCACGGCGGTGAATTCGCCCGAGGCCAGCTTGTCGCAATCAACTTTTTCACCACCACCAGTGGTGACAAGGGCGATTTTACCTTCCTTGCCAGCGTCGCGGATGGCCGCCGCCGTGCCTGAAGCATCGCCATCCCAGAAATCGATGATGGCGCAAGTATCAGGATTTTGCTGCAGCATTGTGGTGGTCACGTTGCGGGCTGTTGTGGCGTCCCAGTTTGAATCAGGCTTGGCCACCACTTTGAAATCCGGATATTTTTCCAGAACCTTCATGATCCCTGCATATTGATAAAGGCTCGAGGCATTGACCTGATCGCCTTGCACGAGGCCAAGCTGCTTAGATGAATTCGCGCCGCAGGCGGTGACGGCGGCTTCCGCCTCAAGCTGGCCCAAGCGGTTCCAGTCACTGCCGATGAAGGCATCGGCGGCATAATTCGCCGGATTGTCGATCAGGATTACGTAGATGCCCGATTCCTGCGCCTTCTTGAACAGCTTCACATAGGAGTTGAGGTCGGGCGCATGAACCACCAGAACATCGGGCTTGGGATCGGAAGCGATCACATCGGTGATGGCCTGTGCGCCGGCCTCAACGCTCCAGTTCGGATCGCGGGTTTCAAATATGCCGCCCCAACCTTCAACTTCACGCTTGAGATAGGCAGCCCAGCCCTGCGCCAAGTCAAACCCCATGGCCATT
Source organism: Hyphomicrobiales bacterium (assembly GCA_038251095.1). Classification (GTDB taxonomy): domain Bacteria; phylum Pseudomonadota; class Alphaproteobacteria; order Rhizobiales; family Aestuariivirgaceae; genus Aestuariivirga. The sequence continues at coordinate 26,135 of JBBSBQ010000043.1, forward strand.
GGGACAAGCACCACGCGCTTACCGGTCATGGCTTTGGAATAGGCCGCCGGGCCTGGATCATCATCGGCGAATGCGGGTACGGCCAAAGTCAGCATAGAAACGCCGATCAGGCTCGCGCAGATATTCTTCCAGTTCATTTTCAATTCTCCTGTTGGTTGTTTTTCAAATATCGCCCTGTTGGGCCGTTTGTTCATCGCGCGGGTTCAGCAGGCTATCAACGATGATGGCAATGAGCAGGATCGTTGACTTAATCAGGTTCTGGTAGATGTTGGAAATGTCCATTATGGTCATCGCATTGAGCATTATGCCGATGAGCATGGCGCCCACAACAACATTGCGCATGCCGCCCCGGCCGCCATTCAGGCCAATGCCGCCAATGACTACCACCAGGATGATGTCATAGAGGATGGGCTGATTGACGATGCGGGTGTTGATGCTGAGCAGGCTGGCTGCCGTAAGCAGTCCTGCGGCAAGGGCTAGCAGCGCAGAAATGGCATAGCGCAGCATCACCATGGGGCGCACCGGAATGCCCATGTTGCGGGCAGCTATGTAATTGTCGCCCATGAAATAAACGTAGCGGCCCCATTTGGTGTAGCGCAGGAACAGGTAGGCTGCGAAAGCCAAGCCTCCGAAAATAAATACTTCCGAAGGAATGCCAAGCAAGCGCGCCCGGCCCACGCCTTCTAGCCAGTGCCCGCCAGGCACTGGCACGGCATCCTGGGTAATCAGTTGCGAGCGGACATAGCCAAATACGAAAAGCCCGCTGGCCAGTGTCGCAAAAATAGGCGGCACGTCTGCATACGCAATGAGATATCCATTCACTAGGCCGATGAACAGCACGCCGCAAAATACCAGGCCAAGCGCTGCCCATCCCGCGGGTCCATCATTCAGCATCTGCAAATACCAGGCGGCAGACATCGCCATGATCGAAACTGCGGCAAGGTCGATGCCACGACCGATGATGACGATGGCCATGCCAACTGCGAGAATGCCGAGCACCGAAACACTACGCACAATGGAGATGAGGTTATTGGTTGCCAGAAAGCCGGGAAGTAAGATCGCCGCCGATACAAACAGCAGCACGGCCAGAGCCAAAACGATTTGCTCCTGACTCCATACCCGCTTGCTGACCGCTTCAGACATTCGTTTTGCCCATCTCCCAGGACCAGAGACAAGAATTGACTGGTTAAAGGGCATTGTCAAATAATTTTCAGATGTGCCTAAAAATGCGGCTTGTTGAAATTCTATTTTCATGCACTTATGGCCATCGAAAACGGAGAAACGCATGGCGACTGTTCAGCTATGAGCAAATTGGAACGTATCCAGACGCCGCATTCTCCCCTGCCTACCAGCCGCCTCATTGCGAGCGATGAGCCGGCGCCAACAATGATTGAACAGGCAAATGGAGCAAGTCCGATGCTGCTGATTGCCGATCACGCCGGCAACCTGGTGCCGCGTTCACTGCGGCAGCTTGGCTTGCCACAATCGGAGCTGGACCGCCACATTGGTATTGATATTGGCGTTCTGGGGGTTTGCCGCGCGCTTTCCGAAATTCTCCGTGCAACCCTCATCCACCAGCGTTATTCGCGGCTGGTGATTGATTGCAACCGCCATCCGCAAGATGACAGCGCCTTTGCCGCGGTGAGCGATCAAACGCCGGTTCCCGGCAATGAAGGCCTGACGGTAACTGATGCGGCACGGCGCATTACCGAGATTTTTATGCCCTATCATGCGGCCATTAACCGCGAGCTTGACCGGCGCGCGAGCGCAAAACGTCTCACGGCGCTCATTGCCATGCATTCCTTCACGCCGCACCACAACGTGCTGAAAGCGGCGCGGCCCTGGCCCGTCGCTGTCCTGTTCAACCGTGATACGCGCATTGCCGATCTTCTCATTCGCGGTTTGCGCGATGAGGCAGGGTTGAACGTCGGTGTAAACGAGCCCTACAAGGTTGATGATGAAAGCGATTATGCCGTGCCCGTGCATGGTGAGCAGCGCGGCGTTCCCGTTGTTGAAATAGAAATCCGGCAAGATTTGATCGCAACGGTTGAAGGCCAGAAGAAATGGGCGGCATTGCTCGCGCCTCTCCTGCACCGTTCCGTTGATGAAGTGTTGGGTGGCCCATGACGGTTCGTAGCCGCATTGAGCAGCACCTTGCCAGGCTCAGCAATGCCGAGCGACAGATCGCCCGCCTTGTTATTGAGAAATACCCGATGAGCGCCTTGGGCGATATCAAGGGCATCGCAAAATTGGCCTCGGTAAGCCCGCCCACCATCACGCGCTTCGTGCGCCGGCTGGGCTTTGAACGATTTGTCGATTTTCAAAGAGCCGTCCGCCTCGAGGTTCAGGACACGGAGGCCTCGCCTCTCGCACTTTTGAAGCGACACCGGGCGCTGCCCGCTAGCAAGCTCTCGCGTGATGCCGCCCTGTTCGCTGATATGGCCAATTCACTGGACCAATTGAACGCGCCTGCGTTGCGCAGTGCCCTCGACAGAGCTGCAACGCTGCTGGCCGACAAGCGCCGGCGCGTGTCGCTCCTGGGCGGGCGCTGGAGCTCTGTCGCGGCCCAATATTTTGCCTTCCAGCTCAATAGTTTGCGTGGCGAGGTTCACGTCATTTCTCCGCAAGCTTCCGGCGTGGCGGCCGATCGCATTGCCGATTTTGGCAAGAAGGACGTGCTGGTGGTTTATGATTTTCGCCGCTACCAGGCGGACACACTAGGCTTTGCTGCCGCTTCGGCAAAGCGCGGCGCGCGTATTTTGCTGTTTACCGATCCCGGCCTTTCGCCCATTTGCAATGTGGCCGATGTGATTATCCCGGTTCCGGTGGCCACCACTTCTCCCCTTGAGACGCTGGTTCCCGCCATTGCCGCAACCGATGCCCTGCTGGCGCGGCTTGTGGGACAACTCGGCGAAACCGCGGGCAAGCGCATGGTGATGCTTGAACAACTCCGCACTGCGGCAGGCGGCCGGGCCAAAATCAAGGAGGAGGTGCTATGAGCTCGTCACCGCTAGCAATGCTTGCATTGCCGGATCTGTCGGGGATTTTTCGCGGCAAAAGCTTTGGCCACCACCGCCGTGCCATTGCCATGAAAGAAGGCTTGGTTTGGCCGCCCGCTAATATCATGATTTCGCCGCTTGGTTCGCATCCCCCAGATAGTCCGTTTGGCCCCATGGGTGAAATCAGGCTGCGGGCTGTTGAGGAGAGTCGCTTCCGCCTTCCGGCTGGCCCTACGACGCCGGAAATGGATGTGTTTCTTGCGGATATCTATGATATAGCAGGCCAGCCTTGGGCGGCGTGCCCGCGCGCTGCGCTCAAAAGTGCCATTGCGACACTGAAAGCCGAAACTGGCCTAACCATGAAAATGGCATTTGAGCATGAGTTCACGCTTATCGGTGGGGATTTCGGAGGCGAACCGTCATTTTCACTTTCCTCCATCAGGCGCGCCGGTTCGCTTGCGGCGGAAATTGATGAGGCCCTCAATGCTGCTGGCATGCCATTGGAGCAGATTGTCCCTGAATACGGTGACGCGCAGTATGAAATTGCTGCGACGCAAAAGGACCCGCTGCGTGCCAGTGATGAAGCGGTTATATCGCGCGAGATCATCAGGGATGCGGCACGGCGAGCGGGCACCCATGCCAGCTTTGTGCCGAAGCCTTCACCGCTTGTGCCGGGCAACGGTATTCATGGCCACTTCAGCCTGTGGCAGGGCAATGATCCCGTGATGGCCGCCGATGGCTGGCTAACCCGGCTCGGGGGTGCCTTTGCCGCGGGCATTCTGGATCACGCGGAAGCGCTTATGCTCTTCACCGTCGGTTCAACCAACTCGTTTCTCCGCATCGCACCCCATTCCTGGGTGGGTGCCTACACCTGCATCGGCACGCGAAACCGCGAAGCTATGCTGCGATTCTGCCCGCGCAGCGATGCTCCACACGGCGTCTTGCCCAATGCATCACTGGAGTTTCGCGTGTTTGACGCTACCGCCAATATATACCTTGGCGTGGCGGCCCTTATTTGGGCAGGCCTGGATGGTATACGCAAGAATCTCGTGGCGCCGCCTAACGTTCCAGCTGATCCGGATACTCTGGGTGCCGGTGATCGCGAGCGGATGAACATAAGAACTCTTCCTAAAAACCTTGAAACCGCGATCAAGAGCGCTGAAAACGACAAGGACTTGCTGTCCCGGTTTCCGCCGCTTCTGATCGCTGCCTTGCTGAGCGTGCGCAAGGATGATGTGCGGACAGGCGCAACTGTCGATGCCGCCGATCTCGCCCGCTCCCTGGCAAAGGTCTATTGATATTCAAATTTATGAAAAGGTGAAGTCATGACGCTTGTTTCCATTGATGCTCCAAGCGGTGCTTACCGCGAACGCGCCATTGAACCCAAACGCTCTGCTCTTTTGTCTATAGACATGCAGAATGCGGAGTATTCCCCGGAACTTCTGGCGGCAGCGCGAAAGCCCGGTTCTGCAACAGCGCACTTGGTACATCTCTATGAAACAATTGAGAGCACGCTCATTCCCAATCAGCAAAAGCTGCAGGCCGCCGCCAGAAAAGCCGGCATCGAAGTGATTTACACAACGATAGAAAGCCTGACGCAGGATGGTCGTGACCGCAGTCTTGATCATAAGATTTCGAGACTGCATTTTCCCAAGGGTTCGCATGAAGCAAAGATAATTCCCGCCGTTGGCCCTGTGGGCGATGAAATCCATATTCCAAAGACCTCATCTGGCATTTTCAACTCCACCAACATCGAATATGTCCTGCGTAATCTCGGTATCGAGTATCTCATAATTTACGGTATAATGACGGATCAGTGCGTGGAGTGCGCCATCAGGGACGCCGCCGACCGAGGGTTTCTTGTAACTCAGGTTGAAGATGCATGTACTGCCGAAGACCCTAAGCGCCATACGACTTCGCTTGATGCCATGCGCGGGCACTATTGTCGAACTCGTACCACTGATCAAATGCTAGAGGAGATCAAATCAATATCTTGAAATACTCGCATATACGAGCGCGATGTGTCGTTTCTTTGGTGATGATCAACATACTGCTCTGGAAGGTGACTA